>JBBAVV010000015.1:36918-81380 GCA_040397545.1 Pirellulales bacterium
CAGACAAGCGGAGCCCCTGCAGATAAGCGGAGCCCCTGCAGATAAGCGGAGCCCCTGCAGATAAGCGGAGCCCCTGCAGACAAGGTCCCGATCATCGCTCATGCCGCGGCGCCGCCGGCCGGCCAGTTGGATCAGGTCCCCCACTCGCGCCGACGATCATGATCCCGAGAAAGCCGCCGAGGGTTCCCCCCAACACGCCCCAGGCAATGATCGCCAGGGGAAGATAGTCGCGCAGCCACACCCGGATCGGTGGCTCGACACTCTTGGGCACCTTCCTCAGGACAGGTCCCACCGGTCCCTCCGCCCCAGACTCGGCGCGCATGGCGCGGCGAAAGTCCTCCCAGTCCTCCTGGGCCCCCGGGGCCTCCAGGGTTGCCAGCCAGGCATCCCGGTTCGCCACGAGGATCAGTGGCGGCACGATCATCACAGCCCCCCACGCCAGGGCGAACAGGCCGGCGACCCACCAGCGGCGTTGGGCCCGTCGGCTTTCCGCCAAGGCTACGGCTTCGCCCCGGGGCAGGCGGTCGTCACGGGGGGGCACGCTTGAGGATCCTCCGACCGAGCACTTTGTGGAACAGGCGTTCGGCCGGTGTGAAAGTTATTCTCCCCGCCCCCGTCCGCGATGACAACCGGTCTGGTGCGGGGGCGGCGTCGCTGCTACTTTCCTCGCCGCCCACCTTTTCCAGGGCCCCATCGACTCCGTCAAGGAACCGTTCGCGTGAAACCGGTCACCTTCCCGAACGCCTGCGTCTGGCTGTTGGTCGTCGTCTGCCTCGGCGCCACGGTCGCCCCCGAAGCCCATGGTCAGAGCGGCTGGCTGCCGACCTCCTGGTTCAGCTCGGGGGAAGTCGACTCCAAGGCGATGTACCCGCTTGCCGAGCGGGATGGGCCGTGGCTCGTTCTGGCCACGACATTCCGCGGCGAGGGAGCGCGGGAGGATGCCCGTCGGCTCGCCCAGGAACTGCGGCGCACGCACAAGATCAAGGCCTTCACGCACGAGAAGTCGTTCGACTACACCGGCAGCCAGCCCGGCCTCGGCCTCAACCCCGATGGCACGCCGAAGAAGATGCGCTACGCCAACGCGGAGCAGGTCGTGGAGGTCGCCGTCCTCGTCGGCGACTTCGCGTCGTTCGACGATCCCCGTGGCCAGAAGATGCTCGCGAAGGTGAAGTCGCTGCGTCCCGAGGCACTCACCGGCAACAGCGGCAAGAGCCAGTCGTTCTCCGACTTTCGCAAAATGATCGGCCTCGAACGGACCGCGGGGAAGGGGCCGATGCACTTGGCCTTCGTGATCCCCAACCCGCTCCTCCCTGAAGATTATTTTTCCCGGCAACAGGTCGACCGGTTCGTGCTCGACATGAATGCCGATGTCACCCATTCGCTCCTCGACTGCCCCGGCCTCTATTCGGTGCGCGTGGCGACGTTTACCGGATCGGGAACCTTCGACCAGAAGGCGATCGCGGCCGGCGAGGACGACGTCGAACTGGAGGGGCGGCTGGTCGAGGCGGCCGAGAAGGCCCATCGCCTAACCGCTTCGCTACGCAAGGCGGGCTGGGAGGCCTGGGAGTACCACGACCGGGAATCGAGCATCGTCTGCATCGGGAGCCTCGACTCGAAGACGGTTCCCGGCCCGCAGGGCACCGCCATGCATCCGGAAATCGCCCGGATCGTCCGCGAGCTCGGTCCCGATCCCACCCGGCTGGCCACGGGCGTCGTCCTCCCGCGGACCGTCGACGGGATCATGCTCGACGTTCAGCCCGCACCGATCCATGTTCCCCGTGCCCCGGAAGGCTGGCACTGATCCCCGGGGAACGGTTCATGTGCCAGGCACTGATCCTCGGGACGACCAACACCGGCAAGGTGCGGGAGCTCGTCGCGCTCCTCGAGCCCCGCGGCATCCGGGTCGTCTCGCTGCGGGAGTGCCCCGGGGGGGTGACGGTCGAGGAGACGGGGAAGACATTCGCGGAGAATGCCGCCCTCAAGGCGAGCCAACAGGCCCTGGCCCTGAAAGCTTGGGTGCTCGCCGAGGATAGCGGCTTGTGCGTCGACGCCCTCGGCGGGGCGCCGGGCATCCATTCTGCCCGGTTTTCCGGCGGCGGGGATGACGCGGCCAACAACCGCCTCCTCCTCGAACGGCTCGGCGACGTGCCGGCCGCCGCGCGGGGCGCACACTACGCCTGCCACGCCGCCCTCGCCGATCCGCTCGGCGCCGTCGTCGCCGTCTCCCATGGGACCTGCCACGGGCGGATCGCCACCACGGCCGGTGGCGCGGGGGGATTTGGGTACGACCCGCTGTTCGTTGTCGAGGAATACCACCGCAGCTTCGGCGAAATCGCCCCGGAGGTGAAGGGGGTGATCAGCCATCGCGCCCGGGCGATGCGGGCCATCCTTCCGGCAATTCTGCGCCATCTCGCGCCCTGACACCGCCGATCGGGGCTGCCGGCACGGGATCCCTCCTCGGCGCGTCCGACAGGGAGAGCCGATGGCGGATGACGTCGAGGACGTCGTGGGTGCCGTCCATCCGCCCGACGACACCGTCCAGCGCCGGGCGGAAACGATCGAGTCCGGCGACGAACGCCCTGATCCGGTCCGCGGTCGTCTCCTCGAGGAGACAGAAGTCGCCGCACGCCATCGCGGTGAGGAAGTGGGCATTCATGAGTTGCTCGGCGTGGGCGCGCTCGGGGAGCACGAGCATCGGCTTGCCGAGTTGCAGCGCCTCGCCGATCAGCTGGTTTCCGGCGGCGGCAACCAGCGCTCGGCAGCCGATGAGGTCGTCGACGAACCGTCGGCCATCGATCGCGTGGAACGACAGGGTTCCGAACGGCTCCCGCTCCCCGAGCCCGTAGACCCTCACCGGCAGACCGCAATCGGCGAGGCTCGCCAGGGTGGCGAACGGCGTGTGCCGTCGCAGGTAGCTGACAAGGTACCCCCGATCGTCCGGCACGGCGCCGAGCAGATCGCGCCGCAGAAGCGGGCCGACCTGGATGACATCCTCCCATCCCCGCCGCAGCGGCGGACGGAAGAACGCCGACACGATGGTGTCGGAGGCACCGACCGTGCAGACCCAGACGGCATGCCCCATCAGCCAGGCATGCCACTGGAGCGACCAGGGAAGGACACCGAGATCGTAGGCGAGGAGAAAATGCTGGTGATCGACACTCAACAGGGGGATGCCCTGCCGGGCACAGGCGCGCGGCAGACCGGGCTCGAAATCGGCGATCCCCAGATCGGCGCCGAAGGCATCGAGCTCCCCCATGAACCGATCCGTGAGCGGCCCAAGGACGCGGGCTTGGTAGTCGAGGCCGGCCGCGATCGATCGGACGACGTCGAGGCGGCCGCTCGTGTACTGGAACACCAGGCCCGGGATCTCCCGCACCTCGACGTTCCCGCCCCGGGAAGGGTGGCGGAGCTTCAGAAACGCCAGGGCGTCGGCGGAGGTGTAGACGAGGATCTCGTGCTCGTCGGCGAGGTGCTCGATGAGCGTGCAGATCCGCGTCGCGTGCCCGCGCCCCTCTCCGCACAAACTGATCGCGATCCTGGCCATGCCGTGAATCCTCCTCCCGACCGTCCTCGTCGCTGCGCCTCCACCCCCCGGCACCGCACCTCCTATCGATTGTGCCGCCCAAGCCGGCCGGCGGCCAGTTGAGCGCCGGCCGGGCGGCAACCGGGCCGGTGCTTCTGACGTGGGGCTCCTTCGCTTACGATGGTTCTCCAGGCCCGGGCGGATCCAGCCGCGAGATGCCCAGACACGATACGGTTCCATCATGAGGGGTCGATGAACACCCTGCCCGAGCAGAATCCCCGTCGAACGCAGCCGGCGCTGATCGTCCTCGTGCTCCTGTCCCTGCTAATCTCGCTGACCGGCCGGCAGGCGTCGAGCCAGGACAGCGACCAACAAGCCGCAGTAGAGCAGGAGCCGGAGGGCGATTCGGAGGCTGCCTTCGAGGTCATCGCCACGGTGGGGAACGTCCGGCTGACCCGCGCCGATCTCGAAGCGGCCGTGCGACGAAGGAGCGGCGGGCGCCCTGTCCCCGCCGATCAGCAGGAGCGCCTCGTCGGCCAGGCGGTGAGCGAGCTCGTCGAACAAACACTTCTCCGGGGAGAGATCGAACGCCGCCGGGTCGAGGTGACTGACGAAGAGATCAATGACCGGGTCGCCCAACTCTCCGCGGAGCTCGCCACCCGGCAATCGAGCCTCGACGCGTTCCTGGCCACCGCCGGGCTGGATCTCGACAAACTCCGCGCGCAGATGTGGTTCGAGATCGCCGTGCCGAAGCTCATCATGCCGATGATCACCGAGGATCACATGCGGCAGGTGATCGCCGTGCACCGGTACGACTTCGACGGCACCCGGATGCGCGCCAGCCACATCATCCTGCGGCCCGACTCCAGCGCCGGCCCCGAGGCCGTCGCCGCGATGCTCGCCCGCGCTGAGAAGATCCGCGCCGGGATCCTCGCCGAGGAGATGACCTTCGCCGCAGCTGCCGAGCGGTATTCGGCCGGTCCTAGTCGGCAGGGGGGTGGGGACCTCGGCTTCCTTCCGCGGCACGGACTGCTCGCCGAGGAGTTTTCCTCCCAGGTGTTCAAACTCACCAAGGGGGAGGTCTCGAAGCCGTTCGTGACACCCTACGGGGTCCATCTCGTCAAGATCACCGACGTCGATCCCGGCACGGTCGAACCGGAGGCCTTCCGGAATCAGATGGCACAAATCGCCTTCCAGAAGGTACTCCAGGCTCTCCTCCTCCAGTGTCGGCAAAAGACCCCGATCGAGCTCAAGCCCGGGATCATGGCGATCGATCATCGTGCCCCCGGGGCTCGGCCGTAGTCGCGGGGCGCCTGGTTTCCCCCCTCCGGCGGCCGCGCCGATCCTGGTCGGTTTGTGCCCTCCGCGGCGTGCCCGGTAGAGTCCACGGCGGCCGTTCCATTCAGGATTGTCCCGATTGGCCCGGACGGCTACCTTCTCGAACCCCGTTACCCCTCGACGGGTCTGGAGACCGGCCTCCTGACCGGTCATTCCGACCGTGGCCGCCGTCGTTCGGACGCCGATTCCGCCATGAAGCTGCGCTCCGCCCTGCTCATCGCTTGTCTGATCGTGGTCCCACTCCTGGCCATGGTCTCTCACAAGATTCCCGCCGCGACCCGCGCGGCTGTGAGAGAGAAGCTCTGGAGCCCGATCGTCGGGGCGCTCTCGCCAAAGCCGGCGTCGGTCCAGCCTCCGAACGCCGAGCCCGCCGCGGGGGAGCCCACGTTGAGCGGAGTCCCCACCGATCCCACGGCGCCGGCGGTGGGAGAGGGCCTCGATCCGATCAGGCAGCGCCGATCGGCTGTGATCGGGACGGCACCGACAGATCCCATCCGCCTCCCGGAGCCCACGCCATCGATCGATCCTTCCTCGAGGCCGGGGGAGCAATCCGCCCCCTCCGCGCTGACGGCTCCCCCTCCCGCCATCCTCGTGGGCGCCGAATCGTCGCTGCCGATCGGGGAGGCCAACGGCCGGGAATTGCTCGAGGCGCGACTCCGGGCCCTGGGGGCCACGCAGATCGACTGGACTCCGGCCCAGGGGGGCGACGGATTCCACCGCTGCAGTTGCCGGATTCCGGCCGAACCGACCGGACAACTCCATCGGGTCTTCCAGGCGGCCGCCGCCGACCCGCTGACGGCCCTCGACAATCTCGTCGGCCAGGTGACCGCCTGGTCGATGCGCAGCGGGGGCGCTGCCGAGGGGGAGATGGCAGCGGGCGCGTCGATGCCGCGCCGTTGAGGAACGGGGGGCGGGAGATCGCGCCGTGATGCTCCACCGTCGCTCTTCGAACCGCCTTCCCGACCTGTTCCGGCACCGTGCCGCGGCGGGTCGCGGGCCACGCCCCTCCCTCACCCCAATCCGGCGCCAGCGTCTACCGACGCCCCTGCCGCTCGATCGCGCAGCCCGGGCCGTGGCCGAACCCGGGCCCTACGCCCGCTCGGACGAACTGGCGCGCCTCGAGGCGGCACTGTTCACCGCTCGGGAACCCCTCTCCACCCGCCGACTGGCGAAGCTCGCCCGGTTGTCGGACGGAACCCGCGCCCGGGCCCTGCTGCGAGAATTGGCGGCGCTCCAGGATGCCAGCGGCAGCGCGATCCGGGTCGAGCCGATCGCCGGGGGATTCCAACTTCTGACCCGGACGCCTTTCGGGCCCTGGGTACGCCGGCTCCTGACGACCCCGGCGGAGAACCGTCTTTCCGCCGCCGCCCTCGAGACGCTGGCAATCGTCGCCTACCGGCAGCCGGTCACCCGGGCCGAGATCGAATCGATCCGCGGGGTCGGTTGCGAGGAGATGCTCCGGCAGCTGTTGGAACGGGATCTGATCGCCGTCGGCGGGAGGACGGAGGAAATCGGTCGTCCGAACGTCTATCAGACATCAAAGCGGTTTCTTCGGGCCTTTGGCCTCTCCCGGATCGAGGACCTCCCCGCCATCGGCCCGATCGGGATGCCGACAGCGCTGGTAGAAGGAGGGGACGGCGGAGGGGAATCCGCGGGTCCGGCCGCATGAACAGCCCCCTCGTCCGGGCGGACTGGCATCACGTTCATCCCCGTTGGACCGCTTGCACTCCGCCGAGCCTGCGGCCACACTTTGCCTTCCCCATGGGCGGCGGCGGAGGTGCCGCCCCGGCCAGGTTGACGTTTTTTTTTCCGAAGGTTGGATCATTCCGCACGATCGGGTACAGAATTGTGCGGAGGATTCTGCCGATACACCGACGGCTGACCGGCGACATCCCCGAACGGACGCTGTCCTTCGGAAGGCTCGATGCCGGGAACCGTCGAGGATTCGCACCCACGGACCGTCACGGAATCATGGCACCAACACCGACAACTCAACGTGGATCGTTACCGTCTGACCGTTCACCGTCCGTCGCAGGGCCGGCGAACAGACTCGAGGGAGGTTTTTCAGTGACCAGCGTTGCGAGGCCCAGGGGATCCCGAAGCGTGTTGAACTCCGACGTGTTTTGCTGGGATGAACTTCCCGATTTGCTCGCCGCCGAGGAGCTTTTCGAGACTGCCGGCAGTCGAACTCCGTCGCCACTTCTCGCCAAGCAGGACGAAGACGAGGACGAGGAAGACGACGAGCTCGAGGACGATGACGAAGACGACGACGACGACGAGGAAGAGGACGATCTCGAGGATGACGACTGGGAAGAGGTCGAGGACGAGGACGAGGACGAGGACGAGGAGGAGGATGAGGAAGAGGAAGACGACGAGGAAGAAGACGAGGAGGAGGAGGAGGAGGACGACGACGAAGATTGGGAGGATGACGACGAAGAGTGGGAGGATGACGACGAGGAAGAGGAAGAGGAAGAGGAAGAAGACGACGAATGACGGTCGCCCCCCGTGATGCCACCGTCTCGGGGTGACGCCCGACGCTTCGCCTCAGCAGCGATCACACGACCCTGGCGACGCCGACCGCGTCTCCAGGGTCTTTTTTTGCCCACGGGTCCCCGTTCGTTGGCTCCCCGTTCCTCGGTTGCCGACGTTCTCGGGGGATTTCCCGCGGCGATCCGGCCGATTCCGCCGACGGGACAGGGCCCGTCATCGGGCCGGGCCCGGCTCCGCTGCGGCCGAGGGTGCCCCGCCGCCGACGACCTGGAGGAGGATCCGGCGCCCGGCGCGGTCGACCTCGAGCGCCAGGGCATCGCCCGCCGCCGCCATCCGCCGAAGCATCGTTTCCTGATTTCCGACCGGCTCGCCGTCGATGGCGAGGATTCGGTCTCCACAGCGCAGGCCGGCCCGATCGAGAGGCGAGTCAGGCACGACGCGGACGACCGTTGGGGCCTGGGGGTCGCCGGCATCGGCTCGGGTGCTCATCCCCCATCGGCCGCGGGGCGATCCCGGCGGCAGCGGGAGGACACGCTCGAGCGCGTCGCGATGGGCGTTTTTCTCGCGCCGACTGGCGTCGCGGAAGGGGGGGAGCGCACCCGGCGCGTCAGCCACAGTGGTCACCACTCCCAGGGCCAGTCGCGCCACCCTCTCGACGCCTGCCGTGTCGACCAGCTGCACGTCGTCGCTGGGGCGGTGGTACTCGTCATGGAGCCCGGTGTGGAGCATGACGGTGGGCACGCGCGACTCGATGAACGGGAAGTGGTCGGAATCATCGACGATGTCCCAGTCGATGACGAGCTCGAGCCCCGTCTCTCGGTTCGCCTCGACGAGCATCCTCCGCAGGCCGGTCATCGTCCTGGCGCCATAGACCTCGACGCGATCCCCCCGCAGCCGGCCGATCATGTCGAGGTTGACCACGAACACCGGCCGCAAGTCACGGAGCGGCTGCGGACGGACACGGACGAAGTGCCACGACCCAAGCAGCCCCTTCTCCTCGCCGTCCCAGAACGCCAAAAGGATCGGGCGGCGCGGCTTCACCGGCATGCCCCCGAGCACCTGGGCGATCTCCAGCACCCCGGCCACCCCCGAGGCGTTGTCGTCGGCGCCGTTGTGGATGAGCCCCGTCGGGCCGTAGCTGTCGGCGGCCGTCCCGTAACCGACATGGTCGTAGTGAGCCCCCACCACGACGAGCTCCCGTTCGCAAGCCGGATCACTGCCCGGCACAATGGCGAGGATGTTCCGCATCGCACCGAAGCGCTGGAAGTAGGTCCCGTCGTCCCCCGCCGGCTCAATTCCCGCCGCGCGGAGCGCTTCGACGATGTAGGTCCCGGCGGCCCGTCCCCCACGGCTTCCCCCTTCCCGCCCCTCGAAGGCATCGTCGGCGAGGGCGGCCACATGACGGCCGGCATCGGCCGCATCGATCACCGCGCCCGCGTCGGCAGCATGGCCCCGTTCCCCTCCGAGCAGGCCGGCAGACAGGATCGCCCCTCCGAGGGCGATCGCCGACGAGACCTTCCGCAACTCCATGGATGGCAACGCTCCGATGCATACATGGACGCTTCCCTCCTTACACACCCCCCCACAACAAGGGGGGTTCCGCAAGGGCGGTTCGCGACCCACAATGGCACCTCCAGTGGACTTCGCTTCAAGAGCGACGGCAAGAGCGACGGCAAGGTGGGTGCGGAGATGATCCGGACTCACCTGTTCCGGAGCGGGTTTCCTCCGCTGGGTGAGGAGAGGTGGCAGAGCGGTCGAATGCGCGTCTTTGCTAAAGACGTGTCCGGTCAAAAGCTGGACCGCGGGTTCGAATCCCGCCCTCTCCGTTAGATTTTAGGCAGGCATGAACGACGTCGCTGACGGGGATTCGTCTGCCCACGAACGCCGTCTCACGGCCTGCAACCGGGATTGCCCCGATGCCTGCGGGATCGTGGCCACGATCGAGGATGGGCGGATCACGCGCCTCGCCGGCGACCCAGCCCATCCGGTGACGCGCGGCTTTCTTTGCCACCGCACCAGCCGGTTCCTCGAGCGTCAGTACGCTCCCGACCGGCTCACCTCCCCGCTCCGCCGCGACGGCGACTCGTTCGTGCCGGTTTCCTGGGAGGAAGCCCTCGACGACATCGCCGGCCGACTCCTGGCGATCCGGGCGGAATCGGGGCCGGCAGCGATCCTCGCCTACCGCTGCGGCGGATCGATGGGGATCCTCAAAGGCGTCGTCGACTACTTTTTCGAACGCTTCGGGCCGGTCGCCGTCAAATCGGGGGATGTCTGCACCGGCGCCGGTGACGCTGCCCAGATGACCGATTTCGGCGACGAGGACAGCCACGATTTTTTCGATCCCACCCGGTCGCGGACGATCATCCTGTGGGGGAAAAACCTCCACGTCTCGAGCGTGCACCTGATCCCGATCCTCCTCGAGGCGCGGGCCCGCGGGGCGACGCTCGTCTCCGTCGATCCAGTGTTCCACAAGACCGCGGCGATGTGCGATCTGTTTGTGCAGCCGCGGCCGGGGGGCGACATCCCACTGGCCCTGGGGGTGGCACGGCAGATGTTCGAGTCCGGCACGGCCGATCCCGGCGCCGGGGATTACTGCGACCACATCGACTCTTTTTTAGCCCTGACACACTCCCGCAGCGTCGAGGCATGGGCCGATCTCGCCGGAGTGCCACTGAAGGCGCTTGTGTCCCTCGCTGAAGCCTATGCAGTTCGCCCTGCGGCGCTCCACATCGGCTGGGGGTTGCAACGGCGGCGGCATGGCTCGGCCGCGGTGCGCGTTCTCGACGCGCTGGGGGCCATCTCGGGGAACATCGGGGTCCCTGGCGGCGGCGTGTCGTATTACACGAAGCGCCGCGGGGCCTTCGACCTCTCGTTTGCCCGCCGTGAGGAGGTCGCTCCCCGCCTTCTCCCCGAGGCGTGCCTCGGCCGCGCGATTCTCGAGGCCCGCGACCCTCCGATCCGGGCCGTCTGGATCAGCTCCGCTAATCCGGTGGCGATGCTGCCGGAGTCTCACACCGTCGCCGAGGCGCTGGCAGGGCGGGAACTCACCGTCGTGGTCGATTCCTTCCTCACCGACACCGCGCGGCTGGCGCATTACGTCCTCCCCACGACGACGTTGCTCGAGGAGGATGACCTCCTCGGGGCCTACGGACACCACTGGATCGTCGAGTCGCGCCCGGTCGTCGCGCCGCCGCCCGGAGTGAAGAGCGATCTGGACATCATCAGTGAACTGGCGCGGAGAACCGGCCTCGGAGACGCGTTCTCCGCCGACGCCGACAACTGGAAGCGGCGCGTCCTGGGGAAGGTGGCCGATCGCGGCGCGTCGCTCGACGATCTCCGCCGCGGCCCGGTCAGAAACCCTCTCGCCCCAACCCTGATGTATCCCGACCGCGTCTTCCCCACAGCCACCGGAAAGGTGAACCTCGTCCACGATGTCACGCTCGATCCCCCGCGCGGGACCCTCCTGCGACCGCTGCTGCTGATGGCGCTGGCCACCGAACGGGCTCAGGGATCGCAGTGGCTCCCGTCGCAGCAAGAGGGCCCGGCCTCGGCCACGGTCCATCCCTCTGCCGCAGCGGGCTTCGACGACGGAGCCGTTGCGAGACTCGAGTCGGAGATCGCAGAGATCGTCGTCCGGCTGAAGTTCGACCGGCGACAACGGGCCGACGTCGTCCTCATGGAGAAGGGGGGATGGCTGAGCGCCGGACGCTGTGCCAACGCCCTGATCCGTGGCGAGGAGACCGACGCCGGCGGCTGTGCGGTTTACCATGACACCCCCGTCCGACTCCTGCCGATCGTCCCTGACTGAAGCCCTCTTCCGCAGACGCCCCGTTCCCCGCCGAGGATCAGCCATGCCCTCCACTCCCTTCTCCGCCGCCGCGCTTCCGGTCGTGGCCCGCCTCTTCGGGTGCGCGGCGTGGGTGCTGTGGGGCGTCGCGGCGGCCGGCGCGGAGCCGGCCCCGTTGACCGACGGGCGGATCCTCGACGACACCCGCGTCATCGGGATCTCGATCTCGCTTCCTGCCGCAGACTGGGAGGCTCTCCGGAGAGAATCTCGCGACGCGGGGAAGGTGTTCCGCGGCGACACCGGCAAACCGTTCACCTGGCGCCGGGCCGACATCGTCATCGATGGCGTGCCGATCGGTTCGGTCGGCATCCGCAAGAAGGGGCTGTTCGGTTCGCTCGACAGCGCCACCCCCTCGCTCCTGGTCGACTTCAACCGCTTCGTCGATCAGGATCCGGTCGACGGCCTCGGGCGCTTGACGCTCAACAACAACAAACAAGACCGCTCCCTCGTCAGCCAGTCGATCGCCTACCGGGTGTTCCGTGCGGCAGGACTGGCGGCGCCGCGCGTCGGCTTCGCAGCGGTCACCGTCAACGACGAACCGCTCGGGATCTATTCCAACGTCGAGTCGATCCGCAAACCGTTCCTCCGCCGATCGTTCGGGGACGGCAGCGGCATGCTCGTCGAGGGAACGATCAACGACATCGTCCCCGAATCACTCGACCGGCTCGAGGTGCAGGGGGCCGATCAGCCCCGGGATCGGGCCCGCCTGGAGGAGCTCGCCACGCTCCTGGGCTCCCCCGATCCGCTCGACCTCGACAAGCTCGGCGGGCTTGTCGACCTCGACGATTTCTTCACGTTCTGGGCGGTCGAAGCGCTCCTCAACGTCTGGGACGGCTACACCGCCAATCAAAACAATTACTTCGCCTACGCCTCCCCCATCGATGGGCTGTTCCGCTTCATCCCCTGGGGGGCGGATGCCACGCTCGGACAGGCCCCCGGTTTCGGTGGGCCGTTCGCGGGACGGCGCACGCCTCCCCCGGTCGCCGCCCAAGCGGCTCTGCCCAACCGCCTCTACTTCACCCCGGGGATGGCCGACCGCTACCGCGACCGGCTCGAGACCCTCCTCGCCGCGGTGTGGCAGGAGGAAGAGCTGCTCGCCGAAGTCGATCGCCTCGAGCGTCTCCTCACGCCCGTCCTCGGACCGCGACAGGCCGGCGCCCAGGAAGCGATGGAGTCGGTGCGCGATTTCATCCGCCGGCGTCGTGGGGAGCTGACGACGGCCTTCGAAACGTGGCCCGCCGCGGTACCCGCGACCTGGCGACGGCCGATGACCAGCACCCCGCTGGGAACGGCCATCGGTTCGTTTACCGCCACCTATCGCGAGGGGGCCGTCGATGATGTCCCGGCGCCACAGCTCGATCTCGCCCTCGTCCTCGGCGGCGAGAGCGTCGTTCTGCAGGACGCCGAGGCCTCGGTTTCGACCTTCATGTTTCCCGGATTCGGTGGCGGGGGGGCCCGCCGTGGGCCCGCCCCGCCCGCCGCGACTGGGGATGCCCCCCCGGATAGCCCGGCGCCCCCCGGGCCTGCCGATGAATCCCCCATCAGTGTCGTGATCTCCGGGAAACGGGCCGACGACGGCAAGCCGATCGCCCTCAACCTGTTCCTTGACCGGCGCCTTGTCAGGGATTCCGCCGACCCGGTCTCCGTCAGCGGGATGGTGACGGAGGGGATCTCGGGGATCGGGATCCCCGGGCTGATGCCGATGCGGACGATCAGCGGCACGTTCACCCCCGTGGAGCGGGGGCTGACGCCGGGGGAGCGGCTCGGCGGCACCTTCACCCTCGAGATCACGCAGACCCGCGGCGGGCTCATGACTCAAGCACCGATGAAGAAGCCGGCGGTGGCGGAAGCGCGACCGGCCGACACGGAGCCCCCCGCTCCTTGAGCCGTGTCGGTGGGGAACACCGGGGCTTCATCGGCGAAGAGCAGTCGGTGGATCAAGGGACCATCCGCCGGATGCGGCGGCCGATACCCCCGAAAAACCTCGGCTTTCGGCGGGATGTCCAACGTGGTCTGGCTCTCCCGGCTGCCCCGCAGCCGGTTCGGTCAGAGATGGCTTTTCCGCTGAAATCCAGCGAGAAAGTCCAGGCTTGGGGGGGAGGCGTCAACCTGCTACCCTCCGCCTCCCCTTTGCCACTCCGGAGTCAAACCCGATGCGCGCTGCCAGCCTTTCCATGACGACTGACAGTCGAGCCCCGCTCCCCCGCCGCCGCTTCGTAGGCCGTCTCGCCGCAGGCCTCACCACCCTCGCTGCCTTGTCGGGTGGCAGCGCGGAGGCCGGGGAAGGGATCCTGCTCCGCGTCGAGACGGAGGTGTTCGCCGCCGACGACGAGGCCCCCGTCGCCCGCAGCCTGACGCTGTTCCGGGATGGGGTTGCCTGGGACTTCCTCGAAGCCCTCCCGAAGAAGCCCGACGAGGAGAACGCCGGTCCGGACGAACCGGTGGAGTTCGTTCTCCATGACCCGGCCCGGGAGCGGATCATCCTCGTCGATCCTGCCCGACACGTGCGGACCCAGATCGACCATCTGCAACTCGAACGTCTCCGAGCGTCACTCGGCAGTTGGGCACGGAAGTCGGAGGATCCGTTGATGCGCTGGGCCGGGGGCCCGGAGTTCGGCGACAGCCTCGAGGAGACCGCGACGAAGATCCTTCTCGACGGCCCGCGGGTCCGGTACGAGGTGACCTTCGAACCGGCCGGGAGCGAGGCGGTCGCCGAGGAATACCGGCGCTTCGCCGATGCCGCCGTTCTCATCAAGGCGCTCGTTCATCCCGGTGGCATCCCCCCTTTCCCGCGGATCGCGATCAACCGCCGCGTCGCCGCCGCCGGAGGGATCCCCGTGGCGGTCCGCCTGGAGATCGAGTCGCGGATGGTCAGGCTCGGGCGGCGGCCCAACGTGCTCCGATCGGAACACAAGGTCCTCGAATCCTGGCTCACCTCCGATCACAAGCGGGTGGCCGCGGCCGAGGAGCGGCTGGCGGTGGCGGCACAGGTCGATCTGGCGACCTACGGCGGGAAAAAAGATGGTCCCGAAGGGGGTCCGATCGCCGCCGGCCAGGCAACCACGAAAAACCGCTGAATCGCTGCGGTCCGCGTCCCGTTTCCCCCCCCCGCGGCCCTGCCCGGCGGCCTTCGCCCCTGCGGACGGCACAACACTCACCAACCGACACTCTGCCGTCCCCCCCAAGAAAGTCGACGGGGCCGGACGATGTTTCCCCTACCGCACACCTTACCCAATCCACGAAACCATCCCGCTTTGGCCGACCACGACGGCAGGCGGTGACGGCCCCGGGGGCCGAGATGGTTGACAGACGTACAGTGATGCTTGTAGAGTCGCCTCCATCACATCCAACAGCCCAGGAACGGAGTCTCCCATGCTGGTTCTTTCACGGAAGCAGAACGAACGGATTCGAGTCGGCGATTCGATCGTCGTGACCATCGTCCGCGTCAGTGGCGACAAAGTGCGGATCGGGATCGAAGCCCCCGCCAGTGTTCGCGTCCTGCGGGACGAGCTCCACCCCGACAGTGGCCAACCCGGGATCGCCCCCGCCCTCGAGTCGGTGGTGACGGAGCGGGTCATCGAGTTGCGGCTCGCGACGGCTGGTTGACAGGATTCGGGGCGCCGGGAGGGGATGGCCCATGAACAGACTCCCCGGTGCCCCTGCCAGGCACGAAAAGACCGGTGGCGCGGGACGGCGATGGCCACGCCGTCCCGCCGCCGCCGGGATCCTCCTCGTCTGCCTCCTGCTGGCGGCGTATCCCCTCCTCCATCTCCGCCCCGTCGGCATCGGTGGTCCCATCCCCACCGGGCTCGAGGGGGAGCGGGCCGCAGGGAGGATGATGTCGAAGGCCTCGTCGCTCGTGGCCGGGCTCGAACGGCCCGGTGATTGGGGCGAAGCCTTCTCCGAGGACGAGGCGAATGCCTGGTTGTCGATCGACCTCCCCCGTCACGCCCCGGGGCTCTTGGCCGGGGGGTTCTCGGCGCCGGAGGTCCGGTTCCTCGACCGCCGGGCCGCGATCTCCGCGCTCGTCCGCTGGGGCCCACTCTCGGCGCGGCTGTGGGCGATCCTCGAGGTCACCGTGCGGAGCGACAACCTTGTCGCTGTCGGCGTCGATTCGGCCGGACTGGGGGCAGTGCCGCTCCCCCCGGGGGTGATTCTCGGGGCGCTCGCCTCGCGGGCCGAAGCGGCCGGAGCCACGACGGAAATCCGCCTTCTCGACGGCGGGCCGATGCTCCTCGTCCACTTGCCGGGGACAACGAGGACGACATCGGGCCAGCCGTCCGGTTACCATCTCGGGGGTATCCGAATCACCCCGGGAGAGGTGGTGCTGGCGGGGACGACCCGCCACCTTCCCCGCCAGGAAGGATCCCCTCCATGACGACGTTGCGATTCCTCGGCTCCGCGGGGACGGTCTCCGGTTCGCGGCACCTCCTCGAGCACGATGGGAGGAAGATCCTCGTCGACTGCGGACTGTTTCAAGGAGAGAAGCGTCTCCGCGAGCGCAACTGGGATCGCTTCCCGGTCCCCCCCGACTCCATCGAGGCCGTTGTTCTGACCCACGGGCACATCGATCATTCGGGGTGGCTGCCACGGCTGACGCGGGAGGGATTCCGGGGGCCGATCCTCACCACCCGTGCCACGGCCGATCTCCTCGGGCTCCTCCTCTACGATTCCGCGAAGTGCCAGGAAGAGGACGCCGAATATGCCAACCGCAAGGGATACTCGAAGCACAGCCCCGCGCTCCCCCTGTACGATGAGCGGGATGTCGAGCGGACGCTCCGGCTGGTGAAGCCGCTCGACCGGGAGAGCTGGTTCTCCCCGGCCAGGGGAATCCGGGCCCGCTTCCACGACGCCGGGCACATGCTCGGCAGCTCGTTTGTGGAGATGGAGATCGACCGCGCTGGCGATCCGCTCCGCTGCCTCTTCTCCGGCGACGTCGGCCGGTATGACGCCCCGCTCTACAACGACCCCGTTCCCCCCCCTCCCTGCGAGGTGCTCGTCTGCGAGAGCACCTACGGCGACCGTGACCATCCGGCGAGCCGGCCGCTGGACGAGCTGGAGGCGGTGACGAAGGAGGCGATTCTCCGTGGCGGGATGATGCTCGTGGCCTCGTTCGCCATCGGCCGCTGTCAGCAGTTGGTCTATCTCCTCCGCACGCTCATGGCCGCCGGACGCCTCCCCGAGATTCCGGTGTGGATCGATTCACCGATGGCCGTGGAGGCGACCGAGGTCTTCCGCCGGCACGTGGAGGAGCACGATTTCACCGAGGCCCGGATGCAGGGGGTCTCCGATTCGCTTGCCTCACCCTGGGTGCGGATGGCACGGACCGCTGAAGAATCGAAGGCGATCAACGCCCACGATGGGGCCGGGATCGTGATCGCCTCCAGCGGCATGATGAACGGAGGGCGGATCCTCCATCACCTCACCCGTCGACTCCCCGACCCGCGCACGACGGTGCTCGTCGCCGGTTTCCAGGCTACCGGCACGCGCGGGCGCACGCTCATCGACGGAGCCGAGTTCCTCACGATCCACGGCCGGGACATCCCGGTGCGGGCGGCCGTGCGACGCGTCGACGCCCTCTCCGGCCATGGCGACCGGCACGAGATCGGCCGCTGGCTCTCGAGCATGCCAGCCCCGCGGCGCGTGTTCCTCGTTCACGGCGAGCCGCCGGCGGCACGCGGGATGGCGGAGCACCTGAAAACGACGCTCGGTTGGGAATCGACCATCCCCGCGATCGGCGACAGTTTCGATCTCACGGTGACGTGAGGCGCGCGGTCTTCCCGTGGCCTCTGTTCACCCTTCCGCACCCTCCGAGCACGCTCCCACCCTCTATGGCCAAGCGACCGAAATCCTTCCCACAGCACACCCCCGCCGCCGTCACGCCACCGTCGGTTCCCGCACCGGTGAAGACCTGCAGCATCCTCCCCGACACGACGCTCGGTGACGATGTCGCCCTCGTTGCGGAAAACATGGAGGCGATCCTCGCCAGCCCGAGCTACAGCCTCGCGCAGCACGACCGACTCCTCATGGAGCGCCCCGAGACCCGCGGCGTGCGGATGCTTCTGGAGCTCCACAAACCGGAGCTCGCCTTCCAGGAACACCGGATCCATTCGACGGTGATCGTCTTCGGGGGCACGCAGATCGTCGAGCGCGGTGCCGCCCAGCGCCGGCTCACCGAGGCCCGACGGGCCGCGCAGGGCAATCCCGACTCCCCGAGGCTGAAGCGCGACGTGGAGCGGGCCGAGAAGCTCCTCTCCCGCAGCCACTACTACGACGCGGCGCGGGAGTTTGCCAGGCTCGTGTCGATCGACAACCAGTGCGAAGACGCCCGGGATTTCGTCATCGTCACCGGCGGCGGGCCGGGGATCATGGAAGCCGCCAACCGCGGGGCCTTCGACGTCGGCTGCCAGTCGATCGGGCTCAACATCAAGCTCCCTGCCGAGCAGCAGCCCAATCCTTTCATCACTCCCGACCTCTGCTTCCAGTTCAAGTACTTCGCGCTGCGGAAGTTTCACTTCATCCTCCGCGCGGCGGCCGTGGTCCTCTTCCCCGGCGGATTCGGCACCCTCGACGAGATGTTCGAGACCCTCACCCTCCGCCAGACCCACCGCATGCAGCCGGTTCCGATCATCCTCTTCGGCCGTGAGTATTGGTCGAAGATCATCGACTTCCGGCAGATGGCGGAGGAGGGGGTGATCTCCGACGACCACCTTGATCTCTTTTCCTGGGCCGAGACCCCCGAGGAGGCGTGGCAGCAGATCGTCGACTTCCACAACGCCAAGCCGAAGGCCTGACCGTCCGCGGGATCATCCCCGCCGCGCCGGGAGAAGGACCCGGAACGTGCTCCCGACGCCGGGCGCGCTCTCGACGGCGACCGTCCCGCCATGGGCCTGGACGATGTGCTTGACGATCGAGAGGCCGAGCCCGGTGCCGCCGAGTCTGCGGCTGCGCCCCTTGTCGACGCGGTAGAACCGCTCGAAGAGGCGGGGAAGATGCTCCGCCCCGATGCCCGAGCCCTGGTCGCGGACGAGCCATTCCAGCATCCCGTCGACCGTCGGCGCCACCGCCACCACGACCCTCCCCCCTGGCTCGCTGTATTTCAGCGCGTTGTCGACGAGATTGATGAGCGCCTGCTCCAGCAACGGGGCATTGACTTCCGCCCCGAGTTCCGGCGGTGAATCGACTTCGATCGTGATCGAGCGTTCGTCGGCACGGGGCCCGCACTCGGCGACGACGGCCGCGAGCACGTCGGCCACCGGAACCTGCTCCAACGGCAGGTCGCCCATTCCCTCGGCCTGCTCGATCCGGGACAGGGCGAGCAGATCGTCGATGATCGTCCCCAACCTGTCCGATTGCCGGCCGATGATCTCGAGGAATCGACGCCGATCGGCGGGGTCGTCGACCCGACCTTCGAGGAGCGTCTCCACGAACCCCTTGATCGAGGCGACGGGCGTCTTCAGTTCATGGGAGACGTTGGCGACGAAGTCGCGGCGGACGTTCTCGAGGTGGCGGATGTCGGTGATATCATTGAGCACGATCACGGCTCCCCCCTCCCCTGATGGGTCGTTCAACGGGGTGCCGCGGACGCGGAGGGTGCGGTCGCGGGCCGCCCGCAGGACGAGATCATCCTCCAGCGTCTCGCGGCAATCGATCGCCTGGAGGGCGAATTGCCGGAGATCGGCGTTCCGTACGACCTCCTGGATGGGACGACCGAGCACGGTGGCCGGATCGAGCCCGAGGAGGTCCGCCGCCGCCCGGTTGATGCTCACGATCCGCTGGCTGGCATCGACCGCGAGCACCCCCTCGATCATGCTCCCCAGAACCGCCTCCTGCTGCGTCCCCTGGCGACCGATCGTCAGCCCCCGTTCCACGAGCTGGCCGCGGAGGGTCTCGATGGCGCCGGCCAGAGCCGACACCTCGGCGACGTCGGAGGCGGGGAGCGGGACTGCGATCGCCCCGGCGGCCAGTCGGGAGGCGGCGCTGGCCAGATCCTCGAAGGGCCCGGCCGCACGGCGCGCGAGCAACCATCCCGCCAGCATCGCCACCGCGGCTCCTGCCAGGGCCCCCGTCACCAACCGCCTCTGGGCACCCGCGAGCCCGGCGTCGGACGCCGTCGTGTCGCCGTTGATGCGGATGATCGCCCTCGTTCGCCCTCCGCGCACGACAGGACTGACGACCGACACCGTGCGCCTCGCGCTGGCGGCGTCGTAGCGCCCCGCGGTTGACCGTCGCCCGGATAACGCGTCGGCGAGCGCGGCCGCATCGAGCCCCTTTCCGTCGGCGTCCGGATCCGTCGACCCCCCACCCGCGATTGGCCGCCCCCGGACGTCGAAAACCTCCACGGCGCCCCCCGCCGTGCCGCGGCCGAATGGCTCGAGCCAGGCCCGGTCGCCGTCCGGGTCATCCGGCAGGGACGCGGACAGGTTTCGGGCCATCTCGCTCATTCGTTCCATCTGCATCGCGTCGGCCAGGCGGGCCAACTCGACGGAGGCGATCCACTGGCAGACGACCAGCAACCCGACGACGAGGAAACTCCAGGCTGCAAACCATCGCCAGGCGAGTCGAGAACGCGGCATGGGTGCGGCTGCCGGGGATCTTGCGTCGGGAGGATCGCTCCCGGGCCGGAGGGGTTGCTCCGACGATCGGCCCACCGGGCCCCTCGACCCAGCGCGGGGTCACGACGATGGCCCCGACAAGTGTCGCACAACCGGCAGGGCAGCGGAAGGAAGGGAGAGAAGGAAGGCCGATCAGGCGCGGAATCGATATCCCACGCCGCGCACGGTCTCGATATACGACGCGTGTTCCCCGAGTTTCTTCCGCAGGCCTGCCACCTGGACGTCGACCGATCGCTCGGTAACAGGATAATCCTCCCCTTTGACCGCGTCGACGATCTGGGTGCGCGTGAAGGCCCACCCGGGCTTCTTGGCGAGGAAATGGAGGAGGGCGAACTCGGTGTACGTCAGATCGACCACGTCGCCGCCCAGATGGACCTCATGCCGACCGGGATGGATGACGAGATCGTGGACCTCGACGGTCGATTCGAGATCCGCATGCCGCTCCGACTCGCGCCGCCGGAGCAGCGCTTTGACCCGCGCGGAGAGCACGCGGGGGCTGAAGGGTTTGGTGATGTAGTCGTCGGCGCCCCGCTCGAGTCCGGAGACCACATCGCGCTCCTCGCTCTTGGCGGTGAGCATCACGATGGGGATCTCGCGCGTCCGCGGATCGGCCTTGAGACGACGGCAGACCTCGAGTCCGTCGAGGCCGGGGAGCATGAGGTCGAGCACCACCAGGTCGGGTGGCTCGCGGCGGACAGCCTTGAGTGCCTCCTCGCCGTTGACGACCCCGAGGACGTCATACCCGTCGCGGACGAGGTTGAATCGCACCAGTTCGAGGAGATCCTCCTCGTCATCGACAACGAGGATCCGCGGCTGGTTCGCCACCGGACCGCTCCTCCCTTTGAGTGGATACTGCTTCACGCCAACACCACCCTGATCCGTGCCATCCCGGGCCTGCCCACGGGTCGTCATCCCTGCCTCCGGTGCGCGGACTGCGTCAATTCCCACCGGTATCACCTCACCACTCCCGGATTCGCCGCCTTGAGTACCGATTTTACGCACCGCGGGGCCGGGCCGTCGTTAGATTTCCGTGAGAGCTCCGGCCGTCAGGAGAGGAGCAATTCGACATCCTCGGGGGTGAGTGTCGAGATCATGTTTTCATCGGCGCGGACAATCGATTCGGCAAGATCGCGTTTGCGGTCCTGGAGGGCGAGGATCTTCTCCTCAACGGTGTCGCGGGCGATGAGGCGGTAGGCGAACACTCTCCGTGTCTGGCCGATGCGGTGGGCACGGTCGACGGCCTGGGCCTCGACGGCGGGGTTCCACCAGGGATCGAGGATGTAGATGTAGTCGGCCGCCGTGAGGTTGAGCCCCTGCCCGCCCGCCTTGAGGCTGACCAGGAACAGTCGGCAATCGGGATCCTCCTGGAAGTGGGCAACGCGGGCCTGGCGATCGGTCGTCTTCCCGTCGAGGTATTCGTAGGGGATCGAGCGGGCTTCGAGCTGCCGGCGGACGATCGCCAGGAAACTGGTGAACTGGCTGAAAACGAGGACTTTGTGCCCTTCGGCAAGCACCTCCCCGAGCTGCTCGAGGAGCGTCTCGAGCTTGGCGGCCGGCTCGTCGATCCGGCCGGCATCGACGAGACCGGGATGGCAGGCGGTCTGCCGCAGCCGAAGGAGCGCCTCGAGAACGGCGATCCGCGAGCGGCCGATCCCCATCCTACCGATCCGCCCCGACAGCTCCTGGCGGTAGTGCTCGCGGAGCTCGTCGTAGGCCCTCCGCTGGGTCTCGCCGAGCTCGCAGAAGATCGTCTGCTCCGTCTTCTCCGGGAGGTCGGAAAGCACCTGTGATTTCGTGCGGCGGAGGAGGAAGGGGCGCACCGCCCGGGCCACGACCTCCGCGGCGCTCCCCCCCCGGCCGCCAGAGAGAAAGCGTTTCAGTCGGGCCGCACTACCGAGCTGACCGGGATTGAGGAATTCGAAGATGCTCCACAGCTCACCGATGTGGTTCTCGACCGGCGTGCCGGTGAGCGCCAGGCGGTGACGGGCCCGAAGCAGACGGCAGGCCTTCGCGGCCTGACTGCCGGCGTTCTTGATCGACTGCGCTTCGTCGAGGACGATGTAGTCAAACTCGACTTCCCGATGCCGCATGATGTCACGGCGTAGCGTGCCGTACGTCGTGAGGACGAGATCGGCGTCAGCGAGCGATTCCCCCCCCTCCGTTCGCTGGTTCCCGGTGTGGTTGACGACGCGGAGGGCCGGGCCGAACTTGGCTGCCTCCTCGATCCAGTTGAAGACGAGGCTCTTCGGAACGACGACGAGCGAGGGGCGGTGGGCCAGCCCGCCGGCCGTCACGACCTCGCGGCGACGGACGAACATCGCCAGCACCTGGATCGTCTTGCCGAGACCCATGTCGTCGGCGAGGCAGCCGCCGAGCCCCATCCGTTCGAGAAAGGTGAGCCAGCCGAGCCCTTCCCGCTGGTAGTGCCGGAGCGTCCCCTTGAAGCCCTCCGGTTCGTTCTCGGCCTCCGGCCGCTCGCCCCGCGCCAGTTCACTGCGGATCCGGTCGAACGCCTCGTCGACATGCGACTGCGGCTGACCGGCCAGCAGGGCGTCGAGGAGGGCCACCTGGATGCGGCCGTAGCGCAGCCGCCCGTCGTGCTTCTGGGCCAGCGCCACCATCGGCTCGAATTGGGCTGCAAAGCCTTCGGGAAGGATGCCGAGCGAGCCGTCGGGAAGCGAGACCGTCCGATCGCCCCGTGCCAGGGCCTCGAGGAGTGCCGGCATGTCGGCGGTCACGCCGCCAAAGTCGACAGACCCGGAAAGTTCGAACCAGTCGATCCCGCTGGTGACATTCCAGGCCACGCTCCCGGCGGGGCGGTAACGGCGCCCGGCGACCTCCACCGCCCAACCGGCGGCGGCGAGTTGGGGAACGGAGGAGTCGAGCCGGGCGCGGGGGATCTCGACATGGTGCGTGACCGGTTCCCCCTCGACCTCGGCCCGGGCCGCCGTGGCCCCGAATCGGGGGAGCATCGCCAGCGCCTCGCGTTCGGCCGCCCTGTTGCGGCGGACAAACACGCGCCGCTCGGCGTCGGCCGCTCCTCCGGCCGGATCGTCGGCCTCGATCAGCATCCCGCCGTATTCGAACCACACCCGCCCGGCGAGCTGAACCCGCGGCACCGACCGGCGTCGGCCGCGCCGCGCCGCGCCGTCGGGGTCGGCCTCGTCGTCGGTCGAGGCGACGGCCCGGGAGTCGTCGAGGACGAGCTTCGGCCGGGGCGTGCCCGACTCGATCCGCCAGCCGGTCCAGGAGGGGAGGAGGATCCGCGGCACGTCGGCCAGCGACGCCAGCCTTTCGATGAGGCCGTCGGACTGCGATCCGGCCAGCTCGATCGGGCCACGGCGCTCGAATTGATGGAGCCAGCCGGCCGCCTGGGAGTTGCCGGGGGCTTCGCCCAGCGCGAGTCGGCAAATCCGGTCGGCGAAGACCACCAACCCGGCCCGGAGAATGGCCCGCGGCTCGCGGATGTCGCGCCGTTCGCTCCCGCGCACGAGCATGCCCCGGAGCGTCGCCTTGCCGGGCCGCGGAAGTGGGGGGGGATTGTCGCTCTCGGCCATCTCCCGGAGCGTCTCCCCGCGCAGGATCGGCGGGTCCTCCGGTTCGAGGACGAGGGCGAACTCCCACGCCCGGCCACCGTCCCACGCCAACGGCACGACGAGATCCGGATTGCGGCGCGGCTCTGGCTGGACGACGAGCCGGCCATGCTCGCAGAGCATCGCCACATGCTCGACCGCCGACTGGGCGCTGATGGCGATCCGCGACACCGTCCGCCGTTCGAGCGGTTCGGGTGTGGCGGCGTCGGCCAGCAGGACGGTCCCCACGAGCCGGGCGAGGATGGCCCGCTCCTGGGCGTCGACCTGATCCCAGTCAGAATCGGCCGACGGCCCGGGGCCGATGATCACCGGACGCGGGCGCCCGGTCGCATGCCCGGCGACGTCGAGCTGCATCCGGCAGGGGATGACCACCGCCGCCGCCGCATCAGCGGAGGCCGCGAGGTCGAGGAGAAAGACGAGCGCCCCGGTCGACCGCCGCCCGTCGGCCACCGAAATGGCGCGGGTCCGCACGGCCGGTTCGACGAGCCGCCGACGGTCCTCGAGATCGGTCGCCCAAGCCGGCAGCCTCACGGGGGGCTTCCGAGCGGCGAGCACCGGATCACCGTCACGTTCCCGCGCGACGTCGGCGGCCGGGTCGACGGCGTCGGCACCGGCCCCGTCCGCCTCGACTGCCGCAGCGACATCCTCGTCGTCCCCCTCGACGTCGTCGGCGGCGACGACGAGGAGGGTGATCGGCGTGTTTTCGTGGATGCCGGCAAGGAGACCGCGACGATCGACTTCGAGGAGGACCGCAGCGAGCACCGGACAGGGAAGGCCCGTCCGCCCGCGGAGGGAACTGACCCGGGCTTCGAGCGTCATTCCGCCGCGCCGGCTCGCCGACAGCTCGAGCGACACCGAGTGGGTGCCCCCCCCGAGCCCCTCCCCTTGGAGCCCTTCGACCGTCCCGCTCACCTGCCCGACACGCGGGCAGTTGACCTTGACGCCAACTGCCGACCGGGCGGCTTCGAGATCGGAGCTTTCGAACAGGTGGAAGAGTCGTTGTTCGAGCGTCGCCATGCAGCAGGAGTCCACCGGTGTGAATCGGGATGCTGCGCGGAACGTCGTCCCGAGGGCGGTGGCGCGCAACACGCCTTTGTACCCTCTCGGCGAGGTCCGTGGGGAGGGGGAGATGCAGGTGCCCCGCTCCGGCCAAGGCTAGTGCCCCTGAAGCACACCGGTGCCGTGGTCGTCGCGAGCGACCGGCGGGGCAACGGATCAGCCCTGTGGTCCAGACTCCTTCACCGCGGCGATCAGTTCGAGGACGTTCTCGACCGGCGTCTGCGGATGGACACCATGACCGAGGTTGAAGATGTGCCCGGGGCGACCGGCCGCTGCGGCCAGCACGTCCTGCACCCGCCTGCGGACGGTCTCCCGGTCGGCAAGGAGGATCGCCGGATCGAGGTTTCCTTGGATGGCCCGGTCGGGGCCGATCGCCCGCCAGGCCTCGTCCAACCCGATCCGCCAGTCGACGCCGATCACCGTGCCCCCCGCCTCGGCGAGGAGCGGAAGGAGCGTGGGATTACCGGTGGCGAAGTGGACCACCGGAGCCCGCTCGAGCGCCGCTGCCATCGCCGTCCGGCTGTGGGGCAGGACGAAGCGCCGGTAGTCGTCCGGGGAGAGACAGCCGACCCAACTGTCGAAGAGCTGGACACACTGGGCCCCGGCGTCGAGTTGGGCGAGAAGATAGCGGCTCACCCCCCGCGCCAGCCGGTCCATGAGGTCGTGCCACGCCGCGGGCTCGCGGTACATCAGCGACTTGGTGTGGAGCCAAGCCTTGCTCGTCCCCCCCTCAATACAATAGCCCGCAAGCGTGAACGGGGCCCCGGCGAAGCCGATCAGCGGGAGATTCTCGTCGAGCCCGGCACGCGTCGCCCGGACGCAGTCGAAGACGTAGGCGAGGGGGTCGAGGTCTTCGAGCTCCAGGACCCGCGTCACATCCCCGGCCGTGCGGATCGGATTGTGGATCACCGGGCCTTCGCCGGCGGCGAACTCCAGATCGAGCCCCATCGGCTCGAGAATCGGGAGGAGATCGCTGAAGATGATCGCCGCATCGACCCCCAGCCTATCCACCGTCGAGAGCATCACCTCGGCCGCCAGGCTCGGCGTCTTGCACAGCTCCATGAACCCGACGCGCCCCCGCACCTGGCGGTATTCGGGAAGGTAGCGCCCGGCCTGTCGCATCAGCCACACCGGCGTCCGCGGCACCGGTTCCCGACGACAAGCCCGGAGGAAGAGGGAATCGTCCCAGGGGCGGGGGGACGGGGGGGCAATGGGGGGCAGGGGAGTGGTCATTGCCGAAGTATAGCCAGGCGGAATGGGGGGAACCGGCCCGGGGCCATCGGCGGCGGCCGGCGGTGAACTAGAATGGATATGATCCTTCCCCCCGGGCCCCGCCGATGGCCGAATTCGTCTCCCGCATCTCGGTCATCTGTTTCGCCGCCAGCTACGCCGTGGCGCTGGCGTGCGAGGGATCGCGCCTCCTCTTCCGCTCCGGGATCCGCGGGGCGGTCATGGTCGGGTTCGCGGCCGCCGGGGTGCTCGCCCACACGCTCTTCCTCGGCTGGCGGGCGGCGAATGAATCGGCCGTCCCGCTGTCGAGCGCCTACGACTGGTATCTCCTCGCTGCCTGGCTCCTCGCCTGCGGATCGCTGTGGCTGACGGTTGCCAACCCGCGGACGCCGACGGGGCTGTTCATGCTCCCCCTCGTTCTCTCACTCATCGGGGCGGCCGAAATGTCGAGCCGCGCCCCCTTCCCCCAGAGCCCCGCCACGCAGGTCTGGGGGGCGATCCACGGCAGCTTCAACCTGGCCGCGAGCGTCGCCGTTGCCTTCGGCGCGATCGCCGGGATGATGTGGCTCATCCAGGCCGGCCGACTGGCCCGCAAGCAGGCGCCGGCCCAGGGCTTCCGGATGCCGAGCCTGGAGAAGCTCGCCCGCTTCACTGGGCGTTCAGCGACGATCGCCGCCTGGGCGGCCGCTGCCGGCTTCGCCTCCGGCATCGTCCTCAACGCCGTCAACCGTCAGCAGGGGCTTCTCGAATCGATCCCCTGGAACGATCCGGTCATCCTCCGGATGGGCGTTCTCGTGGCCTGGCTCGTCACGGCCGCCCTTCTCGATCGTGCCGCATCCCGGCGCCCCGACGGACCGCGGACCATCGCCCTCCTCTCGCTGGTCAGCCTCGGCGTGCTCACGCTCTCGATCCTGTGGGGGTTATTCGGCGCCAGCCGCCACGGCGTGCCTCCCCGGCAAACCGGGCCGCGCCCGATGCCTGCCGCCGGACAGGTGATGCTGACCGTGGCCCTGCCGACCGCTCCCGCGCCGCGTCCGGGGGGGATCCGATGACGCTCGCCTTCGTGGGGGGATCGCACCGCACGGTGCCGATGGAGCTGCGGGAACGGCTCGCTTTCTCCGCCGAACAGGCGGCCGTAGCGCTGCGCCGTTTCCGTCAGCGTTTTCCCGGCCGCGAGGGGGTCCTCCTCTCCACCTGCAACCGCGTCGAGCTCTACGCCGCCAGCGAGCACGATTCGGAGCCCCCCGCCCCGCGGCAGCTTGTCGACTTCCTCGCCGAGTGTCGGGGGATCGACGCGGCTCTCCTCGCGCCGGTGCTCGCCGGCGAGAACGACCAGGCTGCCGTCCACCATCTCTTCAGCGTCGCCTCCGGCCTCGACAGCATGGTCCTGGGGGAGCCGCAGATCGTCGCCCAAGTGAAGCAGGCCTGGGCCATCGCCCAGGAGGAGCAGACCGCCGGCCCCCTCACCGGCGGCATGTTCCAGGCGGCCCTGCGGACCGCGAAGCGCGTGGCCACCGAGACGGCCATCGGCCGCGAGCGGCTCTCGATCCCCAGCATCGCCGTGGCCGATTTCGCCCGTGGGGTGTTCGAACGCTTCGATGACAAGCGGGTGCTCCTCGTCGGCGCCGGCAAGATGGCCCACGAGACGCTCCGCTACCTTCGCGACGCCGGCGCCCGCGACGTCGTTATCGTCAATCGTTCGATGGCCCGCGCCGAGGATCTCGCCGCCCGGCTGGGGGCCCGGGCCGCCCGGTTCACCGATCTCCTCGACGAGCTCGTACGCGCCGACCTGGTCGTCAGCACGACCGGCGCCACCGAACCGGTGGTGACGCTCGATTTGTTCGCCGGCGCTGAGCGGCGCCGCGGCGGCCGTCCCCTCCTCGTTCTCGATCTGGCCATGCCGCGTGATTTCGACCCCCGGATCGGCACCCGGCCCGGTGTGTGGCTGTACTCGATCGACGATCTCGGTGCCGCCTGCGACGCCAACCGGAAGACACGGCAGCGGCAGATGCCGGGGGCCCTGGCGATCGTGGAGGAGGAGACGCGGCGCTTCATGGGGGATCTCCACCACCGCTCGTCGGCCCCGGTGATCGAGCAGCTGCGGGCCGGCTGGACGGAGACAGGGGAGAGCGAGCTCGACCGTCTCTTCCGCCGCCTCCCCGGGCTCGACGACACGGCCCGCGCAGAGATCCGCCAGTCATTCCAGCGCTACGCCGCCAAGCTCCTCCATTCCCCGCTGACGAGCCTGCGGAACGAGAGCCACTCCGGCCCCCCACACGGCCTCCTCGACGCCCTCCGGCGGCTCTTCGACCTGAAAGACTGACGGCTCGTTAGCGGACTGTGGATAACGTGCCGGCCCGACCGCACGAGGCGGACGCGAGTGCGTAGCACTCGAGAAAACCGGAGGTTTTCCAAGTGGACCGGCTCTCCCGACTGCCCAGCAGCCGGTTCGAAGCCCAAAGGGAACCGTCAGCGGCCGTACCGCCGTCGTTCCAGTAATCCCAGTCCAGCGGCGAGCAAACCCAACACGGCACTCAAACCGTTTGGGTCGATCTCGGGGACGGCGGAGGCGCTGACCGGACTTGCGAGCCGAAAACCGACGTTGATGGGCTCGCTCGCCGGGTCGTACGAGAAGCTATCGGAGGACGACACATAGAACACAGAGTTGGACCAATCGCCGCCCCGCAGCCCACGAGACGAGCCGGGAGCACCATCCAGATCGTTCCACTGAAACACGTTCCCGCTCTGGTCAAACGTGCCGTAGAAGCTCCCGCTGTTGGTGAACGCACCCACATCGGTCAAATAGTTTTGGCTGAGGTCGAAAACACTCGACTGCGTCACGGAGTAAAGACCGCCGGCTGTGTAGTTTGCCTGATTCGCCAAACTCCCGACGATGTTACCCGGGGCCGTGTTGCTCTGCGTGGCGTAGGCGTAGTAGCCGCCAGCCCCGCTCTTGAGCGTCGGCGAGTAATACGCTGCCTTATACCACTCGTTCTCGGTTGGGACGTAGAACGTCGGAGTAGCACTCGTATTCGGGTTGGTTGCGTTCTTGGCCACCGCGTTGCCGCTGATCGCCCCGTTCACGTTGTAGGCCCCGTTCTCCGTCGTTGTGCTCGACTGGGCTCCCGTCGGCTGGCCGTTGGCCATCCAGTTTGAAAAGCGTGCCGAATCCCACCAGCTCACGAACGTGATCGGGCGGTTGGCACTCCCGAGCACGCTGTAGGTGTAGCTTCCAGATCCCCCGGTTTGCGAAATGCCCTTGATGTTTGCGATGGTCTCCATGCTGGAGTTGTAAAGCGAGTAGGTGTCGTCCGCAGCCACCGCATTCAAAAACGCCGTGTACTGGCCAATCGTTACGTCGTACGTGCCGATCTGGTAGTCGTAGGCCACGGCGCCGAAACCAAAAGTGTTTGCGCCGACCCTTGTGTCGCCCGCGTTACCGGCATTGCCGACCGTCACCATGTCGAGCGAAACCGCACCGGCCGGAGCCGCCGGCAGGCAGGCCAAGGCAGCCAGCCAAACAGAAAAAGCTTTCAAAGAAAAGCGAGCCATAGGATCCATCCTTTTGATGGGCAGATCTGCATTCGACGGAGGGCCGAAAACACTTCACCCCAATGAAACAGACCACCCGCCTGATTTTCATGTCGAGCCCAATTCAAGGCCCTGTCCAATGTTTCTCGGTGTTTCCTCGCGCCACGGCCGCCAGATCACTTTTTTTCCGCGTTTTTTTGGCCCATATCGCACGCACCACGCGCAGTATTGGCACTTCCAAGAAAACCTCAATGGCCCGCCTCTTCAAGTCGCGATCCTGTGTGGGCCTGGCCCTCAGTTCGCTACGCTCGCCTTGAGCAGGCCCCATCCGGATTTACCGAAGGAATGTTGCACTACCCGCTAGCGGGCCGCGCCCGGCTCGGCCTTCGTGTAGGCCAGAGCCATCAGCGCGTAGGCGGTGACGAGATTGGGGTCGTTCTCCATCCACCGGGCATTGGCGTTGACCCACGAGCCGTCTGGCTGCTGGCGGGCAATGACGGCGTCGGCGAGCTCTCCGCGCCACGCATGCGCCTTCCCCTTGGCGTCGGTGAAAGTCTCGTCGCCGAGGACATCGAGGGCCTTGGCCATCGTGTGATAGTAGTAATAGAGACCGCTGTCCCCCATACCGGGGTTCTCGTCGAAGGTGTAGTGCTTCGCGAGCCATTCCAGCGCCGCTTTGACGCGGGGATCGTCCTTGTCGAGGCCGGCGAAGATCATGCTCTTGAGGCCGGCGTACGTCATCGATGCATAGCTGCGAAGGCCCCCCTCGGGCGTCGTGCCGGCCATGCTCTCACCGCCGTTGGCTGGGGTGTAGTAGAAGCCGCCGTCGGGGTTCTTCTCGGGATGGGGCTGATCGTTGTGCGGCCCGGGGAGATTCTGCGTCCGCGACACGAACAGGAGCGCACGCTGGATGGCCGGATCGTCGGCATCGGCGCCGGCATTCCGCAGCGCCTCGATGAGGAAGGCCGTGTTGGAGAGATCGGGGCGCCCCTTTTTGCCGTAGCCCGCGCCGCCGTAATTGACATCGGCGGGTGTGAGCCCTTCCGATTCGTCCCACTGCAGTCCCTTCAGAAAGGCCTCGGCCCCTTCGATCTCCTTGTCGAAACGGCCATCCTTGTTACAGGCGGCCAGCGCCAACAGCGCGATCGCCGTCTCGTAGTTGCCGATCGCCGACTCGGGCGTGTGAATCCCGCCGGTGTCGCGGCGAAATCCCAGCAGGTAATCGAGCCCCTTGTGGACAACCGGGGCATCGACCGGCGTGCCGCTCTTGGCCAGCCCCGCGATCACCAGCGCCGTCACCGCCGGGCCGGCAGCCGGCGAGAAACTGCCGTCTGCAGCCTGCCCCTTGTCGGCGAGGAACTTCTCCCCCCGGGCGATCGCCTCCCGGACCGCCGCGGCGTCGGCGGCCAGCGCCGGGGCGATCGAGGCGCTCACGGCGCCAAGCGCCGCAAGGGCACCGCAGCCAAACGGGATCGAGAGGAAGCGACGGCGGTGGAGCGGAGACGGCATGAGCAGGGATTCCCTGAAGGGCGAAGACCGATGGCGGAACCGCAGGTCCTCTGCAAAGAATACGCGCTGGCCACGGTGGGAGAAACAGCCCCGGCGACGAAACCGGCACCGCAGCGCGGGGAAGGGGACACCACCCCGGGGGAAAGCCCGCCGTCGCTCACACCGGCGCGGTCGGGAGGGCGCGGGGATGGGGGGGAACCTGGCGGGGCGGGGGATCGCGCCCCTCCTCGAGGCTCCACTGGTCTCGCTCGGCATCGGTCGCGTAGTAGGTCAGCCAGGTCGTCGGCTCCTCGGTCTCGACCGCGCTGCAATCCCAATGGACGAAGTTATCGGGGAGTTCGACGCGCTTCACGGAGGCGGGGAGAATGTCCCGGCGGATCAGGACATAAAGATCACGATCCGTGAGATGATCGGTGAAGTCGAGGACGATCCGCTTCTCGAACAACCGCTCGATCGTCTCCCAGAGTCTCTCGCGGACCTGGTCCTCGTCGAGCGTGCAGGCGGGTTGGAGGGCCAGCGGCGGGTCGAACCAGCGGGCGATCGGTTCCAGCGCCGCCTTCTCCCAGGCGATCATCGACTCCAAGAAGCGGTTCTCCGCTTCGGTGGGGAGGGTGCGGAAGTCGATCTCGAAGATCGACTCGTCGAGGTAGGGCTCGATCTCGTCGCGCAACTCCGCGTTACGGAGCAGGCAGTCGATCTCGTCCGGTTCGGGGTAACGGGCGATGGCCATGCCGGGCTTGATCCCAGGAGTTCGGCAGCGGCGGCCGGGGCGACCCGGCGCCATCCGCTGTCCTGAAGTCGACGATACCAACGCCACCGCCCGGTTCAACGAATCGGAGCCCGGTTTCCGGGGCGTTTTCTCGGGGGCTGGTCGGCATGACCGGCACGAGCGATCGACTTACCGCCGCCAGCCGTACCTCCCTGGATTGCCAGGGCATCCCCCTTTATGAGACGACCGGAACGCCGGAGGGCGCCATGTGTCAGCCCGGGCAGGGTGGGGGGAGATTGCGGCCAGCCCACGCCCCGCCAGCCCCCTCCTCCGGGGCACCGGCGGCCCATCAGGCGAGAATCCCCTTCACGACATGCCCGTGGACATCCGTGAGCCGAAACTGCCTCCCCTGGTAGCGGAAGAGGAGGCGGGTGTGGTCGATGCCGAGGAGATGGAGCATCGTCGCCTGCATGTCGTGGACATGGACCGGGTCGGCGGTGATGTTCCAGGCGAAGTCGTCGGTCGACCCGTGGACATGGCCGCCGCGGACCCCGCCGCCGGCGAGCCACCACGAATAGGCCCGGCCGAAGTGATCGCGTCCCTTCGGGTTGGCCGGATCCCCCTGGCCGAAAGGCGTGCGACCGAACTCCCCCCCCCAGGCAACGAGCGTGTCGTCGAGGAGGCCGCGCTCCTTGAGGTCGAGGACGAGCGCCGCCGACGGCCCCTCGGTGTCACGGCACTGCTCCTCGAGCTGCGTGAAGAGGTTGCCGTGCTGGTCCCAGCCGGCGTGCATGAGCTGGACGAAACGGGTGCCTCGTTCGAGAAGTCGGCGGGCGATCAGGCAGTTGGCGGCGAAGCTCCCCTTCACATGGACGTCGGGCCCGTAGCGATCGAGGACGCGCTGCGGCTCAGAGGAGAAGTCGGTGAGGTCGGGGACGCTCGCCTGCATCCGGAAGGCCATCTCGTACTGCGAGATCCGTGTGTCGATCTCCGGATCGCCATAGTCGGCCAGATGCGCCGCATTCATCGCCGCCACGTCATCGAGCAGCGCCCGCCGCGCCGCCCGGCTGACGCCCGGCGGGTTGGCCAGATAGGGAACCGGGTCGCCGGTGTTGCGGAACCGCACCCCCTGGTAACGGCTCGGCAGGAAGCCGCTCCCCCAGTAATAGTCGAAGAACAGCTGCCCGCAGGTCTTCGCCTTGTCGGAGGAGGTCATGACGACAAACGCCGGCAGCTCGTCGGTGTCGCACCCCAGGCCATAGGTGAGCCAGGCGCCCATGCTCGGCCTGCCCGGCACCTGCGCTCCGGTCATGAACAGCGTCACCCCCGGGGCGTGGTTGACCGCCTCGGTGTGCATGCTGCGGACGACGCAGATCTCGTCGGCGATGCCGCCGATGTTCGGCAGCATCTCCGAAAGCTCGATCCCGGAGTTGCCGTAGCGTTTGAAGGGCTTGATGGCCGGCTGGATCGGCCACTTCGCGTAGCCGCTCGACATCGTCGAGAGCCGCGTCGTACCGCGGACACTCTCGGGGATGTCCTGGCCGGCACGCTCGTGCATCACCGGCTTGGGGTCGTAGAGATCGACATGCGACGGCCCCCCTCCCTGCCAGAGCATGACAACCCGCTTCGCCTTCGGCGGATGGTGGGGGAGATCCGGGAGCCCGGCGATCACCGGCCCGGCCGCGCGCCCCTCCCGGCCGAGCAGCGCCGCCAGAGCCACGCCGCCGATCCCCATGCCGGCCGATCCGAACAGCCGCCGGCGTGTGACACGGGCCACATTCTCGGCCATGGCGGCCGACAGATCGGGGCTCGACGGGAGCATGGCAGTGTGCGGATCACTCACGGGTGAGGGCCTCGTCGAGGTTCAGAATCGCCAGACAGACTGCCGTCAGGGCCGCATGATCGACCGGATCGAGAGACTCCTCCTTCGGGCTCGCGCCGACCGACACCAGCGCCCGCGCCGCCTCGCTGTCAGCAATATAGATCTCGTGCTGCCGCTGATGCATCCGCCGCAGGGCGGCGAGGTCGAAATCGGTCGGCAGGCGGGAGACGACGCGCCGGAAGGCATGAGTGAGACGGCCGTCGACGTCGGGGGAAGACTTGATCGCGGCGGCAGCCAGAACGCGAGCCCCCTCCACCCAGGTCGGATCGTTGAGCGTGGTGAGGGCGTGGAGCGGGGTACAGGTCGTCGAGGTGCGGACGCGGCAGGTCTGCCGGTTGGCGGCGTCGAACATGTTCGCCGGGCTCACCGTCCGCCGCCAGAAGGTGTAAAGACTGCGCCGATAGAGATCGCTCCCCTGCGACTGCGGGTAGGTGAAGTCGCGTTCCTTCGTGATCGCCAGCGCCTCCCAGATCTCGTCGGGCTGGTAGGGATAGACCGGTCTCCCCCCCTGCCGCCGGTCGAGCAGGCCGCTCGAGGCCAGGGCGATGTCGCGAAGCACCGCGGAGGGCATACGAATCCGCGTCGCCCGGCCGAAGCGACGGTTCTCCGGATCGCTGGCGAGGTCATCGGGGCGGACCCGGCTCGACTGCCGGTAGGTGGCGCTGGTGGTGATCAGCCGGTGGATCTGCTTCTGGCTCCAGCCCCGGTCACGGAACTCCAGCGCCAGCCAGTCGAGGAGCGGCAGGTGGAGCGGGTATTCCCCCTGCACCCCAAGATCCTCGACCGTCTTCACGAGCCCCAGCCCGAAGAAGTGCTGCCACATCCGGTTGACCTGCACCCGCGCCGTGAGCGGATGATCGGGGCGGAAGAGCCACTGGGCGAGCCCGAGCCGGTTCGCCGCCGCCCCCTCGGGGAGCGGCGGGAGAACGCCCGGCGGCGCGAACGTGAGGGGATCCCCCTGCGGCGTCAGGTAGTCGCCCCGGTCGAGGAGCTTCGTCTCGCGGGGCCTGTCGTCGCTCATCACCATCACACGTGGGATCTGATCGGCCCGATACTCCCCGAGTTGGCGGCGAAGCGTCGCCGCGCGCTCGACCGGCGCTACCTTGCCGACGAGGTCGTTGCGCACCTTCTCGTCGAAGTGCTTCCGCAGGTCGGCGTCGATCGCCTGCCGCTCCTCGGCCGTCCGCTCCCCCTCGGGTTTTTTTAGCTTCTCGAGGAGCCCCCCCGGAATTCCGGCCGAATCGCCGGGCACACCAGATGCCAACAGTCCCTTCCGCCACCCGGCAAAGCCGGCCTCGATGATCGGGGACGCCTCGGTGTCGGCGGCGGTGATCTGTTTTTCGAAGTCGGCGATCCGGGCGTTGTTCTCCTCGGTCGGAAGCTCGATCAGCGGCGGTGCTACCCGGATCCGGCTCGAGAAATACTGCGGTGTTCCGTTCTCGGAGAGCCGGTTGAAGGCATCGAGGAAGCGGTAGTAGTCGACCTGGGTGAGCGGGTCGTATTTGTGGTCGTGGCACTGGCAGCAGGCGAGTGTGAGGCCGAGCCAGGTGGTGCTCGTCGTGTCGACCCGGTCGAAGAGGTTGTTGAACCTCTGCTCCTCGGCAATCGCCCCCCCCTCGCCATTGAGGAGATGATTCCTGTTGAAGCCGCTGGCTATTCTCTGCTCGACCGTCGCATCGGGGAGGAGATCGCCGGCAAGTTGCTCGGTCGAGAAGCGGTCGAACGGCATGTCGGCGTTGAGGGCCCTGACGACCCAGTCGCGCCACATCCACTGCCACGTGTCGCCGTCCTGCTGGAAGCCGTTGGAGTCGGCGTAGCGGGCGGCATCGAGCCATGGCAGCGCCATCCGCTCGCCGTAGTGCGGGCTGGCCAGGAGCCGGTCGACGAGTTTCTCGTAGGCGTCGGGAGCGGGGTCGGCGACGAAGGCGTCAACCTCCTCGGGCGTCGGCGGGACGCCGACGAGGTCGGCCGAGAGACGGCGGATGAGCGTCGTCCGGTCGGCTTCGGGGGAGGGTTTCATCCCCGCCCCTTCGAGACCGGCGAGGACGAAGACATCGATCCCGTTGCGGACCCAGCCGCCTCGGTTCACCGCTGGCGGTTCGGGGCGGGTCGGTGGCTCGAAGGCCCAGTGCTTTCTGTACTCGGCCCCGGCGGCGATCCAACGGCCGAGGAGGGCCTTTTGCTCGGCGGAGAGCTTCCGATTGGACGACGGCGGTGGCATGACGACGTCGGCGTCGGAGGAATGGATCCGCTCGAGGATCGAACTGGCGCCAGGATCGCCAGGGACGATCGCCCGCGCGGTCAGCGCCGCCTCGCGGTCATCGAGCCGCAGATCGGCCTGCCGCTTGTTGCCATCCTGCCCGTGGCAGTAGAAGCAGTTTTCCGAGAGGATCGGCCGGATGTCGCGGTTGAAATCGATCGGGGCTTCGGCGGCGGGCGAAGAGGGACCGGCCAAGCCGATGGTGACCGCCACCACTCCCCCGACCCAGGCCGCGATCCTCCACGAACCTCCCGGCCAGCAGGTACCTTCCGGCCAGCAAGCCGCTCCCGGCCGGGCCGCCCCTGACCAACGGGGAACCGCCCCGGAGCCCGGGGGCACCCGATCGATCGCCGTGGTGGTGGTGGTGCAGTGCGGACGCGTCATCATGGCGCCTGGACGTGTCGATTCCCCACGGGCCGGCCCCACGCCGCCCCCTTGCAGTCTCTGCGCAGCCGTCAAACTCTAGCACCATGATTCTACCCCGCGAAACCGCCCTGGAGTCGGCTCCCCTGGCCCCCCCCCGGATTCCGACGCAAACCGACGTCGCCGTGGTCGGGGTCGGAGCCGCCGGACTGTTCGCCGCGACCTGGGCCGGGCGGGCTCAAGCGACCGCCGGCGCGACGGCGGCGGTCGTCGGCATCGACGGCGCCCGGAAGCTCGGGGCGAAGATCCTCGTGTCGGGGGGAGGACGCTGTAACGTCACCCATTGGCGGGTCGACGAGCGCGACTTTGCCGGCAGCACCCCCCCGGCGATCCGCAAGGTGCTCGGCCGGTTCACCGTCGAGCAGACGATCGCCTTCTTCGCCTCCGCCGGCGTGGCGTTCTACCGGGAGGCCGACACCGGCAAGCTCTTCCCCGAATCCGATTCGGCCCGTTCGATCCTCGACGCGCTCCTCCGGGAAGCCGGGGCGGCGGGGGTGGCGCTGCATCATCCGGCGAAGGTGACGCTCATCGAGCGCGATGGCCAGCGCCTCCGGCTCGATACCACCGCTGGCCCGGTCAGCGCCCGGAAGGTGATTCTCTGCACCGGCGGAAAGTCGCTGCCGAAATCGGGATCGGACGGCTCCGGCTTCGCCCTGGCGACGATGCTCGGTCACTCGATCACCGCGCCGGTGGTGCCGGCGCTGGTGCCGCTGGTGCTCCCGGCCGACCACTTCATCCGCACGCTCACCGGCCTCGCGCTCCCCTGTCGGTTCACGCTCCTCTCATCGAAGGGGAAGCCGGTGGCGACAAGCGCGGGGAGCACACTCTGCACCCACACCGGCCTGTCGGGCCCCGCCACGCTCGACATCAGCCGGCACTGGCTCGTCTCGCGCGTCGCCGATCCGGGCGCGCGGCTCCTCCTCGACTGGCTCCCCGACACCCCCGTCGACGGAGTCGAGCAGATGCTCCTCGGGAGTGGCGCCAAAGGCGCGCTCCCGGTTCTCCGCCAGCAACTCACCGAACGCCTCGCGCGGCAGCTGTGCACCGCGGCCGCAGCGCCGCCGACGGGAGACCTCCCCCGCGAGGCGCGGCGCCGGCTCGTGGCGGCGGTGAAAGGAATGGAGTTGCCGGTGGTCGACGACCGTGGCTTCACGATCGCCGAGGCCACGGCCGGCGGCGTGCCCCTCTCCGAGGTGCGGCTCGACACCATGGAGAGCCGGATCTGCCCCGGGCTCCACTTCGCCGGCGAGATCCTCGACGTCGACGGCCGGATCGGCGGCTTCAATTTTCAGTGGGCCTGGGCGAGCGCCTTCGTGGCTGGCACGGCGGCATCTCGCTGAACGCCCCCCTCGGCGGGAACGGCTCGACGAGATAGACCATGCCTGAACCGACGTATACACTTCAGGTCTTCATGGATTTGTCTGCAAAAGAGAACTCGGTGCGAGGAGAATCGTCGTGGCCACCGACATGAGCCCGTCGACGCCGGCAAGGGTGGCCCCGCGAGCCAAGCTCGGCTACCGGGAGTACTGCTGCTTTCCCGACGACGGATGGCGGCACGAAATCATCGACGGAGACCACCTCATGACGCCGGCTCCGTCCACGAGCCACCAGACGGTCTCCAAACGGCTCCAGCATCAGCTCTACATGCAAGTGGAACTGGCCGGTCTCGGCCTCGTCTTCAACGCGCCGGTCGATGTGCAACTCACCGAGCACGACATCGTGCAGCCCGATCTCGTCGTCGTGCTCAAGGACCGCACACGCATGATCACCCCCACGAAGATCAACGGTGTTCCCGATCTCGTCGTCGAGATCCTCTCCCCATCAACGGCTACCACAGACACCACGCTCAAAAAACAGCTCTACGAACGAACCGGGGTGGCGGAATACTGGATTGCCGATCCCGACAACCAGCGGCTGGAATGCTATCGACTCAGCGACGGCGTCTACCGCCTCGAGCTGCAGACGGATCCAGTCAAGACGCTCTCCGGCGGCTTGAGCATCCGCCTCGCCGACATCTGGTAGGCGATCGATTCCGATGCCGCGGTGCGCTTGCGAGTTCGCCGGCTCACCCCGCCGCGCGGCTGCGTCCGGCCAGGCGCCGCTCGATCGCCGCGATCACGTCGTCGACGTCGATGTCTTGGATGTCGGCGATGCCGGTCGGCCAGCGGAGCCCCGCGACCGTGGCGGGGAAGAGCGCTTCATGGAGCCACTGGGAGAGCGGCTTCTTCGTCCGTGATGAGCGGAGCACCTCGAGCTCCGTTCCCCACGGGCACCATTGGTTCGGATCGGTCGGCCCGAACAGCGCCACCACCGGCACGCCGTGCGACGCGGCGACATGGAGGAGCCCGGTGTCGATTCCCAGGCAAAGATCCATCCGCGACAGGAGGGCTCCGGTGTGGCGGAGATCGAGATCCTTCGTGAGATCGTGGACGCGGCCGCTTTCGGCGTGACCGGCCAACGCGGCGATCCGTTCGTGCATTCCCATGTCGCGCGGCGCGCCGCAGAAGAAGACGTCGCAGCCACGGTTCACCACGAGCCAAGCCACGACCCGGGCCATCCGCTCCACCGGCCATTCCTTCTCCACCGCCGTCGAACGGGGAGCCACGAACACCCGGGCCCGTCCGCGGGAGCGAACGCGGAGGATCGCGTCGACCTCCCGCCCCACATCGTCGGCCACCCAGTTCTCGTTGTGGCCGTCGTCGACCGGGATCGAATCGGCCCGGAGGAGGTCGAGGAACACCTCCACCTCGTGCCGGTGTTCGTGGATCCTGACCGCGCGCGAGAGGAGCAAGCCCCCTCCCTGCTCGGCAAAGCCGACGCGATGGGGGATCCCGGCCAGCCACACCGGCAGAAGGCTCGACACCGACCGCTTCAGGACGTAGGCCCGGTCATACCGCCGGGCCCGCAGCCAGGCGGCGTTGGCCCGCGACGCCGCCAGCGGAGCCCGCGAGCGCGGGGCTGCCGGGGCAACGATCAACTCGTCGAAATGGGGGCAGTCGGCGAGGACACTCCCCGCCCCCTTCTCGACGAGGACGTCGATCCGTGCAGCCGGAAAGTACCTACGCAGGTTCCGCAGGAACGGGATCGCCAGCACCGTGTCACCGACATAGCGGGTGCGGACGACGAGGATCCGTTGCTGGGCAGCGCCGGCTGGGGTTTGTGCGTCGGGCATGTCGGTTTTCGACAGGGTCTCTCGGCCGCGTCGTCACCGCGCGAAGCCGACGAAGAAGCTGAACAGCTGCTGGCTGTCGTACGGGGCATAGACGACCGGGACGGCGAAGTCGAGCGCGATCGGCGCCGGGCCCATCGCCGGCAGAGTGATCCTCAAGCCGAAACCGGGTGCAACGCGCATCTGGTTGATGCTGACATTCGATTCGACGGTACCGAAGTCGGTGAACACGACGCCGCGGAGCGTGTCGTCGGCGGTGATCGGAAACAGGTACTCGACCGTGTTGAGCCACTCGAACGGACCACCGATGATCGCCCCGTTCTGCCGTGGGCTCGCCCCGCGGAACACGAAGCCGCGGAGGGTGTTGTAGCCACCGGCATAGAAGTTGTCGTAGGCAGGGGTGTTGGGGCCCGACATCCCGAGCACCGAGCCGATCGAGAGGACATGGCGGCCCGAGCCGTCGGGGCGCTCGTTCAAGAGGAAGTACTGCCGCCCCTCCAGGATGCCTCGGGGGTAGACGAACGTGCCGATGACCTGCTCGAACTCGAACGTCACCAGATGCCCCTGCGTGGGGAGGAAGGGGCTGTCGCGCGTGTCGTGGACGATCCCCGTGCTGAAACCGTAGACCGAGTTCGTGCCAAGCATCTCATCGATCTTCGGCGCGGAGACGCGCGGATTGAAGACGTTGACGCTCTCACCGCGGAAGCCGGCGTTCACGGAGAGATCGGGGGCGAAGGCAAATTGGTAACCGACGCCGACACGACCCCCCGCCCGGGATTCGGCCCAGTCGTAGAACGCCCGCGTGTAGTAAGAAGCGCTCGTCGACAGCCCGATCCGGGTGTCGAAGAGATAAGGCTCCTGGAAGGTTGCCGTGTAGCGCTGCAGCTGCGTGCCGGGGGCGGCCTCGAGGCGGAAGCGCTGGCCGGCGCCGCGGAAGGCGGTGCCGTTGCGGATGTCGTCCCAGCTCCGCGGCAGGCGGGTGATGTCGAAGTTCTGCTCGTCGACGACGATGTTGCCGACGAGACCGGCATTGGAGTTGACGCCCGCACCGATCATGAGGCGGCCGGTCTGCGTTTCCTCGGCGTCGACATCGACGACCACATACGGCTCCTGGCCGGGGAACACCTGGGGCGGCTCGGCAAAACCTGGCTGAAATCCTGGCTGAAATCCTGGCGGAAGCGGCTGGCCAGGGAACGCGCCCTGAGGAGGAGGAAGGACCTGAGCCTGCGGCTGCCAGGGGGCGGGGGCGGTCGCGCCGGGCTGGAATGCCGCCGAAGGGTTCGCAGGATAGCCTGGTGCCACCGGCTGCTGGGCGACGTAGGCCGGCTGCTGCGGCGCGGCGGTGCGGCCGTAGTCGACTGCCTCCGGTCCGGTCGGCGCCAGCGCCGTCCCGCCCCAGGGAGTCGCCCCGGGAGGGGTCGCGGCAGGCTGGGGGGCATAGCCCGGCTGATTGGCATAGCGCGGGGGGACCGAGCCCGGCACGACCGGCTGACCGGGCTGCTGGGGAACCTGCTGACCGAACGGCTGCACCGGCTGCTGGGCAGAGGGCGCCGGCTGGGCATACACAGGCGGTGGACTCTGACCACGCCACACCGGGGCCGTGCTCCGGGCCGGGGGGGCCGGTGGCGGCGTGGCAGGGGCGGGGGCGACGAACTGGCCATCACTCGCCGCGTCGGTGCCGGGCAGAAGCTCTCCTTCGAGGACCAGGTCGATGACGGCATCCCCGGGGTCTGCGCCGCCGTCGGGGCTCTGCCCACGGAAACCGGGGCGCTTCGGATCGATGGCCAGTTGCCGATCGTCGTCGTCGGGCTTGCTGAAGACGATCCGTGGGCCGTCTCCCTTGGCGGCATCGGCAGCGAACAGGCTACTCGACTTCAGCCGCCGTTCGTCCTCGCGGAGCTTGCGGATGTCGAGGATGTCCCCCGGCCGGAGCGAGAGCCGATTCAGGATCGTGCTGTGGCGCGTGTGGGGATGCTCGCCGCGGATGCGGACGTTGATCTTACCGACCCGGTAGCGCTGTCCCTCGGCGACGTTGTAGACGAGGTCGAGCTCGCCCGGCTGCTCGAGGAAGCGGGGATCGGCGCGAATGTCGGCGAACACGAACCCGCGACCACCGTAGATGTCGCGGATCAGCCCGAGATCGGCATCCATCTTCGACTGATTGAAGGGCTCGCCGCTCTTGAGCTTCAGGTCGCGGGCGAGGAACTCGTTCTTGAACTTGCTGTTCCCGATGAACGAGATGTTGCGGACATTGTAGCGCGGCCCCTCGCTGATCACGAACGTCAGCAGCGTCCAGTCGCGGCCGCCGCCGTGCACCACCTGGAGCTCACGGCCGACCTTCGCCTGGAAGAACCCGAGGCTCCGGTAGTAGGCCGTGATCAGATCGACGTCTTGGTCGATCTTGTCGCGGTCGATCTCGCCGCCGATGAGCCAGAAGATGCCGGGCTTCGACTTGATCTGCGTCATCAGCCGGGCGTCGCTGGCGATCGTGTTGCCGACGAAGTTCGTCCACAGCGATTTCTTGCTCTTCCCCTCGTCGACGAGGAACACGGCCCCCTTGTCGCCGGGCTTGCTCCCCTCGACCGTCGTCACCTTCGCGCTGTCGTAGCCCTTCTCGTGGTAATACGACTCGATCCGGCGGCGGGCCTCTTCGACGACATACGGATCCATCGCGTCGCCGACGTCGATCTCTGCCTTCTTCCGCAGCGTCCGCGTGGTGACCCGCTCGTTACCGACATACTTCACGTAGCGGAGCATCGGCCGTTCGACGACCTGGAAGATCACCACGACCCCCTCGGCGACCCGCACCGTCTTTGGGCGGACATCGACGAACTTTCGGCTCCGGTGGAGGGTGCGGACATCCTCCTCGACCGATTGCACGTCGAAGATCTGGCCGGCCCGGGTGACGAGCTTGGGGAGCTTCGAGACTTCGGTGGCATGATTCCCCTCGATCCGGACCTCGACGATCCGGTTCGATTCGTCGACGGCCGACAGCGCCCCCGCGGGTGCCGGGGCCGGGGAGCGGGACGGCTCGGGGCCGGAGAGCGGGGGCGGGACCGAGGGGGATACGAACCCCGGCGACACGCCCCCTGGGGGGAGGGCTGCCGGGGCCGGGAGGCCGGGAGAGACGGGGGGAGGAAGAATCTCCCCCGGGGCCTGACCGACCGTCACCCGATCGGGCGACAGGCCGAGGAGGATCCCCACGACGACCGCGAACCTCCACACGTGTCCGCCGCGCGGCGCACGGGCCGGCCGTGGGCCGGCGGCCGGCTGCAAACCGCGGAAATCTGACATCCGTGGGTCGACGGGCATGGGGTGGCGACTCGGTGCGGCGACTCGGTGCGGCGACTGTCGGGCCACGGTGTGGCGACGGAAGTCGGGGACTGATAGCGGAGCCGACGGGATCACCACAAGGCGAAATCCTTTTTCCTCCGGTCGTGCGCCGCTGCGGCCGACACGTCCCGGGTGGCACATCCGCGATCCTCTCCGGGCTGGCCGATCCTTGACTGGCCACTCTGGGCCCCGGTAGGGTTGTCCTTCAGGCCTGCTGCGCGCCCGGCACGTTCCGGGCATGGCGCCTCCCCAGAACCCCCGGCCTTGCCCATGCCGCCAACGGTCATCGACCTGCGCCGCACCGATGACGCCCGCGACGTCGTCCACCGGGCGGTGCAAGCGCTGGCGGAGGGACGCTGCGTCGGCTTCCCCACCGAGACCGACTATTGTATTGCCGGTTCGCTCCGGCATTCGGCCACCGTCGACCAGCTCCTCGCCCTCGCCCCGGGGCGCCCTGGCGAGCCGCGACTGTCGCTGGCGCTCAAGGGGGCGGATGAATCGTTCGACTGGGCTCCGTGCGTGAGCCCGGTCGGCCGCCGACTGACGCGGCGCTGCTGGCCGGGGCCGGTGGTCGCGCTCGTCGAGGGGAATCACCCAGACAGCCTCGTCCATCAGTTGCCCGCAGCGGCGCGCGATGCCGTGACGGGCGCCGGGCAGTTGCGGCTACGCGTGCCGGGGCACCCGATGCTTGCCGACTGCATGCGGATGCTGGCCGGTCCGATCGGTCTGCTCGAGCCGATCGCCGGCGATCAGTCGCCGGTATCGGCCGAGGAACTTCTGGCCTGCGCGGGGCCGGGGCTGTCGCTCGTCCTCGACGACGGCCGCACCCGCTATGCCCAGCCCGCCACCACCGTCTCCATCGAAGCCAATTCAGTCCGTGTCATCCGCCCGGGGATCGTCTCCGAGGAGACGATCCGCCGCCTCTCGAGCCTGATGGTCCTCTTCGTCTGCACCGGCAACACCTGCCGTAGCCCGATGGCCGAGGCGCAGTTCCGGCTCATGGTCGCCGAACGCCTGGAGTGCCGGCCAGACGAGGTCGAGAGCCGTGGCGTGGTGATTGCCAGCGCCGGCCTCTCCGCCTGGGGCGGGGGGAAGGCGAGCCCCGGGGCCCTCGAGGCGATGTCCGAAATCGGCGCCGACCTCTCCGGCCACGAGAGCCAGCCGGTGACCGAAAATCTCGTTCGCCAGGCCGACGTGATCCTGACGATGACCGCCTCCCACCGGGCCGGGGTCCTGGCCCAGTTTCCGGAAGCCGGGGGGCGGGTTTCGATGCTCTCCCCCGACCGGCAGGACGTCCTTGACCCGATCGGCGCCCCCCTCCCCACCTACCGGCGCTGTGCCGAGCAAATCCGCGGGCATTTGGCCGCCCGGATCGATACACTGGTGGACTCGATCTCGCGGGCCTAGGCTATTTCGCCCGGTTCGCGCGCGGACGGGCTGAACGGGGATCTTTCCGGGTCGTTTTCAGGGGTGCCGGCAGGGCACGCAGGAGTGGATGATCGATGCGCATCGCCATTGGCAGTGACCATCGGGGCGTCGCGGCGCGGCTGCGGCTCATCGGGTTGCTCGAACGGTTGGGCCATGAAGTCGTCGACTGTGGCAGTCACGGCACCGAGGCCGTCGACTACCCCGACATCGCCGCCGACGTCGCCCACCGCGTCAGTCACGGGACGGTGGACCGTGGAGTCCTCCTCTGCTGCACCGGCGTCGGGATGGCGATCGCCGCCAATAAGGTCCACGGCGTCCGGGCGGCCACCTGCCATGACGAAGTGACCGCCGAGTTGAGTCGGCGCCACAACGATCTCAACGTCCTCTGCCTGTCGGCCGAAATGCTCGGGCAGGAGCTCCAAGACAAGATGATCCAGACCTGGCTGGAGACCCCCTTCGAAGGGGGCCGTCACGCCCGGAGACTGGCGAAGATCGAGGCCCTCGAGCCCGATTGCGGCGAGGC
>JBBAVV010000016.1:0-80806 GCA_040397545.1 Pirellulales bacterium
CTCGAGCAGGTCCAAGCCGAGGTTGGCGACGTCGAGGTCGTCGGTGTCTTTGCCGCCACTGAACGCGGCGAGCAGATGGCCGCCGGGCACTTTCCGGATCGCCCCCCCCTTGTAGCCAAGCTCCCCATGGTGCGGCGGCCGCTTGCCGTTGCCGCTGTTCTCGAGCGTGTCGGCCATCTCCGACATCTTCGCGTAGGCGATCCCGAGGACATTCGCCTGCCCGAGGACAAACGCATCGACCACGCGCATCTGCGACGCCCATGACCGGGTCGCGTCGCCCGGTACGAAGGCGATCACCGCCACCCCCTTCATCTGCCGGGCCGTTGCCTCCTTCGCCATCGCGTCCAGGGCCTGCTCGGCCGCGGCGCTGAACACCGCCGCCGGATCCGCAGCTACCGGCGACTGCGCCGAGACGCCCCTCCCTCCCGACAGCTCCACCAGGGCCAGGATCACCAGGGCTAGGATCACCACCGGCAGCAGAACGCGGACACGACGCATGGAAAACTCCCTCCCTAAAAATATCGGGGCCCGGGGGATGCCGATCGCCAAAGCGCCCCCCCGGCAGCATCATCCCCCACGCCCGTGCCCCGTGCCAATCCCCTTGCGACGCCTTGGTGCGACACCATGTCTGTTTATTCCTGCCACGGCATCCGGGCGCGGCCCCGCCCCAGTTTCCACCGTCGCGCGCCGATGCAGGGATGAGCCCAGCACTCGGCCCCAGTCGCCCTCTGGCCAGTCGCCCTCTGGCCAGTCCCCCTCCGGCCAGTCGCCGTGTGGCCCACGCCGCTCCTGCCATCGCCATGTCTGCCCCCCCATCACCCGCTGCCGAAAGCTCGCCTGCCCCGCCGGGCGTCAGACCCCGCCCGCCGCTGTTTCGTGCCCTCGGGCAAGCCGAGCCGCCGGAGGCGGTGGAGATCGGCGGAGCCCCGTTCCAACTCCTCGAGATCCTCAAGCACGATTCCTGGGCGGCCACGGCGATCTACGCCGCCGCCGATGCCCAGATGCCGCGCAAGGCCCTATGTAAGTTCAACCGCCGGCAGCCGATTCTCGCCATCCCGATGGCCTGGCTCGGCCGGCTCCTCGCCGCCCGGGAACGGCACTTCCACTCGCGGCTCGCCGGCGTCGTCGGCATCCCGGCCCACCTCGGCCCCGTCTCGGTCGCCGGCGCCGAACTCCCCAATGCCTTCAGCCGGGAGTTCATCGAAGGGCATGTCCTCGATCACCACGATCGCGTCGACGACGACTTTTTCCCCCGCTTCGCCGCCCTCCTGGCCGCTGTTCACCGCCGCGACGTCGCCCATGTCGACCTCCATAAGCGGGAGAACGTCCTCGTCGATCAAGCCGGCCACCCCTGGCTGATCGACTTCCAGATCTCGTTCTCGCTCCCCACCGGCCCCCTGCTCGCCGCTTTGCTGCGGAGCCTGCTGCGGATCCTCCAGCAGTGCGACGACTACCACCTCCTCAAGCACCACCTCCACCACCGCCCCGACCAGACGGGCCTCGAGGCCGACGAGATCGACCGCCGGCGTCCGTGGTGGATCCGGCTTCACAGGCGGTTCGCGGTTCCCTTCCGCACCCTCCGCCGCCAACTCCTGGTGGGCTTGAGCATCCGCGGCCGCAGCGGGCAAGTCTCCACCGAGGCCTTCCCCGAGGTGGCCCACCGGCGCCGCGCCGCCTAGGCTCTGGCCGTCAGTCGCGCCAGTAGGTCGATTCGCGCGGAGCCCGGTAAGCGATCCCCATCTGCGGCGTCGCGTAGAGGGTCTCCCCGGCGGCGAGGGATTCGACGCCGCCGATCACCATCCCCGAAGTCAGCAGCGTCCGCTCGACCGGGTAGGGCTCGCGGTTGTCGAGGACAAAAGTCTCGATGTGCCGCGTGAGCGGATGGAAGAAGTCGGCGGTCGTCGCCCCATACTGCGGCATCGGCAACTGCATGAGGCAGCTGACAATCTCACCCGAGTCGGTTCGTAGCCCGGCGTAGGTGAAGTCGCGCAAAGGGGCCATGATCATCGTCGTCCGGAAGCCGTCGCGGTGATCGATGAGATACCCGGTCGAGTCGGCAAGGGTCTTCCGCGCCCAGTCAAAAGTCACCGGCTCCGTCATCCAGCCCCCCTCGACCGGGAGATTGTGGCTGCGATTCAGCGCCGCCACGATCAACCGGCGCGTGACCTCGCGATCGGCCCCGGCGAGCGTCTCCCAGAGCTTCGCGCCGCGGAGGGCATGGACCGAGCGGATCCCCACCTCGCCGCCGCGGCGCCGCTCCGACATGCACTGCGCGGTTTCCAGGCCATGGAAGTCGTAGCTGTCGACGCCGCCATAACACATGCAGACGCTCTCCAGGAGCGGCACATCCAGCGGCATGTCGATCGCCGGCTGGCGGACGGTGATCGGCAGCGACGAGCCGGCGAGGAACGGAAAGCCGAGGCGGCGGGCATCGGCGACCATCTCGGCGCACTCGCCCCACTCGGTGGAGAGGTGCTTGTCGTTGAACACCGGCACCGACCGCCCTGAGTCCTCGAACACCTTGACGCATTCCTTGAACCACTCGTAGCGCGGGTAGCGCGTCTGCCCCTTGTCGTTCTTCGGGTAATCGCCATGCTCGGCGATGATCACGACACCATCGACGGCAAGCTTGTCGGTGCCGAGCGTGAGTGCCTCGCGAACCGAGGGGAAATCGCGCAGACCGTAGCGGGCGATCCGCTGCCGGCCGAGATCGGACTTTTTTTCTTTTCCATCCCCCTCCGGAAACTGCGCGATGTGAACCGCCGCCACGTCGAGCCTCGGCTCCTGCCAGCGCCCCTGCCAGGAATAGCCGCTGCAGAGGCGGTCGAGGATGTGCTGCGTGTGGGAGTGCTCGAAGATCACCGTGCCGAGGACGGCGATCTTCTTACGGGGGCCGGCGGTCACGGCGTCCGCCGCCACGAGCGATCGCGGAGCGGCGACGCCAGCCATGAGGCCGGCCGCACCGGCAGCGAGGAGATCACGGCGGGAGACTCGCGACGGCAACAGCGGACCCATGCGGCACCTCGGGGAGAGGGGGGACAAAGAACGGGAACGAACCTCGGCTGTCAGGCGACAGGCTCCGCCGCGGCGGCCGATGCGTCGGCCCGATCCTCCGGCCAGAGCAGTGCCCAGGCAGCGAGAGCGACGAGCGTCACAACGCCTGCGGCGGCGATGCCGACCGAATAAGAATGCGTCTCGTCGGCGAGCCACCCGAAGAGTTTCTGGAAGCGGGCCGACGCCACCCAGCCGAAGAAGCTCGCGATTCCGGTGACCAGGCCGATGTGGTGACGCGAGACATCCTGCGTGAAGGAATAGTAGATTGGGAACAGGCCGAGAGTTCCGGCCCCGGCGACGAGGAACAGGGTCAGGAGCAGCGGCCCCGCGGAAATCCACGGCACCGCCGTCAGAGCCAGACAGAGGACGCAGCAACAGGCCACGGTCGCCACGCGCGACCACTTCACCGTCCACCCCTTCCCGGCCAGCCGCCATGCCAGCCAGCCGGCGGCGAGGCAGCCGACGTCGGCGACGGCGAACCAGGCAGCGTTGAACCAGAGCGTCGTCGTCTCGCTGTAGCCGTACTGCTTCTGGAGGATGAGAGGAATCCAGGCCCGGAGGATCTGCCACACAGTGTTGATAACCACCACCACCAGGAGCACGGCCGCCCAACGGCGGATGGTGTCGAGACCTGAGTCGACCGCTTCCCCGTTCCCATCCGCAGCCCCTCGGCGGGCGACGTGGAAATCCTCGTTCCGCGTCGCGGCAAGCCAGCCGAAGATCCAGACCACACCCACCAGACCCACGACCTGGAAGCCGATCCGCCAACTCAACCCCTGCTGGACCATGATCCACCACATGAAGACCGGCGTGAGGATCGACCCCACCGATGTGCCGCTCTGGAGGACACCGTTGCCCATCGCCCTGCCGCGGGCCGTGAGGAGGAGCTGCGTCGTCTTGAGCGCACAGGGCCAGTGGGCCGCCTCGAAGAATCCGAGGACGGTCCGCAGGCGCAGCAGTTCGTCGTAGTCACGGGCCCAGCCGGTGGCGAATCCGACGAGAGACCAGGCGAGGAGCGCCGCCGGATAGAGCCAGCGGACGTTGACCCTGTCGGCGAGGAAACCGAAGAGGAGCGAACCGGCGGCGAAGGCGTATCCGAAGGAGGCCTCGATGGTGCCGTATTGCTCGTTCGTGAGGGAGAACTCCTCCATAACGCGTTTCGAGACGCTCGTCAGCGTCTGGCGATCCATGTAGTTGATCGCCGAGGCAGCCAGCAGCAGCCCGGCGATCAGGGCCACCCGGCGGGGCAGCTGCCCCGCGCCTGTTCCGATGCCGAGCATCCGTCAGCCCTCCCAGGAACGGCCGTCCCAGCGGAGCACCCGCTCGAGCCAGGCCTCTAGGTCGGCGGCGAACAGCGAAAACAGCAGCTCACCCTTGGCGGCTGTTGCCAGCTGCGGCGAGCCGATATGCCCCGGCACCGTCCGCTCCTTCGTGATCCAGCCCCGCGAGCCGGGGAGGAAGGCATTGCCGAAGGGAACCGTCTCGAGGCGCTCGTGCGGCTTTACCAGGTGCGGGGCCGCGCGAAGCACCATCGACGTCTCCCATTCGCAGGCATGCCCCATCTCCCGCTGCTCGAGATCCCCGTCGTGCTCCCAGGGACGGGTGCCGAGGCCCCAGTAGGTCGTCATGAGGAGGAGGAGATCGGGACGGGCGCGGTGGCGCTGGCGAACCTCGAAGATCGCCTGCTTGGCAGGGATGTCGTTGCCACCATGGCCATTGACGAGGACGATCCGCCGGAAGCCGTGGGTGAGGAAACACTCGACGAGGTCATTGAGAAGATCGAGGTAGACCCGCGGCGAGGCCGACACGGTGCCGGCGAAGTCGAGGTGGTGGTGCGAATTGCCGAGCCACTGGAGCGGCGCGAAGAGGACGCGATCGGCCATCCGCGCCGACACGCGGGCGACGATCTCCCCGAGGAGGAGGCTGTCGGTGACCACCGGGAGATGATGCCCGTGCTGCTCGATCGCCGCCACAGGGATCACCACCGGGGTGTCTTTGGAGAGGGCCGACACCTCGGGCCAGGTCATCTCGACGAGGTTCATGATCAACAGGTCTCTGGCGCTTGGGAAACGAAGCCCCGGTCAGGGGGAGACGATGAGATCGGCGGTGGGAATCGACTGAAAGACGACGTCTGCCCGGCTGCCCTCGTAGACGATCCCCACCCGGTCGGAATCGATCGGCGAGAGGCTCGGGTAACCGCGGCCGAGCCCCTCATCGAGGAGGATCCGCCGCGCCTCCGGCCAGGTGCGGCCGTCGTCGTCGCTGACGCGGATCGACTGGTGGGAGCGCCGCTCCTGCGAGCAGGGATTGGCAAACAGGAGGAGCCGCTGCCCGTCGCGGAGCGTGATCCCCCGCAGGCTCCCGTTGCAGTTGGGCTCGATGAGCGTGCCGTCGCTCGTCGGATGGGGGCTCCAGGTCGCGCCGAGGTCGGCCGTCGTCGCCACGCCACGGAAGCGCTGCCGGTCGCTGCGGACGTTGAGCATGATCGAGCCGTCGGAGAGCTCCGCCGCCTGGCACTCGTTGCCACCGGTGTAGCCGGGGGCGGCGACGTTCCAGGTGAGGCCGTGATCGATGCTCGTCATGATCGTGGCGAAGGTCTCGAGCCGCCCGCCACCGCTGCGCCCCTGAACGGGCATCACGAGCGTGCCGTCGGTTCGTGTGAAGCCCTGCTGGGGGGCGGGGGCGAGGAGCCACCATGACGGCTCCTTGAGCGCCCGAGTCAGGTTCACCGGCGCCGACCAGGTCTGGCCGTCGTCGTCCGATCGGACGGCCATGAACTGCGCCGCCTGGCCGATCTCGAAGCCGGGCTCGGAGCCGTCGTCGGTCCACTGGTGCTTCCCCGGCTTGCCGTGCATCCAGACAGCGAAGACGTGGACCGTGCCGGTCCGCTCGTCGACGACGATCCCGGGATCGCTGCAGCCGTTGAGCTCGGAGGAAAGACCGCCGAATTCGCCCATGTCGATGATCGTCCGCACCGGCTCCCACGTGCGGCCGCCGTCGGTGCTGCGGGAGAGGCCGATGTCGATGTCTTCCTGGAGGTCACGGGCCGCACGGTGCCGGAGGTCGTAGGCCGCCAGGAGCGTGCCGGCCGGCGTCGTCGCCAGCACCGGGATCCGCGTCGTGTGGACGCCGTCGTCGCCCTGCCTGCGAAGGGCGATCCCGACGCGCTGGCGGACGTCGGGCGACGCATCGGCGACGACGATCCTCCCGGCCGATGTCTCCAGCGCCGTGCACGTGACCGCGATCCGGTCGACGAGATCGGCCTGCGGGGAAAGGCTTCCGACACACCAGAAGACGTTGTCACCGGCAGCCAGCGGGGCGTCGACAGGGAGCGTGACCGTGCCGGCGGGGGGGACGTCGGCGGCCAGCGATGCCCCCCGGGGGATGGCAGCGAGCGCCTCGTCGCGTCCCGTCGTCACCACCGCAAGCGCCGCCAGAGCGGCGATCCGATCGGTTCCCAACAGCGACAACGACATCCCCTCGATCCGCGGGCTGGGCCCCTCCCCCTCGACGTGCACCACCACCCGGCACAGCGGCAGGCGCTCGTCGCCAAACAACAGCGGCACGACCGGCCTGGTCGCCGTCGCCGTGACCGATTGCCCGGCGACCGTGCCACCACCACCACCGACGACGATGCTCACGACGGCCAGGAGCCCGCGCAGCAGCAGCGGATGGGGGGACACGGGGCGGATCATTTCGTATTCCTGGAGAGATCGCGGATGAAGATGTTCCGCCAACGGATCTCGCCGCCGTGGGTCTGGAGCTGGATCGGGCCCTTCTCCGGCACCGACACGGCCCGGTCGTAGTAATTTTCCATCCGGGCGTCGTCGACGACCTTCTGGTCGTTGAGCGACACCGATACTTTGTCGCCGCGCATCACGATCCGGAAGCGGTTCCACTCACCGAGCGGCTTGTCGGCCTTGACCAGTGGATCCTTGCCGGGAGCACCGGGGGAATTGTTCCACAGCCCCCCCGAGCCCTTGGCGAGGCCGAGATTCTGCGGGTCGGGAAGGCTCGAATCCCAGATCTGTACCTGGGGAACGCCGCGCAGATAGATCCCCGAATCGGCCTTCGGCACGGTCCGGTAATCGACGAGGAGCTCGAAGTCGCCGTAGTCCTTTTCGGTGCTGGCGTAGGCCCCGAAACCGTCGTTGACCAGTTCGCCGTTCTCGACGTACCAGTGCGGCTTCTTGGTCGCGTCACTCACCTCGAGCAGCGAGTTTTTCTGGTCGGCAGCGGTCCACTTGCGAATCTGCTCCTTCCGCTCGTCGGCCGACATCGCCAGGAGCTTGCGGTGGTCAAACGTCTCGCCCCCGCGCCAGCCGGCGAGATCCTTGCCATTGAAGAGCGCCGTGAATCCGGCCGGCGGCTCATCGGCGCTCACCGCGCCACTCGCCACAAGCACCGCCGCCACCACCACCGCGCCCCGCAGAAGACCGAAAACACGCCGACGCATGACCACCCCCTTCGACACTTCAAGAGACGCTCGCGGCCACGGGCCGGTCCCGGCAGCCCCACAATCCGGGGATTCTGCCACGGCGGGAGCCTCCACGGAAGGTCGCCCCCCACGAACCGGGTTTCCCCCCGGCCACCGATCGAGGGATACTCGTTGACGGCTCCGGAACCTTCCGGGGCGTTTTCCCTCCCGACAAGAGCCCAGTTGCGATGCACGCGGGACGCTGTCCACTTCCGATCGGGACCGTTGCCCTCCTTGCCTTCGGCTGGCTGGGGACGGCCCTTCACGCCCCTGCCGAGGACGCCCCCCTCTCCTTCGAACGCGACATCCGGCCGATCCTCCGGGCCCACTGCCTCGACTGCCACGGCGCCGGCGATGCCTTCGAGGGGAATCTCGATCTGCGGCAGGTGCGCGCGATGGAGCGCGGCGGCGACTCCGGGCCGGCGATCGCGCGGGGAGATGCCGCGGCGAGCCTGCTTCTCGCGCGGATCCGCTCCGGCGAGATGCCTCCGTCAACGCTCAAAGTAAAGCCCGAGGAGCTCGACCTTCTCGAACGCTGGGTCGCTGCCGGAGCACCGACGTCGCGCCTTGAGCCGGAGACGATTCCCCCCGGCCTCGGCATCACGCCGGAGGAACGGGAGTGGTGGTCGTTCCGTCCCCTCGTCCGCCCCCCGCTCCCGGCCGTGGCCCATCCCGATCTCGTCTCCCAGCCGATCGACGCCTTCCTCCTCGCCCGCCTCGAGGCCGTCGGGCTCTCCTTTTCGCCGCCAGCCGACCGGGCGACGCTCATCCGCCGGGCTTCGTTCGATCTTCTCGGGCTTCCTCCCAGCGCCGAGGATGTCGATGCCTTCGTGGCCGACCCCGATCCGGCGGCCTTCGAGCATCTCGTCGATCGGCTCCTCGCTTCCCCACGGTACGGCGAGCGCTGGGCCCGCCACTGGCTCGATGTCGCCGGCTACGCCGATTCCGCCGGCGCTACCCAGGACGATCCCCAGCGCCCCTTCGCCTGGAAATACCGCGACTGGGTCGTGCGGGCTCTCAACGCCGACGTTCCCTTCAATCGCTTCCTCGTCGAGCAACTCGCCGGCGACGAGCTCGTCCCGCCCCCCCATACCCAGCTCCCGGCGGAAGCGATCGACCGGCTGACGGCCACCGGCTTCCTGCGCATGGCGGCCGACGGCACGACCGGCGGCGGTGATCCCGAGAGCCGCAACCGGGTCGTCGCCGACACGCTGGGAATCGTCTCGAGTGCCCTTCTCGGGCTCACCGTCGGCTGTGCCCAGTGTCACGACCATCGCTACGACCCGATCCCACAATCCGATTACTACGCCCTCCGCGCCCTCTTCGAGCCAGCCCTCGACCCGGAGGCGTGGAGAGCGCCGAACGAACGGCTCGTGTCGCTGTTCACCGATGCCGATCGGGCCCGCTCGGCAGAGATCGAAGCCGAGGCAGTGGCGGGCTCGAAGGAGCTCGAGGCGAAGCAGACCACGGCGATCGCTACCGCGCTCGAGAAGGAGCTTCTCAAGCACCCGGAGGAGCTGCGCGGAAAGCTCGCCGAGGCCGCCCGGACCGCCGAGAAGGACCGTACGCCAGAGCAGCAGCAGCTCCTCAAGGAGCGGCCGAGCGTCAACATCTCCCCCGGCGTCCTCTACCAGTACGACCAGGCGGCCGCTGACGAGCTCAAGGCCCTGGGGGAGAAGATCGCGGCGATCCGGGCGCGGAAGCCGGTCGAGGATTTCCTTCACGTTCTCGAGGAGCCGCCGGGCCATCTCCCGGTCACGCGCCTCTTCCACCGCGGCGACTCCCGGCAGCCGAAGGGGGAGGTCGGCCCCGCCGACCTCCAGGTGACCGGCCCCGAGGGGGAAACACTGATTGCGGTCGATGATTCGACCCTCCCCACCAGCGGCCGCCGCCTGGCCTGGGCGCGGCGGCTCACCTCCGGGCGGCATCCGCTCCTCGGCCGCGTGATCGTCAACCGCCTGTGGATGCACCATTTCGGCCGCGGCATCGTCGGCACCCCCGCCGATTTCGGCCGGCTCGGCGAGCGCCCCACCCATCCCGACCTGCTCGACTGGATGGCGGTTGATTTCGCCGATTCAGGGTGGAGCCTGAAGCGGTTCCATCGGATGACTCTCCTTTCCACCGCCTGGCGGCAGGCTTCGATGCGGCGCCCGGAGCTCGACCGCCTCGACGCCGACAACCGGCTCATCGGCCGGATGCCGGTCCGCAGGCTCGAGGCCGAGGCGGTCCGCGACCGGATCCTCGCCGCGGCCGGCACGCTCGATCCCTCCCCCTTCGGCCCGGCGGTGCCGGTCGTCGCCGACGACGCCGGGGAGTTCATCGTCAAGGATTCCCTCCCGCGCCGCAGCCTGTGGATCGAGCAGCGCCGCAGCATGCCGGTGCAGTTCCTCGCCGCGTTCGACGCGCCGACGATGCAGACCAACTGCGACCGGCGCGTCCACGCCACGGCTGCCGGTCAGTCCCTGCTCCTCATGAACGGCGACTTCGCCCTCACACAAGCCCGGCGGATGGCCGACGCCGTCCTTGCTGCCGCAGGCGCGTCCATCGCCGACGACACCCCAGCCGACGCCGAGGCCCAGGCCCTCGCCCCGGCCGTCACGCTCGTGTGGCGGCGGGCCTACGGCCGGTCGCCCGACGCCGACGAAGCCGCCGAGACCATCGGCTTCCTCGCCGATGAGCTGACAATTCTCCGCGGCGCGGCGGCGGAGATCGCGGCCCCGGCCGAACGCCGTGCCCGGGCCCTGGCCAACCTCTGCCAACAACTCCTCGCGAGCAACGAGTTTCTCCATGTCGACTGAAAACTCCCGCTATGAGGAGGGCAGCGGCATCCGTTCGCCCGTCTCCGGCACGCCCTCGCATCCCTTCCCGCGGCGGCGATTTCTCGCCGATTGCGGCTTCGGCCTGGGCGCGATGGCGCTGGCCGATCTCCTCGGTCAGGAAGGGCTGCTGGCGAGTCCAGCCAAGCCGTCGTTTGAGCCCGCGTTCAACGATCTCCGGGCCCGTGCTCCGCATGCCGAGCCGCGGGCCACGGCGATGATCTCGCTGTTCATGCACGGCGGCCCGGCCCACATGGACCTCACCGATCCCAAGCCGGAGCTCCAAAAGCTCGACGGCATGGAGTACGGCGGCGAGGTCGCCTACAGCTTCGTCAACCGGGCGAGCAAGCGGCTGTTGGGGAGCCCGTGGAAGTTCAGCCCCTGCGGACAGTCGGGCACGCAGATCAGCGAGCTGCTCCCCCATCTTCAGCGGATCGCCGACGACATCTGCCTCGTCCGTTCGATGCACACCGGGCACAACGGCCACGAGGTCTCGATCCGTTACTTCCACGGCGGCATCCCCGCGGCCCTCGGCCGGCCGACGCTCGGCAGCTGGCTCACCTACGCCCTCGGCAGCGAGACCCGCGATCTTCCCTCCTACTTGGTGCTCGTCGATCCGGAGGGTCACCCCGTCGATGGCGTCACGAACTGGTCGAGCGGATTCATCCCGCCCCTGTTCCAGGGCACCGCCCTCCGCGCCAAGGAACCGAGGATCCCGAATCTCGTTCCTCCCCCATGGCTCGCCGGCCCGCTCCAGACCAGAAACCTCGCCTACCTCGATCGACTCAACCGCCGCCACGGTCAGCGTCATCCCGGCGAGCCCGATCTCGACGCCCGGATCGCCAGCTATGAGCTGGCCGCGCGGATGCAACTCTCGGCCACCGACGCGCTCGACATCTCCCGGGAGACGGAGGCCACCCACCGCCTCTACGGCCTCGACGATCCTGTCACGCGGGAATACGGCACGCGCTGCCTCATCGCCCGCCGGCTCGTGGAGCGCGGCGTGCGGTTCGTGCAGCTGTTCCTCGGCGGACAGCCGTGGGACAACCACACGAACATCCGCGACGGGCTCCCCGCCATTTGCCGCCGGACCGACAAACCGGCCGCGGCCCTCGTCACCGATCTGAAATCCCGCGGCCTCCTCGACACGACCCTCGTTCACTGGGGCGGAGAGATCGGCAGGCTCCCGGTCACGGAGGGGGAGGGGAGCGGCTGCGGTCGCGACCACAACGGCCAGGGCTTCAGCATCTGGATGGCCGGGGGGGGCGTGAAGGCGGGAATCGCGTTCGGCGAGACCGACGAGGTCGGACACCGGGCCGTCACCGACATCGTCACCCCGAACGACTGGCAGGCCACCGTCCTCCACCTTTTCGGCCTCGACCACGAGCGGCTTATCTACCGGCACGACGGCGTCGAGCAGCGGCTCACCGCCGGCCGCCCGGCCCGGATCGTCGACGGGATCCTCTCCTGACAACCCCGGGGCGCTGCGCGGCGGGTGAAGCAGGGCAAGCCTGGGGATTCCTGGCGATCGCGACGAGGGCATCGGGAGCGGATCCCCCCGGCGGTCGATGCTTGAGGATGACTCACCCCATCTCAGCCGGCCCCATGCGTCGCCACCGCCCGTCGCCGCCGCGCCGCTTCCCCCGGCCATGCCGGGGATGGCTGACGGTCTGGCTCGGCGCCGCTTTTGTGCTCCCCATCGCTTGGCAAGCGCCCCCCGACAGCGCCAGCGCCGAGGAGGTATCCGGGGGCGATCTCGGCACCGACCGCGACGCGTTCACCCCCTCGACGAAGACGATCGCGCCGGGCACGCTCCTCTCCGAGGGATCGTATGTCTTCATCGATAACCGCTCCGGCCTGCCGACGAACAACGTCCCGGAATACCTCCTCCGCATCGGCGGCACCGACTGGCTCGAGTGGCGGTTGGGCGCCAACTACTCCGTCAACGCCCAGGGGAATGTCGTGACGAGCGTCGAAGTCGGCGAGGGCCGCTTCGATGGCCTGACGCTCTACGAGGCCAACATTCTCTACGGCCTCAAGGCCGATGTCTCCGACCAGGACGGTCTCATTCCCGAGGGCTGCTTGATCATGGAGGCGGGCACTCCCACCAACGGCGACCTGTGGGGCACCGTGCCGGTGGCCACGGCCGTCGCCGGGTGGGAGCTCCCCGGCGAGGTCCGGCTCGATGGCTCGCTCCGCTACTCCTACGCCCAGTGGGAGACCGGCTGGTTCAGCCGGTGGGCGCCGACGGTGATCCTCCGCGTTCCCGTCACGGAGCGGTGGGAGCTCCATGCCGAGTGGTTCGAGACCTTCACCGAGGGGCTGCCGATCGACACCGTCCGCCCCTTCTTCAGCCCTGGGACGCACTATCTTCTCTCGGAGAACATCGAGGTCGGCATCCGGGTCGGCTGGGGCCTCAACGACACTGCCGCCGGCTTCTTCTCCGACACCGGCATCGCGTGGCGCTACTGACCGATCGACGGTCCCTTCAGGGGGGCTGTCGCCGCAGCCTCGGGTTTTCCGCGGGCCGGGAGCGGGGCCGCTCCCGGCTGGAGGAGAAGATTCATCCCTTCGCTCCCGTTCATGTTCGTCCAGAAGGTGCCGGGACCGCTCTGGAAGAGTCGTAACCGGAGGTCAGGGTTGAGCTCCTCGGCCAGGGCGTAGCGGAGAAACGACTGCCCCTCGCCACGGAAGATATCCATCTTCATTCGGGCGATGGTGCTGCGGGCGGTCTCCTTGAGCTTCTGCGCCTCGGCCTCGGCCTCGCCCGTCAGCCGGCTCCGCTCCCCTTCGAGCATCGCCACCTCGGCCTCGTTTTTTGCCCGCATCTGCTCCAGATTTCCCTCCGTGGTGGCCTGCAGATTTTCGACCTGCCCATCAAGCAGCGCCACCAACCGCTTCGTCTCCGCCTCCACCTTCTTCACCCCGAGCTCGACCATCTGCTTGGCTTCCTCAACCTCGGCAGTGGTCTTGGCGGTGGCCTCCTTGGCCTTGTTGGTCAGCGTTTTCTGCGTGGCAAGTTGCTTGTCACGGACCTGCTCGAGGTAGGTCTCGGGAATGTCGATGTTGCGGATGAAGGCGGAATGCACGGTGACATGCTTCTCCGCGCAGGACTTCATCAATTCGCTCGTGAAGTCGTCCTGGAACTTCCGCCGTTTGGCCCCCTCGAGCAAGTCGAGAATCCCGTACTCCGAGCCCTTGTCACGGCCGATCGCATGCGTCTGGAGATCGATGACGTTCTCCTCGATCCGGCTCCTTAGGCCGTATTCCGCCACCAGCCGTGGCATGTCCTCGGGCAGGATCTCCCATTCCACGGTGCAGTCGATGCTGATCGGGAAGCCACCGCGGGAGGTGAAGGTGATCGGCGGGCGGGCCTGGGAGGCTCCCTTGGAGAAGGTGGTTTGGAAGATGCCTACCTCCGACGGGATGACGTCGATTTCATGCGGGTTGATGTAGTAGAGCCCGGGCTGGAGAACCGTGGGGAGAAAACCCTTGCGGTCGTCGGCCACGCTTCCGACCGCATCGGCCTCGATCAGTTCGACATCCGTTTCCCGCCCCACCAGCCGCCGCTGCACACCGACGAATCCGACCGGTATCTCGGTCGCCGGGGCTTCCGTCACCTTGAAACCGTGGAGGTTGATGCGGTAACTGCCGGGGGGAAGGACCTCGCGCTGGATGCCCTGCTGCCCCGGCTCGGCGAGCACCATGCCCGGAGGGAGCGGCTCACCGCCGAGGGCCGTGACGATCCCGATCTGGCCAGCGGCGATCGACGTGTTGGGCTCGAGCTTCCCTTCGTAGGCGATCGGCATGACGAAATGCCAGGCCTCGCCGAGGACCTCTTCCAGCGGCCCTTTTTGCCCCGGCTTGGCGAGCACGTGCCCCGGCGGCAGCGGAGCACCATCCTTGGCGAGGAGCACCAGATGCTGTCCCGGAGGCACGTAGGTGAAGAACGAATTCCAGGTGACGAGAAAGGTCACCAGCGCCCCCAGGGCAACGACGGCCCAAAACCCGAGAATCCATTTCCACCGTTCGATGCGGCGCGGCGGCGTGAACATGATGTCCATGGAAGTGTGCTCCTCAACTGGCCGTCGTGAGATCCGGGATCGGTGGGTGTCTTCGTCAGGGGGCAGGATTCGGGGGGGACGGCGCGACGGCTCGGGGGAGCGTGTCGGCGCCGGTGGTGGGCACGAGCAACGTGGAGAAGAGGCGGCCGAACTCACTTTCGTCGGAAGCAAAAATCTCCCCCAGGGACGGCGCCAGCCGCTTGAGCACGGCATGACGGGCGAACAACTCCGGGCTGCCGAAGCCCTCCACGCTCGTCCGCAGCGCCGCCACCTCCGCCTCGTTCTGGGCGTTGATCACCGCCGCTTCCGCCTCGGCCCGGGCCTTCACCGCCTTGGCCTGCTCCCGGGCCGCCTCGAGTTGGCTCGTCGCCACCGTGACCATTGCGGTGAGCTTCAGTTTCTCCACATCGACCAGCTGTTCGGCCTCGGTCTCCGCCTGGGCAAGCCTGGTCTCGGCGAGCACCCGCTCCCGATTCTGGTCGACGGCGGCCTCCTGGGACTTGAGGGCCTGCTCGTTGGTGTATTGCTTCACCATCTCCACGTTTCTCTGCTGCTCGGCCAGGGCGCTCTCCCGGTCGGAGATCTCGAGGGCCAGCTCCTTTGGAGGCTCCATTTGCCCGACAGCGATGGCGCGGATGTCGATGCCCAACTCTTTGCAGCGGGGCTTGACCGCCTCGAGCAGCGCCTGGCGGAACCGCTCCCGGCTGTTGATGACTGCCACGTCGGCCTCCCCGGGAACGAGGATGAAGTCGGTGGCGTTGAAGCTGCTCCCCTCGAGCCTGGCAAACCCACGGACGTGCGGCAGCACCACCTTTTGAAGGATCTCGTTGCGGCCGATCTCGTCGCGCGATTGGTCCCCCTGGAAGATCTTCCCCTCGTCGGTGATCCGCACGAGGAGCTCCGCGGCCAATTCCCTGTCCACCGCATACTCCACCTGGATGTGCGGCTTGAGGGTGAATCCGTCGCGGGAGGGAAACGAGATGTCGTCGAAGTCGACCTTGTGGCTGCGAATCTCGATCGGCGTGATTTCCTCGACGAAGGGGTTGATGTAATACGTGCCGGGGGGAAGGTAGCGCTGCTGCACGCCGCGGTAGCCATCCTCGGCCACGACATAGCTCCCCTGGCGCTTGTCCGCAGGCAGCGTCCCCGGGTCCTTGCCCACCTTGCGGGTGCGAACCCCGACAAACTGGGCCTTCACCTCGACGGCGTCGACCACCTTCAGATCGTAGGCGTGGGGATTGAGCGAATAGGTTCCCGGCGTGAGCGGCTCGGCGACGATGCCGCGCTCGCCGGCATGGGCGAGGAGCTCGCCGGCAGCGATCCGCTCGGGGGGAATGCGCGTGCCGAACTTGCGGGTGAGGATCCCGCATTTTCCGGCGGGAATATCAACCATCTCGTGGATTTCGTGGCCGTAGAGGAGCGGATTGAGAAAATGCCTCCCCGGACCACGGACAGTCTCCAAAACCCCCTTGTACGAGTCGTCGGGGGCCAAGATCGTGTCGGGCTCCAGGTTCCTCCCCCAGCGGTGGATCACCACGAGGAAACGGCCGGTCGGTACCTCGACCCGCTCCACCTCCCACTTCCAAAACAGATGCGCCACGCCGAGCCCCGCCGCTGCCACCACCAGCCAGATGACTGCCCGTCCACTTGCCATGTCAGACCTCCCCTTCGCGGATTGTCCGTTTCAACCGGGCCAGTTCGTCGTCGAGCTCGTCGTCCGGGGCTGCCGGCGGGTCACGGTGTGACGCAGCCTTGGCGATCGCCGTGTCCCCTTCGAGTGCTTTTCGCAGATCGGCTTCGACCCGGCCGATGGCCCGGGCCGAGATCTGCTTCTCCTCCACCATATTTTCCGCCTGCTTCCAATTCCCGACCGCGCTGAACGGGTCGAACTCACTGGCGATCCGGTATTGCTGTTCGACGGTCTTGGCCTCGGCGAGTTGGGCCAGAAGGAGCTCACGCCCCACTTCGTACTGCCGGAGCTGGAGCTCTGCGGCGTAGAGGTTGCGGCGGATCTCGTCGATCTGCCGGGCGTGCCGGGCCCGCTGCTCGCTGAAAGCGGCCAGCGCCTGCCGCTCCAGATTGCTCTTGAAGAGCACACCCTTGGCATTGAGGTCATCACCCCGCCCGGTCGCCTCCCGGGCCTCTCCATCGAGTGTGGCGAGATTGGCCTCGCTCTGCTCGATGTTGCGCTCGAGCGTTGCATCGGCGGCATGGGCCTTTTGGAGGGTCTGATTGAGCGAGCCGACCATCGCCCGGTACTGCTGCACCACCTGCTCGATCACCTCCTCCGGTTCCTGCTTCCGCTGCCAGATCCGCGCCCAGAAGCGACTGGCGATCGCCCGGCAGCGGGCTGGCCCCACCGCCAGTGCGAAAAGCATGATCGGCACGCCGACGAACAGGAGCCCGCGGAGGATGAGGTACTCGAAGAGGCGTGGCATCGCTCGCACTCCCGCGCGGCTGACGCGGATATCCGAATCACCCCCGTTCTTGAGGGGGCCACCATGAGTCTACCTTCGATGTTGCCCGGCTGCCGCCAGTTGGCCGAGCGGATTCGTCAGAAAACCGCACCGACCTTCGGGGCTCGGGCAACCGCCGGCTCGGAGCCGCGACCGCTCCGATCATTCCCGGCCCGCGCCTGGGGGTGGGGCCGGAAAGGGGCCGGCGGGAAAGACGCCCGGGGATCACCCTCGTCAGCTGTGGATCGCGTTGCCCGACACGGCCATCGCCGCTTCCTTGAGCGCTTCCGGCAACGTCGGATGGGCGTGGCAGACGCGGGCGATGTCCTCGGCCGTGGCGCCGAAGGCCATCGAGGCCGCGGCCTCGCCGATGATGTCACCGGCAGCCGGACCGATGATGTGGATCCCCAGCACCCGATCGGTGACTGCATCGGCCAAGACCTTCACCTTGCCGATCGTGTCGTTGATCGTCCGCGCCCGGCCGTTGGCGCGGAACGGAAACACTCCCTTGCGGTACTTCCGCCCCTCGGCGTTGAGCTGCTCCTCCGTCTTGCCGACGGCAGCGATCTCCGGATGGGTGAACACGACCGCCGGCACGAGGTCATAATCGACATGCGCGTGGCCGGTCTTCATCCCCTCGACACAGGCGACGCCATCCTCCTCCGCCTTGTGGGCGAGCATCGGCCCCGGGATGCAGTCGCCGATCGCCCACACGCCGGCGGCCGAGGTGCGGAAGAGCCCGTCGACCGGAACATACCCGCGCTTGTCGGGCTGGATGCCGACGGAGTCGAGGCCGATGTCGGTGGTGGCCGGGCGCCGGCCGGTGGCGGCGAGGACGCGATCACAGTGGATCGGCTCGAGACCCTCGCACTCCACCACGGCGCCGCCCGACTTCGCCGCACGGGCGCCTTTCACCTTGGCGCCGAGCCGGATGTCGAGCCCCTGCTTGCGGAACTGCACGAGCGCCTCCGAAGCGATGTCGGCATCGATCCCGGCGAGGATCCGATCGGCGTATTCGAGGACCGTCACCTTGGCGCCGAGGCGGCGCCAGACGCTGCCGAGCTCGAGGCCGATATAGCCGCCGCCGATCACGACCAGATGACCGGGGACGGCGTCGTACGAAAGTGCCTCGGTGCTCGTCCCCACGATGCCGCCGTCGACCTCGACGCCGGGCAGCAGGATGCTCGAGCTTCCGACCGCGAGGATGATCCGGGAGGACTCGAGAACCGACTTCGTGCCGTCGGCCCCGATCACCTCGACGCGCCCCGGCCCGGCCAGCCGGCCGGTGCCGCGGATCCGGACGATCTTGTTCTTCGCAAGGAGGCCGTCGATCCCCTTGCAGAGCGTGGCGACGACCTCATCCTTACGCTTGAGCATCGCGGCCAGATCGAGGGCTACCGAGCCAACCTGGACGCCGTGATGGGCGAGCTCACCCCGGGCTTCCTCGTATTTGTGGCTCGACTCGAGGAGCGCCTTGGAGGGGATGCACCCGACCCGCAGGCAGGTGCCGCCAAGGCGGTCCTCCTTTTCGATCACCGCGGCGGAGAACCCGAGTTGGGCGGCACGGATGGCGGCCACATAGCCGCCCGGACCGGCGCCGATCACCAGCACGTCATACGCTTGCATCGGCCAGCCCGCTCCTCTCACTCGCCCGCCCTCGGCCGGGGACCTTCCCCGACCATCCGCCACGACATCCCTTTGATGGGGTGTGCCGGCCGGTGAATCACCCCATCGACAACGGCACGGTTCAGACTTCGAGGATCAGACGGGTCGGATCCTCGATCGTGTCCTTGATCTTCTTCAGAAACGTCACCGCTTCGCGACCGTCGACGAGGCGATGGTCGTACGTCAGCGCCAGGTACATCATCGGCCGGATCACGACCTGCCCGTCGACGGCCACGGGGCGGTCGGTGATCGCGTGGAGACCGAGGATGCCACTCTGCGGCGGGTTGATGATCGGCGTGCTCATCATCGACCCGTAGACACCGCCGTTGGAGATGGTGAATGTCCCCCCCTGGAGCTCGTCGAGCTTGAGCTTGTTGTCGGCTGCCCGCTTGGCGAAGTCGGCGATTCCGAGCTCGATCTGCGCGAACGACAGCGTCTCCGCATTTCGCAGTACCGGCACGACGAGCCCCTTGCCACCGCCGACGGCGATGCCGATGTCGGCGTAGTCGCGGTAGACAATGTGCGGATCGCGGAACTCGGCGTTGACCTGGGGCACCGCTCGCAGCGATTCGACGGCGGCCCGCACGAAGAACGACATGAACCCGAGCTTCACCCCGTAGCGCTGGAGGAAGACATCCTTGAACTTGTTCCGCAGCGCCATCACGGCGCTCATGTCGACTTCGTTGAAGGTCGTGAGGAGCGCCGCCTGCTGCTGCGCCTCGACGAGCCGTTCGGCGATCCGACGACGGATCGGGCTGATGAGCACCGCCCGCTCCTCCCGCGCCCCCGGGAGACGGGCTGGCGGCGCGGCAGCCGGTGCCGGCTTCGACACGGGGGCCGGTGCGCGGGCGGCGGCGACCGCCCCGAGCGCGTCATCCTTGGTTACCCGGCCCCCGGGCCCGGTGCCGGTCGCGGCCGACGCCGAGATGCCGGCTTCGCCGAGGACGCGCGCCGCGGCCGGCATCACCCGTGCACCGTCGCCGGCCGACATCTGCACCGAGCCGATGTCGACCCGACTGCCGGTCCGTTTCACGTCGACGACCGGCTGGCCAGAGGGGGCCGCCGGAGGGGCAGCCGCCGCGGCCGATCCGGCCGGCTCGAGGTAACCGATGACCTCGCCGACGCGGGCCTTCTCGCCACTCGCTTTGAGGATCTTCGTGACCGTGCCGGCGACAGGTGCCGGAAGTTCAACCGTCGCCTTGTCGCTCTCGATCTCCACGATGGAGTCGTCCATCGCAACCCCTTCCCCCTCGCGCTTCTTCCAGGTGCCGATCTGCACTTCGGTGATCGATTCGCCGACTTCGGGGACCTTGAGTTCGATGGGCATGATGGCAGTGCCGGGGAGGGAGTTGAGGGTGGACTGGCAAGGGCAAGGGGACGGGAAAGGTGCTCGGCGGAGGGGCTTAGACCCCGCGTCACGATTGGAACGCCGCGGACAGAAGCTCATTCTGCTCCATGTCGTGGCTCTTCTTCGATCCGGTCGCAGGGCTCGCGGCGCTCTGCCGACAGACCCCCGAGAAGGGGAAACGATCGAGGAGCTTCTCGCCGAAGTGAATGCGGTAGAAACGCCACGCCCCCATGTTTTCCGGCTCCTCCTGCACCCACACCGCCGGCGTGCCGACGGCATAGGCACCGATCGCCGACTCGATATCGGCCTTGGGGAGGGGATAGAGTTGCTCGACGCGGACGATCGCGACGTCGTGGCGGCCGAGATCCTGACGGCGCTTCTCGAGCTCGTAGGCTATCTTCCCCGCACAGAGGAGGATCCGCCGGACATCGCGGGCCTGCACGCCGGAGGCGTCGGGGATCACGCGGCGGAAGGTTCCCGACGTGAGCTCCGCCAGCGGCGACACGCACTCCGGATGCCGAAGGAGACTCTTGGGAGTCATCACCACCAGCGGCTTCCGCCAGGTGCGGAGCATCTGGCGGCGGAGGAGATGGAACATCTGAGCGGGCGTCGTCGGCGTGACGACCTGGATGTTGTCCTTCGCGGCGAGCGACAGGAATCGCTCCAGGCGGGCACTCGAATGCTCCGGCCCCTGCCCCTCGAAGCCGTGCGGCAGGAGCATCACGAGCCCCGAGAGACGGTTCCACTTGTCTTCGGCGCTGACGATGAACTGGTCGATGACGACCTGGGCACAATTGACGAAATCGCCAAACTGTGCCTCCCACATGACGAGGCCGTCCGGACAGTCGAGGCTGTAGCCGTACTCGAAGCCGAGCACCCCGGCCTCGGACAGCGGGCTGTTGTAGATCTCGACCGGGGCCTGCTCGGAGGCGAGGTGCTCGAGCGAGCAGTAAGTCTCGTCGGTGACGCAGTCGTGGATCACGGCATGACGGTGGCTGAAGGTGCCCCGTTGGCAATCCTGCCCGGAGAGCCGCACCCGCATCCCCTGCGTGGCGAGCGTCCCCAGCGCCAGAGCCTCCGCTGCCGACCAGTCGAGCGGCTGGTGGCCCTCGGCCATCTGCTGGCGGACATCGAGGAACTTCTGGATCTTGGGGTGGGGCTGGAAGCCCTCCGGAAGACGGATCAACTGACGGAGCATGTGGGTGAGGAGCTCGGCCCTCACGCCCGTGTCGACGTCGATCGAATCCCGCTCCCGGCCTCCCGTGTAGGCCGCCCAGACGCCGGCCATCTCGTTGGAATGGACGTAGTCGTCGCTCTTGGCCACAGACAGTTCGGCGTCGAGTTTCGCTCGGTGTTCCTCGGCGATCTGCATCGCCTCCTCGCGCGTCACCTCGCCGAGCTTCAGAAGCTTCTCGAGGTAGCTCTCGTGGACGCTCGGCCGCTTCTCAATGACGCGGTAGAGCGCCGGCTGGGTGAACGCCGGTTCGTCGGCCTCGTTGTGGCCGCGGCGCCGGAAGCAGTACATGTCGATGACGACATCCCGCTGGAACTCGCGGCGGAAGTCCATCGCCAGATTGACGACCTGTGCGACCGCCTCCGGATCCTCGCCGTTGACGTGGAAGATGGGGATCTGGAGCATCTTTGCCACGTCGGTGGCGTAGGTGCAGGAACGGGCCTCACGGGGGCCGGTGGTGAACCCGATCTGGTTGTTGACGACGACATGGAGTGCGCCGCCGATGCGGTAGGCGTCGAGCTCGCTCAAATTGAGCGTCTCCTGAATGACCCCCTCCCCGGCGAAGGCGGCGTCTCCGTGGATCAGCAACACCATCCCCGTCTGCCGGGCGAAATCGCTGATCCGGTCCTGACGGGCCCGCACGCGCCCAACGGCGACGGGATCGACGAACTCGAGGTGGCTGGGGTTGAAGCAGAGCGTGAGGTGGACGTTGCGGCCGTTGGCGGCGCGGTGATCGCTCGAATGGCCGAGGTGGTACTTCACATCGCCGCGGCCGACATGGAGCTCCGGGTCGAGATCGGCGAACTCACGGAAGATCCGCTGGGCGCTCTTCCCCATGACATTAGCAAGGACGTTGAGCCGGCCGCGGTGGGCCATGGCGAGGACGACATCGCCAATCCCCTGCGTGGCCGCGCGTTCGATCGCCATCTCGAGGAGCGGGACGAGCGATTCGCCCCCCTCGAGGGAGAAGCTCTTCGCCCCGAGGAACCGCTTTTGGATGAACTCCTCGAACACCGCAGCACATGTCATCTGCCGGTAGATGCGCAATTGCTGGCGCCGATCGAGTTGCACCCGGTTTTCGCACCCCTCCATCCGCACCTGGAGCCATTGCCGCACGCGAAGATCGTCCATGTGCATGAACTGCACGCCGATCGCCCGGCAGTAGGTGTTCCGCAGGCGCTGGATGATCTCGCGCAGCGGCATCGACTGCGGTCCCTCGATCGTGTCGGTGGAGAACGTCCGGTCCATGTCCTCCTCGGTGAGGTGGTAGAACCGGGGATCGAGCTCCGGCAGGCCCGGGCGGGGCCGACCGAGCGGATCGATCTCCGCCATGAGGTGGCCGCGGACGCGGTACGCTCGGACGAGTTGGTCGACGCGGTCCTGGAGAAACGCCACCCGCTCCTCGGCGGCATTCCCGGTTGTCACCGGCAGCGGCAGTGGCATCGCCTCACCAACCGGGGCATCGGGGAGGCGGACATTCCCCCCGGCGACGGCGACGGCGTGGGCCGTGGCGATGCCGTCGGGTGTCACCAGGAGGTCCCCCGTGTCGCCGTGATATTGGGTGCCATGGTACTGGCTCCCGTGGAGCGGCGTGCCGGCATGGCCGTTCAATGCCGGGGCGTGGCCATTGGCCGCACCCCCGCCCGGCGACGGAGCCCTGCCCGCTCCCTCCGGCCCGTCGGAGGATTCGAAGTACGCCCGCCACTCCGGATCGACACTCGCCGGATCAACGGCGTACTGGTCGAACAATTCCTCGAGAAACGCGAGGCTGGCGGTTCCGGCGGCGTCGAGGCGATCGGGAAGGCTCACGGCTGCGATCCAATGCTTACGGTGGGACGACGGGGCGGCGGCATCCCGCCTCCAACCCCTGGGTGGGGACGGTGTCAGCGGGCAAGGAGAAGTCGCCCGGGGCTCTCGAGGTAACCAATCACTTCGCGGAGGAACCGGGCAGCCATCGCCCCGTCGACGATCCGATGGTCGTACGACAACGACAGCGGCATCATCAGACGCGGCTCGATCCGGTCCCCTTGGACCACCGGCAACTTCCGCGATCGGCCGACGAGCAAAATCGCCACCTCGGGCCAATTGATGATGGGCGTCGAATAGGTCCCGCCAATGGCGCCGAGGTTGCTGATCGTGAACGTGCCGCCGCGCAGATCCTCGATCGAATACTGGGCGTGCTTCGCCTTCTCCGCCGTCTCCGCGATCGCCTGGGCGATCTGTGGAATCGACAGTTCGTCGCAGCCCCGCAGCACCGGCACCACGAGCCCGCGGGGCGTGTCGACGGCGAGACCGATGTTGACGTAATCCTTGTAGAGGATCTCCCCCTTCTCGACGTCGATGCTGGCGTTCATCGCCGGGTGCTGGCGAAGGGAGAGACTGACGGACTTGATCACGAACGAGAGCGCTGTCAGCTTGACGTTCACCTTGGCATGGTCATCGGCGCTCGCCTTCCGCAGCCGCTCCATCTCGGTGACGTCGGCATCGTCGAAGTTCGTCAGGTGGGGAATCGTCGAGACGCTTCGCACCATGTTGGTGGCGATCGTCCGCCGCATCCGCGACATCTGTTCGCGATGGACAGGCCCCCAATCATCGCGGTCGGAGGATGGCATTGCATCCGGACGTCCCTTCCCTTGGACGCTCCCCAGACGGACGGCGGCCACGACGTCCTCACGCAGAATCCGCCCAGCCGGCCCGCTCCCCTTGACGCGACCGAGATCGATGCCGAGCTCACGGGCGAGCCGTCGCACCGCCGGACCGGCGGGATCGACCGCAGTCGCAGCCGGCGTCGGCACAGGAGCTTCAGATTCCACGGCGGGCTTCACGGCAACCGGCGGAGGGGCAACCGGCACGGGATCGGCCGGCGCGACCTTGGCCACGGCGGGGGAGACCGCGACTGGCGCCGGCTTGGCGGGGGCCACCGCAGCGGGCTTCGCGGTCGCCGGCGCGGAGCCGGCCGCCTCGAGGGTGACCAGCGTCTGCCCCACCTTGACAGTGTCCCCCTTCTTGACCAGGACGCTCGCGACGCGGCCCCCGGGGGGGCATGGCACCTCGATGACGGCCTTGTCGGTTTCGACTTCCAGGAGCGCCTGGCCCGGCTTGACCACGTCCCCGGGGGAGACAAACACGGTGACGACATCGCCGGAGGCGATGTTTTCGCCCAGATCGGGCAACTTGAAATCGGTGGCCATGGTGGGGTCGCGGGGGGAAACGGGCGGGGGTGGGAAGGGGGAGTCCCGGCGTGGGCGACGGGCACCACGACGGACGGGATCGATCAGGCGCTGGCGGCGTCGATTTTCTCCGCATCGACGCCCAGCGCGGTGATCGCCTCGGCGACGATCTCGGCACCGATGGCACCGGCGGCCGCAAGCCTGGAGAGCACGCCGACGGCGATGCACTCGGCATCGACCTCGAAATGGCGCCGCAGTCGGGGGCGGGATTCACTCCGCCCGAAACCGTCGGTCCCCATCACGAACAGCCCCCCCGGAATCCAGGGATCGAGTTGCTCGGGGACAGTCCGGACATGATCACTGGCGGCAACGAAGATTCCCTCGGCAGCGCCGAGGCTCTCCTCGAGGTAGCTGCGACGCGGCGTTTCCGTCGGATGGAGCATGTTCCAGTGCCGGCAGGCCAGCGCCTCGCGGCGCAGTTCCTTCCAACTCGTCACGCTCCACACGGTGCTCGTCACACCGAAGCGGTCGGCGAGGATCTCGCCGGCGCGGATGACCTCCCGCAGGATCGATCCGGAGCCGAGAAGTTGGACGGGGGGGAGGGCTGCGCCCTTTCCCTTCTTTGCCCCCTTCGCCGCGACCGCCTTGCCGGGGATCTCGCGGAGCCGGTAGGCCCCCTTCACGATCCCTTCCTCGCAGCCGGCCGGCATCGCCGGCATCTCGTAATTCTCGTTGTAGATCGTGAGGTAGTAGATCCAGTCCTCCCCCTTGGCATACATCCGCTCGAGCCCAGCCAGCATGATCACGGTCGTCTCGTAGACGAACGCCGGGTCATAGGCCTTGACCGTCGGATAGGCCATCGCGAACAGATGGCTGTGGCCGTCCTGGTGCTGCAGTCCCTCGCCATTGAGCGAGGTGCGGCCGGCGGTGCCGCCGAGGAGGAATCCACGGGCCCGGCTGTCGCAGGCGGCCCAGATCAAATCGCCGATCCGCTGGAAGCCGAACATCGAGTAGTAGATGAACATCGGGATCATCGGCACCCCGTGCGTCGCGTACGCCGTCCCGGCGGCGATGAAACTTGCCATGCTCCCCGCCTCGGTGATCCCCTCCTCGAGGATCTGCCCGTCCTTCGCCTCGCGGTAGTAGAGGAGCTGATCGGAGTCGACCGGCTCGTAGAGTTGCCCGGTGTGGGCGTAGATCCCGCACTGCTTGAAGAGCGGATCCATGCCGAACGTGCGCGACTCGTCGGGGACAATCGGAACGATGTACTTTCCCACCGACTTGTCCTTGAGCAGCGAAGCCATGAGCGTCACCGCCCCGGTCGTGGTCGAGACCTCGCGGCCGGCGCTCTTCTCGATGAAGGGGATGTATTCGGCGAGCTTCGGAACCTCGAGCCGCGGGGAATCGAGTGGACGGGTCGGCACGTAGCCCCCGAGCGCCTCGCGCCGTTCCCGCAGATACCTCATCTCCGGCGAATCCTCGGAGGGCCGGTAGAACGGCGCCTTGGCGACCTCGTCGTCAGAAATCGGGATCCCGAAACGGGAGCGGAAGGCCCGCAATTCGTCTTCGTTGAGCTTCTTCTGCTGGTGGGTGACGTTGCGCCCCTCGCCAACCTCGCCCAGGCCGTAGCCCTTGATCGTCTTGGCGAGGATCACCGTCGGCTTGCCGGTGCAGGCCATGGCCGCCGCGTAGGCGGCATAGACCTTCTCCGGATCGTGCCCACCACGGCGGAGCTTCTTGAGCTTCTCGTCGGAGAGATTCGCCACCATCTCGGCGAGCTTCGGATCGGCCCCGAAGAAGTGCTCGCGGATGTAGCTGCCCGGCATGACGACGTATTTCTGATACTGCCCGTCGACCACCTCATTCATCCGCTTGACGAGCAGACCTTCATCGTCCTTGTCGAGGAGCGGATCCCAATCATCGCCCCAGATGACCTTGATGACGTTCCAACCCGCGCCGCGGAAGAGCCCCTCGAGCTCCTGGATGATCTTGCCATTGCCGCGGACGGGCCCGTCGAGCCGCTGGAGATTGCAATTGATGACGAAAACGAGATTGTCGAGCTTCTCGCGGGACGCCAGGGTGATCGCGCCGAGCGTCTCCGGTTCGTCGCTCTCGCCGTCACCGATGAACGACCAGACCGTCTGCCGGCTCGTATCCTTGATGCCCCGATCCTGGAGGTATTTGTTGAAGCGGGCCTGGTAGATCGCCATCAGCGGTCCGAGCCCCATCGACACCGTGGGAAACTCCCAGAACCCGGGCATCAGCCAGGGATGAGGGTAGCTCGAGAGCCCGCCGCCGTCGGCGAGCTCGCGGCGGAAGTTCTCCAGTTGTTTCTCGGTGATCCGCCCCTCGACGAACGCCCGGGCGTAGATGCCGGGGGAGGCGTGCCCCTGGAAATAGACCTGGTCACCGGAAAAATCATCGCCGCGGCCGCGGATGAAGTGGTTCATCGCCACCTCGACGAGCGTCGCCGACGAGGCGAAGGTGGAGATGTGCCCACCGATGCTCTTGTCCTCGCGGTTGGCGCGGACGACCATCGCCATCGCGTTCCAGCGAATCATGCTCTTGATCCGGCGCTCGATTTCGCGATTGCCGGGAAAGAGCGGCTGCTTGTCGGCCGGGATCGTGTTGATGTAGGGCGTGGTCGCCGAGAACGGGATCGACACCCCGAGCCGATAGGCCTCCTGCTCGATGGCGTGGAGGAGGTAGGCCGCCCGTTCCCCGCCCCGGCTGTTCAGCACGTACCGGAGGGAATCGAGCCATTCCCGCGTCTCGGTCGGATCGGTATCGACACCGGCGGTGCCATCGACCGCGACCGGTTGCCCAGCGGATGGGTCTGTCATCCGGCCGATCGACATCTGGGCATGGGCGCCCGGGGGGAGTTGCGAAGCCTGGGCAGCTCCGTCGGTGCCGGATTCGTCGATGTCGGGGCTCGCCATGGGCAACTCCGGAAGGGCTTGGAAAACTTTGCCCATTATTCCGCCCTTACCGGCGGCCGTAAAGGCCGTTTCGTCAATGGGCCGCGCGACGAAAGTCGGTTCCTCGAAACGCTTTTCGACTCGGAAACTGGCCCGCTGGACACCGGGCTGGAACGGCGGCCGGGGCTGTGCCCCTTTGGCCCAGGGGCGCTTCAGCTCCTGGGACGGTAGATCTCGGTCGCCGTACCGAAATGGTTCTCGGCCGCGAACGCCACCGTCTCACCGAGGGTCGGATGGGCGTGGATCGTCTCGGCGAGGTCGCGGGCACTGGCGGCCATCTCGATGGCCAAGGCCCCTTCCGCGATCAGCTCCCCCGCCCCGGCGCCGACGATCCCCACCCCGAGGACGGTGTCGGTCTCGGGATCGACGAGGAGTTTCGTCATCCCCTCCGTCCGCCCCAGGGCCTGGGCGCGACCACTGGCCGCCCACGGGTAACGGCTGATCTCGACCGTTCTGCCGCTCGCCTTCACCTCCTGCTCGGTGAGACCGGCCCAGGCGATCTCCGGATCGGTGAACACCACGGCGGGGATGCAGCGCGGCGCGAACAGCGCCGGCTCGCCATGGAGCCCCTCGACGGCGACCTTCCCCTGATGGCTGGCCCGATGGGCGAGCATCGGCTCCCCGCAGACGTCCCCGATGGCGAGGATCTTCGGGTCGCTCGTCCGCTGGTGGGCGTCGACCTGGACGAACCCCTTGGCATCCATCGTGACGGCGGTGTTCTCGAGCCCCAGGCCGTCCGAATTGGGGCGGCGACCGACGGCCACAAGGACCCGTGAGAATTCCTTTTCGAACGGCCCCTCCGGCCCCTCGAAACGGACCAGGATCCCCTTCTTCTTCTCCTCCAATCCGGCCACTTTTGTCTTCAAGTGGATCGCTTCAAACAGCTTTTCCAGCCGCGCCTGGAGCGGCTTGACGAGATCCCGATCGGCGCCGGGGAGAAGGGTGTCGGTGAGCTCGACGACCGACACCTTCGAGCCCAGCTCGGCATAGACAGTGCCCATCTCCAGGCCGATGTACCCGCCACCGATGACGAGGAGCGAGTCGGGGATCTCCTCGAGCTCGAGCGCCGAGGTCGAATCCATCACCCTGGGCGTGGGCAGCGCGAAAGCCGGGATCCGGGCCGGCCGCGATCCACTCGCCAGGATGCAGTGGTCGAACGTCACAGTCTGGCTGCCGTCGGCACCGGAAACCTCGAGCGATGCCGACGCGATGAAACGGGCCGTCCCGTGGATGATCCGGACCTGGCGCCGCTTCGCGAGTTGGCCGAGCCCCCCGCTGAGCGTCGAAATCACTTTCTCCTTGCGAGCCCGGAGGTCGTCGAGCTTGATCTTCGGCTTGCCGAGGTCGATCCCCCAGGCCTCCATCTCCCGCGCTTCCGCCAGCACCCGGCCGACATGAAGGAGGGCCTTGGAGGGAATGCAACCCCGCAGCAGGCAGGTACCGCCGAGGCGATTCTCCTGCTCGATGATCGCCACCTCCATGCCGAGATCGGCCGCGAGGAACGCCGCGGCATACCCACCGGGGCCCCCTCCGAGAACCACCAGTGGAACGTGCGTCGTCATCGGCTCGGACTCCAATACGGCTGACAGGGCGGGAACGGGACCGGAGGGCCCGTTGTTGTAGTTGCGGTGAACGGTTCCTTCAAGAAACACTCCATGGACAGACCGCGGCGGACAGCCACGGCGCCCCGCTTCCCCCCGTGCCTGGCCCCTCCGATGACCGCAGACCGCTCACCGCCGTTGGCCGCCGATCGCGGCGCGGGCGCCGCCGCCCCAGGCCCGGTGCGCCGGCTCGTCGAGCGCTCCACGGCGCTCGACCTCCGCAGCCTCGCGCTGTTTCGCATCATCGTCGGCACGATCCTCGTCGCCGATGCCCTTGCCCGCCTCCCCGGGGCCTCGCTGACGCTCACCCCTGACGGCGTGCTTCCCCCCGATCTGGTCCGCCGGTTCGTCGGCCACCCCTGGTCCTGGTCGGTCGGGCTGTGGTGCGATGCCCCCTGGTGGGGCTACGGCCTGCTGGGGGCGGAGGGGGTGTGTGGGGTCCTCCTCGCCGCCGGCATTGGCCTGCCATGGACGACGACGGCGGCCTGGGTCATCGTCGTCAGCCTCGTCCGCCGGACCGCACCGGTGACGAACGCCGGCGACGTCTTTTTGGCCGTGCTCCTCTTCTGGGGGCAATTCCTCCCCCTCGACTCTGTCTGGGCCTGGGGCGCAGCCGGCCGCGGTGGATGGCGCTCCCGGGAGCCCCTGCCCCACCACGGCTTGCCGGCCTTCGCGCTGACGCTCCAGGTGGCGGCCGTCTACCTCTCGGCCGGCATGGCGAAGTGGAACGACGTCTGGTGGTCGGGCGAAGCGGTCGGCTATGCGCTCTCGGTCCACGACCACGGCACCACGCTTGGCAACCTCGTTGCCGGGTGGCCGTGGGGTGCCCGCTGGCTCACGTGGGCGACGCCCGTCGTCGAGCTCGCCGGTCCGCTCCTCCTCCTCGTGCCGCGACTGCGGCTTCCACTCGTGGGGGTGTTCGTTCTCTTTCATCTCGCGATCGCGGTGACGATGGATGTCTGCCTCTTCCCCTGGGTGGGGATCGCCGCCTGGGTGGCCCTCCTTCCCGGCTCCCTCTGGGAACGGAGCGGAGCCGGGATGATCGGCGCTCCCGACGGCTCCGACGGGAAAGCTCGCCTCGACCCCGCCCGACGGATCCTTTGTCTGACGGCGCTGGGCATCGCGGCGGTCGCCTTCGCCCACGCCAACGGTCCATGGCAAGACTGCCGCATGCCAGCGGGCCCGCGGCACGCGGTCCAGCTGACCTTCCTGGAGCAGGATTGGCGCGTCTTTGGCGACATCCGGCCGCAACGACAGTGGGTCTACGGGCGTGCTGATCTGGCCAACGGTGCGACCGTCGACATCCTCCGTCGAGGGAGGCCGCTGGAGACCGTTCTCCCCGCCGGTGGCTTCCACTCCCTCGGCGACCAGCGGTTGCAGAAACTGTTCTGGGAACTCCCCAAACCGGACCATCGTGCCTTTGCGCCAAGCCTGGCCACCGGACTCGTGAATCGCTGGAACGCGAGCCACCCGCCAGGTGAGCAGATCGTGTCCCTCGAGATCCACGGGGCGCGGATGGTCATGGCGCCCCGGGCGGACACGATCCAGGACGTCCTCATGGCGACGTGGCCCCCCCGGTCCCCGACGGGCCGGGGCAATCTCGAGCGATTTCTACGGGACGACGGCGCCTCCTCCGACGGGGCAGGAGCGGACACGGCCCCGACCGCAACGCCGCCGGGCAGGTAAGCTTCAAGCGGGCGAGAGTGGCGGAATTGGCAGACGCGCTGGATTTAGGTTCCAGTGCCGCAAGGCGTGCGGGTTCGAGTCCCGCCTCTCGCAGTGTCCCTCCGGGGACCATGTCAGCGGAGTGGATTTCCCGGCTGGGCGGTCACCCCGCGGAGCGGATTCGCTGCCGTTTCCACCTCTGTCTCTGTCGCCCCGGCCACCGCAGCCTTCACCCGCCACCGTCCGACGACCCGTTCGTTCCGCTCGACGGGCTTCTGTGCCGGCGATCGGAGCTTCGGGGGTTCGCGATCGCCAGCCCCAAGGTCGCTCGCTGCCACCTCGACCGGCCCGATCGTCTGCACGACATTGCCGCGAGAATCCGGCGTCGATTCGGCCCGGGTTCCTCGCCCCAAGTTCGCCCGCGCGTTGCCGGCGAAGGTCCCGGCCGGCAGCGCCGCAGCGGCCCCGGTATCGTCGGATGCCGGATCGAAAGAAGCGTTGCCAGTCGCTTCAGCATCGACCGCGGCCGCTGGCGCGTCCTCCTCCTTGGCGTCCACAGGCTTCGAGGCATCGCCGGCCTCCTCCGCCTCGGCCCTCACCGCAGGTGGTTCATCGCCGGGAGCGCCGTCGCCAGGCATCTCCTCGCCATCCTTCTCTTCTTCTTCGTCCGGACCGCCCTCCTCCTGCTGGTTGGGCAAGGCGAGCTCATCCGCCATGCCAGGCACTTCGGAACGGGGAGGGACGACGGGCGTCGACGCGGAATCGAAGTGTCCGACCTGCTTCACACCCTGCCCAGGCCACGATCGCCAGCGGGTCGCGTAGTAGCCGAACTGATCCGGACGCACCGGGCAATGGGCCGGGCAGGTCCCCTGCTCGCAGAGACCGTTGCAGGGGAGATCGAGACGGCCACCGGCCGGCCGGCACTTCCCGCAGCCCCGTTGACCGCACTGGCGGCAATCGGCGGTGGCCACGGCGTGACCGGCAAGCACCACACCGCCGTCGGCCGACACGACGGCGCTCGTCTGCCGGACCCCCGCTGCCGGGGCCCGCGCACGGGTGGAAACCGCGGCATTCCCGCGCGGGCCGGCGCGTCCCGGCGTCGCTGCGGCCATCTTGACGCCAGCATTCCCCCCCCGGGCCGCCTGCCCAGCCGGCGGAGTCGCCCGCGCACCTGTCCGCGGAACGGCGGCCGTCGACTCGGTCCTCCGGAGCATCGAACCGCCCCCAGCCTGCTGGGCCAACGCCAGCCCCGAGCCAGCGCCCAAACCGAGAACGGCCACGACGATCGAGGCACGAAACCCTCTCGACGGAACGAATGAGGAGCAGATTCGGGGGGGCATGTTGACCTCGCTGTGGATCGACGGCAGCCGGCGCGGGCCCATCGGCCCTACGACCGTTCATCCCGACTCGCGAGGATTCTTCGTCCTAACCCCTACCAATTCTTTGATCGGACTTTTCAGGTTCCTTGCCGACCGGTTTCTTCCCCCCAGACTGCCCCGACGATTAGGATAACGGGGTTCCCGTCCCGGGCGATGCATCGGGGCTGCCGGGGCCCAGGGAGGATGCCCGGCCGATGGTTGAACGATTTCCGGGGCTCCCGACATAATCGAGTGTCCGCCGCAAGGGAATTCGATCGGGGTGCAAACCGACGCGGTTTCGATGCGTGCATTCCCGACCGCCGGGCTCGCTGTGACGACGCCCAGCCACGAGGCCCAGCAGAGGATCCGCACGCCAGCGGTCCATGAACCCCATGCAAACGGTCAACCTCAAACTCCTGATCATCCTCGTCGTCGCCGTCCTCGGAGGCGTGGGGAGCGTCTATGCGATCCACGGGTACCAGGTCTACCGCAACGCCGACAATGTCCTCGTTCTCGCCCGCGAACGCGCCGAGGAGGGGCGCTCGGACGAGGCCGTCGGGCTCTATGAGCGCTACATCGCGTTGCGGGCCGACGACAACCAGGCCCGGGCCGAGTACGCCAAACTGATGCTCCGGAAGGTCGGGGCGACGCGATCCTCGAGGGCCAGCGAGACCAAGGTCCGCAATGCCCTGGAAACGGCCCTGCAGCGGAATCCCGACGATGACGACCTCCGGGAACAACTTGCCGGCTTAGCTTATCGCACCGGCAAATTCACCGAAGCGAGCCAGCATTTCGGGGTCATCCGCGACCATCGCTTGGCCAATCCCGTGCGTGCTGCAACGGCGACGCCAGCCCCCGAACCAGGCGACGGAAGCACCCCGAAAGCCGCCACGCCCGATCACCTCATCGAGCTGCGGTACGCCACATCGTGTGCCGGAATGGGGCGTTACGACGAGGCGGCCGAGGTCGCCTCGAAACTGATCGGTTTCGACCTCGGCTCGAAGTCGTTCGACACCTCCTGGGAACCGCTCGCTGAATGTTCCGAGGCCTACCTCCTTATCGCCGAGCTTCTCGAGAGCCGCTACAACGACACCGCCACCGCCTCGCGGGTCATGCGGCGCCTTCCGGAGGTTTATCCCACCGACTACAAGTCATGGCTTTCGATGGCGACGTGGAGCTTCTTCCACAACAATCTCACGGCGGCAGGAATCGAAATCGGGCGGGCGGCCGAACTGGCGCCCGAAGCCCCAGAGGTGCGCTTCGCCGAGTTCGAGATCGCGATGCGGAGCAACGACTTCCCGCGGGCGAAGAAGGTGATCGAGGAGAGGCTGGCCCCATTCGCCAGCGATGACCGCGTCATCATCGGCCATGCCGATCTGGCGAGGCGGATGGGGGAGCCGGATGTGGCGCTCGAGATCCTTGCCAAGGGGGTCGAGACGCTCCCCGACAATCCGGTCATCCTCGGAAGGCTCATCGATCTCTTCTTCGATTTAGAACGTGGCGAGGAGGCGATCCCCCATGTCGAAGCGTTGCGACAGCTCGAGGGGGATGACGAGCCCGTCGTGGTGTGGGCGGATGCCCGCCTTCTCATGGAGCGGCGGCAGTGGCACCCGGCCCTGGAAAAGCTCAGGCAACTCCGCCCGACGATCGTCAATTCCAAGCAACTCACCCATGCCGTCGATCTCGCCATGGCCATCTGCCATCAGGCGCTGGGGCAGTCAGACGAGCTTCTCGAGGCGAGCCGGCGCGTACTCGCCACCGATCCAAACTCTTACCAGGCCCGCGTCGCGCTGGCGACGGCCCACACCCAGGCAGGGAGGAACGACGAGGCCCTGGCGGAGTTCGAGTCGCTGGCGGCCCTCCAGCCCGCGGAAGATCTGCCGCGCATGCAGCTGCTCTGGGCTCCCCTGCTCGACCTCCGGGTCAAGGATCAAGTGCGTCGCCCCGAAGCGGAACGCAACTGGACGAAGGTCGATGAGCTCGTTGAAATCTTGAGCACGTCGCCTCACATCGGGAATGCCCAACTCGCGTCGATTCAATCGGGTGTCATGCAACGCCGCGGTGACAGTTCGGCTGCGGTCGAAGTCGCATCCCGGGCCTTTGAGGCGACTCCGGACGACCCCCAGGTCGCTGCCCAGCTGGTGGCCCTGCTCGTCGCCGACACGCAGGTCGGCCGAGCCCGGGATACGCTCGTGCGCATGAGCCCGCTGGTTCGTCAAGATCCCCGGGTGCTCGCCGCTGAAGCCCGTACCGCTGCCAGCCTGGGGGGAGAAGAGGGAGAGGCAGGTTTGGCGGCCGTCGAGGCCGCCTGCCAAAAGATCCCCACCAAAGACGCTGTCCTTGTTCTCCTCGCTGTCATGGCGATCCGAATCCAGCAACACAACATCCCCGAGGCCGAGCGGATCGCAAGCGTCATCCTCGAGCGGGAACCGTCGGAAGTCCGGGCCCACGCCTCCCTTCTCCAGATCGCAATCGACCAGAAGGACGTGGCAAAGCTCGCCGCCTATGCCGAGCAGATCGGCGATCTGACGGGCCGATCCTCGCCCCAATCCCGGGTCGCCCTGGCGATGGTCCTGATTCTGAAGGTGCAAGTCGCGCGGGGGATGCAACTCGGCGCAGACAAGGTCGCCCCGCCGCTCTCGGCAGAGGATCGGAATGACCTCGAACAGGCCCGCAACTATCTCATTGAAGCGGAGAACGACCGGCCGGGTTGGTTTCAGATCCAACAGTGCTTCGCGGAGATCGCCGGGATCCGGGGGGACGCGAACACCTCGATTATCCACCTCCAAAAAGCGATGGAGCAGGGGGCCACGAACCCCGGAGTGCCACGGATGCTGGCAGGCCTGCTCCAACAGAGCGGCCGGCTCGACGAGGCGCGGCAGGTCATCGACTCGATGGGACAGGCGGCAGGTCCGGGCGCGGCACGGATCAGGGCCGACATCGAGGCCCAGGGCGGCCGATTCGACGAGGCCGTGGCCCGGGCCGAAGCGATCACCCTGGAGCAGGCTTCGAACGTAGATCATCTCCTCTGGTTTGCTGGCCTGTTGCAGCGCTGCGAGCAGCAACCCCGTGCCCTCGAGATCCTCGAGCAGGCAACGGAACTCGCCCCAGAGAGGCTCGATTGCTGGATCGAGATGATCCGTCAGCAACTCTTGATGGGACAAACCAGCCGGGCCGAGGAATCGCTGCAGCGCTCCTTCTCGGTACTCGTCGGAGCCGACCGGGAGATCGTCGCCGCGGTCAACCACGAAATGCGGAGGGACCTCACAAAAGCCGAGGAAGCTTATCGCCGCGCTACCCTCACCGCCCCCACCGACCCGCGTGTTGCCCGGCGGTTTGCCGAGTTCCTCCTCCGCCGCGGCCTTTTGAAGCCCGCCAAAGAAGAGCTCTTGCGGATCGTCGGCATGCCCGAGGCGGCAGGAACGACGAGCCTCTTCTGGGCCCGTCGCAAAATCGCTCAGGAATACACGAGAAACGCGACGTATCGCGAGCTTCTCGAGACCCTCAAGATCCTCGAGCAGAACACCGACTCCGAAGGGAAACTGACGCCGGAGGATCTGAAGATCGAGTTTGCCATCCTCATGGATCGGGAGGAACCGGAGTGCTGGCGACGGGCGATTGCCCTGCTCGATGACCTGAAGCGCCGGCAGGACCTCGACGTCGAGCAGAGGGTCCTGCGGGCCTCGCTGCAGGACAAACTCGGCAACTGGCTGGAGTCGCGTGAATCGCTGTTTGACATCGCCGCCGAATCGGACTGCCCCCCCGCCGTGATCGCGACGCTCGTCGAACAACTCATCGCCCATGGAGAACTCTCCTCGGCCCGGACATGGGCCAACCGACTCCGGCAGGCCGCCCCCAACTTGGTGATGACGGTGCGCCTCGACGCCAAGCTCGCGATCGCAGCCGACGATCGCGAAGCGGCCGCCGAGGCTGCGAGAAAGCTCATACCAGACGGGAGCCTGTCGCCCGAAAACGCGATCTCCTTGGGGCTGGTGGCGCAGTTGGTGGAGGAGCTCGGTTTTCCGAAGGCGGCCGACAAGCTCTACAAGGAGTACGCCGATCTCTCTGCCCAGGGGGTTCTGGCACGGGCCTCTTTCCTCGGACGACAGCAGCGCACCGACGAGGCCGTGGAGCTTCTCGAGACCGCGTGGGAGCAGGTCCCGGTCCTCGACATTCTGGGGACTGGCATCGGGATCCTCGAAGCCAATGGCTCATCCCCCTCCGTGGCCGCCGACGAGCGACTCCTCGAATTGGTCGCCAAGGCGCGGCGGAATGATCCGGATTCAGCCATGGTCCAACTCCTCCAGGGGGCCACTCTGGACTTGATCGGCAGGCCGGAGGAGGCCATCGCAAGCTACCGGGAGGTCCTCTCCAAACCCGATCTCTCGCCGCTCATCAGGGCTCGGGTCTCGAACAATCTCGCGGCGGTTCTCATTGGCCGGAAGGAGACCGACGAGGCCCGAAAACTGATCGAATCAGCCATCGCCGAACTCGGCCCCCACCCGGCGCTTCTCGACACTCAAGCGCTCGTCTGGCTCGCGCGGGGCGACGCAATGCGGGCCATCGCAGACCTGAAGGAAGCGTTGCTGTCACCCAGCGCTGTGGGCCATCTCCACATGGCCGTGGCCGCGTACGATGCCCGTATGACCACGGAGTGCCGCGCTGCTTTGATCAACGCCGAAGCAAAGGGGCTGCGCAAGGAGCGTTTGAACGCCGATGACCGGGGACGGCTCGCCGCCCTCGACAAAGCACTCGCGGAGCGGGTTGACCGTTGATCGAGGCCCGAGCTGCGGAGCCGGATTGACGCAAGCCTTCGGGCGAATGGCTGGGCGCAGAGGGTCAACCGGGCCCCGTCGAACGAGCCGACCTCTCTCAACCGCCCTGCAGCGTCCGCGATCGTGCCAGTGCGTCTTCGGCTTCGGCGATCCTGCCGCCGCGCATGCACGCGACGCTCAACGCCGTGTAGCTGAACGGATCGCGGGGCTCGAGCTCACAGACGCGGCGGGCATGGCTGACGGCATCTTCGTGGCGTTCCAGGCGTGTGCACCACGCCGCCAAGGCAGAATGGGCAAGGGCGAAATCGGGATGGTCAGCAACCACCGTTTCGAGTTCTGCCACAGCCTCCGCCAACCGCCCCGCAGCCTTCGTGGCATGGGCGGCATCGTACCGTTCGTCGCGGGTTGACATCGACCAATCCTCCTCAAGCCGCCCGACCCGTGCGTTTCGCCCAGCCACCTCTGGACAGACTCTCGAGTCGGGGAGAACACCACCAGCCCATTATACAGGATAGCGAAACGCGAAGGGACTGGTGAGGATCGTTTTCCGACCCCCGCCGTCGAGCCGCCAAAAGGGGCCGGGAGAGCCGCGGTGGAATGACCGGATGGCGGTTGGCCTTGAGCAGACTGGCGGCCCCCGGCGAACCAGGGACATGCGGCGAAACGCATCGCCGGGGGAACCTGGAAAGCTTGGGAAGCTGATGTTCGCCGGGCGCAAATGCCATTGAATCCTTGCAGCCAGGAAGACGATAACCCTGCGGCTCCATTCCGGTCTCCTGGCAGGCCGCAATCGACGAAAGCGGGCAGCCGGGGCACCGAATCCCCGACGGGATCGGGCACTGTGCTCGGTCGATCCTGGACTCACGTCCCGATCTGGAAGGCACGCTGTGAGCATTCATCCGTTGGCAGCCGTGAGTCCCGAGGCCCGGCTCGGGCTGGGCGTGAAGATCGGAGCCTTCGCATCGGTGGAGGCTGATGTCGAATTGGGCGACCAGTGCGTGGTCGCCTCGGGCACGGTGATCAAGTCCGGCGTGACAGCCGGATGCTACAACGAATTCTGCGAGCATGCGGTCATCGGCGGCGCTCCGCAACATGTCGCCCGACCCGCGGACGTGGGGCGCGTCATCATCGGCGACCACAATGTCTTCCGTGAGCACGTCACCGTCCACCGCGGACTGAAGCCGGGATGCGACACGGTCGTCGGCAGCAGCAACTACGTCATGGCCGGGGCCCACTTCGGTCACGACTCCGTCGTCGGCAACAGTTGCATCTTCGCCAACGGCAGTATGCTCGGTGGGCATGTCCAGATCGAGGACAAGGCCTTTGTCTCCGGCGCTGTGGCGGTCCATCAATTCTGCCGGATCGGTCGCCTGGCGATGGTCGGTGGTCATGCCCGGGTCACCCAAGACATCCCGCCGTACATGCTCGTCGATGGCCAGAGTGGTTGCATCGTGGGCCTCAATGTCGTCGGACTGCGGCGCAGCGGTCACACGGCCGAAGACATCGCCGACCTGAAAAACGCCTACCGGATCATCTACCGGCGGGGGCTCTCCTGGCAGGAAGTGCTGGAGACGCTGCGGACGGAGTTCCGGGCGGGGCCGGTGCTCCACTTGCGGGACTTCCTCGGATCGGGCAAAAGGGGCTTTACGCAGGAGCGCCGCGCCCCTCCCAACGCGACGCTCCGCCTCCGCGTTGCCGACGACGCCCCGGCCGTCGCCCCCAACCTTCGGTCGAAGGCTGGTTGAGACGGGGCATCGACGCGGCCCCGTGCGGCTGGAGCCGTGCGCTGAAGCGCTCCGGTGCGGGGGCGAGCCCCATCCGGGATGCAGCCGGCCTCCCGGCGAAGCCGCCGCCGACTCCGCAGCACATTTCCCGCTGTTTTCCAGGGGAATCAGCCATTCCAAGGAATTCGTGGCTCCCTGGTCGCGTGACCTGAAAAGATGGGTAAAGATTAACGGAGTCGGAAAGTCTCCGTTGTCAGTCCCCGCACGCGCCCACGGCCACCATGTCCCGACGGCAGACCGATCCAGCGACCGCCCCGATCGGTGCGTCCCCGCTTCCTCCCCCACGGTTCGGCCACTGGCCCCTGATCCTGGGGGCCATCGTGTTGACAGCGGTCTGCGGATGGTGGGTGAGTCAGAGGTTCGGCGAAAAAGAGCCGATCATCGTGGGGATCCTCCACTCGCGGTCCGGCCCGAGCGCTTCGCAGGAACGCCTCCTCATCGATGCCGAGGTGCTGGCGCTCGAGGAGATCAATCGCACCGGCGGCCTGCTGGGGCGCAGAGTGCGGTGGGTGATCGCGGACGGTGGCAACGACGGAACATCGTTCGCTCGGCAGGCTGAACGTCTCATCCGGGACGACCGAGCGGACGTCCTCATCGGCTGTTGGTCGGCAGCGAGTCGTCGGGCCGTGGTGACGGTCGTGGAGGCGAACGATCACCTCCTCGTGTATCCGAACCGCCACGAGGGATGCGAGGAGTCGCCGAACGTGGTCTCGATGGGACCACTCCCGAACCAGCAGATCGCGCCGGCCGTGGCATGGTGCAGGGAGACCATGTCTGCTCACCGGATCTTCATGGTGGGTACGGACGATCCGTGGTCGAGATCGGCCGGCGCGTTTCTCGGCGACCAACTGGCGGGGATCGACGCGTCGCTCGTGGGCGAGGAATACCGCGCGTCGGGCAGCCTCGATTTCGCCCCGACCATCGAAGCGATCAGCACCTCGAACCCCGACGTGGTGTTCAGCCTCCTCGGGGGCGAGTCGGCCGCGGCGTTTCTCCGCCAACTCCGTGAGGCCGGGGTCCGCCCGGCCGATCTGCCGGTGATGATTTTCTCCGTCGGCGAGGTCGAACTCCGCGGCATGCCGCCGGACGATGTGACCGGCAACTACGTCGTCGCTGGCTCCTTCCCCGGGAACGACCGTGCCGCTGACCAGACGTTCGTCCGGGCATTCCGAACTGGGTATGGCGACGATCGCCCGACATCGGAACAGGTGATGGCCGCCCATGGCGCCGTTCGGCTCTGGGCAGAAGCGGTGAGGGGAGCCGATACCGCCGATGTGGCGATCGTCCGTTCGACGATCCGGCACCAGACCCTTTCGAGCCCGGAGGGGGTGATCGCCGTCGATCCGGAGAACCGCCATGTCTGGCGGAGTCTCTCGGTGGGACGGATCCGCCCGGACGGGCAGATCGACACGCTCTGGTCGACACGGGGGCCGACCCGCCCGACCCCATTCCCGGTGACCCGTTCGCGCCCCGAATGGCTCCGATTCATGGTGTCGATCCAGCGGGAGAAAGCTCTCCGCCGATCGGCTGCACCGTCCGCCCCCCGGCCGGAGATCGCACCATGAGCTCTGGGCGCCCCCCCCGGATCGAGAGCACGACGAAGCGTTCGATTGTCGGCCGACTGCTCTTCTGGTTCCTCATCATCGCCCTGGTGCCCTGCGCGATCCTCACCGCGACGACGGCTCGCCTTGCCACCCGCACGATGGAGGATTCGGTCCACGCCAACCTCGCCCGGATCGCAGCGGCCAAAGCGGCGGAACTCGAAAGCGATGCCGCCGGCCGGATCCGCGATGTCACGGCCCTCTGCCAATCCCCGGATCTCATCCGGGCCCTCCGCCCGCAGGACTCCGGTGACAACGGATCGACCGGCGGCACCGGCTACCTCGAGGCACTCGCCTCGTCGATGGCCTTCTCCCATGCCGTTCTCATCGACGCCGACGGGCGGATCATCCACTCCGCCGACGACCTGCTGCCGATCGGCGCCTCACTGGTGACCGGGGGATTGGCCACGTCGGAACTGGCTTCCGGATTCACCCGTGCCCGATTACTCCTGCAGGCCGATCTGACCGGGTTCCAGACCTACGGCTCGTCGCAGCGCCCCCTGGCTTTCGCGATCGGGCCGATTCTCGAGGGCGGACGCTTGGTGGGGGTCCTCGCCCTCGGGTTCGGAACCGATCGGATCTTCTCGGCACTCGACGACTTTGCCGGACTTGGGAAGACCGGGGAGATCATCGTGGGACTGCGGATCGGCGACGACATGCTCGTCACGGCTCCCATCCGGCATGCCCCCGATGCGGCCTTCCGGATGCGGATCCCGGCCACCGCGGAGAGGGGCACGGCCCTCCCCGCCGCGTCCGCGGGGGAACGGGGCCAGGGGATGATCACCGACTACCGCGGTCATCGGGTCGTCGCCGCCTGGTGTCACCTCCCCAGCTACCGCTGGGGCATGACCGTGAAACAGGATGCCCGCGAAGCCTTCTCGCTGATTGATTTCCAGCGCACCCTCGTCATCGGTCTCTCGATCGCCACGATCGCCGGTGTGACGCTCGCGGCGTTCGTCGTCGCGAGAACGATCTCGAACCCGATTCGCACCGCTGTCCACATCGCCAGGAAGGTCGCCGCCGGCGACCTCCGCGGCCATGTCACCGGCAACTCCGACGACGAGACCGGCGCTCTGCTGACGGCCATCCAGACGATGACGAATGATCTGCGGGGCCTCATCGGCCGGATCCAGAAATCCTCGGTCGCGCTCATCTCAACGGCCACGGCGATGCAGGCCACGAGCGCCGAGCAGCAGCAGGTGATCGCCGACTACGGCGCGTCGACGAGCCAGGCGGTGGCGGCCGTGAAGCAAATCACCGTCACCAGCCAGGAACTGGTGCGGACGATGACTGAAGTCAACGACATGGCCGCTCACACCGGGGAGATGGCCGCCGGCGGCCGGGTGAATCTCGCGAGCATGGACGGCACGATGCGACAACTCGCCGACAGCACGACGTCCTTCAGCACGAAACTCGCCGTCATCAGCGAGCGTGCCGTGAACATCAACCTCGCGGTGACGACGATCGCGAAGGTGGCGGACCAGACAAACCTGCTCTCGATCAACGCGGCGATCGAGGCTGAAAAGGCCGGCGAGTACGGCCTCGGATTCCTGGTCGTCGCCCGGGAGATCCGCCGCCTCGCGGATCAGACGGCCGTGGCGTCGCTCGACATCGAACGGATGGTCAAGGAGATGCAGAATGCCGTGTCGGCCGGCGTCATGGAAATGGACAAGTTCAGCGAGCAGGTGCGTGGGGGCGTGAGCGAGATCGGCGAAATCTCGACGCGGCTGAGCGACATCATTTCGGCCGTGCAGGGGATCTCGGGACGTTTCGGCCAGGTCACGGAGGGCATGAGGGCCCAGTCCCAGGGAGCCGAACAGATCCGCGAGGCGATGGTCCGGCTGGCCGAGGGCGCGGCGCGGACGGCCGAGTCACTCAACGATTTCAACGGTGCCACGGTGCACCTCCGCGAGGCGGTCGGTGACCTCAAGGAGGAGGTGTCCCGGTTCACGATCTGATCGCTCCCCCCCTTCCACGATCACCGGGCTCCGACGCCATGCAACTCCTCACCTTCACCGCCGGAGGACAGACCTACGCCATCGAGTCCAAAGATGTCGTCGAGGTCCTCCCGGCGGTACCGGTCCGCGCGGTCCCCAAACTGCCCGACTACGTCCTCGGGGTCGTCGGATACAGGGGGAGGTTGATTCCGGTGATTGACCTGGCCAAGCGGCTCACCGATGAGTTCTCGGCCCGCCGGTTGAGCACCCGATTGCTGATCGTCGAATTCCCGAAGCAGGAGCCGATGGCGAGCCCCCATCCCCCCTCAACGGCCCGCCTGGGGATCGTGGCGGAGAACATGGTCTCGACGCTCCGTTCGGAGGACGTCGATACCCTGCTCCCGGCGATGGGTCTGGAAAATTCCCCCTACTTGGGGAGAATCCTCCGATTGAACGGGCAGACCGTCCACATGCTCGTCGTCGAGAATCTCCTTCCGGCGAACCTCGCCTCGGGGATGTTCGCGGCCACCCTGGAGCCGCCGTCACCATGAATGAGCCCTCCGCATTGCCCTCCACTGCGGCCGAGGAGTTGCTCCGACGCTGGATTGGCCTCGATCCCCACAGCATCGGGGAGGCCGCCATCCGCCGCGCCGTCCGCCTGCGGATGCTCTCCCTGGGGATCGACGACGTCCAGACGTTCGTCCGCCTCGTGGAGACGGACAGACCGGAGCGAGATCGGCTCGTCGAGGAGGTCGTCGTCGCCGAGAGCTGGTTCTTCCGCGACAATCAGATCTACGACCATCTCCGCCGATTCGTGGCCGCGAGGATCACGGCCCGGCCCGGCGACCCGGTGAGGATTCTGAGTGCCCCCTGTGCGGCGGGGGAAGAGCCGTATTCGATCGCCATGTCACTCCTCGATTCCGGACTGCAACCGGAGCAGTTCCGCATCGATGCCATCGACATCAGTCGCGTCGCGCTCACCAAGGCGCAGATTGCCCGCTACTCCCCGAACGCGTTCCGCAATGCCGACAGTGGTTTCCGCGACCGCTGGTTCCGCACGGATGGCGGGAGTGCCATTCTTGAGGAGTCGGTCTCCCGCTGCATCCGCTTTGCTTGGGCCAACATTCTCGAGGAATCATTCGTGACCGGAGCGATCGACTCCGGAAGGGCCCCCTACGATGTCGTCTTCTGTAGGAACCTGCTCATCTACCTCACCACGGATGCGAGGGCGGCCGTGGAACGGTCGATCGACCGGTTGCTGAGGGAAGATGGCATCGTCGTTCTCGGAGCCGCTGAACCGGCAATCCTCCAGGGGAACTGGGTCGCGGATTCGGCCGGATCGACTTTCACGCTCCGGCGGGGAGCCGCCGGGGAGAAACCCCGCTGGACCTCTCTCACCGGCCGATCCGCCCTCCCCGCCCCGCGGCGTCCCCCACCGATCTTTCCGCCACCGAGCACCGTGCCGGCACGCCCTGCCCCAGCGGCACCGCCGCCGCAGGCACGCCCGAGTCGATTCCCCCCGCCGGCCGATCTCCCCGCTCCCCTTGGCCCTCCCTCCAAGTCCGCGACGTCCGCCGATCTCCGCTGCGAAGATTCCGGCGGTGGGTCAGCCCAGCAGAGCGTTTCCCTGATCCTGGTGGACATCAACGCTTTGGCGAATGCCCGGAGATTCTCCGAGGCGATCGCCCTGTGCGAGTCAGCGCAAAGGGACATCGGCCCCTCGGCGGAGCTGTACTTCATAGCCGGGATCATGCACCAGACATCCGGCAGTCTGGCGATCGCCGAGGATTGCTTCCACAAAACCCTGTACATCGACGCCAGCCACGACGAGGCCCTCCTCGCCCTCTCCCTCCTCGCCGAGCAGCGAGGGGACGCCGGCCAGGCGGCCCAGTACCGACGTTCGGCACTGCGCGTCGTCGAACGGAAGGGGGACCGATGAACGACGATGCCTCCGCACGCCAGCCGGACGACCTGTCGCCCTCCGTCCGTGCGGAGGCGGCACCGCAGCCCTCGATGCCGGGGCGAGAGCACGGAGAGCAGTGCTGGCGGCACATCGGCGTCACCGGAGACCGGAGCTGCCAGGAATTGCCGACCTACATCCACTGCCGGAACTGCCCGGTCATGGGCGAGGCGGCCAGGGCATTCTTCGATCGCTCGGCGCCGATCGGGTATCTCGAGTCCTGGTCGGGGATCCTCGAGGAAAGGGGCCCCCAACCCGATCCCGAAGTGGTCAGCGTCCTCGTCTTCCGGCTCGCCGACGAGTGGCTCGCCCTTCCAACCGCCGTCCTGGTCGAGGTCACCAAGGACCGCCGGTGCCATCGCGTGCCGCACCGGACCGGAGGTGTGCTCGAAGGCCTCGTCAACATTCGTGGGCAGTTGCAACTGTGCGTCTCCGCGCGGCGATTGCTGGGGATCGAAGACGGGGTCCCGGGCCACGCTCCACCCGCGACCAACCCGCTCCGCACCGACGACGTCGAACTCCGCCGCCTGCTTGTCGTCGAGCGACAGGGGCGCCACGGCCCAGACCGCTGGGTGTTCCCGGTCGATCAGGTGGCAGGTGTTGTGCGCGTCGGGCAAGCCACGCTCCGCGCGGTTCCGGCCACCGTCAGTCAGTCAGGGGCCCGCTACTGCCAGGCCCTGTTCGATTGGCAAGCGTTGATCGTGGGAATCCTCGACGAGACCCGGTTCCTCGACGCCCTCCACGGTCACGTCCGGAACAACTGACAATGTCACCATCCTTCATTCAACGGGCCGGAACGGGAAGGAGCATGCCGTGGCGGACGATTTGAGCGGATTCTCCATGCTCGAACTGTTCCGGCTCGAGGCCGACACCCAGACGGCCGTGTTGTCGACCGGGATCCTGGCCATCGAACGCCTCGAACTGTCGCCTCAGACGATCGAGTCGATGATGCGCGCCGCCCACTCGCTCAAGGGTGCCGCCCGCATCGTCGGCGTCGAACCAGCCGTCGAGGTTGCCCACGCGCTCGAGGATTGCTTCGTCGCCGCCGGCCGTGGCGAGATCCACGTGCGACCGGAGCATGCCGATCTGCTCCTGGCATGCGTCGATTTCCTCGCTTCGGTCGGCCGTGCTGACGACGCGCTCCAGCCCGACGGCCCGTGGCCGGCGAAGGCGATGGCGCTGGTGGCGGCCCTCGGACGGATGCATACGTTCACCGAGGAGTTTGCCGTCGACGCCCGGGCGCCGACCGTTCCGGTCCCGTCACCTCCATCGGCCCACGCCCCGCCGATCCCCACCTCCCTGCCGCCAGCTCACGACGAGCCGGCCTTCGGACCGGAAATGGCCCTTCCCCCCGCGACACCGCCCCCCGCGGAAGAGGCACCACGGATCGTCGACGACCAAACCACCGCCGAGCTGGCCCTCGAGTCGAGCGACCGGGTCGTGCGGGTTTCGGCGGACAGCCTGACGAGACTCGTGGGCCTCGCCGGCGAGGCGCTCGTGGAGACCCGGCAACTGCGCCCTTTCGTCGATGGACTCCTCGGGCTGCGGGGCTCCCAGATCGATCTCTGCGACGCACTGGCAGCCCTCGAGGATCGGACGTCGGCCGACGGCATCGCCCTGCCGGCGTCGGTCGCGATGGCGCTCGAACGGGCGCGGCAGCGGGCCGACGCCATGCTGTCGACCCTCATGAAACACGTCGATGACTTCGAGAGCTTCGCCCGCCGCAACGAGGATCTCTCCGGCAGGCTCCACCACGAGGTGATCGTCAGCCGGATGCGTCCGCTCGCCGACGGGATCCGGGCTTTTCCGCGGCTCGTCCGGGATCTCGCCCGATCACTCGACCGACAGGTCCGATTCCAGGTCCGTGGGGATCAGACCGGCGTCGACCGCGACATCCTCGACAAACTCGAAGCCCCGCTCTCGCACCTCATCCGTAATGCCATCGACCACGGCATCGAGTCCCCCGGGGAGCGGATCGCCGCCGGAAAGTCCCCTTCCGGCTCGATCGTCCTCGAGGCCCGCCACCGCGCCGGGATGCTCCAGATCCTGATCACCGATGACGGACGGGGGATCGATGTCGAGCGGCTCCGCGCCCGTGCCGTGGAACGTGGCCTCGTCCCACGGCATGTGGCCGAACGACTGACCGAGTCGGAGGTGCTGGAGTTCATGTTCCTGCCGGGATTCTCCACCCGGGAGCGGGTCACCGAGATCTCCGGGCGCGGGGTCGGCCTCGATGTCGTCCAGAGCATGGTGAAGGCTGTCGGCGGGACCGTGCGCGTCTCCAGCCAACCGGGACGACAGACCATCTTCACGCTCCAACTGCCGATCACGATGTCGGTCGTCCGCGCGCTCTTGGTCGAGGTGGCCGGCGAACCGTATGCATTCCCCCTGACGCGGATCGACCACATCCAATTCGTGGAGCAGGCCGACATCCGTACCGTCGAGGGCCGGCAGTTCTTCCGCCGCGACGAGGAATCAATCGGGCTGGTGATGGCCGAACAGATCCTCGGCACCGGAACCGGCAGTAGCCCGCGCGCCCCGATGCCGGTCGTCGTCATCAGCGACCGCGGCCAGCAGTTCGGCATGATCGTCGACGCCTTCCTCGGGGAGCGGGATCTCGAGGTCCGGCCCCTCGATCGACGGCTCGGGAAGATCGCCGACATCAACAGCGCGTCGCTGCTGGAGAATGGCGATCCGGTACTCATCGTCGATGTCGAGGATCTCGTCCTGTCGATCGACAACATGCTGATGGGGCGGCGGTTGTCCCGGGTGGACTTCGAGCATCTCGTGCGCCGGGCGCAGAGAACGAAGCGGGTCTTGGTCGTCGACGATTCCGTGACTGTCCGGGAGCTCGAGCGTCAACTGCTCCATTCGCGGGGGTTCGACGTCGACGTTGCCGTGGATGGCATGGATGGCTGGAATGCGATCCGTGGTGGCGACTACGATCTGGTGGTGAGCGACGTCGACATGCCCAGGCTCGACGGGATCGGGTTGGTGTCCCTCATCAAAGGAGACCCGCTCCGCAAGAACCTTCCCGTGGTGATCGTTTCCTATAAGGACCGCGAGAGTGACCGGGTCCGCGGGCTCGACGCCGGGGCGAATCGTTACCTGACCAAGACAAGTTTCCATGACCAGACTTTCATATCCACGATCATCGACCTGATTGGTGAGCCGAACGCGTGACCGTGGTCGGCAACCGTGGTGGGGGGACAGAGTGCGAATTGGAATCGTCAATGACGTGCGGGCGGCGAGCGAGGCCCTGCGTCGGATCATCACCGGCCTGACGGATCATGAGATCGCCTGGACGGCCAGCGATGGCGTTGAGGCGGTGGCGGCTGCGAAGCGTGACCGCCCCGACCTGATTCTCATGGACCTCCTCATGCCGCACATGGACGGCGTCCAGGCCACCCGGCAGATCATGCTCTCGGCCCCGTGCGCGATCCTCGTTGTCACGGCGACCGTGAGCGGCAACATCTCGCTCGTCTACGAGGCGATGGGACATGGCGCGCTCGACGCCGTCGACACTCCGGTCCTCGGGCCGTCGGGGGAGGTTCAGGGCGCGCAGGCGCTGGTCGACAAGATCGCCACGATCGGGAAACTCGTCGGCGCTTCCCCCGAGGCCCGGCGCTCGAGCCGCGTGACTCCCTCCTCCGGCCCGCCGAAACTGCTCGTCATCGGGGCCTCCACCGGGGGGCCGAAGGCGATCTCCGAAATCCTCCAACCGTTGCCGGTCGACTGGAACGTTGCCGTCGTGGTGGTGCAGCACGTCGACGTGGCCTTCGCCCCGGGGTTGGCGAAATGGCTCGGCGACCGGACCGGAAGGCCGGTGCGGGTGGCCGAGGAGGGCCAGCAACCGCTCGCTGGCGACGTGCTCGTTGCCGGCACCAATGACCATCTCGTGTTCACCAAGGAGCGCACGCTGGCCTACCGGGAGGAACCGAAACACCTCTTTTTCAGGCCGAGCGTCGATGTCTTCTTCTGGAGCGTCGCCGAGTACTGGCCCCAGGCGGGCACGGCCATCCTGCTGACGGGGATGGGGACCGATGGCGCCAAGGGCCTGCTCGCCCTCCGGGCCCGTGGCTGGCACACGATCGCCCAGGATCAGACCAGCAGCGTCGTGTGGAGCATGCCCAAGGCGGCCATCGAGCTCAACGCTGCCTGCGAGGTGCTCCCGATCGGCAGGATGTCCGAGGCGATCAGCCAACGCCTGGCGAAGTGAGGCTGCCGCGGCCTTTCATGGCGATCACCCGCATCGCCGTGAGAACGGTCGCTTCGGCCGTTCCCGGCCGCCGCTCGAGGGCCATGACCTGGACCGCGACGGGCAACCCGGCACTCCCCCGATCGGTCTCGATCGCCGCGATCTCCACCGGATCGTACGAGCGGGGGCGTCCGGCTTCCTCGTCGGCCCGGACCGTCGTCACCGGCACCGCCCCTGCGGCGAGATCGAGGAGGTTCGCTAGCAGGCAGGGCGATGCTGCCAGCAGCAGGCGGGAGGCCGTGCCGTGGCGGAGTGCGGGGAGCGCGGAGACCGGACAGACGATGCAGTCATGGGCCGCGGCCCACCGCGACACGGTCCGATCAATGGCCCCGCGATCGGAGAGGAGCGCGGCGCGCCCTGCGGCGCCCCGGGGCCCGGTTCGACGCAGCGCTCCGGCCTCCAGGCCCCGCCCGCCCCAGACACAGGCCGCGGCGACCAGACCCCGTGCCCACCCCGGGATGCGCGCCAGGGCGAGGAGCCGACGCACCTGAGCGATCGGCCGCTCACCGGCGAACAGGCCGCGGATGTCGGCCCCGCCGTCGGCCGAGAGGATGCCGAGATGCAACCAGGCGGCCTCGGCAGCGATGGCAGCATCAAGTCGCGTCACCGTGGCACCGGCGGCCGCGAGCCGCTCCACCGCCATGGCGACAGCCCGGCGCACGGCCGGAGATGGGGCCAGCGGACCGGCGTCGTCCCACCACGCCACTCGCAGGCCTTTGATCTGGGGGGCAGGAGCCGGCGGCGCACCACACAGCCCCCACAATCCCGCGGCGGCATCGTCGACCGTCCGCGCGAGCAGCCCTGCCCGCGAACGCTGCCCCGCGAGCCGCGGCATCGTCTCGAAAGCCCCCCCGCCCCCGAGCGTCGCTGCGCGTGGCAGCAACCCGACGATCCCGCAGGCATGCGCCGGCTGGCGGATGCTCCCGGCAAGATCGTTTCCGATCGCCAGTGGGACACACCCGGCTGCGACCAGCGCGGCATCCCCCCCGCTGCTCCCCCCCGGGCCCCGATCGGCGTGCGTGGGGTGGAGCGTCCGCCCCCACACTGGGTTGTCGGTCTCGTGGAGGTAGAGCGCCTGGGGCACGTTCCCTTTGCCGATGACGATCGCCCCGGCGGCCCGCAATCGCGTCACGATCGCGGCATCGCCACCGTCGAGCGCCGCGCGCCGGCTGCGGAGGCCGAGCGAGGTGACCATTCCCCGGACGGGAAAACACTCCTTGATGCTCACCGGCACGCCCGCGAGCGGGCCGGGGGGAAGGTCTGCGAGCCGGGAGGCTTCTTCGAGCGCCGCGGCACCGCGGGGCTGCACGAGGGCGTTGAGGCCGGCATGAGCGCTGCGGCATCGTTCGACCGCACCGGTCACCACGTCCAGCGGATCGATCGCCCCGGCGGTGACGGCGGCGACGATTCCCACGACGCCGTCCGGGGGTCGTTCGCCCATCCGATCAACCTCCGCAGGCACAAGGAACCGGTACCGATCAGAACGAACGGGGCTCGGCGGTATCGTCCGCCGGATTTCCCGGTACCGGTAGGGGGCCGACATCGACGGCCCAGATCGTGCCCGGATCTCCAAGGACGCCGACCACCATCACCCGCTCCCCCGGCTCCGCCCGGGGAGCCCTTTGGGCGAGGAACGACAACACGCCGGGTGTCTCGCCACCAACGGAGAGTCGCCCGCCCCACCAGGGCCCGACCGGGCGCACCGCCTCGAGTGTGGCGACGAGAATCGCCCCTTCCGAGGGTCGCTTTCCGCTGGCCAGCCACATGCTGCCGAGGAGCTCCAGATCATCATGCCGTTCGACGGCCAACCTCCGGCCCAGATCGGCGAACCGGTCGACGACGGCGGACGACGGCCGGCCCGACTCGATCGCCACCCGCTCCATCCTGGCGAGTTCGAGGGCGACGAGGCTCAACCTCCGGTACCATCCCACCTGGGCCTGCTCAAAGTCGGCAGGATCCCCGCCCAGTGCGCCCGCGCCGAGGTGGTCAGTCGCCGAGGCCGCCTCAGCGATCGCGCCGTCGACGGCGGAGAAGTCGATCCCCGTCCCCCTGACATCGGGCCCGACGTTCCCTTCCTCCAACCCTACCGGGACGACAACGATCTCGACCTCGTCAACCGGGTGGGCCGGTGGCTGGGTGGGAAGACCGGCGTCCGGCACCGCGACCGTCTCATCCGCCGGCGGATCTGCAGGCAGCGACAGCGTGGCGTCGATGGCGGGCGCCACGGGGTCCGACGCCACCGGTTGCGACGCTCCATCGGACGGAGCATCGCCCGAGGACGAAACTGCCGGAATCTGGTCGAGGGTCAAGCGGCCAGCCCCACCGGCATCGTTGTCGGGCCGCCGCTCCACCACTGCCGAGCGGAATCGGGCCGGCAGGAACGATCGCACGGCGGCAGGGAGATGCGGGGTAATCCGGAGGGGATCTCGCTGAAATCCGAACAGCAGGATCGCGAGGGTCACGGGGATGGCCAGCATGCCTCCGAGTACGACACCGACAGCTTGCCCCATCCCACCGCGGGCCGCCGACGGACGGGGGCCGGACATCACGATCGGGCCGGCAGGGACCGCCGCCGGCAGGGCCACTCCCAGGGCACCGATGTCGATCGACTCTCCGGGGGATTCGCCGATCCCCTGCGAGTCGCCTTGGAAGGAATCGCCGATGGCCGGGTCGACCGCGTCGGCCGCACCGACGAAGGCACCGAATCCGATCGACTCCGAGGGACCGTCATCCCGCACCGTCGCGACGATGTCACGCCACTCGTCGGCGGGCTTGCCGTCATCCTCGCCCGGATCCCCCGCCCCGTCGGGAGTCAGATCGATCCCCTTGAAAAAGTGATCCTCACGGTTTCCCGCGCTGATCGAGCGATCCTGCGGTGGGGTGGCCACAGGCATGACGTCGCTCGGCGACGTGATACCCGACTGGCCGGTGCCGATCTGGACCTGCGATGAGTGGGAGACCCCGGAGGTCTCGGGATCATCGTGGAGGTTCGTCGCCGCCAGCACATCAGGCCCCTCGGCCGCCTCGCCGGCGACCGGATCATCGAGCCAGCCATCGGGCAGTCCGTCGACGTGCGAGCGTTCCCCGTCGCCGGAGGTGCCTCCGGCCCAGAGAACCTCTTCCCTGCCGGAGTCAAAACGAGCCTCTTCCGCGGGTTCGTTTCCCCCGGGAGCCTCCGCCGAAGACCTCTCGAGCGGGGATGCTTCCCCCTCCGAAGAATCAGGTGCCGGGTCGTGCCCGCCGAGACCCTGCCGCTGCGTGTCGTCTGTCATCGCCCCCTCCCCCCGTTCGTGATCGGTGTCCGGCACTCAACGAGCCCGCTTCCGGGCTGGCTACCCGCCGCCGCGCCTCGATCGGGCAGTCTGTTCGCTCCCCGAAAAAGAAAGTGTAACACCGCTTTGGCGCTCCGACCCTGCCGGCGGATAGGCCGTCACCACGAACGAAACGACCGGGGAAGATCATGACGGGGGCCGTTGACCGAGGCCGTGAGCCGGCCCGTACCGCTTCCACAGGCTCTCGACCAGCCACCGCTCCGAGATCGGGCCGCCGGTGGCGCCGGCGACGAGCTCGACCGGGTCGATCAGGCGCCCATGGTGGTGCACCCGCTCCCGCAACCAAGCCAGGAGCGAACCGAACCTCCCCGCGCTAACCTCCACGGGAAGCGCGGGGAGATCCCTTTCGATCGCGGCCATCATCTGGGCGGCGTAGACGTTGCCGAGGGTGTAGGTGGGGAAATAGCCGATCAAGCCGGCACTCCAGTGGATGTCCTGAAGCACCCCTGCGGCGGCGGTGGCAGGGCGGATCCCGAAGTCCTGCTCGAAGCGATCGTCCCAGGCGGACGGAAGATCGGCGACGGCCAGCTCCCCGCGGACGAGCGCGCGCTCCAGATCGAAGCGGAGCATGACATGGAGGTTGTAGGTCACCTCGTCGGCCTCGACGCGGATCAGCGACGGACGAACGGCGAGCAGCGATCGTTGGACCGATTCAGGGCTGGTCTCCGACAGCGCGGCCGGGAACATCGTCCGCGCCAGGGGCAGGCACCATTCCCAAAACGGAAGCGAGCGACCGACGAGATTCTCCCAGAGACGCGACTGCGATTCGTGGACGCCGAGGGAGGCCGCTTCGCCCCCCGGCAGGCCGAACGCTTGCTCCCTCAAACCCTGCTCGTAGAGGCCATGGCCGGCCTCGTGGAGCACCCCGAACAGCGCCGTCGGCAGGTACGACTCGTCCCAGCGGGTGGTGATCCGGCAGTCATGCGGCCCGGTCGTGCTGCAAAACGGATGCTCCGAGGAGTCGAGGCGTCCACGATGGAAGTCGAACCCGATCCGCTCGGCCACGGTCCGGACAAACGCCTCCTGTGCCCCGCGTGGAAACCTCCCCCGAAGAACGTCGTCGACCGGCGCGTGGGGGGCTCCTTGACAGGCCCGGACGAGGGGCACGATGCCCGGCCGCAGCCGGTCGAAGAGGGCCGACACAGCGCTCGCCCTGGCACCGGGCTCGTAGTCATCGAGGAGGGCGTCGTAGGGATCGAGATCAGGGGATTGGCAGCTCGCCTGCTCACGCTTCAATTCGACGATGCGGGTGAGCTTCGGGGCGAAGCCCTTCCAAGCGGAGCGTCGCCGGGCGTCGACCCAGGCCTGCTGGCCATCGATGCAGGCCCGGGCGGTCTCCTCGACCAACCGGGCTGGGAGGCGGACGTGCTTGCGATGATCCCGGAGGAGACGAAGGACCGTCGCCCGCTCCTCCGCACTCCAGTCGCCTCCGTCCCCCGCCATCCCCGCCGCCAACCGCTCCAGCCGATCCCCCTGGGCCGGATCGGTGCGCAGCGTGTGGGCCAGGGAGGCGACGGCGGCCACCTGATCGGCCCGGTGGGCGCCGCCGGCGGTGGGCAGCATCGTCTGTTCGTCCCACCCGAGGATCGCTTCGACCGACACGAGCACCGCGGCCCGACGGGCGTGGGCGGCGGCGGCGTCGAAATCCGAACGGGGGGCGGGTGGCCGTCGGGCCGGGGGATGGGAGATGCTCATAGGGGGGAGAGTATGCTCCGGTGGAACCGTCTGGCAACCGCACACCCCGCTCCTTCACCCCGGCCTCCCCCGAGGATCCCATGCTCGATGCCCTCGTCATCGCCCCCCATCCAGACGATGCCGAGCTCGGCATGGGGGGCACCATCGCGCTCATGCTCGCCCGCGGGCTGCGCGTCGGCATTCTCGACCTCACCGACGGGGAACCAACGCCGCGCGGAACCCCGCAGATCCGCGCCTCCGAGACCGCCGCAGCCACCGCCGTACTCGGGATCGAGTGGCGCGAGAATCTCGGTCTTCCCAACCGTCGCCTCCGTGCCACACTCGCCGCCCGGGCAAGCCTCGCCGGCACGATCCGCCGCACCCGACCGCGATGGCTGTTCTCGCCCCACTGGGTGGACGCCCACCCCGACCACGTCGCCGCCACTCGCCTCGTCGATGCGGCGCGATTCTGGGCCAAGCTCACCAAATGCGACCTGCCCGGCGAGCCCTGGCACCCGTCGCGCGTCTACCACTACCCATGCGTCCATCTCAAGGTTCTCCTCCGCCCCGCTTTCATCGTGGACATCAGCGACACTTGGGAGACCAAGGCCCGCAGCATCGCCTGCTACGCGAGCCAGTTCCCAACCCCCGGGTCGAACCCGGGTTCGCCCGCATCCGTGCCGGAACGTGTCGACGCCGCCGCGCGCTGGTGGGGCTCGATGATCGGGGTTGCCCGCGGTGAGCCGTTCACCTGCCGTGAACCGATCGGACTGCGCGGTTTTGGTGACCTTTTCTGACACCATCCAACGGCGGCCACGCTGGATCGGCCCCTCGGGCAAGCTGCGCCGACGAGGATTGAGGCGGGGGAACGAGGGCGTCGCAGGGAATTGGCCGGATGAAAGCGATTCGGGGGGCAATCATCGGAATCGTGTGGCCCCCGGGCGGGCAGGGCCGATAGTCACGGTGCGGAGGCTTACGCGCCCGCCGCCGTTCCCTCGGCCCACAGGGTCTCCACCATGCCCGCCCGCGACATCAACGTCATGGCCCTGGTCAAGGGAGGCGAACGATACGTCTTCCTGTATGACGACGACAGCCGTGTCGAGGCCCTCCGCACGTTGAGCCGATTCGCCTCCGACCCTGATCTCAGTTTCTCTTGGCACGACGCCGCCATGCTCGGTGAGAAGGTCCGCCACGCCGCCCCACGGGTGAACCGGGTCCGCTTCGTGCCGCCGGCCGACCGGACGGCCTGATCCGCCCCCTCCCCCGGCAGGTTTGTGATGCCTTCCCTGCCCCCCCAAGCCAGCGACGGATTCGCTCCGGTGATCGAGCGTTTCCTCGGCGCGATGGTCGCGGAACGGGGATGCTCACCCTTCACCGTCAAAAGCTACCGAGAGGATCTCCTCCAACTGGCCGAGTTTCTCGCCTCGGCCGGCTGCCGGACCCCCGACGATGCGACGAGCACGATCCTGCGGCGATTCGCCGGCGGACTTCACGCCGCCGGATACGCGCCGGCGACCGTGGCCCGGAAGTTGGCGAGCACGCGAAGTTTTTACGCCTTCGGCCAGCGCGAAGGATGGGTGCGGACGAATCCCGCCAAGCCGCTCCGCGGTCCGAAGCGGGCGCGGAAGCTCCCCAAGTTTCTCACTGGCGAGGAAATCGGCCGCCTCCTTGCCGCCCCCCAACCAAAGGCCGCCGGGGGACTGCGGGATAGGGCGATTCTCGAGCTGATGTACTCGGCCGGGCTCCGAGTTCGCGAGTTGGTGACCATCGATGACGGCGACCTCGACCTCCGTGGTGGCACCGTCAGGGTCCGCGGGAAGGGGCGACGGGAGCGATTGGGGATCGTCGGCCGTCATGCCCGCGGTGCGATCGAAAGCTGGCTGGCGTCGCGTCCCAGCCCGCGGGCGACGGCCGTTATCCGGGCCCAACCGCTGTTCACGAACAAGTTCGGAAGGCGGCTCTCGGTCCGCGGGGTCGCCCGGCTCCTCGAGAAGCACCTGCTCACGGCCGGGCTTTCCGGGCGGGCGAGCCCCCACACCCTGCGGCACAGTTTCGCCACGCATCTCCTCGACGCCGGCGCCGACATCCGCAGCGTCCAGGAGCTGCTCGGCCACAAGAGCCTGGTCACGACCCAGATCTACACCCACGTGACGACGACACGTCTCCTCGACGCCTTCGACAAAGCTCATCCACGGGCGCGCTAACAGGCTGTCGATAAAGCGATCCGCCGCCGAATACGGCGGTCGACACCCCGGAAACCCTTGGCTTTTTCTGGGGTGTCCCGGGTGGACGGTTTCCACCGGCTGGCCCGCAGCCGGTGCGGTCAGGGATGACTGTTTCCACAGACAGCGAGATGCACGGCGAGCCCCCGGGGAACGAACGCGAGTGCGTTCCCCGGGGCACCGTCTGTCAGACGAGGCCGCGACGAACGGCCCAGACCGCAGCCTGGGTGCGGTCTGAGACGGCGATTTTTCGGAGGATATTTTGAACATGCTCCTTGACCGTCTCGACACTGATCGTCAACGACTGAGCGATCTCCTTGTTGGAGAGCCCCAGCGCCATGTGACGGAGCACCTGCGTCTCGCGCTGCGTGAGCGGGATGTCGGGATCGGGCGTGGCAACCCGGTTGGCCATCGTCGTTGCCACCCGGCGGAGCTCCCCGGCCCGGGCCGGGAGTTGGCCGGCGGCGGCGCCGGTGATCGCCGCGATGATCTCGCTCCGCGAAGACCCCTTGAGGATGTAATCGTGGGCCCCCGCAGCCACCGCACGGGCGACGTAGGTCGGATTGTCGAATGTCGAGAGCATCACCACCCGGACGGTTGGGAGCTCCGCCCGGATCTTCTCCAGAGTCGCCAGCCCATCCTTGCCGGGCATCCGGATGTCGAGGAGGACAACATCGGGCTTGAGCTTCTTGGCCAGCTTCAGCGCCTCCTCACCGTTGGAAGCTTCCCCCAGGATTTTGACCTCCGATCCCGCCAGCAGGCTGGCCAGCCCACGGCGCACCACTTCATGGTCATCGGCGATCACAACTTTGACGGACATGCTCTCTTCTCTCCTTCATGTGGTGTGGCACAGACGTGATGTCTCCAAATCGTAACTTCATCCCCCTGGGGCCACAACGAGCAGGGAGAATTCCCCCCTTTGGGACGCTTTTACCCCACCTTTGACACCCGGGAGGGGGCCCGGAAAGGCGGCTTCACGCCTGCCGGCGGAGGGCTTCGGCCTGCCGCGTTGCTTCGAGCATCTCGTCGGCCCCCTGGCCGCGGAGCGCCTCGGCCACCCTCCGGCCGAGGCGGTCGGGGGACTCCGCTGCATCGGCAACCGCCCGGGAGACGATCCGCTCGATCCCGTCGCCATCCGGCCCGAGGACGCAGGCACCGAGATGGAGCCGAGCTCCCTCGAAGCGGGCCCAGGCACCGACCGGTGCCAGACACCCCCCCGCCAGCGCCGCCAGGCAGGCGCGTTCGGCCTCCACCGCCGCGTGGGAGGAGGGATCGTCGATCTCCGCGACGATGGCCGCCATTCGGGCATCGCCCCTGCGGATCTGGACGACCAAAGCGCCTTGCGCGACGGCGGGCCAGAACGACTCCGGCCGGAGCACCTCCGTGATCCGCTGTTCCAAACCGAGACGCCCCAAGCCGGCGGCCGCAAGGATCAGGCCGTCACACTCCCCCTCGTCGAGCCGGCGGAGGCGGGTGTCGACATTCCCCCGCACCGAGCGGAAATCGAGATCGGGTCGCCGGGCCCGCAGCTGCATGACGCGGCGGATGCTGGAGGTCCCGACCACGGCGTGCGGGGGCAATTCGTCGATCGTCGGCGCCGTCCGCCCCACAAAGGCATCAAAGGGGGAGGCTCGGAGGGGTACGCAGGCCAGTTCGAGCCCCGGCGTGACGGCCGTGGGAAGATCCTTGAAGCTGTGAACCGCCGCATCGATCCGCCCCTCGAGCAGGGCCCGTTCGAGCTCACGGACGAACACCCCATCACCCCCGCGGATTCCGGCGATCGGCACATCGGTGACGACGTCGCCCCGGGTCGAGACGAGCTCGACGGTCACCTCATGGCCGCGGGACCGGAACTGATCGACCACCCATCCCGTCTGCGTCCGTGCCAACGCACTCCCCCTCGTTCCGACGCGGATCTCCGGCCGTTCCATCACGCATCCTTCCATGCTCGGCGCCGTTGCGTCGGCGCGGTGGTCGTCATTCCGGGGCACCGTCCCGCTCGGCTCCCGCATCGCTGCCATGATCGGCCCGGGCTACGACGGCCACATGAACGGCGGCGGCGCCCGCCGTGGACAAGGCCCGTCGGCAGGCCGCCAGCGTACCACCGGTGGTGACGACGTCGTCGACGAGGAGCACCCGTTTCCCCGCCCCCCCCCCGCGGCGGACGGCAAACGCATCGAGGACGTTATCGCGGCGCGACTCGAACGGCAGCCGGTTTTGCATCACCGTCGCCCGTGTGCGCCGCAGCAACCGCCGGACTGGGATCGCGGCGAGGCGCCCCAGACGTTCGGCGATCACATCGGCGGCACTCGTGCCCCGCACGACGCGCCGCCACCAGTGCATCGGCACCGGCACGACGATATCGGGCTTCCAGGCGTGGATGGTCTCGGCATGGTGGCGGTGGAGGAGCGTGGCGAGCGCCGCCGCCACATCGTCGCCCCGTGGCCTCTTGGCATGGAGCACCGCTTGACGGAGGGTGCCGCCATAGCTCCCCAGCACGACGATCCCGTCCCAGTCACGACACCGCCCCCGGCACGATCGGCAACGTTCGCCCCCTCCCGGCTGCCCACACCGCAGGCAGCGCGGTCGAGGATCGGAAAGCTCCCCGACACACGCTTCGCAGAAGGGGAGAGGGGTCCGGCAGGGGACGGCCGCGTCCGGGGGCGTCGCCGCCGCCCCGGCCGACGGCACGACCATCTCCTCCCGATGACAAAGCTCGCAGTGTGGGGGGAAAAGCAGTTCAAGCGCGGGTGCGGACCACGCCCGGCCCTGCCGCGCCAGCCACGTCCACCCCCGTGTGATCACCGTCGAGATCCCGTTTCGAGCCAGGTTGACGCTGTTTCCGGACAACCCTATCCTCCGCCCCCCGGGTCCCATCCGGGGCCCCCAGGCTTCCGCTGTTTCAAGGCCCGGCATGCTGATCGATCGCTACATCGCCCGCGCCCAGTTCCACGCCTTCGTCATCGTGTTCGTCAGTCTGGCAGGGCTGACGTTCGTTGTCGACGCCTTCACCAACATGGAGGAGTTCGTCACGCACGCGGCCGACGGAGGCGGATTGTGGAAGGTGCTCGGGAAGTACTACGGCTATCGGCTGATCTCGTTCTTCGATGCCACGAGCGCCATCATCTCCCTGGCCAGCGCCATGTTCGCCCTGTCGTGGCTCGAACGCCACAACGAACTGACCGCCCTCCTCGCCGCCGGGGTCACGCGCTGGCGGATCGCCCGCGGGTCGATCGCCTTTGCGGCCGTCGTGGCGATCCTCGCCGGCGCCAACCGCGAACTGGTGCTCCCCAGGATCCGGGAAGCTTTCTCGCGGAATGCCCAGGACCTCAAGGGCAACAAGGACCAGCCTTTCGAGGCCCGGTACGACCACGCGACCGAGGTCCTGTTCCGCGGCCGGTCGGTGCAGGCGGCACCACGTCGGATCGAATCACCGAGCCTTCTCCTCCCGCCGTCACTGTCCGAACATGGGACGCAGATCGATGCGGCCGAGGCGCACTGGCTCGCCGCCGATGCCCGCCATCCCGCAGGCTACCTCCTCGGAGCAGTCCGCGAGCCTGCCGGGATCGACCGGCTCTCGTCGGTCGAGCTCGGCGGCCGGACGATCATCCAAACGAGGTCCGGGGCCGATTGGCTCGAGCCGGGCCAGTGCTTCCTCGCCAGTGACGTCTCCTTCGAGCAGCTGATCGGTTCGTCGAACTGGAGCCAGTACTCGTCGACCCCCGAGCTCGTGGCGTCGATCGCCAACCCTGCGCTCGGGGTCGGCGCCGACATCCCACTGCGGGTCCATTCCCGCTTCGTGGCCCCGTTCCTCGACATGTCGCTGGCCCTCCTCGGCATTCCGCTCGTGGTCGGCCCCAACCGGCGCGGGATCTTCGTCGCCGTCGGCTTGTGCGTCGCCATGACGGTGATCTTCTTCCTCGTGACGCTCGGCTGCCACGCGGCGGCATCAAGCTACGTCATCAGCCCGTCGGTCGGGGCCTGGGCCCCACTTCTGATCCTCGCTCCCCTGGCCGCCTGGCGGGCGCAGCCGATGTGGCAGTAACCCCCCATCAATCTGCCCCTCGACGGCAACGATGAGATCGGGGGGAGCGACCGTGCTGGTCGTATCGATCGCAGCGGTCGGGGATGGCCGGGGAGCCCGGGGGCGGATCCCCCAGTTCCCCCGGGCCGCATCCCCTGCCAAACCCTCCCCGTTTCGCCAGACCTTTTTTCTCGACCCGGACATCGCCATCGGCCGATCTCTCCTATTGAAGGGAGGGCACCGACACCGGCGCCACCCTGCAACGTCCGGCAAAGGAGTGCCCTGGCCATGCGCATCAACACCTCACGATTCGGGCGCATCGACATCGACGCCGCCGACATCATCAGCTTTCCCAGCGGACTTCCCGGGCTCGAGGGGTGCCGCGAGTGGGCCCTGCTGGCGGACGCGACGAACGACGCCCTCGGTTGGCTTCAGAGCACGACCCGGGGCGACGTCGCCCTCGCGGTCGTGAGCCCGAGAAGGTTCGTGCCCGATTATCAGGTGCGGATCCCACGCAGTGAGCTCACGCCGCTGGCCATCGCCGACCTTCGCCAGGCCCAGGTGGTCGTGATCGTCGGCAGCAACGGTAAAACCCTCACCCTCAATCTCAAAGCTCCGATCGTCATCAACCTCGAAGCCCGCACCGGCCGTCAAGTCGTTGCGAGCGGCGAGCTTCCGATGCAGTACGAATTGCCCTGCGCGACTCCCGGCCTCAAAAAGAGCGCATAATGACAGTGCCAGCCGACCGGGGAATGTCGGCTCCACGACAGGATCAGGAAGGATCGACCGATGCTCGTGCTCTCCAGACAGCGTGATGAAAGCATCATGATCGGTGACAACATCGTTGTCACGATCGTTGACATTCGGGGAGACAAGGTTCGCCTCGGGATCAACGCCCCTTCCGAGATTCCGGTTCACCGGCAGGAGGTCTACGAGGCCATCCAGCGGGAGAATCTCCGGGCCGCCAGGCTCGAGCCGGGGGACACCGAAGGGCTCGGACGCCTCGCCGACCGTGGCGCCGCGCAGGGGCCGAAGAAGCCCAACGACGGCCCGCGCCGCTGACGCTCGACCGTCGTCGACGGCCCGGCCGACCGGGGTCATCCTCCCGTGAAGTATTCCGGCTCGCGCCCCGGCTTCCACTTGATGTTGCAGCCGAGACTGGGGCGCTGCTCCGCGGCGGGCCGGCTCCCCGCTACGAGGGCATCGAGGGCCCCACGGAGATCGGCGCCCGTTACCGCGACCCCGTTTCCCGGACGACTCCCGTCGAGCTGGCCACGATAGGCCAACCGACGGTCGGCATCGAAGGCGAAGAAGTCGGGCGTGCACGCGGCCCGATAGTCGCGGGCCACGTCCTGGGTCTCGTCATAGAGATACGCGAACGGATAGCCGCGGGCCTCCGCCTCGTGGATCATTTGCTCGGGCGAATCGGCCGGATGTCCGGAGACGTCATTGGAACTGATGGCGACGAAGCCGATGCCGAGCGGTGCGTAGTCCCGGCCGAGCTGGGCGAGCTGGTCGGCCACGTGCTTCACGAACGGGCAGTGGTTGCAGATGAACATGACGACCGTGCCCCGTTCCCCGGCGACGTCGTCGAGGGCAAGGATCCGGCCGTCGACATTGGGGAGGGAAAAGGTCGGGGCGGCGGTGCCCAGTGGCAACATCGTGCTCGGCGTGCGGACCATGGCTGGATCTCCGTGGGAATGGGCCGAAGGAGGCGGAAGGAATGATGCCGATCGGGGAGAGGCGCGGTCGATGGTCGTCCGCTCTCATCCCCCGCATCGGAACAGCCTGCGGGCGTTGGCGGCCGTCGCCGCGGCGAGTGCTTCGAGTGACACGCCGCGGGCCAGGGCGAGGCACCGCGCCGTATGGACGACATGGGCCGGCTCGTTGCGTCGCCCCCGAAGCGGCTCCGGGGAGAGAAACGGACTGTCCGTCTCGATGAGGAGGCGGTCGAGCGGCACCGTCGCCGCGACCTCGCGCAGCCCGGCCGAGGAGCGGAAGGTCACCATCCCGGCGAACCCGAGTTGACAGCCGAGCTCGAGGGCCTCGGCCGCCTCCGCAGCCGTCCCGGTGAAGGCGTGGAGGATCGCCGTCAACGGGCCGCGAGCGACCGCGTCACGGAGCATCGCGAGGACGTCGGCGAGGCTCTCCCGGGTATGGACGACCAGCGGGAGCGAAAGCCGTTGCGCCAAGCGGATATGCCGATCGAACCAGTCCCGCTGGATGTCCGGAGAGGCGTCGTGACGGTACCAGTCGAGACCCGTTTCGCCGATGGCGGCGACCCGCCCCGACTCGGCGAGGGTGACGATCCGGTCCCACTCCCCGGCAACGACCTCGTTGACGTCGTTGGGGTGGATGCCGGCCGTGGCCACGAGCCCGGGCTCACGGGAGGCGAGATCCGCCGCGGCCTCGCTGTCCATGGCGCGGGTGCCGATGACCGCCATCCCCGTGACCCCGGCGGCCCTGGCCCGAGCCAACACCGCGGGCAGTTCGTCGAGGTAGCGCATCGGATCGAGATGGCAATGGCTGTCGAAGAACTCCATGCCTTCCCTCCGCGCGGGTGATGCCGGCTCCCGTGTGCCGTCGGGGAACCGGGGATTCAAGAGACGGGCGCGGGGGGAAGGGAGCCGCTGCGCCCACCGCGCCGGGCGATCTCCTCGAACTGATCCGCATGCTGGAGAGACGCGTCGCGGGCCTCGCGTACGAGATCGATCTCCCCCGGGGGCCCTCCCGCGTCGACGAGCCGGTCGAACTGGGCGATCTGCCGCCGCAGCCCGTTGAGCACACGAGGGAGCATCGCGTTGAGGTCGACGTCGTGGGTGGCGGTGTAACGGATCGGGTAGGCAGGCCGCGGTGCCGTCTCGCCGTGCTCCTCGAGGAGTCGGCCGGCCCGGTCGGCGATGCTCCGCTGGTCCTCCACAAGATCGACGAGCGCGAGCTTGATCGCTTCGTCCCCGGGAAACGTCCACACGCCCGCCGCCGCAAGGTAGGAGTGAAGCGACGATCCGAGCGTGTCGATGAGTTCGGTGAGTGTCGACTTCATGGGGGCTGCCGTGGCGGGGTGGGGGTCAGGAGGCAAAAGCCCCGGCGAGACGGGCGAAGGCGTACAGCCCCGACCAGAAAATGCCGAGCGACACGACCGGAACGACGAGGGCCGTTACGAGCGCCCCGGGAATCGACACGAGCGGAAATGCGTCGGCCGTCCGATCCGCCGGGGGTGGGTCGAACGTCATGACCTTCAGCACGCGGAGGTAATAAAACAAGCTGATGACCGTGTTTGCCCCGCCAACGACGAGGAGGACGAGCATCAACGGCCGTTCAGCGCCGAGCGTGACCGCCTCCATGACCGAGGAGAAGACGAGGAACTTGGAGACGAACCCAGCCAGGGGTGGAAGTCCGATGAGACTCACGAGCACGACGCCGGTGGCGACGACGATCCCCGGGTTCGATCGGATCAACCCGGCGTACGAGGCGATCTCCTCGCTCCGCAGCGAATTCCGCAGCAGCGCCACGATGGCGAACGCGGCAAGGTTCATGAAGACATACGTGCCGAGGTAGAAACAGACCGCGGCGACGGCGGAACGCGTCGCCTCGGCATCCCTTCCGGCCAGCGCCACCGCCGCCGCCACCCCCATCATGAGATAGCCGGCGTGCGCGATGGTCGAATAGGCGAGGAGCCGCTTCATGTTGGTCTGCCCGTAGGCAGCGAGATTCCCCAGCGTGCAGGTGAGCGCCGCCAGCAGGGCGATTCCCCCGACGATGAAGTGCCTGGTTTCGCCGAGTGAGGCCATCTCGGCGACATGCTCGGGCCCCGGGCCGGTCGTCCCCAGCCCGAAAGCCACGCGGAGGAGGAGCGCCACGGCGGCGGCCTTGCTGGCCACCGAGAGAAACGCCCCGACTTCGGCCGCGGCGCCGGCGAAGACGTCCGGGCACCAGAAGTGGAACGGCACGGCCGAGAGCTTGAACGCCAATCCGACGGCCACCATCAGCCCGCCGATTGCCAGCGCCAGACCGGTGCCCCCCGGCATCCACATCGCATCGAGCGCCGCCAGTTGGCGGGCCATGGTTGGCAGGTGGCAGGTGCCGAGAACGCCAGCCAGAAGGCTCAAGCCGTAGAGCATGACCCCCGCCGCGCCGGCCCCGTAGACGGCATACTTGAGAGCCGCCTCGGAGCTCGCCTTGCGCCCTTTGAGGAGCCCGGCGAGGGCATACGAGGGAACGCTCGCCATCTCCACTGCCATGAAAACCATGAGGAGGTGATTGGCCGACGCCATCAGACACATGCCGAGCGTCGCCCCGAGAACGAGGGTGTAAAAATCGGCTCCATCCTCGCGGTCGGGGATCCCGGAAACCTTCGTGAAGAGGATGAAAAGCACGAGGAATCCGGCCAGGAGCAGACGGATGTAGGCGGTGAGCGAGTCGAAGGCGAGCAGGCCACCGAACAGCTCCTGCCGCCCCGCCAGCAGATCGCCGATGGACGACGACCAGGCCCCGGCGCGGAGGGAAAGGATGTCGTCCCAGGCGAAAAACAGCGAGAAGAGGACGCCACCGAGGGCGATGAAACCGGAGTCGACGAGGCGCAGGAGCGGCACCATCCGGCAGAGCAACAGCAGGACGATGGTCGCCGCCAGACAGAGCTCCGGACGGAAATGGGGCAACGACACGACGAGGGTGTCGTGGAGCGTGCCATCCAGCAGTGCGCCGAGATTGCGGTCGGGATTCACCGGCCACCCCCCACGGAGAAGGAATCGATCGCGGCCTGGAGTTCGACCTTCCCGGGATCGGCGGAAGCGGCCGCTCCGGCCGGAGAGGCAGCACCGTCGTGGCCCCGCGTCCAGTCGGCAAGCGTCTCCACCTGCCGGTTCACCGTCGGTGTGATGTAGTTGAAGATCAACTGCGGCGCCACCCCGAACACGAAGGCCAGCACGACCAGCGGCACGGCGATCGCCAGTTCCCGGCGGGTCATCGGGGTGAGATGGTCACCGTGCGGGCCCTTGTACTCGGCCCCGAGGTAGACACGCTGGATCGCCCAGAGGATGTAAGCGGCGGTGAGGATCACCGTGAAGGCGGAGCAGACGGCCAACAGACGGCTGTAGTTCCAGCTCGAGAGGGTGACGAGCACCTCGCCGATGAAGCCACACAGGCCGGGGAGCCCCAGACCGGCGAAGAAGATCGCCACCGCCAGTGACGCATAGAGCGGCATGCGATTGAAAATGCCGCCGAACTCTTCGAGGTTGCGGTGGTGGACCCGGTCGTAGAGGACGCCGACCATGAAAAACATCCCGGCCGAACTGATGCCGTGGGCGAGCATCTGGAACATGGCGCCGTTGACCCCCTGGGCCCAGGCGTCCCACTGGTATCCATGTCCGTCCACCGCGCTCCACACGCCGAGGCCGAGCATGACATACCCCATGTGGCTCACCGAGCTGTAAGCCACCATTCGCTTGAAATCTTTCTGCGCCAGCGCGGCGAAAGCCCCGTAGACCATCGACACGACGCCGAGACCGCACACCAACCAAGCAAACGACAAGCCCGCTCCGGGGCAGATCGGGTAGCAGATGCGGAGGATTCCGTAGCCGCCGAGCTTCAGAAGGACCCCGGCGAGGATCATCGAGATCGGTGTCGGTGCCTCGACGTGGGCGTCGGGCAACCAGGTGTGGACCGGCACGACCGGGACCTTGATGACGAAGCCGATGAGGAGGAGGAGGAAGGCCCACGACTCGAGCGTCATGCCCCAGAACGAGGTGGCGGCAAAGGGGGAGTTTGGCGATTGGCCGATCGCCGCCAGCGCCAGGAGATTGAAGGTGTGGACCGGCCTCCCAGCGTCATGGGCGGAATGGATGGCCGACAAGGCAGCCGTCCTCTCGGCTCCCGCGAGTGCCGGGCTGACGACATGACTGGCGATGAGTTGCTCGTCTGACAGCATGCCAACGTCGCTGGAGAAGTACAGCATCAGGATCGCCAGGAGCATCAGCACGCTGCCGGCGAGGGTATAGAGGAAGAACTTGATCGCCGCGTACTCGCGGCGCGGGCCACCCCAGATCCCGATGAGGAAATACATCGGGAGGAGCATGACCTCCCAAAAAACATAGAAGAGGAAGAAATCGAGCGAGACAAAGACCCCGATCATGCCCGTCTCGAGCAGGAGGAAGAGGATCCAGTAGGGGCGCACGTGCTTCTCGATCGGCCAGCTTGCCGCGGCAGCGAGGACCGAAAGGAAGGTCGTCAGCAGCACCAGCGGCATGCTGATCCCGTCGACACCGAGCAGATAGTTGATGTTGAAAGCGGGGATCCAAGGCTGATCGACCACCGACTGCATTCCGGCTTCACCGACGGTGAACTGCCCCGCGCTGCCGGTGCCGAAGATCGCCGGCACCGCCATCCAGAGCGAGAGGACGAAGACAACGATCGTCGTCGCCAAGCCGACCCAGCGGATCGAGTCGTCCTTGCCGCGGGGAATCAGCGGCAACGCCAGGATCCCGGCGACGATCGCCGGCAGGAAGAGGATGAGCGTCAGGGGCCAGAAGGTAGGCTGCGTCACGGCCAGGATCGGTGCGATTCCCATGGGGCGTTGGTCCGGAGAGGAACTGTGGGCGGTGCGGGAAGAAGGGCCGGGTTGGGATCAGCCGGCAAACGAAGAATGGAGCAGCAATCCGGCGAGAACGAAGATCGCGACGGTACCGAGGGCGATGAACATCACGTACTGGCGGAGTTGACCGGTCTGCAGTTTCTTGAGCTCGAGTCCGGCGTACCAGGTGGCGTTGGCCGTCCCGTCGACCAATCCATCGATGAGCGTCCGGTCGAGCCAGGCGTCGAAGCCGGCCACCTGCTTGGCTCCCCAGGCGAGTCCCTCAATGAACTTGTCGATGACCCCTGTGTCGGTCGCGCTGACCAACCGCGAGATCCCCAGGACCGGCAGCACGAACAGAAAGCGGTAGATCTCGTCGAAGTACCAACGGTTGGCGAGAAATGTGTACAGCGGCTTGGCCGCAGCGGCGACCGCAGCCGGCGGGATGACGCGCCACACATACATCGCCGCGGCGAGGAGCACGCCGCTGGCCGCGGTGGCAAACGCCGTCAGTGAGGCGGTGACGTGGATGTTGTGGGCGTGGCTGGCATGCTCCGCCGGTACCGTGAACGCCCGGAAAAGGAGACCGCCGAGCTCGGTCCCGCCGGTACCGGCGGGACGTGCCTGATCGATCATGTTGGCGATCCCGAATCCGCCCGGCAACGTCCATCCGGCCACGACGGCGAGCACCGACAACGCCACGAGCGGGTAGACCATCACCGGCGGGGACTCGTGGGCATGTTCATGGACATGATGATCGCGCGGCTGCCCGGCGAACGTCATGAACCACAGCCGGAACATGTAGAAAGCCGTCAGCATCGCGCCGCCGGCAACGGCATAGAAGAGGATCGAGTGGGACGGATTCTTGCGGGCGAAGAGGAGCGCCTGGGCGAGGATCGAGTCCTTCGAGTAGTAGCCACTCAAGCCGATGTCGAGAAACGGCACGCCGGCACCGATGATCGCCAAGCAGCCGACGAGCATCGTTCCCGAGGTCCACGGCATCACCTTGGCCAGCCCCCCCATCTTCCGCATGTCGTTGGTATGGCAGGCGTGGATCACCGATCCGGAACAGAGGAAGAGAAGGCTCTTGAAGAAGGCATGGGTGACGAGATGGAACAGCCCGGCCAACCATCCCCCGACGCCGAGCGCCAGCATCATGTAGCCGAGCTGACTGACGGTGGAATAGGCGAGCACCCGCTTGATGTCGTTGGCTACCAGCGCGATCGTGGCTGCGATGAACAGGGTGATGGCCCCGACATAGGCGATGACGAGGAGGGCATCGGGGGTGAGGACCGGATAGAAACGGCCGACGAGATAGACGCCCGCGGCCACCATCGTCGCCGAGTGGACGAGCGCCGAGACGGGCGTCGGCCCCTCCATGGCGTCGGGAAGCCAGACGAAGAGCGGAAACTGGGCACTCTTCCCGATGCACCCGCAGAAGATGCCGAGCCCGGCTACGAGGAGCAGCCAGCGGCCGTATCCCTCGTCCCGCCAATCCTCGATTTTAGCCTCCACCTCCTCGACCCCGGCTCGCGGATCCTCCGGATGCGAGCGGAGCACCGCTGCGACCTTCTCCGCCGCGGCGAACTTCACCATCCCGTCGGGCACCGACTGCGCATGCCCCGCCACCGGCGGACGGACCAGCGAGAACAACCCCGGACGGGCATGCCCGTCGAGCCCGGTCGAGTCGGCGAAGTGGAGCGTCCCGAGCGCCCCCCACAGGGCCATCAGGCCGATGAGCATCCCGAAGTCGCCGATCCGGTTGACGATGAATGCCTTGTTGGCGGCATTCGAGGCGCTCTTCCGCTCGTAATAGAAGCCGATCAGGAACCACGAACAGATGCCGACCAATTCCCAGAAGATGAACACCATCGCCAGATTTCCGGCGATGACGATCCCGAGCATCGAGAAGCAAAACAGCGACAACGCCTGGAAGAACCGGTGGAAGCGGCCGGGGCGATGAAGGTGCGACCCGTCGGCGAGGTGGACCTCGTGGTCGGTGATATCGTGGAGCTCGTCATGCATGTAGCCCGACGCATAGACATGGATGCACGTGGCGATGAACGTGATCATCACGAACATCAGCACGGTCAGCGCGTCGACATACCACCCGATCGTGAGCCGCAGCCGCCCACCCTCGTAGAGCGTGTACCAATCGCCCGCGTACGACACCGGTTGGCCGGCGTGGCCGGCCCCCTCATCGACCGTCCGATGGGCCGATTCGGAGCCATGCGAATCGTGCGAATCATGCGAGCTGGGGGCTTGTTGCGAATCGGGGGATCCATGCGACCCATCAGCCGATGCATGGGCCCCGCCATGGTCGTCGTGGGCCACCGCGCGGACCGGATGCTGGGCCACCCAGGAAATGAACGCCAAGAGCGAAAGAACGAACGAGCCGACGATCGCGGCGGTGGCGACGCCGGCCGCCCCCTTGCCATGGTCCCCGAGTCGGGGGCCGGCAAAAAGGATCACGGCGAAAGACGCCAGGGGCAGCAGCCAGGCGAGCCCGAGGAGCGTCGGCAGGAGTGATTCCAGATCCATGGGAGTTCGGGAGCGGAGCTCACCCCTTCAGGTCGTCGGCCCGGTCGACATCGACGGTGGCGTGATTGTTGTAGAAGTTGAGCGTGATCGCGAGTGCGACCGCAGCCTCCGCCGCAGCCAAGAGGATCACGAACAGCGCGACCACCTGACCATCGAGCCCGAGCGTCGGGGCCCCGTCGGCACGGAGGTACGGGGAGGCGAAGGCGACGAAGTTGATGTTGGCGCCATTCAGGACCAGTTCGATCCCCATCAGAATCCCCAGCGCGTTGCGCTTGAGGGTCATGCAGGCGATGCCGGCGGTGAACAACACCGCCCCGACGATCAGGTAATGAACGACGCCGACCGGTTCGGTGAACGGATTGACGGCCAGAAGAGGAACCGTCGCGAGGCATGCGGCCAGCGATACCACCGGCGACACCATCGCCGTAGCCAGGACCAGGCCCATCATCGTCCTCCTCCCACGAGCGCCGACTTTGCACCCCCCGCACTCCGCCCTGTCGGCGCCACCGTTGCTGTCGGCGCCACCGTTGCTGCCGGCGCCACCGTTGCTGCCGGCGCCACAGGCTCCACCGGCATCGCCGACGCGAGGGCATCGATCGGCCGGGGTGTCCTGCGCCGTTTGGCGCGGGCCAGATAGGCGGCACCGACCAACACAACGAGCAGATGCACCGACACGATCTCGAACGGCAACATGTAACCGACACGACCACCGACCGGCGTTCCGGCGGGAGGTTCATCGACGCGGACGCCAACCAGCGCCATGCCGAGGGGTGTCGCCGAAGGAGCAGGCACGACGCCGACCCCCGGCCCCCTCCAGGCGTCGACCGAAAAGGCGGCCGTCAGGAGGAGCGAAAGGAGGGACGCCCCGGCCACGGCCGTGAGCATCCGATCGGAGGAGGAGGGCTTGATCGACACCAGCGGGGCCTGGGCGGTGAGCATGACGCCGAAGACGAGCAGCACGAGTGTGCCGCCGACGTAGATCATTAGTTGCATGGCGCCGATGAAGTCGGCGCCGGCGAGGAAGAACAAGCCGGCGGTGGAACCGAGCGAGAAGACGAGATAGAGGGCCATGCGGACGACGTTGTCGGCCGCCACAACCCCAATGGCAAACCCGCAGGCCAGCCCGGCAAAAAGGAGGAAGAGGACCGAATGCCAGTTGATCCCGGCGATCGGCAGAGCGGACAGCGCAGCCAAAGTCGTGGCGAGGGGCGGAACGACGGGCGTCAGGGTGGAGATATCCATGATATCCATGTCGAGCATTCCCGTCACCGAGGGCTCCGCGTTGCCAGACCGGCCCGTTCGACCGGCTCACCGCTCGTCACGGGGGACGAACGATCCTCCGCTGGGGACGCGGCAACCGGTAGCCCACCTGGCCCTTCGAGCCAACCCTCCCGGATCTCGCCGGCGGGGCGCCCCCATCCGGGGAACAGACCCCCGGGGAGGAAGAGTTGCCAGAACATCGCGCCGGCGAACATCACGGCGGCGATCGGCGTGCAGTACTTCAGACAGGTCGTCATCACTTGATCGATCCGCAACCGAGGGAGCGTCCAGCGGATCCACATCATGAACAGGACGCCGAGCGTCGCCTTGCCCACGAGGTTCGCCAGCCCCACGAGCCGAACGACATAAGCCGCACTCTCCCCCGTGCCATCGCTGAATCCGAGCAGCCGGGCCACCGGCACCGGGCCGTTCCAGCCACCGAGGAAGAGCACCGCAGCCAGGCCGCTGACGAGGAACATCGAGCCGTACTCGGCCATGAAGAAGAAGCTCCAGCGGAGCCCCGAGTATTCGGTGTGGAATCCTGCCACCAGTTCACTCTCCGCCTCGGCGAGATCGAAGGGGGCGCGATTCACGCTCGCCACGGCGCACGTCACGTAGACCCAGAAAATGATGAACGTGAACGGGTCGTGAAAGAGATACCAACTCGACATCCAGCCGGCCTGTTTCTCGCCGATCGTGACCAGATCCATGGTGCCGGCGAGCATCACCGGGACGACGACGCACATCCCCAGCGGCACCTCGTAGCTCACCACCTGGGCCGCTTCGCGCATCGCCCCGAACAACGACCATTTCGAGGCCGAGGCGTAGCCGGCGAGGATCACGCCGAACACCTCCAGGCCGAGCACGGCGACGACGAAGAAGACGCCCACATTCAGTCGCTGGCCGACGACGTCGAAGGCGAAGGGCAAGGCGATGAACGCGCAGAACGAAGCGCAGAAGCTCACGTAGGGAGCGAGCCGGAAAAGGAGTCCGTCGGCGCCCTCGGGCATCAAATCCTCCTTGGCGAGGAGTTTGATGCCATCGGCGAGCGACTGGAGCCAACCGAAACGCCCGCCAGTGCGGGTCGGGCCGAGGCGATCCTGAATTCGCGCGGCGATCTTCCGCTCCGCCCAGATGAACACGAGCGCACCGCCAGCGATGACGTTCAGAAGCAGTACCGCGGCCACGAGGGCAGCGATGCTCCAAGCCACCCAACCGGGTAGCCCCAGACCGATCAGAAATTCAGCCATGCACCACCCGTTTCACACCCTGGGGAAAATCGCGGCGTACCGAGTTTTTCCCGTCGGAAAGCCGACATCGTGAAAATTCCCACGAAGTTTGACCTACGCCGTCCCGAATCACAAGTGCCAGCGGGAAAACCGCCGCGGAGCCGTCCCGCGCCCTGCGCCGGGGCTCGAGCCACCGGCGGTCAGCGGTCGATCTCACCCATCACGATGTCGAGACTGCCGACGATCGCCGGAACATCGGCGATCAGGCAGCCGCGACACAGCTCGTGCGTCACCGAGAGGTTCGAGAACGAGCTCGACCGGGCCCGGACACGCCACGGGATCGACGTGCCGTTGCCGACGACGTAGAACCCCATCTGCCCCTTCGGCGCCTCGGTTTCGAGGTAGGCATCGCCGACGGGAAGTTTCTCGGAGAGCTTGAGCGGTTCGGGGAGCGGCTCCGGGCAGGCGGCGTAGCGGTCGATCGCCTGACGGACCAGATCCATCGACTGCACGACCTCGAGCATACGGACGAAGAACCGGTGCCAGCAGTCGCCGAGTACGGCTTCCGATGGCACCTTCGGGTAGCTGTGGTCGCGGGGATAACGCCCCTCCTTCTGCACCGCCACCTCGAAGGCGTAGCCGTCGTACATCCCGGTGTAGAGGCTCTCTCCATCCCGACGCATGTCCTGGTCGACACCGCTGCCGCGGAGCACCGGCCCACTGCAGCCGTAGTCGATCGCCATCGCTCGGGAAAGCACCCCGACGCCGGCGGTCCGCTTGACGAAGATCGCGTTGGTCGTGAGGAGGGCGTGGTACTCCTTGATGATCGGCTCGAACTGATCGAGGAACGCCTCACACCGCTGCAGCCAGCCGGGAGGGAGATCGGCGGTCGCCCCGCCGACGGTGATGTAGCTGTAGGTAAGCCGGGCGCCGCAGGCCTCCTCGAACAGGTCGAGGATCTTCTCCCGTTCACGGAACGCATACAGAAACGGGCTGAAGGTCCCCAGGTCGAGGCCGTAGGCCCCCATCCCGACGAGATGGCTGGAGATCCGGTTCAGCTCGGCAATCAGCACCCGGAGGTGACGGGCCTTCTCGCCGACCTCGTGCCGCATCAGTTTCTCGACCGTCAGGGCCCAGCCGAGATTCATGTTCATCGCCGCCAGGTAGTCGAGCCTGTCGGTGTAGGGGATCCACTGCCGGGGGGAGAGGTTCTCCCCGATCTTCTCGGCACAGCGGTGGAGATAGCCGATGTGGGGTTCGGTCTCCGAAACGATTTCACCGTCGGTCCGCAGCACCAACCGCAACACGCCATGCGTGCTCGGGTGCTGCGGCCCCATGTTGACGAGCATCTCGTCGGTACGGACGTCGAACTCGATGATCCGCGGATCGTCTTCGATGAGGTCTGGCATGGCGGTTCAATCCGGGGGGGAGACGGGAGCGGATGGCGTGGGAGGGATGAAACATCGACCGTGGCCCAACCGTGACGGGCTTCAACGACAGCGGATGCCGTGGTACTCCATCGGCATCTCGTAATCCTTGCGGAGAGGGTAGCCGACCCAATCCTCGGGGCAGAGGATCCGACGCAGATCTGGATGACCGGTGAAGGACACGCCGGAGAGATCGTAGACCTCCCGCTCGTGCCAGTCGGCGGTGCGCCACACGCCGGCGACACTCGGAATCTCCGGGAGGTGGCCAGAAATGTCACCACTCCAGCGGGGAAGCTTGACCTTGAGCACGAGGCTGGCACGGGCCGGCGTGCTCCAGAGGTGGTAAACCATCTCCAGGTGCGGCTGCCACGAAACCTTGGCCGCCTTCTTGGGATCGGTCTCGAGCCAATCGACCGCCGTGATGCACTGCAGCGAGTCGAAGCGCGGTTCCCCCTTCGACTTCAACCAGTGGCAGACCTCCGCGATCCGTGCCGGGGCGATCTCGAGCCACGGATCGAGCGCCTCGAGTTGGCTCCCCACCACAGCTCCGGGGCAGGCAGCCTCGATCGATTGAAGAAAACCAGGACCTCTCATCGCCACGACTCCTGTGATTCACGCCACGGCCTCGATCCACGCCCGATTCCCCACCCACCGACTGTCAGCGCCCGGACGCGGCCCCGCGCTCGTTCGACGTCGCCCGCACCCAATCGAGGTCACCGCGATTCCAGACGTACGCGAAACCGACCAGCAGCACGGCGAAAAATGTCACCATGTCGGCAACCGCCAGGCGGGCGAGCAATCCTCCCGCCCGGGAGACGTCCTGCCGGGCCGAAGCCAGCCCCACAGCCGCAGGACGTGGGACCGCCCCGATCGCGGGATCGACCGCCGCCCCGCCGGGAACGGCGGCTGCGGAGAAATCGGGCATGACCGGGCGATCGATCCCCAATTCCCGCAGCAGACCGGCAGCGGCGGGCGTCAACGAAACGCCGTCGGCCTGCACCGTCTGGAGGGCCGGATCGGACAGTTGTGTTGCCTTTCCGAAGACCGTCGCCCAGGGAAAGAAGAGTGCGACCTCGACATCGAAGATGATAAACAGCAGCGCCACGACGTAGAACCGGAGGTCGAACTGGACGAAGCTCGAACCGATCGCCGGTTCACCGCACTCGTAGGCCTCGAGCTTCTCGGCGTTGGGAAGGCGGGGGCGCACGAGCCACCCCAGGAGCAGGTTGACCGCGAGGAAAGCCCCGCCGATCGCCACGAACAGCGCCACGAAACCGGCCAGGATCGTCGGGTCGAGAAACGAGGGCATGGGAGTGACTCGCGGCGGAGATGCGACAGGGGACGATCGGAAAAGGGCTCAACGACGATGTCGGAAATCGACCGGGACCGGGAGGGCGAGCCTGACGAACGCCTGCCGTCGGCCGCCTCGAACCAGCCGCCGCTATCGCTCGAAGACCGCGGAGCGGGCCGACCACGCACCACCGCCATTCCCCCATCACGGCCCATGGAGGCGATTTCTATTGGTTGGGGCCCCCGTGGACCGGATCGACGATCACCTTCGAGGCCGCGACGGCCGTCGGATTGAGGGTCGATCTCCCCCAGGCAACGTCAACGGGGAGACGGGCGAAGTCGACGATCGTTCCGTCGCGGCTGTAGCAGCTCAAGTCGAGCGTCGATCCCATGAAAATGCAGTCGACGGGGCACGGCTCGACGCACAGGGCGCAGAACATGCACTTCGAATAATCGATGGTGAAGCCGCTGACCTGGAAGCCCTTGCCACCGCTGACGCGTTCCTTGCCGATGTAGATGCAGTCGACAGGGCACACCTTGGCACACTGGTCGCAGGCGATGCAGGTCGTCAGATCGTAGCGGTGGAAGCCGCGGTAACGGGCCGCCACCGGGGCCGGAAGTTCCGGATATTCGAAGTGTTCGGTAAACGTCCGCCGTTTTTGGTCATAGGTGCTGCCGAACACGCGGAGCGTGACCAGCATGCCCTGCACCACCGTGGCGACGGCGGTGTAGACGTTGCGAAACCACTCGGTCATGGGAAACCCGGCGCTGGGGGAGGGCGGCGATCCGCCAGGGGACTGGACTGCGGTTCAGGATGTCGGCACAAAACGCCCAACGCCCCGGCCCGAGGCCTGGCAGCGCGGACCGCACAGACCCCGGTCTTCTTTCCTGCAAACCTCGGTCGCATAGAAGTATAGGAAGACAGTGAATCCCCACAAGCCGCGACCGGCATCGCCCCGCTTGCCCCGGAGCAAGCCTCCCCGGCCGCCCGTCCCACGCCAGACCGAAGCGGTGCTCGAAGCGGTGCTGCATCAGTGGAGAGCTTCCCGCCCCGATCGGGCCGGGAGCGGAGGGCCCTGGGGGCTCACGTCGACCGGGACAAGCCAAACTGTCCAGTCGCCGGCCCTCCCCCGTCTGCCGTTCGGGAGGGAAAATCGGCCCGGGAAGACCGCAAAAGCGTTGGGCAGCTTGACGAAACGGCGGAAACTATTACAACTACTTGGTTTGAATCGTTTGACGAGTCTGCTCATCCCCACGTCGGTTGGACCGGCGAAGCCAGCGGCTGTCTCCGAACGGTGTCTGTCGCCCTTGCGTCAAGGAACGATCCATGCTTGTCCTGTCGCGGAAGAAGGACGAGAGCATCGTCATCAACAACGACATCACGATCGTGGTGGTGGAAATCCGCGGGGATAAGGTTCGACTCGGGGTTGAAGCCCCCAGGGAAGTTCCGGTCCATCGGAGGGAGGTTTTTGACGCCATCGCCCGAGGGGACGACGTGCTCCCCGACGCCGATTCGTCTTCCGCTGTCTTGTCTTCCCCTGCCATCGGGGTCGCGGATTCGGCGGCCGCCACGGCTGGCCTCGACGACCGTCAATCCGAATCCCTCTCCTGAAAAGCTCCCCGCCCTGAAGGTGACGCCCTTCGGCGAGTTGAGGATTTCGGCGAGCAGGCGTGGGGCCCTTCCAAGAATCGATTTCCCCAGCGACGATCTTTTGAGCGACGATTTTTGATGATTCGGTTTTCCGTCCGCGCCGCAACCTTCCGGCCCCATCGTCTAGAGGCCTAGGACACGGGCCTTTCAAGCCTGCGACCGGGGTTCGAATCCCCGTGGGGTCATTTGTGCGGCGCGGGCGGAAACCGCAGAAACGTCGGGCTTCGGCGGCCGGGACAGCGCCGTGGCCTCCTGGCGGCCGTGCCCCTCGCCAACCACCCACGGCAGCGCGTCCCCGTTCGGGAGTTGGCAATCAGGCTGCCCTTTCCCCCTTGGCCCACGGAACTTCGGAGACTACGGCCACGACCAGTGTTGTGAGCCCCCCCATGGCAGGTACCTACGACGCTGTGCTCCTCGTCTCGTTCGGCGGTCCAAATGGCCCTGACGATGTCATGCCGTTCCTGGAGAACGTACTCCGCGGCCGTAACGTTCCGAGGGAGCGGATGCTCGAGGTGGCGGAGCACTACCACCACTTCGGCGGCCGGAGTCCGATCAACGCTCAAAACCTCGCCCTTCTGGAAGCCCTCCGGAAGGAGCTCGCCGACCACGGCCCCGATCTCCCCGTTTACTGGGGCAACCGGAACTGGCACCCGCTTTTGAGCGACACGCTCCGCGAGATGGCCGATGCGGGCATCCGGCGCGTGGCGGCATTTGTGACCAGTGCGTACAGCAGTTATTCAGGCTGCCGTCAGTACCGCGAGAACCTTCAGGCTGCCTGTGCCCCGTTGGGAGACCGGGCCCCCCGGGTCGACAAGCTCCGCGTGTTCTTCAATCACCCGGGATTCATTGGCCCGATGGCAGACAACCTCGTCCGTAGCCTGTCGGCCTTTCCCGCCGATCAGCGACAGCGGACGCCCGTGCTGTTCACGGCCCACAGCATCCCGGTCTCGATGGCTGATTCCTGCCGGTATGTCGCCCAACTGCGGGAATCGAGCCGGCTGGTGGCAACCGAGGCTGGCGTGAGCGATTGGGAGCTCGTCTACCAGAGCCGCAGTGGCGCCCCCGGCCAGCCGTGGCTCGAACCCGATGTCTGCGACCGTATCCGGGCCCTCCACGCAGCCGGCGGGGATCGGGTGGTGGTGGCGCCGATCGGTTTCATCTCAGACCACATGGAGGTTCTCTACGACCTCGACACGGAGGCCGCTGACCTCTGCCGGACCCTCGGGATGCGGTTCGAACGAGTGGCGACCGTCGGCACGGCGGCTCCCTTCGTGTCGATGATCCGCGATCTGGTCGCGGAACGGCACGGCGAATCGGCCGAGCGTCTGGCCATCGGAAGCATGCCGGCCAGCCACGACGTCTGTCCGCTCGATTGCTGCCCAGCCCCCCAACGCCCGGGCCCTGCGGCAGGCGGTCCTCCGGGGAGGCCCAGAGTTTCTCCCCCGGGACCGGCTCGATGACCCCCGGGCCCGCCGTTCGGACCGACCATCCCGACGATGCCGGGACGGGGCGCCAGTGCGTGGCCCTTGTCCACGGATTCTTCGCCCACAGCCTGATGCTCACGCTGCTCGCCCGCAGACTCCGTCGCCAAGGCTACCGCACCGCGCCGTGGGGCTACCGGAACATGTGCTGCTCGCTTTTGGTCCATGCCGATCGCTTCGCCGCCGAACTCCGCACGCTCGACGCGGAACCGACGATCGACACGCTCCATCTCGTGACCCACAGCATGGGATGCATCATCGCCCGGGCGGCACTCGACCGCTTTCGGCCCACGAAGCTCGGAAGGTTCGTGATGCTCGCCCCGCCGAATCGCGGATCGTTCGTCGCCACGGCAGCGAAGGGAATCTTCGGCAGGATGTTCCTCCCGGTGGCGGAGCTCTCAACCACCGAGGACAGCCTCGTCAATTCACTCCCCATGCCGCAGGGGGTCGAGATCGGCGTCATCGCCGCGGGACGCGACGCGATCATCGCCCCCGAAAGCACACGGCCCGGGGCACCGCACGACCACGCCACCGTCCATTGCCTCCATTCGAGCCTGCTTTTCCGTCAAGACGCCGCCGAATTGGTGGCCGCGTTCCTCCGGGACGGCCGTTTCCCGGATCCCCCGGAGCCTTCCGGCGCCGCCCACCGACAGGATCGCTGATTCGATGGACACGACCCCCCGCCCGCTCGGCCGCAGTGGGCTCCACATTCCTCCCCTTGGGCTCGGTTGTTGGCCCCTCGCAGGGATGACGCGCCAGGGCATCACGCGCGATGTCGCCGTTGCCACCGTGGCGGCTGCCCTCGACGCCGGCATTCTCCACCTCGACACGGCCTATTGTTATGGCGAGGAGGGGGAGAGTGAGCGGGCGATCGGCACGGCCATCCGGGACCGCCGCCGAGACGAGCTGTTCATCGCCGGAAAATGCGGGATTCACTGGCAGCCGGGGCGGAAGCAATGCGTCGATGGCCGCCCGGAACGGATCCGCCGGGAAGTCGAGGAGAGTCTCGGGAGGCTCGGCACCGATCATCTCGATCTCGTCTATCTCCACGCCCCAGATCCGGGAGTGAAACTGGAGGTCTCGATGGCCGAGCTCGAACGCCTCCGGTCGGAAGGCCTCGCCCGAGCAGTCGGCGTTTCGAATGTCTCCCTCGACCAGCTCGCGATCGCGGCGGAAGCTTGCCCTCTTTCAGCCTGCCAGCTCCCATACAACATGCTGCAACGCGAGATCGAGCACGACATCGTTCCGTGGTGCCAGGGTCACGGCGTGGCAATCGTCGCCTACTGGCCCCTCATGAAAGGCCTGCTCGCCGGAGGGATATCCCGCGACCGCACCTTCCCTGCCACGGACAGCCGGCACAAATACCCGATGTTCAACGGTGCCGAATTCCAGCGGAATCTCGACTTCGTCGACGCGGTGCGTCAGGAAGCGGAAAGACTGCACCGACCGCTCGCCGACTTGGTCCTCGCCTGGACCACCGAACAGCCGGGGATCACGAGCGTTCTCTTCGGGGCGACATCCCCGGAGCAGGTGCTTGTCAATGCGGCCGCGCACTCCTGCGAACTCGATCCCCAGGCACGCCGGGCCATCGCTGCCGAAATCGCTGCCCGCGGGCCGATCATCGGACGCCGTCCGGTCTGATCGAGGAGCGATCGGGAAATACCTTACCCGATCCAATCGGCTGGCCCTCGGTAGAAGAGCGATCCGCGGCGAACGGCCCAGAATCAGGCCGCGCCGACGGGATGCGGCTGATGGGCCTCAACGCTCCGGTAGGAATGCTGCACTCGGAGACACGTCTGCCGGAACGATTCCGGGCGACTGACTCCCGGGAGCCGGAACGTTTCCACGGACCCCTTGCGAAAAACGAGGTCCCCCGCCGCGTACCACTCCTGCCCCGGCTCGACAACAAGTTCGATCGAGTCAAACTTATCGAAGTCGACGAATTGCTGGATCCGCGCGTTCAAGCCGCGCTCGACAATCACCCGCCGATTCGTGAGGCGATACCGCTGAATGGCCCACGGCAGGCGGAGCGAAAGATAGAGCATCAAACCGATCGGGATGCACGTAAGAAGGGCCAATCGGCCGATCGAAACGGGCCCGAATCCATCTTTGATGCGAAACAGACGCCCCAGGGTCTTCCCCAACGACGTCGATGCCACCGACGGCCAGACGGTCATCACCGTCGTTTCCTTGACGGACGGCGGAGAAACTCCGGCAATTGACTGCATCGCCATGAATCGAACCTGCCTGGGGGAAATACCCCGGTCGTTCCGGGTCTGCATCGTAACGGACAGGCGATCGGAGGGAAGAGCTTCCCCCGGAAAACAACGGCCGCAGAACAGCAGTATGGGCACGCCACCGGCCAACATCCCGCCTCTCTGACCAAACGTGCGCAAAAAAAAACCCACCGGGGCTTCGGCAGCCCCGGTGGGTCTCGTTCAATGACTGCCCCGAAGGGCAGCGGCAGTTTTGCGTTCGACAGGTTTCCCTGCCACGCTGATCTCTTTCTTCGGCATAACCCCGCAGAGCCGAAGCTCCGCGAGTCACGATCGTCTCCACAATTCTTTGGACCCAGCACCCCCCGCCATCGAAAACTTACGTTTCATAACGACGCTCAGTGCTGGGTTGCCCCAAGACTCCGAAGAATCAAGGAGCGGTATCCTTTAGAAAGGAGGTGATCCAGCCGCAGGTTCCCCTACGGCTACCTTGTTACGACTTAGTCCCAATTGCAGAGTTCATCTTAGGCGCCTGGCTCCTTGCGGTTACCTCAGCGACTTCGGATGCCCCCCACTTTCGTGGCTTGACGGGCGGTGTGTACAAGGCTCAGGAACACATTCACCGCGGTATGCTGACCCGCGATTACTAGCGATTCCAGCTTCATGTAGGCGAGTTGCAGCCTACAATCCGAACTAGGGAGCGTTTTTTGGGATTTGCTCGACCTCGCGGTTTTGCTTCCCTTTGTGCGCTCCATTGTAGGACGTGTGCAGCCCTAGTCATAAGGGCCATGAGGACTTGACGTCATCCCCACCTTCCTCCGGCTTAACGCCGGCGGTCTCTCTAGAGTCCCCGACTTTACTCGCTGGCAACTAGAGACAAGGGTTTCGCTCGTTAAGCGACTTAACGCGACATCTCACGACACGAGCTGACGACAGCCATGCAGCACCTGTGCACGTTGTACCCGAAGGCCTGGCTCGGCTTTCACCGAGTTAATCCGTGCATGTCAAGACTAGGATAAGGTTCTTCGCGTAGCCTCGAATTAAGCCACATCCTCCACCGCTTGTGTGAGCCCCCGTCAATTTCTTTGAGTTTCAGCCTTGCGACCATACTCCCCAGGCGGAGCACTTAACACTTTCGCTACGACTGGAAGGCTATGGAGGACCCTCCAATCAAGTGCTCATCGTTTACAGCTAAGACTACCGGGGTATCTAATCCCGTTTGCTACCTTAGCTTTCGTGCCTCAGCGTCAGAAGAGACCCAGTAAGCCGCCTTCGCCACCGGTGTTCCTCAAGATATCAACGCATTTCACCGCTCCACCTTGAGTTCCGCTTACCTCTGTCTCCCTCTAGCACGGTAGTTTTGAGTGCAGTTCCTCAGTTGAGCTGAGGGCTTTCACACCCAACTTTCCGCGCAGCCTACGCACCCTTTAAGCCCAGTAATTCCGAATAACGTTCGTACGGTTCGTCTTACCGCGGCTGCTGGCACGAACTTAGCCCGTACTTCCTCCACAGATAGGTCAAATAGAGGGGAGTACCCCCCTACATTTCCTCCCCGTTGACAGTGGTTTACAACCCGAAGGCCTTCATCCCACACGCGGCGTCGCTCGGTCAGGCTTTCGCCCATTGCCGAAGATTCTCGACTGCAGCCACCCGTAGGTGTCTGGGCAGTATCTCAGTCCCAATGACGCGG
>JBBAVV010000017.1:0-25494 GCA_040397545.1 Pirellulales bacterium
CGAGTGGGTGGCGGTGATCACCTCCGGCGTGAACCTCGTCATCGACGGCGTCGACCCGGCCGGCCCCCTCGATATCGCCGCCGACCGGGTCGTCATCTGGACGCGCAGCGGCACGCAGCCCGATCTCGATGGCAACGCGGCCCAATCCGCCGACACGCCGCTGGAGCTCTATCTCGAGGGGAACGTCGTCTTCCGGCAGGGGCAGCGCGTGGTCGAGGCGATGAGCATGTTCTACGACGTGCCCCGCTCCTCGGGGGTCATCACCGGGGCCACGGTTCTCACCCCCGTCGACAACTACGCCGGGCTTGTCCGGCTCCGCGCCGACGTCATCCGTCAGGTCGACCGCAGCCGGTTCATGGCCCAGCGCACCGGTCTGACCTCGAGCCGCCTCGGGGTGCCGACCTGGGAGTTCCGGTCGAGGGAACTCGAGTTCACCGACGAACAGGTGCCGCTGGCGGGAGCCGACGGCCAGCCGATGATCGATGGAGTGACCGGGGAGCCGGTGCTCGAGCATCAGCAGTTCGTCACCAGCCGTGGCAACACCCTGACCCTCGGCAATGTCCCGGTGCTGTGGTGGCCGGTGTTGGCGACGAACGCCAAGAAGCCGACGTTCTACCTCAACAACGTGCAGGTGAAGAACGACCGCATCTTCGGCACCCAGTTGCTGACGAGCTGGGACGCGTTCCAGGTGTTCGGATGGCGGCGGCCACCGGACGGCGTCGATTGGGACTTCGACGTCGACTACTTGAGCTACCGTGGCGTCGGTGGCGGGACGTCGCTCCTCTACAACCGCCCCGACTTCCTCTGGCAAGGCACGCCGGCCAACGGCGTCCTCGATGCCTGGATCATCGGTGACAGCGGGATCGACAATCTCGGCATGAATCGCCGCGACTTCACCTACCCCAACGCCTTCCGCGGGCGCTCCTTCTGGCGCCATCGGCAGGATCTCGCCGGGGGGTGGCAGGCACGCGGTGCGGCCGGCTGGATCAGCGACATGAACTTCCTCGAGGAGTTCTACGAGGCGGAGTGGGAGGAGGGCTACGAGCAGCGAACCTGGCTCGATCTTCGCCGCCCTGTGGACAACCGTGAGCTGCGCCTCCTCACGAGCGTCCGGGTCAACCCGTTCTTCACGCAGACGGAATGGTGGCCGCGGCTCGATTCTTACACCATGGGGCAGCCGCTGCTGCGCGATGCGGTCACCTGGTACCAGCACAGTGGACTGGCCTACGCGCGGCAGAACGTTCCCCAGACGCCGACCGCCGGGCAGGGGCTGCAGTACTGGACGACGCTCCCCTACGAGAACAACGTCATCGGCGAGCGGTTCTCCACCCGGCACGAGCTCGATCTGCCGTTCCAGGCGGGGGTGGTGAAGATTGTTCCCTACGCCCTGGGCGAGCTCGCTCACTGGGGGCAAGATCTGACGCAGTCGCCCCTCAATCGCGCCTACGGCCAGGTGGGGATCCGCTCGAGTGTGCCGATGTGGTCAGCGGACAATTCCGTCGAGAGCCAGCTGTGGAATGTCCACGGACTGGCCCACAAGGTGGTGTTCGAGAGCGAGTTCTCCTACGCCAACAGCTCGCAGGACATGAACCAACTGCCGCTCTACGACCAGATCGACGACGACACCATCAACCAATACCGCCGCAACATCCCCTACTGGGACTACGGCGCCATCCCGGGGCAGGCCACGCCGCTCCCCTCCTCGACCGTGTTCGGACCGGACGGCAAGTACGATCCGCGCTCGTACCTCGTCCGTCGCGGCATGGGGGGATGGGTGTCCGGCCCGACGGAGATCGCCCAGGACCTGACGGCCTTCCGGCTCGCCGCGCGGCAGCGTTGGCAGACGAAGCGCGGCCCGGCTGGAAACCGGCGGATCATCGATTGGATCACCCTCGACATCGACGGCGAGCTGTTCCCGACAACGGGGCAGAACTTCGGCCAATTGATGGGGCTTTGGCAGTACGACTTCCGCTGGCATGTCGGCGACCGGACGACGATTCACTCCACCGCCGACATCGACTTCTTCACCGGCGGTCAGCAGCTCTACACCGTCGGGGCCCTTCTGAATCGGACGCCGCGGGGGAGCTTCTACATCGGATTCAACGAGTTCGGTGGCCCGATCGACGCCAGCGTCCTCGTCGGGTCGTACACCTACCGGATGAGCCCCAAGTGGGCGAGCTCCTTCGGCACCGCGCTGAACCTCCGCGGCATGAACATCGGCCAGAATTTCCAGCTCACGCGCATCGGCGAGTCGTTCCTGATGACGTTCGGCTTCAATGTCGACTACAGCCGCAACAACGTCGGCGTGACGTTCAACCTCGAGCCCCGCTTCCTGTCGCGGACGCAGTTCGCCAGCCGGTCGGGCATCGATCTGCCGATGGCCGGGGCCTACGGCCTGGAGTAACCGGGGCCCAGGGTGGCGATCATTTCCCGGGAAGGTCCCAGCAGGGGTTGAAAACCGCATCGGTCGACACGAGGCAGTTGGCGACCCGGGAGAGGAGCAGCAGGCTCGGGCCGTCGTCGGGGCGCGTCTGGAGCAGGCCAGCGAGGAGGTGGGCCGCCTCGTGGAAGTCGCGGTTCTCGAAGGCCGACAGCGCTCCTTCGTAGGCCTGCTGAAGATCGCCCCACCCGGCGTCGTCGGTCCGGCCGAGCTCGTGGAGGACAACCGGCTCGGCGATGTTGACGACGCGCACCTGGCAGACTCGCCGGCTCGCGAATCCCGATCCCATCCGGGAACGCGTCGCGTCGGTGACGAGGATCCGCGAGCGGACGTATTTCGTCGCCCCCTGGACGCGGCTGGCCAGGTTGACGGTGTTGCCGAGGGGGCCGTACTTGAACTTGTGGCGCGAGCCCGTGTTTCCCACCCGGGCAACGCCGGAATTGATGCCGATGCCGAGATCCATCGTTTCGCCGAGTGTCGTCGCCCAGCGCTCGTTGATCCGTGGCACCGCGGCGAGCATGTCGACCGCCGCCCTGGCAGCGAGCGTGGCATGCTCGGGCTGGTCGACCGGCGCCCCCCACATGGCGATCAACTCGTCGCCGATGTAATCGACGAGAACGCCGCAGTGGGCCAGAACGCAGTCGGACAGCTCCCCCATCACGTCGCCGATCCAGTCCATGGTCCCCGCCGGGCCGAGCCGCTCGCTGATCCGGCTGAATCCGCGGATATCGCAGAACAGGATCGAGACGTCGGCGTCATGGCCGTCGAGGAGGTTGGGGCGAAGGGCGAGTTGCTCGGAGAGCTCGCGGGTGAAGAACTGCTCGAAGGTTGCCCGCGACTGGCTCGCCGTCGAGCGTGCGAGCGTGGCGCCCACCGATCCGGCGAGGAGCTGCACCAGCTGCGCCTCCAGCGGCGTGATCGGGCCCCGGGCGATGACCCCCTGGCTCGTCCGGACGCCATAGAGAACGCCGATCACGTCATCCGTGATCCCGAAGATCGGTGACGCTACCCCGGCCTCGATGTCCATCAGGCTCGCGCCCGCCCCGGAGCCGGCCAGCGATTCGATATCGTCGAAGAACGTCTTCCGTTGGTCGACCACGGCCTTCAGGAGGGTCTGGCTGTAGCGCACCGTCGTCCGATCCGACTCGACGCCGCAGCCCGCGATCGACCACTTCTCGCCCGAGCGCAGCAGCACCAGGCCCAGATCGAGGCCCACCAAATCGATGAGGGCCCGGGCGGCCGTGTCGTGAAACTCCCGCGACTCACTCGACGTTTTCTGGAGCTCGATGATCCGCTCGAGCCAGGGCCCGACTTCCCCGGCACCATCGAGCGACGGCGCGGAGGTCCGCGGCTTGGAGGCCGAGGGCGCGACGGCGGTCGGTCCGGTGGTGGGGAGGGAGCGGAGCCCCGGAGGGGGATCGACGGCCCCGACCGGCAGCGTCACGGTTCCGGCCGAGGGGGCGGGCTGTAGGACCGGTGGTGGTGGGGAGGCCGGGGGCTGGGGGGGTGTTTGCGGAGCGACCGCTGCGGGCACCGCCGCCGGGCGGAACACGATCCGCGTCCGCCCCACCGTCACCGCGGCCGGCAGCGGGACGTCGCGCCCCTGGAGATGGATGATCGGGTCGTTTTGGCCGTCGACGACCACCGGCGTGTTCGCGCTCAAATTCCCGAGCCGGAGGCGGCCGTCGGCGAGCGGTTCGACCCGCAGCTGGTCACGCGACACCGACTGGTCGCCGGCGATCACGCAGCGGGGGATCTCCCGCTGCGGCCCCCGGCCGAACTCCAGCGGTCCGGAAGGATGTTCGAACTCCGTCCGCACGGCGGCGTTGGTGACTTCGATGAAGAGGGCCATGCTGGACTCCGGGACGGTCAGGCGAGCACCGGTCGGACGACCTTCCCTTCGAGGTCGGTGAGGCGGTAGTCGCGGCCAGCATAACGGTAGGTGAGCAGGGTGTGGTCGAACCCGAGAAGATGGAGCATCGTGGCGTGGAGATCGTGTGCCGAGACGAGGTTTTCCACCGCCTTGAAGCCGAAGTCGTCGGTGGCCCCGTGGATCGTTCCCCCCTTCACCCCGCCCCCCGCCATCCACAGCGAGAAGCCCCAGTGGTTGTGATCGCGCCCCTGGGAGGCCCCGGCGCCGTTTTGCCCCATCTCGACGCTCGGCGTGCGGCCGAACTCCCCCGTGCAGAGCACGAGCGTGCTGTCGAGCATGCCGCGGTCCTTGAGATCGGTGAGCAGGGCCGCCAGCCCCTGATCGCACTCCCCCGCCACTTTGCGGTGCTCGTCGCGGATGTTCGAGTGGCTGTCCCACGGCTGCATACTGCCGTGCCAGGTCTGCACGAAGCGCACGCCCCGTTCGACGAGCCTCCGTGCCATGAGGAGCTGCCGGTTCTGCGGCCCCTCGCCGTACATCTTCAGGACGTGGGCCGGCTCTTGGCGGACGTCGAAGGCATCGGTCGCCTCGAGTTGCATCCGGTAGGCAAGCTCGAAGGAACGGATCCGCGCCTCGATCGCCGCCTCGCCGGGGCGCTGGTCGAGATGGCTGGCATTGAGCGCGCGGAGGAGGTCGAACTGCTCCTGCTGGCGGTCGGGGCCGAGGCGCGGATTGCGGATGTGGTCGATGAGTTGGCGGGGGTCGGTCTTCGAGGTGTCGACGTGCGTTCCCTGGAAGGCCCCCGGGAGGAAGGCGCTCCGCCAGTTGCCCGCCCCCCCGACCGGCATTCCGCCGGGCACCAGCGCGATGAAGCCGGGAAGGTTGTCGTTCTCCTGCCCCATGCCCCAGGTCAGCCAGGAGCCGAAGCTGGGGCGCACCTGCCGCATGTGGCCGGTGTTCATCAGCATCAACGACATCTCGTGGTTGGGAAGCTCGACATGCATCGAACGGATGACGGCGAGCTCGTCGGCGTGGCGGGCAAGGTTGGGAAAGAGATCGCTGATCGGGATGCCGCTCTGGCCGTGCCTGGCGAAGGTGAACGGGGAGGGGAGGGCCACGCCGGTCTTGCGCTCGGTCTGGAGGTTGTCATAGGGGAGCGTCTGGCCGCCGCGGGCCTGGAGCTCCGGCTTCGGGTCGAACGTGTCGACCTGCGACATGCCGCCGTTCAAAAACACGTGGATCACGCGCTTCGCCCGGGCGGGGAAGTGGGTCGGGAGGGCGCTGCCGACACCGTCGCGGGCCAGCAGCCCGGCGAGCGCCAGCGACCCGAAGCCCATGCCGCTGGAGCGGAGGAAATCCCGGCGGGAAGCGTGCATGAGAATGACGTCCGGTGGCTGATGGCGACGGGGCCGACGGTCTGCCCGGGGCAGGTGATGGTTTGTACGGACGGTCAGTCGACGAAATGAAACTCGTTGGCGGCGAGGAGGACATGAGCGAGGCGCTGCCAGGGGACATCGGCCGCCAGCCCCGACTCGAGCGAGGCGGCCTGCCTGTGGACAAATTCGATCGCCGCGGCCGTCTCCGCCTCCGAGGGGGAGCGCGAGAACGCGCGGCGGACCATCCAGGAGACCCGCCCGGCTTCGTCGGCCGGGGCAGCCTGCAGGCCCGCGGCGGCGAAGGCCACGGCGCGGTCCTGGATGAAGTCGGAATTGAGGGCGAAGAGCGCTTGTTGCGGGATCGTCGTGTCGGGCCGACGGGCGGTGCAGGCGGCGGGGTTGGCGCCGTCGAACGTCCCGGAGAGGGGGGAGAGAATGTCGCGATTGACGAAGCCGTAAACCGTCCGTCTGGGAACGATCGGGGTCGCCGCGAGGTCGACCGGCGGGCCACCCGGCGTGGGGTCGAGCTCCCCCGAGACGGCGAGCATCGCGTCGCGCATCGATTCCATGTCGAGCCTGCGGCGCGGCATCCGCCAGAGCAGTTCGTCGTCGGGATCAGACTGCCGGGCCACGGCGCTTTCGACCGCCGCGGTGCGGTAGGCGTCGGAGAGCATGATCCGGCGATGGAGGGCTTTGAGCGACCAGCCGTCGTCGCGGAAGGTCTCGGCGAGGTGGTCGAGGAGCTCGGGGTGGGTCGGGGGGCGGCCGCGGGTCCCGAAGTCGTCGGGGGTGCGCACGAGCCCCGCGCCGAAGTGGTGCTGCCAGGCCCAGTTGACGATGACACGACGCACGAGCGGATTGCCGGGCGAGACGAGGGCCGCGGCGAGGCCGAGGCGGCGCTGGCCCGACGGGAACGGCGCCGCATCGGGCGCCGACAGCGCCACCGGGAATCGGGCCTCGACGACGGGGCCGCGGTTGAGCGGATTGCCGCGCACCAGAAGGCGGGTGGCCGGCGCATCGGCCCGCTCCTCGAGCGTCATCGCCCGCGGAGGGGAGCCGGGGGCGCTGAGATGGAGCTCGTGGATCGCGCCGGCCTTGCCGGCGAGCGTGTCTTGGACGGTGCGGTTGAGAAGCGTCTTGGCGAGTGTGTCGTCGACCGCCGTCGGCGTGCCGGGGGCGAAGAGATGGTGACGGAGTTGGCGGCGGATCGGACTGTTGACGACGACGTGCCGGGGATCCTCGTCGGTGACGATCCCCTCCCCGACGCCCTCTTCCGCCGACGCGGCGAGGCCCCCGAGCCACTCTCGCTGCGCGGTGGCGAAGACGGCCCCGTAGACATCGGCGACGTCGGCGAGCGCGGCCGGCTTCCGCTCCGACAGCGCCGCAAGGACGAGCGGATTCCACTTCGGCGTCTCCTCGCCGAGGCCGTTTTTCGCGGCCGCGGCCGTAGGGTCGCCGTTCTCGGCCGTGAGTGCGGCGACGATCTCGGCACATCGCGGCTGGAAATCGGCAGCGGGCAGGTCGCGGACCTTCACCCAGGGCCCGAAGACCGGATCGTCGGCGGGCATCGTCGCCAGGTAGGTCCGCCAACGATTGAGGACATGCGGGCGGACGTCGTCGGTGCGGAAGGAGAGGAACGCCGACGTCAGATCCTGTTCGGGCGTCCCTTTGGCGAGCTCCCGCAGATAGAGGCCCACCTGCATCCGCAGCCGCCCTTGCATGACGGTGATCTGGTCGCGCGCCATGTCGTCGCGAATCGTCCGGCGGCGCTCGAGCTCGCGCTGGTAGTCGGCCAGAGCCGGCGTCTCCTCCGGGCTGCCGATGACCGGCGGGAGCTCGGGCGGTTGGCTGGGGGCAAGGGTAGCGGCAAGGGCGTAGTAGTCGCTCGCGGTGATCGGATCGTACTTGTGATCGTGGCAGCGGGCGCAGGCGATCGTCAGCCCCATCAGACCGCGGCTGACGACGTCGATCTGGTCGTCGATGAGGTCGTGGCGGTTGCGGAACTGCATGCCGATGGTGAGGAAGCCGAGCCCGGCCAGCGCCGGGTCGTTGGCGGCAAGCCCCATCTGGTCGGCGGCGACCTGCTCGGTGATGAACCGGTCCCAGGGGACGTCGCCATTGAACGACCGCACACAGTAGTCGCGGTAGGTGTAGGAGAAGGGAAACTTCGTGAAGCCGATGGCACTCCCACCGTGGGTGTCGGCATAGCGGGCGATGTCGAGCCAATGGCGCCCCCAGCGTTCGCCGTAGCGGGGAGAGGCGAGGAGGCGATCGACCACGCGGGCGAAGGCTTCGCCGTCGGGGGAGGTGTCGGTCTCGAAGGCCTCGACATCCTCCCAGGCCGGCGGCAGTCCCGTGAGGTCGAACGTCGCCCTCCGGATCAGTTCACGCCGACCGATCCGGGGGGGCTCGGCGAGCCCACGCGCCTCGCGGGCGCTCGCGAGGAAGCGGTCGATGTCGGTGCTTGCCGGTCGGTTTGTGGCGGGGACCGGCGGGCGGCGTATCGGGGCGAACGCCCAATGCCCCTCGTACGGAGCGCCGGCTGCGATCCAGCGCCGCAGCGTGTCGATCTCGGTCGCCGTCAGGCCCGGCCCCTTCGCAGGGGGCGGCATGCGCAGGTCGGGATCGGTGGCGAGAATGCGGCGCACCAGCTCGCTCTCGTCTGGCCGACCGGGGAGCACGGCCTGCGGCTTGGCCCCCTCATCGGTATCCAGTCGCAGGTCCCCCTGGCGCGACCCGGCGTCGAGGCCGTGGCACTCCAGGCAGTGTTCGGCGAGGATTGGCCGGATATCGCGGTCGAAGCGAACCTCCCCCGCGCGGCCGAGCGATCCGGCGGGGACCCTGCCAGCGAGCATCAGGGCCACCGCCAGCGCCACGGAGCGGACGGGGGCAGGCGACGGCGATCGTGGGGCCTTCATGACGACGGATCCTGCGGTGGCGACCCCGACAGTTTACCCTCGAAAACCCCCCAGGCGACGAAGAGCGTTGCCAGGAGAGCGTAGGCGAGGGCCATTTCGATCGGGCCCCGCCCCGTGGCCGCCTCGGGAAGGGGGGCGAGATTCCAGGGGAGGAACAACCGGCCGTCGCCGTACGGGGAATGGATGATCCCGAAGAGCGTGAACAGCGCCGCCGCCGCTGCCCACGCCCCCGCCTGCCGGAGCCGGCGATCGACAAGCGCTGCTGTCATGCCCGCCCAGAGAAGGCTCGTGACGATGAACCCGGCCGAGAGCATCCGCAGCGTGTGGAGGTCGCGGGCGAGCGCCGGATCCGGCTTTGCCCCCGCGGCCAAGAGGTTGTCGGCCTGGAGCGTGACCAGCGCCGCCAGGGCCGGCACGCAGGCAATCGCCACGGCGGGGAAGTGGCGCGCCGGGGTGGCATGAAAGCTCTGCGCGGTGATCTCCAGACCGATGAACACGAGGATCGGATAAACCGCCGCCGGCGGGAGCGCCTGGTAGATGTAGGCGAAGGTGCCGGTGAGCCCGGCCAGCCCGATCACCAGGGCGGTGGCGAGGGTGTAGGCGGCGCGCCCTCCCATCGCCTTGTAGGCCGGGTGGCCGATGTAGGGGGTGGTCTGGATCACGCCCCCGCAGGCGCCGGCGAGGATCGTGGCGATCGCCTCGACGCCGATCACCGCCCCGGTGTCGTACTCGTCGCCTGCCGCGGCGGCGCTCTCGGTGCAGTCGATCCCGCCGACCACGGTACCCAGGGCGAAGGGAATCACGATGGGGAGAACCTTCACCGTGTCGGGCCAGCCCTCCAGCCATTCCAGCCGCAGCGCCGAGAGCCACTCCTGCGGCCAGAGCGCCGCGGCAGGATCGAGCGACGCATGAGGGGCTCCTTCGATCCAGCCCGCAGCCGAGCCCAGCAGATGCATCCCCCAGCCGACGACCAGGGCGGCCAGGGCTCCCGGGATGCCGAAAGGAAGGGGGATCCGGGCGGTGAGTGTCGCCAGGACGATGCCGAGCGAGAGGAGGCCGACCAGCGGTGACTCGAAGACATCGAGGAGCGGGAGGAACGTGATCAGCACCAGGGCGACGGCCGTGAGGCTACCGAGGAGCGCGGCACGGGGGATGAGGCGGCGGATCGGACCGGCGACGAAACTGCAGGCGAGCTTGAAGAGGCCGCTGGCGACGATCGCACACATCCCCACATGCCAGGCATGACGGGCCGCGGCCGCGATCGTCTCGGGGGGGGCATCGGCCGGCCCGCGGGCGGCGAGGAACGCCGGCCCGATGACGAGGAACACCATCCCGAAGGTGCTCGGCGTGTCGAGGCCGAGGGGCATGGCGGTCACGTCGCGGCTGCCGGTCTTCCGGGCCAGTCGGAAGGCGAGCCAGGTGAAGAGCAGATCGCCGACCACCACCCCCACCGCCGTCCCGGGAACGAAATGGGAGAGCGCGAAGTCTACGGGATAGCCGAAGACGGTCGCCAGGAGGGAGACGGCCAGCACGAGGTCGGCGAGATTGTCGAGGGCAAGGCCGAAGAAGGCGTTGATGTCCCCAGGGGCCGCCCAGCGGTAGGGCTGGGGCCCGCGATCCCGGGCCGGCGGGGCGGGCAGGGGGTGTCCGGGGGTGGATTGGGGGGATGGCATCGTCGGCTGGGCCGGCGGGGAAGGGGGAATGAACGTCAAGGGTTCCGCCGTCCGATGGCCCGGGCGGCGGCCCGGCGGTGACCGCAGTGTCCGTCTTCGACCACAACTTCGCGGCGGATTGGGTGGTGCGACTATACTCCACAGGCCGGTTTTCCGGGGGGGCCGGGGGCGTGGATGCTTTTTCCAAGCCCGGCCTCCGAACCGAGTCCACCTTCACGCCGTAGTGCCGATGGTTGCACACGATTCCCATTCCCGATCCGGAGAGACTCCAGCCGGCCGTGCCCTCGGCGATGGCCCTTCGTCCGCGGTGCGCCACCTAGGCGCTGCCGGGAGCAAGGGCGCCGCCGGGAGCAAGGGCGCTGCCGGGGGCAAGGGGGCGGTAGTCGACCGGGACCCCGTCCCCACGGCCGTCATGGGCGTGATCGAGCGGGGGAACGGATCGGGGGATGGGATCCTTGCCGACGAGGAACTGCTCCAGCGGTTCCGCAGCGGCGGGGACGAGTCGGCCTTTGAGGCGCTCGTGCACCGTTACGAGCGGGAGTTGTTCAGTTACCTCCGACGCTATCTCGGCAGTGCCGAGATGGCCGAGGATGTGTTTCAGGCAACGTTCCTGCAGGTTTATCTCAAAAAGGAGGGATTCGAAGAGGGCCGACGGTTTCGACCGTGGCTCTACACGATCGCCACGAACCAGGCCATCGACGCCCAGCGTCGCAATCGTCGGCACCGGATGGTCAGTCTCGACCAGCGGACCGGCGATGACGATGTCGGCGCTCTGGTGGAGATGCTCGCGGGGCGTGACCAGACCGCCGATGATCGGATGGCGGGCGAGGAAGCCAAGGAATGGGTGCGGTCGGCGGTCCAAGACCTGCCGGACGCACTCCGCAGTGCCTTGGTCCTCGTCTACCACCAGGGGATGAAGTACCGCGAAGCGGCGGACGTCCTCGGCATCCCGGTTGGCACCGTCAAGAGCAGGCTCCACTCGGCGCTCCTGAAGCTCAATGAATCCTGGCAGTCGGGCGGAAAGAGTCTCTAGCCGGAGGGCGTATCCGACGCGTGGCGACGGGGCGTCCCCGGATCCACACGTGCGAGCAATCATCATGCGAGACGATCTTGTCGGCTATCTGGTCGGGGCCCTCGACGCTCCCGACGCCCACCGTGTCGAGGCGCTGCTCGCCGACCCGCATGCGGGTGAATCGTTACGCCGCGACCTCGAACTCCTGCGGCGATCGATGTCGCCAGTCGTTGCCGATCGCGAGCTCCTTTCGGCTCCGGCCGGGCTGGCAACGCGGACGCTGGAGATGATCGCCGCCCGGAAGACGAGCGCCCCGCATGAAGGGGCTCTGGTTTCCTCCCGGCCCGCTTCCTCCCAGCCCGCTCCCGCGCCGGGCCGCCCCCGGACAGAGCCCGCCGAAGCACCCTTTCGGGATTCTTTCCCGGCCGACCATCGGTCGCGTCCCCATGCCCGCGGCCATCACGGCCGACGCCACCACAGCACCGTCGATGGCCGTTCGTCCAGCATGACGCCAGAGCGGTCGGCAGGCCATGTCGGCTCACCGCTGGCCTGGCTCGACAAGGCGATCCTCGCCGCCACGGCGCTGGCCGCCTGCATTCTCGTGGTGCCCGGCCTCAGCCTGCTTGTCGACGATGCCCGGAAAACGCAGACCGTCCGGAAGCTGGGGAGGGTCGGTGGCTCGCTCCAGGAATATGCCGTGTCGCACCGACAGTATCCCTCGCCCCCCGACGCCGGCCCGATCTCCCGGGGCGGGCTCTACGCCCCCATGCTCGTCTCCGAGCATCGCATCGTTCCCGATGACGGCATGCTGCTTTCACCCGGTTCGACGCTCGCCGTGAAAGGTGCCCACCGGATCCCGACGGTCGAGGAAGTCAAGGCGGCCGTCGGCACCGCGGAATTCGACGAGATGGTCGGGGCGATGGGGGGCGATTTCGGCTACACGCTCGGCCATCGCGATCCGATGGGGCGCCTGATGCCGATCCGTCCGCTCCATCGCGGACATCACCCCATCATGGCCGATGCCCCTGACTCTAGCTGCGAACGGAGCGGCAATCATCCCCAGGGAATCCATCACATTCTCTTCGAGGATGGACGGGTGAAGACGGTGCCCGAAGCCCAGCTCCACGGCGACGACCATCTCTTCCGCAACCACGACGGCCACACGGCCGCCGGTAAGGATGCCGAGGACGCCGTCATCGGCGACTCCCACCACCAGCCCTGATGATTGCTGATGGGCCGGTCGGATGGAACTGGGCCGGCGGTTCTCGTCGGCCACCGCCGAGACGGGCCGGGTTTTTTCTCAGCCGACGAACCAAGTGGCGATCCAGTAGAGGCCGCCAGAGAGGGCCATCGCCACCGGGAGCGTAAGCACCCAGGCCAGCGCGATCTCTTTGACCGTCTCCGCTTGGATGCCCGACTTGTTGGCCCACATCGTCCCGGCGATGCCGGAGGAGAGCACGTGTGTCGTGCTCACCGGCATGCCGAGATTGTCGGCCATGGCGATCGTCGTGGCCGCCACGAGCTCCGCCGCGCCCCCCTGGGCGTAGGTGAGGTGTTCCTTGCCGATTTTTTCGCCGACAGTAACGACGATCCGCTCCCAGCCGAACATCGTGCCGAGCCCGAGACAAATAGCTACGCCCCACTTCACCCATTCCGGGACGTATTCGACCGGCTTGGAGAGCTTGCCAGCGAGGCCCTTGAGGATCTTCCGCCGGTCTTCCGTGATCTGGTCGCCGAACTGCCGCACGAGCGTTCGCACCGAGGCGCCGAGCTCGACAAGCTGCGTGCGGAGATTCCAGCGATCGTCGCTGGAGAGATCCTTGAAGTCGGTGCGACCTTCGAGGGCCGCGACCACCGCGGCGGCCAGGGGGACCGGATCGAGGGTGGCGAGAACGACATCGCTCTGTGGGTAGGGATCGAGGAGGTCGTCGAGCGACGAGTGCTCGAGGGAGGCCTCGGCGGCGGAGACGACGTCGGAGCGGCTGATCCGCTCCACTCTCGCGTTGGCGAGGTGCTGCTCCTTGAGCGCCGCCATCAGGTTGGCGAGGTCGGGCTTCTCGAGCTCGGCCTTGAGCTCCTTCGCTGCCACGACGGTGGCCTGGAGATCGCCCCGGTCGCCGTCGAGATTGAGGGCGTAGGTCGCCGGCACGATGCCGATGAGCACGAGCATGATCAGCCCCATTCCCTTCTGGCCGTCATTGGAGCCATGGGCAAAGCTCACGGCCGTGCAGGTGCTGATGAGGAGGGCGCGGATCCAGCCCGGGGGCGGCTTGTCCCCGTCCGGCGGCTGGTAAAGCTCCTTGGCGGGAATCAGCGTCTTGCAGAGGATGAGGAGGCCGGCGGCGAGGGCAAAGCCGATCAGCGGCGAGAGGATCAGGGCCATGCCGACCTCGCTCGCCTTGTGCCAGTTGATCCCCTTGGCGAGCGAGCCGTTCTCGAGGAGGGAGTTCATCATCCCTACCCCCATGATCGAGCCGATCAGCGAGTGCGAGCTCGAGGCCGGGAGGCCGCGGTACCAGGTGGCGAAGTTCCAGATGATTGCCGCGCCCAGAAGCGACAGCACCATCGCCAGGCCGCGGCCGGTCTTGATGTTGACGAGGAGATCGACCGGGAGGAGGTGGACGATGCTGAAGGCGACGCCGATCCCGCCGGCGTGGACCCCGATGAAGTTCCAGATTCCCGACCAGACCACCGCCCAGGTCGGCTTCATCGACTTGGTGTAGATGACGGTGGCGACGGCGTTGGCCGTGTCGTGGAAGCCGTTGATGCACTCGAAGCCGAAGGCAATGACCAGCGCGATCAGCAGGAGGATCAACTGGCCGGTGCCCAGCGACGAGAAGGCTTCGAAAAGTTCCACGATCGGCACTCCCAGCGTGGTGAGCCCCAGGCTCGGAGGAGCGGGGGATGAAGAGACCCGGAGGTTTCAAAGGCTCTGGGCAAAGTAGGCGGCCATCGAGCCCCGCACAAGTAACGAATCAAACTCTCATAATCTGCCAAAGCACGCCGCTGCCTGCCGCGTTGGGGCGGCCGCCCTGAAGACGGTGCCTCGGCAGACGGGCCGAACGGCGGGGGTGGGGCCCCCCAAAGAGAGCCGGCGACGCCTCCCCCTCGCTCCGGAATCGTGAGAATCGCGGGGAAAACGCGGCCTGCCGGAAATCCGGATTCCTAATACTCCGATTGGCCGAAGTTGGCCGAATCTAACCGATGTGCCGGTTAGAGGATTTGTCCTGCCATGGCCCCGGTGCACCGAAACGCTCGCCCCGCTTCATGCAACCCATGCAACCCATGCAACCCATGCAACCCATGCAACCCATGCAACCCATGCAACCAAGGGGCCAGTGGCTCGCAGTCGTCGCGGCTCGGTGGGCGGCTGCCGGTGTGGGCATGGCCTTGATCGCGATCCAACTGGCCGGTGGGGGTATCGCCGCGATGGCCGCCGACCCGAACGCAGCGCCGCCAATCCTCCCCGGCATCTCGGCTGATGCGCTCCCCGAAGGGAACGGGCTGTTCTCGGACACCTTCGACGAGATCGATGCGACCGAGCCCGCGCTCCGGACGGACCGGCCAGTGAGAGGTCCGATGCGGCTCGCCTCCCAGATCCAGGATCCGGCCATCGAGACCGTCGACGAACAGACTCGTGGCTTCTCGCCCGGGGGCGGCCGGGAAGGGGGCTCCAGCGGCCAAACGCTCGGGGAAGCCATCCGTCAGCGATACAACAACATCCAGGATCCGGCCATCGAGACGGTCGACGAGCAGACCCGCGGCGGCAACGACCACTCCGGCGAGAGGGAGTGGTACGAGAAGATCAACATCCGCGGCTACACCCAGATGCGCTACAACAGCACGCTGTGGTACGACGAGGACCAGGCCGACCCCTTTTCTCCGCACGATAAGTCGGTCGGGCCGAACAACAACTTCTACCTCCGCCGCGTCCGTCTCATCTTTTCAGGCGACATCAGCGACCGGCTCTACATCTACATCCAGCCCGATTTTGCCTCGAGCCTGTCGGGCGTGAGCGATCCGGGGGCCATCAACTACGGCGGACTCCGCGACTGCTACGGCGACTGCTACATCACCACCGACAAGGTTCACCGTTTACGCGTCGGGCAGTCGAAGGTGCCCTACGGCTGGGACAACATGCAGTCGAGCTCCAATCGTCTCCCCCTCGATCGGTGCGATTTTCTCAACGACACCAAGAGCGAACGTAACCTCGGCGTCTTCTACTACTGGACGCCCGACTACGCCCAGGATCTCTATAAGGAGGTGCTCGAAGAGGGGCTGAAGGGCTCAGGCAACTATGGCGTGTTGGGCCTCGGGTGGTACAACGGCCAGGGCAACTCGACGCTCGATCAGAACAACAACTTTCACTTCGTGTTGCGGCTCAATTCCCCCTACAAGTTCGACAACGGCCAGATCATCGAGGCGGGGGTGCAGGCCTACACGGGCAACTACGTACCGACGCTTGCCGACATCAAGATCGGCGGCAGCACCGTCAAGCCGGTGGTGGTCTCGCCCTCCAACGGCGTGCTGGATCAGCGGATCGCGGCGACCTGGGTCTACTACCCGCAGCCGTTGGGCGTGACCTGCGAATGGAACACCGGTCTCGGGCCGCAGATGAGCAGCTTGAACGGCGTCACCCCGAGCAATCCCCCCACGATCTCGAGTCAGCCACTGTCGGGAGGCTATGTGCTCGTCAACTACAAAGGCGACACCGACCGCTTCGGTGTCCTCTTCCCCTACTTCCGCTGGCAGACCGGCCGCGGCGGCTTCATTTGGGAGAAAAACTCACCCTACGCCTATGTCGGGGAATTCGATCTGGGCCTCGAATGGCAGATCACCAAGCAGATCGAGCTCACGTGCGAATACGATTGGGTCAACCGCACGAACACCTCAGGCAAAGCCCCGATCAGCCCCGACGGCTTCTACGCACCGTTTCAGGGTGATCTGCTGCGGTTCCAATTCCAGATGAACTACTGATCACCGGCGGGTGGGCTGGCTTCAAAGACGCGTCTGTCACTCCACCTCGAGCCGGAGGTCGGTGAGGCCCTCCTTCGGCACCGAGATTGTGATCTTCGGACTGCGGGGGTCACCATAACGCCCCGCCAGTTGATCGCCGCCGCCGCCCCCCCCCTCGCTCGAGAGCGAGATCTTGGCCGACTTGGTCGATGCCGGCCAGACGATCGTGACGCCATAGTCGCCGGGGATCGCTCCGTCATTCGTCTCGAAGCTGGTGAGGGCAAACGATCCGTCGGCACCGGCCTTCCCCACGGGCTTCGCGTCGGTGGCCCGACCTGGGGCCGAGGCATGAAAGACCACAAGCGCCCCGTCGCAGTCTTTTCCTCCCTTGGTGACGACCTTTCCGGAAACCGGCGCCCGCGCCGGCTTGCTCGGCCCTCCGCCACAGCCGACGACGCCGGTCACCACCAACACGCCCGCGAAATACCGCAGGAACAGTAGGCTGGATTGCATGGTTTGATTCACTCCGTGGCGGCGATGTCTTCGGACGGCGTCAACCCTGATCCCGCCTCGGTGATGAGCGCGGCGTAGATCGTCGGCGTGATGTCTTCAGCCACGAACTTCACGCTTCCATCGACCATGACATGGGTGGCCCCGCTCGGATGGAAGGCGTAGGTCTCGTTGTCGTTGTGGGCATTGATGACGAGATTGCCGGGGGAGGCTCTGCTGGTTTTGGAGACTGCGCCATCGAGGCCGTAGTCGTTCTCATGATGCCCCCAGCCGCCGTCGTTGAGCGGACTGCCCGTCTGCTTGACCCGGCCAATGAAGAAGTCGGGGCGACCGGCGCTTTCGCACAGGAGGATCGTCTTTGTCGTGCCGTCGAGCACCTCGGCCATGCGGCTGGCGCTGATCGGGTCGGCCGCGAGGAGCGGCTTGATGCCGGCGCCGTCCAACTGCGGCCGCATCCCGCTGTAGAGCTGGGCCTGGGTGACGGTAGACGCGTAGCCAAAGAACGTGATTGATCCAGGGTTAATCGAGCTGTTGGTGGCGTAGTCGGTGACGGCTAGGCCCGAATACGGGAAGGGGGCAGCAAACGTGAATGTGCCGGTGACGGTGCGCGATGAGCCTGACGGCGACGAGGGGCAGAGGAGGCCCGCGATCGGCGTTTTGAGAACGCCCTGATTGTCGGGCGTGCCCGGCACGATCGCCGGCGAGGAAAACCAAGGAAACTTGGGGTCGTAGGCATTGGCGAGGGTGCTCTCCTCCATGAAAGCCAGCAGCGGCGGCACCCAGGAGCCGACGATTCCCGGATAGGGAAAGCCGGGCTTGCCGGCCGTTCCGGGGGGCAGCCCCAAGCTGACGATGAGGCTCGCCGGAAGGCGCTTCTTTGTGCTTTCGTAGTTGAGCGCTGCCAGCCCCAACTGCCGCATGTTGTTGCCGCACTGCGCCCGACGAGCCGCCTCCCGGGCCGCCTGGACGGCGGGAAGCAGGAGCCCGACGAGGCTGCCGATGATGGCGATGACGACGAGGAGCTCGACGAGCGTGAAACCGGGATTCTTGCGGCTCATGATCGGATTCCGGGGAAGATGGGCGGCGTAGAGAGCAGGGAGTCGCGGCGGGGTGAGTCGACCAATGGACCGAACGCGTGTCGTCCATCGGCTCGCTTCACAAACCCATCTATATCCGCGCCAAGCAAGCCCGCCGTGAGAAAACGATTCAGTTTGTGCAAGCCTGCACAAAGGCCCCACGTCTGCCCGCGCTATCCCTGATCGGGGCGCATCAGAGGAGTGCGCTGGCGATATTCGCAAGCTCGGAGCGCTCGCCCTTCTCCAGAGCGATGTGCGAGTAGATCGGCTGACCGACCATCCGGCTGATGAGGTAGCTCAAGCCATTGGAGAGGGCATCGAGATAGGGCTGATCGATCTGGGCCACGTCACCGGTGAACACGATCTTCGTTCCCTCCCCCGCCCGCGTGATGATCGTCTTCACCTCGTGGGGGGTGAGGTTTTGGGCCTCGTCGACGATGAAGAACATTCGCTGCAGGCTGCGGCCACGGATATAGGCCAGCGGCGTGATCACGAGCTTCTCCGATTCCCGCATGTCGTTGATCCGCTGGGCCGCTTGGGTCTCCTCGCCGCACTGGTGGCGGATGACGGTGAGGTTGTCGTAGAGGGGCTGCATGTAGGGATCGAGTTTGTCGGCGATGTCCCCGGGGAGGAATCCGAGGTCACGGTTGGAGAGGGGCACGACCGGCCTGGCGAGCATGATTTGCCGGTAGCGCTGCCGGCACTCGAGCGCTGCCGCCAACGCGAGGAGGGTCTTGCCGGTGCCGGCGGTGCCGGTGATCGTCACGAGCTTCACGGTGTCGTCCATCAGGGCGCGGAGCGCGAACGACTGCTCGGCATTCCGCGGGGTGATCCCGTAGCACGACTGCTTCTCGATCCGCACGAAGGTGTCGGCATCGCGACGGTAGCTGGCGATCGCCGACTTGCTGCCGTTGCGAAGGACGAAGTTCTCGTTCGGCAGCGGGGCTTCGACGGCGGGCAGGGCAGCGGCCGGAATCGCCCCCGATGGACCGTAGAGACCGTCGATCGAGGCGCTGTCGATCCCCTCGACGATCCGCTTACCGGTGTAGAGCGTGTCGAAACCGCGAACCTTGTCGGAGGTGTAGTCCTGCGCGCGGATGCCGATCGACTTCGCCTTCATCCGCAGATTCGTATCCTTGGAGACGAGGATCACCTGCCGGCCCGGGGTTTCCCGTTGGATGGCAAGTGTTGTCCGCAGGATGCGGTGGTCGGCGGTGTCTTGGAGGAACGTATCGTCGAGGCCGACGCTGGAGCGGGCGCCGAGGACCACCCGGATCGCTCCCAGTCCTTCGCCCAGTGGGCTCCCCTGCGGCGAAAGCACGTCGCCGGTCAGGGCGTCAAGGCAGCGGAGAAACTCGCGGGCCTGGAAATGGATGTCTTCGTTACCCCGCTTGAACTGGTCGAGCTCCTCGAGGACGGTGATCGGAATCGCGACGTCGTTTTCCTCGAACTTCCGAATGCAGCGGCAGTCGTGAAGGATGACGTTGGTGTCGAGGACGAAGAGTTTGGAGGTCAGCATCGCATCCTTGCGTTGGTGAGAAGGAAATCCACGTGCCCGCTTTCGGGTGCGGCGTGGCGAGAGGGGCGGGGGATGAGGGCCTACTCGAGAACGAGGCGGGGGCGATTGTCTGGCTCCGGCTGCTCGACACCGAAATAGGTCGCGGCCACGTCGGTGGCGCCGGGGACGACGAGCAAGCGAAGCCGGCCCCCGTCTTCCAGGAGCCGATCGAGAACGGCTTCCGCTTCCTCGCCGAGTTGCAGTTCGAAACGGTCTTCCCGACCGGTGGCGTCGATCGTGAAGGTCGCCTCCCCGCAGGGAATGCAGCGGGGGAGGGCGTCGCCCAGGGCCGTGTCCCCCTCGGTGGCGAACTTCAAGGTCGTGATCTCTTCGTCGGAATCGCGGGGGATGAAAAACAGGAGCCGCCCCGGCTTCGCGAATGGGGGAATGCTCTGCGTGAGGACGAGGGTGAGCTTCCGCGACGTTCCGGTAACCTTCGGCGGGCCCGGTTCGATATCGAAATCGAGCAGCCCGAACGAGGCAAACTTCGCATCACCCCGGCTGGAAAGACCCTGGACGTTGAAATAACGACCCGGTGCCTCTCCCTTTCGCGGCCCGCCGACGGTGATCATCACGCTCCGCGAGGAGATGATTGAGTTTCCAGGGACGCGGGAATCCGTTTCGGTTTGGGCCGCCAACAGACCGCAGAGCAGCGCTGCGGCTACCGGGAGAGACCAAGCAAACCCGAGCTTCGTGGCGGCGGTCGGTTCCATGCGTAGTGCCTCCATGGCGATCGATCCACGGGCGCTTGGCAAGCCCCCGCCGACGAGAATGGTATTCGCGCTGGATGAGAAAATGATGAACCTGCGGCGGGGCGTCGCGGTGGAGGTGGGGAATCGTGGTGATGCCATTGCGTCAGGGGCGCATCCTCAGTGGCTGAAAACGGCTCACACACGGAGAACTCACGGTTTTTCGCACGCTGAAACGGGCATAAAACGGAGTCTTTATGGCGGCGTCATCCAGATCGCTGAATCGTCGCGAAGGCTAGAAAATCGTTTGCACCGGCGCCAGGTCCACGATCACGTCACCACGATCACTTCACCAAGAGCGTGCCCCCAGGAGCAGTCATCATGCAGGCCCCCGAGATCTGTCGGCGAAGGAACCGTCCGGGGAAGCATTCGAGCCCTGGGGGGAGCGGATGGATCGCAGGCCTCGCCCAGTGGCTCTGCGGCGCGTGTGCCTTGGCCTGCGTGATGTGCGGCGGGGGCGCGGGGGTGGCCGAGGAGCCGGCAGTGCCGGCCGGTCCCTACGCCGCGGGAGCGAAGTTCCCCGGCCCGACCGAGACGGGATTCCTGCTCCCCAACGGCTGGCATCTGACCCCCGCTGGCCGGCAGATCGAGACTGGCGATCTCGTCCTTAACATTCGGCCCCTCACGGACGGGAAGCGGGCGCTGGTCACCTGCGACGGCTTCAACGAACACCGCCTGATGCTCGTCGATCTCGATGCCGGTGCCGTCCTCGACGGGGAGTCGGCCCATCAGAGTTGGTTTGGCTTGGACGTCTCGGAGGATGAATCGAAGGTTTGGTGGTCGGGGGGCGGATTGGGGCGGATCCACGGATTCACGCTGAAACGTGACGACCTCGATCTCTTCACCGAGCGGGAGCCCAATCCGCTCCAGATGAATCCCACCGAACTGGCCGCGACGGCAGCCCGACTCGCCAAGGAAAAGTCTTTCAAGAGTGGGCTTGTCCGGGATGATGCGCGGGGGCGGCTCTACGCTCTCAACATCAATCAAGGGCGACTGGTGGCGATGGATGACGACGGAACCATCGTCCTCGAAGGGGACGTCGGCGGTCGGCCGTATGACGTGGGGATTTCGCCCCGCAACGGGCTTTTGTACGTCAGCGACTGGGCCGGGGCCCGACTCGTGGTTGTCGATCCGGCTGCCCTGCAGGTCGTGGCTCGCGTGCCCGTCGGCGAGCATCCGAACCAGATCGTGTTCCACCCGCAGGAAGACCGGCTGTTCGTGGCGTGCGCGTCAGCCAACGCCGTGTGGGTCGTCGATACCAGACGGGGCGTCGTTGTCGAGACGATCTCCACGAGCCTCTTTCCGCGGGCCCCCGAGGGGAGCACGCCCGATGCCCTTGCCATCTCCCCCGACGGGGAGACGCTCTACGTTGCCAATGCCGACAACAACTGCATCGCCGTGATCGATGTTGCCAGCCCGGGGCGCAGCCAGGTTCGCGGCTTCATCCCCACCGGCTGGTATCCGACGGCCGTGGCAGTCACCCCCGATGGCAAGCGCTTGCTTGTCGGCGTGGGGAAGGGGAATCAGTCGGCCGCCAATCCCCTCTACGACGGCAGCGAGGACGACAGCGAGCTCACCGACCTCGAGAAGTATGTTCGCAAACTCCTCCCGCATCCCTACATCGGCACGATCGTCCACGGCGCGCTGTCGATTGTCGACGTGCCGGACGAGGAGAAACTTGCGGCCTACACGAGCCAGGTGTATGCCAACTGCCCCTACTCCGACGACCTCCTCACGGCCGTGCCCTACGAGGGGGAGTCGGCGATCCCCCGCAAGGTCGGCGATCCCTCCCCGATCCGCTACGTGATCTATGTGATCAAGGAGAATCGCACCTACGACCAGGTGTTTGGCGATCTGGCCGCCGGCGAGGCGCCCAAAGGAAACGGCGATCCCGCTCTGTGCATGTTTCCCCGGGACGTGACTCCGAATCATCACAAGATCGCCGAGCAGTTCGTCCTTCTCGACAACGCCTACTGCAACGGCCAGGTGAGTCGTGACGGCCATCCCTGGAGCACGATGGCCTATCACACCGACTACATTGCCCGCGACTGGCATCTCACCTATTCCCAGCGCGTCGGTGTCGACGACGACGACGAGGGGGATCTCTCCCACGCCCCGTCGGGCTACCTCTGGGATGCCTGCCGGCGAGCCGGCGTCAGCTATCGCAGCTACAAGGAATACGGCGGGCGGGTGTCTGATACCGAAGGAAACGCGCGGATCGAGGGGAGGGTGCCGGGGCTGGTGGGGCACATGTGCCCCGACTACGGCCTCGGCGGCGAGGAGCAGGAACGCGATCCGCAGCTCGTCGACATCATGCTCCGGGAGTATGCGGAGTTTGCGGCGAAGGGCACGATGCCCAGGTTCATCATCATGAGCCTCGGTGAGGATCACACGCACGGCACGACGCCGGGGGCCCACAGCCCCCGTGCTTGTGTGGCCAGCAACGACCTGGCCCTCGGCAAACTCGTCGAGGCGGTCAGCCATGGCCCGCTGTGGGCCGAGACGGCGATCTTCGTCATCGAAGACGACGCCCAGAACGGCCCCGATCATGTCGATGCCCATCGCACCGTTTGCCTTGTCGCCAGCCCCTACACGAAGCGGGGCGTCGTCGACAGCACGCAGTACAGCACCGTAAGCGTGATCCGGACAATGGAGCTGATCCTGGGGCTCGAGCCGCTGTCGCAGTTTGACGCCGCCGCGCGGCCGATGTTCGAGGCGTTCGCAGCGGTGCCCGATCTGACGCCTTACGACCACGAGCCGGCCCGGATCGATCTGGATGAGAAAAACGGCGCCGGAGCCTATGGGGCCGATCGCTCGGCCGCGATGGACTTCTCCGAATACGACCGCATCGACGACTTCGAGCTCAACGAGATCCTGTGGAGAGCGGTGATGGGGCCTGAGGCACCGGTGCCGGCGCCAGTGCGGCGGGCGATCGCGCTGCGGCCCCTGAAGGCAGGAGACTGAGTCAGCGGCAGGGCCCGTTCACGCGCGGCTGGAGCGGAAAACCGCGCATGGGGACCTGAAATCCCGCGCCTCGAGCCACGCCGGGAGATCTGCCACGCCGCCCAGGCAGCCATCGGCGCCGGCTTCCAGGAGCACTGAGCCCACGGCAGCAGCACGCTGCGCCTGGTCGTCGGCGCCCATGCTGGCCAGTTCGCTCGCCGACAGGCCCACTCCATTGCCGGTGAGGGTCACGCCGAGCGTGGTCATGCCGGCGTTGCGTCCGGCAGCCACGCCCGGGGCCGTGTCGTCGATGACGACGATGGCTGCCGGGGGAAAGATTCCCAATCGCTCGGCAGCCCTGAAATTGGCCCACGGCGCCGGCCGGCCGGCCGGCACCTCGTCGGAGCAGACGACCACGTCCGGGGCGAAGCCAGCCCGTGCTGCGGCCGGGATGACGATGTCCATGAGCTCCCTCGTGTAGCCCGTGGTGGAGCCGATCACGATCCCGTGGCGACGGCAGAAGTCGACCGCTTCGACGACGCCGGGAATCGGATCGCAGTGGTCAGCCAGCACCTCTTTCTGGAGCGGGAGGAACCTCCGGTAGATGTCGTCGACGTCCTCCCGCGCAGGATGGCGCTGGTGAATCCGGCTCCAGAGATCGCGAATCCTCGGAAGCGCGAGGATCGCCGCGACATGATCGCGCTTGGCCAAGCCCATCGGGCCGCGGGCCTCGGGCTCAGTCAGCTCGATGCCGACGGCGGCAAAGACCTCGACGAACACTCGGGCCGGCGCCCGACTGCCATGGTCGATGGCGGTGCCCGCCCAATCGAGGAGCACCGCCCTGATGCGCCCGTCGTCGTTCATCGTGTATGCCAAGCGTCACCCGTCCCAGGTCACCCGTCCCAGTTCGCCCAGTCTTCCTCGGCCAGTCCGAATGACATCGTCATGCCAGCGCCCCCCGTGCCGACGCGGACGTGCACACCGGGCTTCGGCTCGGTGCGGACGATCGCGTTCGATGGATGCTTGCCGTAGATGCCGTGCCAGCGCTCGGTGATCTCCCCAGCCGGGAGGCTGGCGATGCGCCGGAGCTCACGGAGGATGAGGTCATCGATCTCCGCCTTGTCGAACGGACTGATGCTGTCGTCGTATTCGTGGGAATCGCCGAGGATCAGACTGCCGTCCTGGTTTTGGGCGATCATGACATGGATCCCGAAACGGTCGAGCTCGGGGTGCTGGACCGCGACGCGGCGCTTCACCGCATCGAGCGCCGGACAGGCGGCGAAATTGCCGTAGTGCCTGAGTGTCAGCCCGCCGGCGAGGAGCGGACCGATGCGCGCGGAATGTGGCGCAGTCGCCAGCATCTGGAGCTTGCAGCGCCGGATGCCCTGCTCCCGAAGGAGACCGGGATAGATCGATTCCACGTCGCTGCCACCGCAGACGATGATCCGGTCGAAGCGGTGCATCTGCCCGTCGGCCGTGCGGAGGCGCTCCGTGGAGGCCTCGGTCACGACCGTGTGGAAACGGATGTCGACACCACGGGCGGAGGCGAGATGGGAGGCGATCCGCGCCACGCTCGTCCGCGGATCGACGCCCGTCTCGGTCGGGCTCCAGAGGCCGCCGAGCAATCCTGACGGGTTTGCCAGGGGCGAGCGCTCGAGAACATCGGCGGAGTGCAGGAGCTGGCAGTCGATGCCACTGGCGGAGGCGGCGGCGTGGAACTGCTGCAGCACCTCCATCTCGTCGTCCTCGTGGGCGACGTGGAGAGAGCCGCAGGGATTGAGCCATAGATTCGCCTCCGTGGCGATTCGCCGCCACCGAGCGAGGGAACGCAGGGCCGTGCCGTACGAAGGCGTGAGGGCCTGGCCGATCGGCCAGAGCATGCCGAAGTTGCGGACCGACGCACTGCTCGCCGCGCGGTCGCGTTCGAAGAGGGTCACGCGGTGCCCACGATCAGCGGCCGCCGTGGCGTAGGCGAGGCCGACGATTCCTGCACCGACGATGCCGACCGACTTCGATCCCATGATCACACTCCGTTGCAAAGCGCGTCGAAATGCCTTCTGAAGTGCTCGAAGGGGAGCGTCGGAAGGCCGCTCACCTTCGCTTGGTCATCCCAGCGCCTCAGGCGCACCGCATCGGCAAAGAACGGAAGCCGTTCGAAATCAGCCACCTCAGCTGCCGACATCGGGCCCCCCTGGAGCGCGAGGCTCGTCAGAGACGGCGGGGAGAGCCCGGCAAGATAGGCCTCCTCCACAGCGCAGAGGTATCGCTTTGCCGGCACGTGGAGCCGGACCGGCGCCACCACGGTCTCGGGGAACTTCGCGGCAAGCCACTCGGCCCCGATCCGCTCATGGAGATCATCGATGCCGCGATCGGGAGCATCATCCGGAAGGTGGTGGAGGAGATGGCCGAC
>JBBAVV010000017.1:25594-80800 GCA_040397545.1 Pirellulales bacterium
TTCCGAGGTCGTCGCCATGGTGGCGGCCTTCGTCGCGTATTTCTGTGTGTATGGCTTCAGGAAGCCGTTCACGGCGGGAGCCTACGACGCGGCGGGTGCCTGGGAGATCGGCTTCAAGGAGCTCATTGTCCTCACGCAGGTCGCCGGCTACACGCTCTCGAAGTTTGTCGGCATCCGTGTCGTCGCCGAAGTGCCGCCGCGCCGCCGGATCGCGGTGCTCCTGGGATTGGTCGCCCTCGCCGAAGCAGGCTTGGTAGCCTTCGGCTTGCTTCCCCGACCTTGGGCGGCGCTGGGATTGTTCGTCAATGGCCTGGCGCTCGGTATGACGTTCGGACTCGTCTTCGGTTTCCTCGAGGGCCGTCGGTCGACCGAGGCGCTGGCGGCCGGCCTGTGCACGAGCTTCATCCTTGCCGATGGGGCGATGAAGACCGTCGGCGCCTGGCTGCTCGAACGGGGAGTGACCGAGGCGTGGATGCCCGCCGTGGCCGGTGGACTGTTCGCCGGCCCGCTGGCGGTGGCGGTGGCGGTGCTCGCCCGGACGCCGCCCCCTTCCGTCGATGACCAGGAAGCGCGGAGCGTCCGCGAGACGATCGACGGTGACGAGCGGTGGGCGCTTTTCAGTAGGTATGCAACCGGGCTGTCACTGATCGTCGTCGTGTACCTCGTCGTCACCGTCCTGCGGAGCGTGCGGGCCGACTTCGCCCCCCAGATCTGGGCCGGGCTCGGCGTCGACGTGCCGCCACGGCTCTACACGGTCTCCGAGTTCTGGGTCGCCCTGGGCGCAATCGTTGTCAACGGCCTTGCCGTGCTCGTCAGGGGCAACCGACGCGCGTTCCTCGTATCGCTGGGGGTGTGCATGGCCGGTGTGATGCTGTTGGCGGCCACCCTCGTTGGCCGGAGGTTGGGCCTCATCACCCCGGTGCCGTTCATGATCCTCGTCGGCCTGGCGCTCTACATTCCCTATGTCGCCATTCACACCACGGTGTTCGAAAGGTTCATTGCTGTCACGCGCGAGCGCGGCAACGTCGGCTATCTTCTCTACGTAGCTGACGCGATCGGATATCTCGGCTATGTCGTGGTCCTATGCCTGCGGCTCGGCGGCGGTGGCGCGGCTGGGAGTCTCGCGTTCTTCATCCCTCTCTGCTGGGCCGCGGTGGTTGTCCTGATGATCTCTCTGGGCTGGGCAATGGCCTACTTTGTGTCCCGGACGCGAGCCGACGCCCCGATCGCCCGGGGCCTGACGGCGTTCGGCGGCGATTCCGCAGGGACCACCTCCCCATGAGCCTGCCGGAGACGAGTCGGGCCGTGGTGTTTGGGGGCGTGCCCCGGACCTTCGAGCCGTGCGACATTCCCCTCCCGCTACCGGCCGAAGGGGAATGGCTGGTGAGGGTGGCCGCGATGACGGTCTGCGGCAGTGATCGGCACACCTGGGAAGGGCGGCGCCAAGGACCGATTCCGACCGTGCTCGGGCATGAGATGATCGGCGACATCGTCGCTGGCGGGAAGGGGTGCGCGCGGCACGATCGTCGTGGACGACCGATCGAGATCGGGTGTCGGGTCACCTGGGCGATCGTGGCCGCGTGCGGCAGGTGCCCCGCATGCGTGAACGGTTATCCGCAAAAATGCGCCGTCGGCGTGAAGTATGGCCACGAGCGGGCGGTCGGGCGCCGTGCTTTGAGCGGAGGGCTCGCGGAGTACTGCCTCCTGGCCCCAGGTACGTTCGTGGTCGTGCTCGACGAAGCCTTGCCAATCACCGTGGCCTGCCCGGCGAATTGTGCCACGGCGACGGTGGCCGGCGCGATCAGGGCCTGCGGTGATCTCGACGGGGCGAACCTCGGGATCGTGGGGGCGGGGATGTTGGGGCTCACGGCGTGCGCGATCGCGACGGCGAGCGGGGCCCAGGTGATCGTTGCCGAACCGGACGCAACGCGGCGTCGTCGGGCGGCGGCATTCGGAGCCGTCGCCGCATTTCATCCCAACGAATTCGCCTCAGGCGCGGCCGGAAGCCTCGATGCCGTCATCGAGGTTTCAGGAACGAATGCCGGCTTTTTGGCGGCCCTGCCGACGGTGCGCGTCGGCGGGACCATGGTCCTCGTCGGTGCGGTGTCACCGGGCCCGGATGTAGCGGTGTCGCTCGAGGGGATCGTGCGCCGCTGCCTCACGATCCGTGGCCTGCACAACTATGGGCCCGACGATCTCATTGCCGCGGTCGATTTCCTCGAGCGCCATCACGGCCGCTATCCGTTCGCGGAGCTCGTGTCGGCATGGTTTCCCCTCTCCGACACGACTGGCGCATTCACGGCCGCCGCCGATCCGGCCTGCATCCGCGTCGGGGTACGGCCGTGACAGGTTCACACGGTGGAGGATCTTTACTCCGCCGCTGGGCGACCGGTCAGCCGATCGCATCGATCGCGGCGTTGGCCACGCTCTCGGGCGTGATCCCGAAGTGCTTGTAGAGGGCCGGGGCCGGGCCCGACGCGCCGAATCCGTTCATCCCGACAAACCGCCCCTGCGTGCCGGTCCACTTTTCCCACCCGAAGCCGCAGGCGGCCTCGCAGGCCACCCGCGCCGTCACGGCTGTGGGGAGGACGCTCTCGCGGTAGGCGGCATCCTGCTCGGCGAAGAGCTCAAAGCTCGGCATGCTGACAACGCGCGGCTTGTGCCCCTTGTCGCGGAGGATGGCGGCGGCCTCGAGGCAGGTGGTGACCTCGCTGCCGGTGCCGATGAGGATGCAGTCGGGCTTCCCGCCGGCGCCATCCTCGAGGACGTAGGCGCCGCGGGCGGTGCCGGCGGCCGAGGCGAACTTCGTCCGGTCGAGCGTGGGAAGATTCTGCCGGGAGAGGACAAACACCGCGGGGCGGTCTGGCCGCTCCATGACCACGCGCCACGCCTCGGCCACCTCGTTGGCATCGGCGGGCCGCAGAACGGTGATCCCGGGAACGGCCCGAGCGCTGGCGAGTTGCTCGATCGGCTGATGCGTGGGGCCATCCTCACCGAGGCCGATCGAGTCGTGCGTGAGCACGTAGATCACGCCGAGATTACCGAGGGCCGAGAGCCTTAAGCTCGGCTTGAGGTAATCGAGAAACACGAAGAAGGTGGCACAGTAAGGCCGCAATCCCGACAGCGCCATCCCGTTGCAGGCCGAAGCCATGCCATGTTCGCGGATGCCGAAATGGAAGTTGCGGCCGGCCGGGTCGCCGGGGCCGAACTCCCCGGCGCCGGCGACGAACGTCATCGTCGACGGGGCAAGATCGGCCGAGCCGCCGAGGAGCCAGGGGACCGTGCCGCTGATCGCGGAGAGCACCTTGCCGGAGGAGACGCGGCTGGCGAGCCCCTTGGCGTCGGCCGGGAAGGTCGGGATCGCCTTCTCCCAGCCGGCGGGGAGCTTGGCGGCGAGGAGGTGGTCGAGCTCGGCAGCCTTCTCGGGAGAAGCCTGCGCGGCAGCGGCATGGGCTGCCTTCCACGATTCGTTCGCTTTCGCACCCCGGAGGCCGAGCGTGGCCGCGAAATGCTCCCTCACCCCCTCGGGCACGAGGAACTGTGCGTCGACCGGCCAGCCGTAGGCCTGCTTCGCTCCCTTGATCTCCTCCGCCCCCAGCGGGGCCCCGTGCGATTCGTGCGAGCCGGCCTTCTTCGGGGCGCCGTAGCCGATCTGGCTCTTGACGATGATCAGCGTTGGCCGCTTCGTCTCGGAGCGGAAGACCTCGAGGGCGAGCTTCAGGCTTGCGGTGTCGTTGGCATCGGCGACATGCTCGACGCGCCAGCCGAGCCCCTCGAAGCGCTGGCCGACGTTCTCGGTGAAGGCGAGGTGCGTCTCCCCCTCGATCGTGATCTTGTTGTCGTCGTAGATCCAGCAGAGGTTCGCCAGCTCCAGGTGCCCGGCGATCGAGGCCGCCTCGGCCGACACCCCCTCCATCAGATCGCCGTCGCTGCAGAGGACGTAGGTGTCGTAGTCGAAGAGGGGGCGGCCGGGGGCGTTGTAGTGGGCGCCGAGCCAGCGGGCAGCGATCGCCATCCCGACGGAGTTGCCGCAGCCCTGGCCGAGGGGGCCGGTGGTCGTCTCGATCCCCGAGGTCATGTGGTGCTCGGGATGGCCGGCGCAGATGCTGCCGATCTGACGAAACCGGCGGATGTCGTCGAGCGACACGGCCGGCTCCTCGCTGTGGCCACGGCGGATGCCGGCAAGATGGATGAGCGAATACAGGAGCATCGACGCATGGCCGCAAGAGAGCACGAAGCGGTCGCGGTTGGGCCAGGCGGGATCGGCCGGGTCGTAGCGGAGGAAGTCCTTCCAGACGGTGTACGCGACCGGGGCGAGCGCCATCGGGGTGCCGGGATGGCCGCTCTTGGCAGCTTCGACCGCGTCCATCGACAGGGTACGGATAGTGTCAATCGCGAGACGGTCGATGTCGGCTGCCATGGACGGGTCCTGGTGACGAATGGGCTGCGTGGCAGGAAGTTTAGGATCGTGCGGGAAGCGGCGTCAACGAGCCAGGTGGCGGCGGTATTCGTCGTCGAGCTGCGGGTAGGTGCGGCGGCAGAGCCGCGCGAGTGAGTCAGGGGAGGCCGACCCGGTGTAGACCCGCTCGAGGTACTCCAGGAACGCCTCGCGGTACCGTCCCCCCTGGCCGTTGAGGAAGAAATCGGCGAGCCCCGAGATCTGGCTGTAGATCTGCGGGAGCCGCTCGTCAGCTTGCAGCTCCCGGCGGCCGAGCGCGGCGAGCTCCTCGAGGGGGATCTGGAAGCCGTCGTCGAGGAGCCGTTCGCGAGCGGCCGGCACGCGGCCGGCGTCGGGGCCGCCGACCGTCCAGCCGAAGGGGGTGGCGACGGCGCTTTCCATGTAGCAGGCGGCGGCCTCGATCGCCCAGAAGCCACAGCGTTCGCCAGCGAGGGGGCTCGTCGAGCGGGCCTCGGAGAACAGCTGATGGGCCCCTTCGTGGCGGATGGTCCGGGCCTCCGCCGTGGCGACTCCCTCTCCGTCCCCCGGCATGACGGCGAACCAGGCGGTCTTTGTCGGTGTCCAATAGATGGCGTCGCTGCGGATCGCCGCCGGCTCGAACTTCGTCACCTCGGTGACATACTCCTCACGCGATGGTGTGAGGATCGCGGCGTAGGGATCGCGGACCGGCATCCGCCCCCGTCCCTTGAAGCGGCGTTCGAGCTCGGCCGGATCCCAGGCGTAGGCCCCGAAGGCCTGCTGCCAGATCAGCAGCGACCTCTCGAGCTCGGCGGCGAGCTCGGCGGCCGCCGCCGGTGGTGCACTCGAGCGGATCCGCCAGTGATCACTCTCGTACCGCCACGGTTTCTTCAGGGTTCGCGGCAGGGCGTCGTCGTCGGCCGCCGTCACCCACTTGCCCGATTCGTACCGCTCACCCAAGCGGTAGCGCTCGAGGCGGCCACGGGGGAGCCAGCCGAATGCCGCGTCAAACTCCTCGCCGCGGTCGAGTCGCTTTGCCACCGCCGTCGAGACCCACGCCTCGCCGCGTTTCACCCAGCTGCCGATATTCCGGGCCCGGGCATGGTCGGGATCGTCGCGGAGGGTGCGGTGGAGGAGGGCAATCGCCTCCCCTCCCCGCCGGGCCAGCGGCTGGAGGCCGGCCTCGCTGTCGGCCCGCTGCTCGTCACGCGTCCGGGGCCGGTCGTGGGCCGCGGCCGCCTCGACGGCGCGGGCGAAGGTCGCCTCGGCATGCTGTCGTCTCGCCGCCACGAACTCATTCCACAACGGCTCTTGGGCCGCGTCGACCCAGGCGGGGGCCTCGAGGCGGGAGGGGATCGTGACGACCACCTGCCGATCAGTGAGCGCGGGGAGCTCCCACGAGCGGAGGTGGGCGGCGAGGGCGTCATGCCCCCGGGCGGCGGCCCGCGTGGCCAGGGACTCGAGCGTTTCCCGCCAGGCGTCGTCGTCGAGCACCGGCGTGGTGGGATCCTTCTCCCCCTCCTCCTCGGCGGCATCGACCGCCGTGACCCGCGGCCGCGCGGGGCGGGGAGTGGCCTCGTCGCCATCGTCGGCGCACAGCCGCGTCGGGAGCGCCAGCGCCAGCGCCAGCGCCACGCAGGTCAGGCGGGAAGCAGGCATCAGGAATCCTCGGCGAAGGCGGCGTCGAAGGCGCGCCCGGCGGGGGCGAAATCGAGGTTCCTGACGAACTGACAGGCCTCGGCGGCGCCATGCTCCCGGTCCATGCCGCTGTCTTCCCACTCCACCGACAGCGGCCCCTGGTAGCCAGCGGAATTGAGCCCGCGGATGATCGCCTCGAAGTCGATTCCCCCCCGGCCCGGCGAGCGGAAGTCCCAGCCGCGGCGCGGGTCGCCGAAGCCGAGGTGGCTCGAGAGGATGCCCGAGCGGCCGTTGAGCGTGGTGATCGCGTCTTTGACGTGGACGTGATAGATGCGGTCGGGGAAGGCCCGCAGAAACTCGACCGGATCGACCCCCTGCCAGTGGAGATGGCTGGGATCGAAGTTGAATCCGAACTCCTCCCGGCGCCCGAGGGCCTGGAGGGCCCGTTCGGCGGTGAGCAAATCGTAGGCGATTTCGGCGGGGTGGACCTCGAGTGCGAAGCGCACGCCGCACTCGGCGAACACGTCGAGAATCGGGTGCCAGCGCTCGGCGAACTGCGCGAATCCGGCATCGACCATCGCCGCCGGCACCGGCGGAAACGAATAGAAGAGATGCCAGATCGACGATCCGGTGAATCCGTTGACGACCCCCACGCCGAGCTTCTTCGCGGCCCGCGCCGTCCGCTTCATCTCCTCGGCCGCGCGGCGATTGACCCCGTCGGGATTGCCGTCGCCCCAGACGTGGGCCGGCAGGATCGCCTTATGGCGCTCGTCGATCCGGTCGCAGACCGCCTGGCCGACGAGGTGGGACGAGATGGCGTGGACGGAGAGCTCGTGGCGCTCGAGTTGGTCACGCTTCTGGGCGCAGTACGAGGCCTCCTCGAGCGCCCGGGTGGGGTCGAAGTGGTCGCCCCAGCAGGCCAGCTCGAGCCCCTGGTAGCCGAACTCGCGCGCTTTCCGGGCGAGATCATCGAGGGCCAGATCGGCCCACTGGCCGGTGAACAGCGTGATCGGTCGAGGCATGAAGCGGCTCCGGACGACGGCGGACAGGGGGCTCGGCGAATTGTGACAGAAGCCCCCCGGGCCGGGAACTCGCGTCGACGGCGGCCCCCCGTCGCTCATCCCCGCGGGCCCAGATCACGTTCGGATCACGCTCCGCATCAGCCACAAGCCCCAGAGCGTGACCAGGAGGTTGCCGGTCCACACCGCCACCGGGGGGACGGCCCCCAATTTCGCCTGCGACACGCCGAGCATGAAGACGGGGTAGTAGACGAGGAGGATCGGAAGGAAGCAGAGGAAGAAGCTCGTGAGGAAGTCGGCATTTCGCATCCGGATCGCCATCGGCGCGCCGACGAGGACGAAGCACAGACAGCTGAATCCGTTGGCCCACCGCCGCCACGGCTCCATGATGATGCGGTAGAGGCGGGCTGTCTCCACCTTCACGGCCTGTCGTTCCCCCTCGATGTGGATCGGCATCGTCATGTCGAGCCGTCCGGAGAGGATCGCGATCGCCACCCTGGCGGCGGCCGTCTCCTCGTAGGCCTCGATGCGGCGCAGCTGCTCGGCCCGGGCCATGGGGAAATCGGCCATGGCGATCTCGGAGGGGCTCGTCGAGGTCGCCCCCTTGCGGCTGACGGAGTCGAGGGGGATCTCGCGCTTCAGTTCGTCGGGAAACACAGCTTTGACGTCGCCGACGTGGAGCGTGCCGTTGCGGCAGGTGATCGTGAGCACCCCCTTGGCGGCATCGGCATGCATCGTCGCCCTCTCGGCGGAGACGGTCACCGGATCGCCAGTCTGGGGCTGGTAGGAGAGGGTGGGGCGGATGAGATCCTTCCCCTCGACGTTCTTGACGTTGATCGAGATCTCCGGCGCGCTGTAGGAACGGTGCTGGCGGAGCCTGCCGTAGATGATCTCCTCGACGCTCGAGACGATGACGCGGCGGATCCCGTCGCGGCCCCACGACACGGCGACATCGTTGAGCCACACCGACACGAAGCTCACGGCCACGGCTAGGCCGACCGCGGGCCACATCGCCGCCATCGGCGAGATCCCGGCGGCCTTGAGGGCGGTGATCTCGTTGGTCGCCGACATCCTGCCGAACACGCTCGCCACGGCAAAGAGCATCGTGCCAGGGACGGCGAACCGCATCGCCTCGGGGAGGACGTAGGGAACGAGGGCCGCGATCTGCATCATCCCCAGCCCCTGCTGCTGGGCTTCCTTGAACAGCCCGAAGACGAGCATGAACAGCGTCAGCGCGGAGAGCGCCACGAGGAACACCTGGAGGAGCTCGGAGAATACGTAGCGGGAGATGATTTTCATGGGGCGCCTGTCACCCTTGGCCTTGGTGGTGGCCGCCGGGGGGCGACGGGAGCGGGGCACGGAGGGTGTCGCCGGAGCGGGCCTCCTCGACCGAGCGGCTGTAGACGGCGATCGCCTCGGCGGCGGCGACGGTCGCCTCATGGAAGCTCCCCGCAGCGATGAACTTCCGCGCCCGGGTGGCAGCGGTGAGCATCCGATCGCATTCCGGGGGGGCGAGGCCGTCGGCGGCCGATTCGGCGCTCGCCACGATCCCCTCCACGAGCGCTCCGCGCGGGGTGCAGTTGTAGGTCCGGTAGGGGCCCTGCCCGAGCCGGCGGCCGGCGGCGAGCGAGCGACCATCGCCGGCGGGCACGGCGAAGCCGACCAGCGCCATCACCACCATCGCCAGCATCACGAGCAAAGCCCCGGCGCTGGCGACGATGCAGATCGTCCGGGGAACGTCGCCAAGGGATGCCGCGAAATCCCCCCACGGGCTGAGGAGGAGCGAGATGAGGAGACAGACCGCGGCGATCCCCAGTTGTCTCCAGGGGAGCTGCTTGGTCTGGTGCCGGGGCTGGTAATCCTCGTCGAGCGCCCAGGCCGGGGCACCGGGAACGTTGGCCGACACCTCCTCCGCCCCGGCCTTTGCCACGATCACCGTGACGTTGTCGGGAGCGCCGCGGACGAGCGTCAAGCCGACGAGCGCCGTGCAGGCGTCGCGCGGTGGGAGCTCCTTCAGAAACAGCCCGATCTCCTCATCGGCCACCTGCCCCGACAGGCCGTCGCTGCAGAGGAGGAACACGTCCCCCTGCTCGACCGGATGGGGCCCCTCGATGTCGACTTCGACACGGGCGTGCGGGCCCATCGAGCGGGTGATGACATTCTTCCCCACCGTCCGCTCGGCCTGTTCGCGCGACAGCCCCCCCTGGCTCTCGAGCTCCCACACGGCCGAGTGGTCGCGCGTCAGTTGATCGAGCGTCGTGCCCCGCAGCCGGTAGGCGCGGCTGTCGCCGATATGGCCCACCAACGCGCCGCGCGGGACGAGGACGAGCGTCGTGCAGGTCGTCCCCATGCCGAGATACTCCGGCTGCCTCCGCCCCCGCAGATTGATCTCGGCGTTGGCCTGCTCGAGGCCACGGAGAATCGCCAAAGGGGGGGAACGCTGCGCGTTTTTCTCGTAAATCAACGGGACCTGCTCGGCGGCGATTTTGCTGGCCCGTTCCCCGGCGACATGGGCGCCCATCCCGTCGGCGACGAGGAACATCCAGCCGCGCGACTGGTACTGCTGCGGGCTGACCGGCGGGACCACCGCCAGGGAATCCTGGTTGTTGGCGCGGCGGCGACCGATGTCGGTCTGCTCGCAATACACGAGGGTGGTACCGGATCCCACGCGTAAACAACCTGAAGGAGGGGGAAGGACGGCCGGGCGCCGCAAACCGCCGGATTCTAGCGACCGCGAACGCCTCCGGCGACCGCAAACCGGCCCGGCAGCAGGGGTTTTTGGGTAGGGAACGCTCCCGGCGGCCGGTCTGGCGGCGGCTGGCCCCGATCCCTATGGTCACCAGCATGTCGTTCCTCCGCCCCCACCGCCGTGGCCGAATCGCGTGGCGTGCCGTCGCCCTGGCGGCCGTACTTCTCGCCGTTGGGGGCGGGTGCGTGCAGCGGCGGATGACGATCCGCTCCAATCCCCCCGGGGCGCTCGTCTACGTCGACGACTATCAGATCGGGACGACGCCCGTCTCGACCGACTTCGTCTATTACGGCACGCGGAAGATCCGTCTGGTCAAGGACGGCTTCGAGACCCTGACCGTACGCCAGCCCCTGCCCGTCCCCTGGTACGAGGTTTTTCCGCTCGACTTCGTGAGCGAAAACCTCTGGCCCTGGGAGATCCGCGACGAGCGCGTGGTCGATCTGGCGATGGCCCCGGCCGAATCGCAGCCGGCGGAGCTTGTCGTCGCCCGCGCCCAGACGGCCCGCCTCGCTGCCGGCAGTCTCCCTCCGGTGGCCGCAACGCCGCTTCCGGGAGTCGCGCCTCCCCTCCCGCGGCTGCCGCAGCCCTCGTTTCCCCCTCCGGCCGCTGGCCAGCTTCCGCCCCCCGCCGCCGGCCCGCTCCAGTTCCCCGGCTCGTCGCTCCAGCCGCCGCGCTTCAACGCTCCGGCGCAGGGGATTCCGAGCCTCGGGGCTCCTCCTGCCGGGCTGTGAGCCGGCGGCGCCTCGTCGTGCCATAATCTCCGCATGGCATCGATCTCCGGCGACGAATCTCCTTCCAGGCCAGGCCTCCCGGCCGCTCCGCGCGCCGAGCTCGACCGCCTCAAGCTCGCGAAGCTCCGCGCCTGCCTGGCGGAGATCCTCCCCGCCAATGCCTTCTATGCCGCGAAGCTCGGGCACGCCCGGGCGCTGCCGGCGACGCTCGCCGAGTTTTCCACTTGGCCGGTGACGACAAAAGAAGAGCTCGTCGCCGGGGCCACGGCCACCGGCCTGCCGGCGAATCTCACCTATCCGCTCGCGTCGTACGTCCGCTGCCATCGCACCAGCGGCACGCATGGCCGGCCGATGCCGGTGTTTGACACCGCGAGCGATTGGACCTGGTGGATGGAATGCTGGCGGGCGATCCTCGCGCGGGGCGGGGTCGGCCCTGGCGACCGTGTTCTCGTCGCCTCGTCGTTTGGCCCGTTCCTCGGGTTCTGGAGTGGCTTCGACGGCGTCCTTGCCTGTGGCGCGATGGCGATCCCAACCGGCGGGCTGTCGAGCCTCGCGCGCCTCGAGATGGCCCGCAGTCTCTCCGCTACCGTGCTCATGGTGACGCCGAGCTATGCGCTCCATCTGGCCGAAGTGGCGGCGGAGGCGAAGCTCGATCTGGCCGCTCTGCCGATCCGGTTGGTGATCGTGGCTGGCGAGCCGGGGGGCTCGGTCGCTGCGGTGCGCGACCGGATCGGGCTGGCCTGGGATGCGGACGTCCTCGACCACGCCGGCGCCAGCGAAGTCGGCCCGTGGGGGGTGGGAGATCGGCGTGGCCGGCATCTCGACGTCCTCGAGCCCTGGTTCCACCCGGAGTTTCTCTCGGTCGAGACAGGCCGGCCGGCCGCGCCGGGGGAGCTGGCCGAATTGGTGCTGACGACGCTCGGCCGCGTCGGCGCTCCGGTCCTCCGCTACCGCACCGGCGACCTCGTCCGTCCGCGCTTTCCCGACGACGCCGAGGTTGCCGCGGGAGAGAGCCCGTGGGTGAAGCTCGAGGGGGGCGTGATCGGCCGGGCCGACGACATGCTCGTCGTTCGTGGGGTGAACGTCTTCCCGGCGGCCATCGACGGGATCGTGCGGAGCTTCCCGGAGGTGGTCGAATACCGGCTCACGGTCTTCTCGCGCGCGAGCCTCGACGAGCTGGCGATCGAGATCGAAGATCGGCTCGACGATCCTGCGCGCGTTGCCCGGGAGCTTCATCTCCGCCTCGGGCTCCGCGTCGGCGTCACGGCGGTACCGGCCGGGAGCCTGCCGCGATTCGAGGGGAAGGGGAGGCGGATCGTCGACCGCCGTCACGACACGAGACCGTCACCGAGGAGCGATGCATGAGCGACCCATCGACCAACAAGCCGGCCCCTTCCGCCGTTCCCGCATCGATCCGCCGGTTGCCCGACGGCAGCGTGGAGATCGGCTGGAGCGACGGCGTGCGCAGCCCCTATTCGCCGCGGCTCCTCCGCGATGCCTGTCCATGTGCCACCTGCCGCGAGGAGCGGGCGGCGCCGAAGCCGAAGGGGCTGTTGACGGTGCTCTCGCCGCAGGAGCTTGCGCCGCTTTCGATCGCCGGGATGCAGCCGGTGGGGCAGTATGCCTACAGCATCGAGTTTTCCGACGGCCACTCCAGCGGCATCTACACGCTCGAGTATCTCCGCGAGCTGGGGTGAGGTGGGGGCCCTCATTACTCGGCCGCGGGCAGGTTCTCGAGATCGAGCAGGTCGCGCGGCCGGCCGGCAGCGGCTTTGAGTCGTCGCAGCCAGACGAGCGACACGTAGCGGATGCCGTCGACCGTTCCGGCGTCGTCGGAGAGCTCCTCGACCCGCGCGCCCTCGATTCCGGGTACGTGATCGAAAAGATCGAGGTAGCCGGCGCGCGTGCAGAGCATCATCAGGCTTCGACCGCGCACGAACGACGCGGTGACCGGCCACGTCCGCTCGATGCCGGTGGCCGGGTCGATCTCGTCGCCGATCCACTCCGCAGACAGTTCCTCGAGGGCCGCAAGGAGCCTCGGTTCGGAGTCGGGGGACCGCTGCCAGACGACGTCGGTGTCCTCCGTGGCCCGGAGGTACCCATGATAGTTGACCGCGTGGCCGCCGATCACGACGAAGGGCACGCCGTGGCGATGCAACACGTCCAGCAACGACCGGTCAGGTGCCATCGCGAGTCTTCTCCGCGCCGGAGCCGGCTCGGCGGCGGTGATGGTTGCGTTGCACGAAGTGGCGGAGTGCTGTCGGGTTGCTCTCCAGGAGCCGCCAGGCGTCGGCGATCAGGGCATCCATGACCGCGAGACGCTCGGCGGGCGTGAGTGCCATCGCGCGGCGCCGTTGATGCTCTCGCCGCGCGGCGAAGAGGTCGGGGGGAGCAGCGACGGGATGGGGGTCGGAGGAGCGCATGCGGGGATTATAGAACGGAAGGCACGCCGCCGCCGGAGGCGCTTCAATGGCGAACCTGCTGCCGGGTCATCACCTGCGAGAGGATCATCGTCAGGAACCAGGCGGGGCCGAACAACGTCGCCGCCAGCCGGGCGCCGCCACGCTCGAACACTTCCTCCGGGGCCGCGCCGAACGCCGCAGCGGCGACGGCGCTGGCTGTCATCACCGCCGCCAGCGACGCCACGACCGACACGGCCGCGACCGTGACCCACCGCGGCCAGCCCCGCTGGCAGGCATGGATCGTCGTCGCCACCATCGCTGTGAGTCCCCAGGCGAACGCTGCCGAGAGCATCGCGGCCGATCCTCCGGCAAAGCCGGCGATCGCCAACGAAAGAGCGACGAGGAGAAGGAGCCCGAACAGCATGGCGCCGCGTCGCTGGTCGGTGTCGAGGGCGTGCCGGCCGAGCGGATCGAGGAACAACAGGAGGTTGAACACGGAGTCGCCCACCCAGGTGAGGATCGCAAAGGCCCCGTAGGCCGCGAGGAAGATGCCGATCATCCAGCCCTCGGCGTCGCTCGCCGGTTGCCGGCGGGCGAGCGTCCGGGCCACGATGAAGCCCCCCACCACGATCCCCCAGCGCATCCGCGGCGGGAGCTTCTGCATCCAGAGGAAATAGCCGAGGAGCAGGCGGTAGATCGGATTCCTCGCCTTGAGTGCCTCGACGATGCCACTGCGGGCATCGTCGTTCTCCGGATCGAGCCTGAGCGCCTCGCGGAAGTGTTCGGCCGCCCGCTTCGGATCGCCCTCATGGAGCATCGCCCACCCCTGCGTGGTGTGGGTGGCCGCATCGTCGGGGTTGCGGCGCAGCGCCCCCTCGATCGTCGCTGCGGCCGCATCGCGATCCCCGAGTTGCAGCAGCGACCTGGAGCGGGCCGTCGTGCAGTCCTGATTCTCCGGGTCGATCGCCAGGCCGGCATCGGCCGCGGCGAGGGCCTTCTTCCACGCGCTGGTCGACATGTGGATCGCGGCGAGCAGGGAGAAGGAATCGGCGTCGTAGGGATCGAGACGGATCGCCTCCTCGATGGCGGAAGCTGCCTCGGGAAAGCGTTGGCGGTGGAAGAACACCTTCGCCAGCGCGTAATACGCAAACGGGCTGTCGGGCGTCAGGGCCACGGCTTGGCGGGCGTGGTCGTCGGCCTCTTTCCAGGCCCCACGTTCGGCGTGGAGTTGCGCCAGGCAGGCGTGCGCCGTGGCAGCCTCGGAATCCTCGGCGAGGGCGGCGTGAAACTCCCGGATCGCCTCGTCGGCGCGATCCTGCCGCATGAGCAGGATGGCGCGCTGCAGGTGGGCGCTCATCGGCGGTTGACTCCCAGGTATTTCAGGATGTCGTCGTAGAGGCCCCCTTCGTTGGCGTAGAGGGCATGGTTCTTGGCCGTGGCAAACCACTCCCGCGTCGTCGGTTTGTGGCGCGCCGCGGCCGCCAGGAGGTCGGCGGTGGCGAGCGGCTTGAGCGTGCCCGCTTTCATCGCCTCGCGGAGCTTCCCTTCCACGGCCTGATCGACGACGGCGCCGAGATCGGCGCCGGAGTAGTCGGCGGTCTTCTTGGCCACGGCCGCCATGTCGACGCCGGCGGCCGGCTTTTCGCGGCAGAGGATCCGGAGGATCTGCTCGCGCGCCTGAGTGTCGGGCGGGGGGACGAAGAGGATCCGGTCGAAGCGACCGGGCCGGCGGAAGGCGGGGTCGACGTGCCACGGTGAGTTCGTCGCGGCGAGGACGAGGACGCCCTCGTTCGATGCCGTGGCGCCGTCCAGCTCCGCGAGAAACTGGTTGATGATCTGCCGGCCGGCGCTCCGCAGCATGTCGCTGCGACGGGCGCCGAGGGCGTCGACCTCGTCGAAGAACAGCACGCACGGCGCACTCGCCCGGGCCTGCTCGAAGACATCGTGGAGATTTCGCTCGCTCGACCCGAGCCACATGTCGAGGATGTCGGAGATCCCGACCGAGATGAATCCGGCGTCGACCTCGCCGGCGGTGGCCCGCGCCAGGTGCGTCTTGCCGCAGCCCGGCGGGCCGTACATGAGGATCCCGCCGCCGATCCGCTTGCCGTAGGCCCGGTAGAGCTCCGGATGGGCGAGCGGATGGATGATCTTGAGGCGGATCTCCTCCTTGAGCTCTTCCATCCCGCCGACGTCGGCGAACTTGATCCGCGGCCGCTCGACCTCGATCGAAAACGGGGCATCGTCGCCACGCTCGCGGACACGCCCCTCCGAGACCTCGGCTCCGTCATCGTGAGCGCCAAGGCCGAATCGGGCCTCGAAGTCGGCGTCGGCGGCCTCGGGGTCGCGTTCGATGCCGAGGCGGTATTGGGCAATGGCCGCCGGGATCTCTCCCCGCGCCGCCAGCAGCCGAGCGTGGATCACGAACACCTCCGCCGGACCGTCCGGGCGCTTCACCATCGCCTCGACCAGCGCCAGGGCCGCGGAGGTCTTCTCCTGGCGGAGAAACGTCCGCACGAGTCCGAGCTGGAGGCTGGCGTCGGCGGGGGCCATCGCCAGGGCGCGGCGGTATTCGACTTCGGCCTCGTCAGCAAGGCCGTGGGCGAGGAGCGAATCGGCGAGGAGCCGGCGGAGAGGGACGTTGTCGGGCGAACAGGCGAGCGCCTCGCGGAACGCCTGATGCGGATCGGATGCAGCCATGGGTTGGTGAGACACTGTCCTGAAAGGAATTGACGCGAGCTTCCGGGGCCTCGAGGCCTTCGGGCGCGGAGGGGGGCCGGGGCAAGGGAACGCTTCCTCCGGGCCGCGGTCCGCGCATTCCGGTGGGTGAGCCCCCCGTCCAAGATACTTCCCTCCCTGCAGGAAGGCACACCACCGGTTTCTGCCTCCGAGGATCGCGTACCAGGCGGGCTCCCCGGAATGCCTCGTGGCAGCCGGGAGGAGCCTTCGCGCGGTGGCTTCGGGGCGCTGCTCCTCCGAGGCGGCATCGTCGAATCGAACCGTCACCTCGATCCCTTGATCAACCCCAGCACGGTGCCGATGTCGCGGGTCGTGGCCCGGCGGCCGTGTTGCTTTTGAAACCGGTCGAGGGCGAAGCGGAGCGTCACCGCATCAGGGATCGATCCGCCCGTGAGGCCGACGAGCGTGCCGATCTGCCTGGCGTCGTCGGGATCGATGAAGTCGCTGCCACGGTCGCGGCGTGAGCTGGCGAGCATCCAGATGAAGAATGCGAGGGCCGCAAGGGGGAGAACGGCCTGGAGCATGGTGGTCATCATCGTCGCGGTCCCCTCATGGTCTTGTCGCCACAGGAAGTTGCCCTCGTCAACGGTCAGTGACGGACCCGCCTTCCGGTCATGAACACCGACACGATCATCGCGACGAACCAGAAAAAAAAGAACGCTCCAGCCGACCCGTTCACGTGTTCGAGTTGGAGAACGTCGCGAAAGTTCATCCTGGTCGAAGTTCCTGCCAACAGCAGTACCGTCGACATTACGGCCGTTGCAGTGACACCCCCCACGATGCTCACCATCGTCGCTCGTGGCCAACCGTCGGCGCAGGCATGGATCGTTGTCGCGACCACGGCCGTGAGGGCCCACTGAATCGCCATCACGATCGCCGCAGCTGATCCTGTGGCCATACCGACCACGGCGGGAATCAGGGCCACCATGAGCAGGGTCCCGAAGAGGATCGCGCTCTTCCTCTGAGCCCTACTGAGCGCGTGCCGGCCGACCGGATCGAGGAACAGGAGAAGATCGAACACGGTGTCGCCGACCCAGGTGAGAGTGGCGAAGATGCCATAGATCGAGAGCACGATGCCGATGATCCAGACTTCGGTGGGGTTGGTCGGTTGTCTCTCGGCGATAACCTCGGTCGCAACGACCCCTCCCACGACCAGGAGCCACCGCACCAGTGGGAGCGTCTTTCCCATCCGGAGGAAACAAACGAGGAGCCAGCGGTAGAGCGGATTTCTGGCCTTGAGGGCCTCAACGATGCCCAAGCGGGCGTCCATGCCCTCCGGATCGGTTCGCAGGGCTTCACGAAAGTGGGCGATGGCACGCTGCGGATCGCCGGCGTGCAGCATCGCCCATCCCTGGGTGGCGTGGATTGCCGAATCGTCCGGCTTTCTCCGCAGTGCCTCGTCGATCGTCGCGGCCGCGGCTTCACGGTCGCCGAGCAGCAACAGCGTCCGGGATCGCAAGGTCGTGCAGCCGGGGTGCTCGGGATCGATTACCAGGCCGTCGTCGGCGGCTTTCAGGGCTTCCGTGTAGTCAGCGGTCGACAGGTGGATGGCGGCCAACAGGCGAAACAAATCCGCATCGTGCGGATCGAGACGGATCGCCTCGGTGATCGCCGAGGCGGCCTGATCGAACCGATTGCGGTGGAAGAAAACGATCGCCATCGCCTTGTGGGAGAAGGCTCGATCCGGGGACAGGGCCACGGCCTGCTGGGCATGGTCATTGGCCTGTTTCCAGGCCCTGCGCTGGGCGTGCAGGATCGCCAGACAGGCATGCGCCGTGGCATCGCCCGGGTCTTCCGTCAGGGCCCCGTGGAATTCCCTGATCGCCTCGTCGGGCCGGTTGCGGTCCATCAGCAGCAGGGCTCGTTCCCGGTGCCGGCTCATCGTCGACCGATTCCCATCTGTTCGTGGATGTCGTCGTCCATTCAGTCTTTGTTGGCATCGAGGTGGTTGACGTTGGCGGTCGCGAGCGATTCTCGAATCGTCGGCCCGCGCGGGGTACCCATCGACACCGCCCTCACAGATACTTCCGCCGATTGACGGTGGCCCGCCACCGGCCGGAGAGGGCGATGTCGGTGAGCTGGCTTTGGGTGAATGGGCTGCCATGCTCGAGGATCGCCCGGCGGACCACCTCGCGGACGTCGGCGCCGGTCGCCCCTTCGAGATGCTCGGCCATGGCGTGGAGATCGATCGAGAGCCCGAGCGGCTCGAGATGCCGGCCGAGGATCCGGGCGCGCGACGGGGCGTCGGGCATCGGGAGCGTCACGATCATGTCGAACCGGCTCGAGCGCTGCGCCGCCGGGTCGAGCGATTTGGGGTCGTTTGTCGTGGCGATCGTGAGCACGTCGTCACGCTGCCGGACGCCGTCGAGCGTGGCGAGGAAGTCGGCCAGGGCCGTGTTGTCGCCGCCGGAATCGCGGTGGCCGAGAACGAGATCGATGTCGTCGAGCACGATGAGCGTCGGCCCGAAGGTGTCGCTCTCGGCGTAGAGATCCCCCAGGGCGTGCCGCATCGAGGTGGCATCGGCAAGGATCGTCGTGTAGTGACCGACGAGGCTCGCGGCGATGACGCGGACGAGGTGCGTCTTGCCGACGCCCGGCGGCCCGGCGATCAGAAGGCCGCGGCTCGTTCCCAGACCGAGCGAACGGAGGAGCTCGCGGCGCGTCGTGGCGGCAGCCAGGAAGACGTCGATCTCGCGCCACAGGTCGTCGGGGAGGATCAGCCCCTCGCGCCGGCTGTCGATCGCCGGGCTGACGCCGACCCGGATGCAGCCGTCGCTGACGCTCGCCTGGAGGACACGGCCACGGAGGGGATTGTCGCCCGACTTGAGCCGCTCCCGGAACGAGGCGAGGAGTCCCTCGGCGACTCCCTTGTCGGCATTCGCGGAAAGGATGGCAAACTCCCGCGACCAGTGGCGATCGTCGACGAGGACGCAGAGCCCTTTCGCGGCGAGCGTGCCGGCGGGAAAGAAGGCCACGAGCCGGCCCGGCACGGTTACCTGGGTGTTGGCGCCGTGCTCGTCGAGGCCGAGATCGAGCTGCGACCAGGTGGGGGGAAGGCCGTCGCCGGGGGAGCCGATGATCACGGCATCGCCATGCTTGGCGATCTCGAGGCGGAGCATGTTGCCGAGGATCGCCAGCGACGTCGATGGCCCGGTGAACCGGGTGCTCGCCAGAGCCAGTGGATCGATCCCGAGGTGACGCGTGGCAAACTGCGCCGGCGTGGCCACCGAGGCGGGCTCGTTGCCGACAAGCTCCCCGAGCACCTTGAGCGCGGCCCGGCTCTCGTCGCTCGCCGCTGCCAGAATCTCGTCGACACAACGGCTCGATTTCGGGGACACGGGATCGGCGGTCATTGTGGGTCCTCCAGGGCAGGGGCAGTTGGATCGGCGGATGGCTCGGCGTCGGCGGCCTGGGACGAGCGCGCCTCGGCCTGGCGGCGAATCTCTTGCTTGGCCGCCTCGAGCCGCTCGGGCCAGCGGAAGCGGGGTGCCGTGGCAGGATCGTAGCCAGCGAGATGGCCGGTGAGGCGGGTGGCCGGCTTGGTGTAGCGGAGCTCGGTGTCGCCAAACACTTCCTTGCAGAGGGCGGCCAGGCGCGGATCGTAATCGAGTAGCTCGCTCCGCAGATGGACGTGGTTGTGATCGTGGTCGTTGACCCGGTTGTTGTCGAACCAGCACTGCACCCCTTCGGCGAAATACTCGTGGTGGTTCACCGCAGCGTATTTCCCCCTCCACAGGCCATCGCGCATCGCGGCGTCGTAGGCGGCCCGCAGCCGGCCGTCGAAGGAGGGATCGACGTTCGACATCCCCCGCAGATGGATGACGTGGGCGAACTCGTGGATCAGAATGCATTCCGCGGCATAGGGATCGCCTTCGTAGGCGAGGAGATTTTCTTCTCCGCAGGAGCTGTAGGGATCGGTCTCGCTACCGCCGGTGCCGCGGGCCCGGGCGTCCCAAAAATCGCGGCCAGAGATGCCGGGAAAGCCCTCCATGGGAGCGGCGGCGAGGAAGGCGAACTCGGGGAGATCGGTGGTGTATTCGTCGTGCCCCAGAAGGCACAGCCGCGCGCCCGACTCGATGAGTGCCCGGCGGACATCGGGGCGGGCCGCGAGCAGCGCGTCGACAAGATACGCCGCCTCGAGGAGGGCGAAATCGCTCACGGCCGCCGAGGCGACGATCGGAAAGCCATGGGCACTCGTGTACTTCGAATGGAAGGGATCGACCTTGAGCGCCGCCGGCGGGGCGATGACGCGCCCCACGCCGGCTGCCTCGGCGACAACAGCGGCGTTGTCAACGCCGGCCGGCCGAAACACAAAAGCCTTCACCGGCTGGCTGGCGACGGTGCGTTCCTCGGTGCCGGAGTCGCGGCCGGCAATTGAATAGGCCTGCCCGGGGGATGCGGCCAGGATCGTGTTGCCACCGGGGGCGACCTCACCGGCCGCGGTCCGGCCGCCAACGTCATCGAGGGCAAAGATCTCCGCCGGCTCGGCCGAACGGTTGAAGACCTGGAGCCGGACGGTGGTGGGGGGCGGCTCGGCGACGATCGCCATGGGGGCAAAGAGCGCAAGCCACACGCCGAGCGCTGCGAGGCCCCTGACCGGCCACAACGGATTCCGCGCGGCACTCATGCCGGGAGCCCACAGGCGACGGCCGAGACAACGGCAGCGATCCGCACCGCGTCGTGGCAGGCATCTTCGCTGGCACCGACATGGAGGAGGCTCTTTTCGTGGTTCTGGAGGCAGAGCTCGCAGCCGGCCAGCGCCGCGCAGGCGAGGCTCATCAGTTCGAAGTCGAGCTTCGTCGTCGCCGGCTGGATCATCCGACTCATCCGTAGCCGCGGCGGACGGGCGTCGTAGCTCTCCTTGCGGATCATGTGGCGGAAGCGGTAGTAGACGGTGTTCATCGCCATCAGCCCCGCGGCAGCCAGGCCGTCGGAGAACACGGCCGGGGCGGCGTCGGCCAGGCCGGCGCGGAGATCGCTCTCGAGAGCCTCGACGAGCGGGTGGCAGCGGAGGAAGCGGGCAGAGGCGAGCGCCGTGCCGAGCGCCTGGGCGGGGGTGAGGTTTTCGCCAGCGAGAACGCTCGAGAGATTGAGGCGGATGTCCTTCAGATCGTCGGGGAGCGTGTCGCGGAGGGCGTCGAGGGCGGGGGTGGCGATCGACATGGGGGCTTCCGGAGGAGGAGCGGGCAGGGAGGGCACGCGAGGCGCGCCAGGACCGGGAATTGTAGCCGTTCGTTGCTGGATCGGCGGGCTGGATGGTAGGGTTTGCGCGTTTGCCCGCAACCTGCCCCAGCGCCAACCGTTGCCCCCCCGCCCCCCTTGCTCCGGCGACGAGCCCGGATCCCTCCATGCCCCGTCGCGACGACCTCCACACGATCCTCCTCATCGGCTCCGGGCCGATCGTCATCGGCCAAGCCTGTGAGTTCGACTACTCCGGTACCCAGGCCTGCAAGGCGCTGCGGGAGGATGGCTACCGCGTCGTCCTCGTCAATTCCAACCCGGCCACGATCATGACCGATCCGGGCACGGCCGACCGGACGTACATCGAGCCGCTCACCTGGCAGATGCTCGAGAAGGTCATTGAAATCGAGAAGCCCGACGCCATCCTCCCCACGCTCGGCGGCCAGACGGCGCTCAATCTCGCCATGGAGCTCGACCGCCACGGCGTTCTCGCCAAGCATGGCGTGGAGATGATCGGCGCGAAGGCCGACGCCATCAAACGGGGCGAAGACCGGGAGATCTTCAAGGAGACGATGCGGAAGATCGGCCTCGAGACCTGCCGCGGCCGGATCGTGCGGTCGCTCTCGGAGGCTCGCGATGTACTCGCCGAGGTCGGCCTGCCGGCGGTCATCCGCCCGAGCTTTACCCTCGGCGGCTCCGGCTCCGGGATCGCCTACAACCGCGACGAGTTCGACTCGAAGGTGCAGCGCGGCATCGATCTCTCGCCGGTGGGGGAGGTGCTTGTCGAGGAATCGATCCTCGGCTGGAAGGAATACGAGATGGAGGTGATGCGCGACGCCGACGACAACGCCGTCATCATCTGCTCGATCGAGAACTTCGACCCCTGTGGCGTCCACACCGGCGACTCGATCACCGTCGCCCCGGCGATGACGCTCACCGACCGCCAGTATCAGCGGATGCGCGATGCCAGCTTCGCCGTCATCCGCGCTATCGGTGTGGCCACCGGCGGCTCGAACATCCAGTTTGCCGTCCATCCGACGAACGGGCGGATGATCGTCATCGAGATGAACCCGCGCGTCAGCCGCTCCTCGGCGCTGGCGAGCAAGGCGACCGGCTTCCCGATCGCCAAGATCGCCGCCAAGCTCGCCGTCGGCTGGCGGCTCCACGAGCTCCCCAACGACATCACCCGGCGGACAAAGGCCTGTTTCGAGCCCTCGATCGACTATGTCGTCGTCAAGGTGCCGCGGTTCGCGTTCGAGAAGTTTCCCGAGGCCGATAGCCGGCTGACGACGCAGATGAAAAGCGTCGGCGAGACGATGGCGATCGGGCGGACCTTCAAGGAGGCCTTCCAGAAGGCTCTCCGCGGCCTCGAGGTGGGGGCCTTTGGCCTCGGCTGCGACGGCAAGGATCTGTGGGGGACGGCGGCCGAGCCGGCGCGCGACGACATCGTCGCCAAGATCTCGATTCCCGATCCCGACCGGGTGTGGTATCTCCGCTATGCCTTCAAGGCGGGAATGACGCTCGAGGAGATCCACGAGGCGACGGCGATCGACCGCTGGTTCCTCGATCAGATCCTCCAGATCGTCGAGATGGAGGCGCTCCTGGAATCCCTCGGCGAGCTGGCCGCGGTTGATGACGGGCTGTTGCGGTCGGCCAAGCAGGCCGGCTTCTCCGACCGCCAGCTCTCCAAGCTCCTCGGCGTCGCCGAGATGGAGATCCGCGACGATCGGAAGCGGCGCGGGATCGTCGCCACCTACAAGGCCGTCGACACCTGTGCCGCCGAGTTCGAGGCCCAGACCCCCTACTATTACTCCTCCTGGGAGGAGGAAGACGAGACCCGCCCGAAGGCCGTGGGGAAGAAGCGGGTGATGATCCTCGGCGGCGGCCCCAACCGCATCGGCCAGGGGATCGAGTTCGACTATTGCTGCTGCCACGCCAGCTACGCGCTGCGCGAATTGGGGATCGAGAGCGTGATGGTCAACTCGAATCCCGAGACCGTCAGCACCGACTACGACACGAGCGACATGCTCTTCTTCGAGCCGCTCACCTGCGAGGATGTGCTCAACATCGCCGATCGCATCCAGCCCGACGGCGTGATCGTGCAGCTCGGCGGCCAGACGCCCCTCAATCTCGCCCGAGCGCTCTCCGCCGCGGGGCTGCCGATCATCGGCACGAGCGTCGACACGATCGAGCAGGCGGAGGATCGGGAGAAGTTCAAGACGCTTCTCGACCGCCTCGGCCTCCGCCAGCCAGCCTGCGGAATCGCCCGGACGCTCGAACAGGCCCGCCGCGAGGTGCAGCGGATCGGCTTTCCGTCGCTCGTGCGGCCAAGCTTCGTGCTCGGCGGACGGGCGATGGAGATCTGCTACGACACGGCGCAGTTCGAACGCTACGTCGCCGAGGCCTTCGCCGTCGCCCAGGGGCAGCCGGTGCTCATCGACCGCTTCCTCGAGGATGCCATCGAGGTCGACGTCGACTGCATCGCTGACGGCCGCGACGTGATCGTCGCAGGGGTCATGGAGCACATCGAGGAGGCTGGGGTCCATTCCGGCGACTCGGCCTGCTGCATCCCGCCGCACAGTCTTCCCGAGGATGTGGTGGCGGAGATCAAGAAGGCGGCGATCAGCCTCGCCCGCAGCCTCGACGTGATCGGTCTGATGAACGTTCAGTTCGCCGTCAAGCGCGAGGATGGCCAGCCGACACTTTACGTGATCGAGGTCAATCCGCGGGCCAGCCGAACGGTGCCGTTTGTCGCCAAGGCAACGGGGCTGGCGGTGGCCAGGGTGGCGGTCAAGGTGATGGCGGGGGTGACGCTCGAGGAGCAGGGGATCGTCACCGATCCGGTGCCGTCACAGTTCAGCGTCAAGGAGAGCGTCTTCCCGTTCGTGAAGTTTGCCGGCGTCGACATCGCGCTCGGGCCCGAGATGCGGTCCACCGGCGAGGTGATGGGAGTGGCTGACCGGTTCAGCAGGGCTTTCGCCAAGAGCCAGCTCGCCGCCGGGATCCTCCTCCCCGAGAAGGGAACGATCTTCTTGAGCGTGGCCAGCCAGCAAGCCAAGGATCAGATCGTCGAGTGCGCCCGCCGGCTCGTGGCGATGGGCTTTGAATTGATCGCTACTTCCGGCACCGCCCGGGCCCTCATCGCCGCTGGCATTCCGGTGGAGACGGTGAAGAAGCTCCAGGAAGGGCATCCGAATCTCCTCGATCACCTTATCGACGGCCGGGTGCACCTCATCTTCAACACGCCCCGCGGCAAGGGCGCGCGGACCGACGAGGGGCGGATCCGTGCGGCGAGCGTGCTCCATGGTGTGCCGTGCATCACGACGCTCCCCGCCGCCGAGGCCTGCGTGCGGGCGATGGAGGGAATGCGGACCGATCCGCTCACCGTGCAAGCGATTCAGGACCGTTTTCCGGTGCCCACGGCGCCGGTGTCCGACGTGGCGGGGCGGTGAAGGGTGGTTGTCCATCCGCCGGCATGACCGGCGGGAGTCTGTTCCGAAAAAAGGGGGGGGCGATGCGTCGGGGAGTGAGGCTGTGGGGGGGGATCTTGGTGGCTGCGTTGTTCGTCGGGGCGATCGTGGTGGCTGTGAAGCCCGCGGCCGCCGAGCCGGCGCCGGCTCGGCGTGTCGACTACCGGGTCGGCTTCCTCGGGGCGCCTTGCCATCCGCACGTCGAATGGAACGACGCCAACCTCGAGCGGCTCAAAGCCCTCGGCTTCAACTGCATCCAGCTCAACATCGCCTGGGGTTACCGTCCCAACGATGAACCGCTCAACCTCGAGGATGTCGTCGCGCTGCCCACAGGCGTCAAGCCGATGCCGGGGGACACCGACCGGGCGCCGACTCGCTCTGCGGAAAAAATCGCCGCCCGCTCGGCCGAGCTGACGAAGCGGATCGCGCTGTGCCGCAAGCACGGCCTGCGGACGATCTTCCACTTCGGCGCCCCGAATGTCTTCTATCCGCCGCAGGATCCCGACAAGCCGCTCGATCTGTGCATCTCCGACCCGGCCACGGTCGAGCGCTACCGGCTTCTCGTCCGGGCCTTCCATGAGAAGTTCCCCGGCGTTGATGACCTCCTCTGCTACACCTACGACCAGCACGCTTGGCTGTGCAGCGAGTGGGGCCCTTGCCCCCGCTGCCACGGGATTCCGCTCCACGAGCGCGTGACGGAGTTCGTCAACATGATGGCCCGGACGTGGCGCGGCCTGCAGAAGGACGGCGTCCTCTTCTGGGAGCCGTGGGAGCTCTCGGCCGGGGAGACGTTCCGCTGCATGGACGACCTCGACGCCTCGTGCGTCGGCCTCGCCCTCCATTCCAACATCGCCGAGGTGCAGATCGCGATCGCGGCCGATCGCTGGTTCCGCAACACCGTCACGAAGGCCGCGCGACTCGGGCTCCCGGTGCTCGGTGAGGTGTGGCTCGGGGGCGCCACCGAGGAGATGGAGCCTTACATCAACGTTCCCACACCGCTGGCGACGCTGCGGGCGCTCCGCGCTGTGAACGCGTCTGGGCCGCTGAAGGGAATCAAAGAGTATTACGGTCTCATTCCCGACCGCGAGGATCCGAACCTGCGAATGACCGGGATCTTCTTCGCCGATCCCGACATCTCCGACGAGGCGGCGCTCGCCATGCTCGCGGAGCCCTACGGCCCGGCCGCGGCGAAGGTGGCCGAATACTGGCAGCTCGTCTCGACGGCAGTGGAGATCTATCCCTGGGACGTCTCGTGGCTGTCGCGCGAGGTGGGGAAGAGCGATCCGGCGCACCTCCTCTCGGCAGCGACGCTCAAGGGGGCGAGCTGGCAGACGCCGAGCTGGCAGTCGACGCGCCGCGGCTTATTTATCCGCACCGATCAGACGACGCTGCCCAACCACTGGCTCCGCGAGGATGTCCAGCTGCGCTTCGAGCAGACGGCCACGCTCCTCGACGAGGCCCTCGCCGCGGCAGCCGCGGCCCGGCCCGAAGTGCCTGAGCCGCTTGTCGAGGCGTTCGGCAAGTCGGTCGAGGAGGTGGCGGGGCTGCGGCGGCGCGTCCTCGCCTATGCCTACCATCTCCGGGAGACGAATCTCGCCGACATGATTCGCAATGCCGAGAAGGTGGGGAGCGGGAATGTCGAGCGGATGTGGAAGGAACTGCGGGAGGTGATGGTCCGCGACCAGGAAAACATGGGGATGGCCGAGCCCCTCGCCGCCGCGATCGCTCTGCTCGATGCCGACCGGCCGGCGTTCCTCGCCGCGTACTTTCTCCCCACCGGGGCGACCGGGAAGAAGGAAGGATGGACGATCACCTCGGAGTGACGGGAGGGCCGCGGCGGCAAGCCGCCGACGTGACGGCGGTTCGGGGGGCGTCAGCCGTCGGGGGTGTCGATGAGGTGCTGGAGCCGGGCTGCGAGTTCGGGCGGATAGCGCGCCGGCCATGTGGCATCGATGAGGCCGATCGCAAGCATGTCGCGAACGTGCATCTTGTCCTTGTCGCGGTTCGACGTCAGCTTCATCCGCACGAGGGCCTCGAGCGAGAGCACGCGGTAGGCCTTGAACGACACACTCTCGGCTGTATCGGGCACGGCGGCGACGTATTCCGGCCGCACCCTCTCCCCGGCGAAGATCACGTGGACCGCGTCGCGGGCCTTCGCCTCCGGACCATCGAGGAACATCTCCACCCCGGCGGCATGCCGGTGGAGGAAGCCGACGTTGGCCAGCGCCGCGGCGGCCCGGCTGAGATCCTCGCGCCGCAGGACGATGTCGACATCCTGGGTGAAGCGCACGGCCGACTCGTCGACCTGCTCGACCCACGCCATCACGGCGTTGCCACCGATCACGGCGTAGGGGACTCCTGCGGCCTCGAGGGCCGCCGTCGACCGGAGGAGGCGGTCCCGCACCTTTTCCACGGCACGCTCCATCCGTTCGAGGGCCAGCATTCCGTCATAGTCGGGCATCGGGGGGGCTCCGGGGACACTCTTCAGCATACCGAAACGGCAGGGGGAAGGGGCCCAGCCCAGCCCTGAGCCTGCCGCCGGCGCCCTGCCGGAACGGCCGGGCGCTTGTCAGGGCTTCAGCGATCAGGGCGTCGGCGCGCGGCCCGAATAGGGCGTCGTGTGACCGTCGTCGCGGCCCAGGGTCCTCGTCTCCTGTCCGCGCGTTTCCGACACGCGCACGGCGAAGGGGTCGCCGTTGAAGCAGACTTCGCCGAAGAACGCCCACACCGAGGCATCCGTGGTGACGAACATCGGCGCGAGCTTCCCGGCGGTCGTGGTGTAGCTGAAGCCACCGAGGATCTCGCTCCGTCCCCCGCCGCGGGTGTCGAGGAGCGTGCCACCGCGCTCGGTCTTGTAACCGAGGATCCACACCGCCCCGCCATCGTTGGTCAGATGCGTGCCCTCGTTCTCGACGTTGAGCTGCCGCGCCCAGAGCCGCTGCCCCTCGATCGCGAGGTTGTGCGTCACGACATCCTCGAAGAACCATTCCGCGCCCTTGGCGCGCTCCGTGCTCGTGAGATCGCAGTCGGAGACGCTCCGCAGCACGAGCGTGCGGGGGGTGTCGACCTCGAGCCCGCCATGGATGTTGGCGAAGTGTTCGAGCATGACCACCGGGGCTTCGCCATCGGCAAGACGGAAATCAGGCTTCACGTTCGCGGCGTAGTCGATCGATCCGCCGCAGCCGATGAGCCGGCGCACCTTGCCGCGGATCACGACGGTGCTTGCGAGGGCGTAGTGACCAGGCAGGAAGACGGTCGTCGCACCGGAGTCGATCGCTCGCTGGATGGCGGCGGCGGAATCGGCTTGGCCGCTTGAGTCAGCGCCGAAATCATCGACATTGGCCCATGTGGAGGGGGCGTCGCGTGGTACTTCCGGTGTCTCCTTCACCGGCAGGCGGAGCGAGCTTGCGTGGGAAGAAAATGGGCTGGCCGCGGCGTGCGAGCAATACTCGTCGATGTCGGGCCCGAGGCTACCGGGCTTGTCGGCGCTGGTGAGGTGAAAAGCCGCGGCGGAATCGGGGGTGTGCGATACATCGCCAAGTGCACGGGCGTAGCCGGTCGTCGTCACATCGCGGAGAAAGAGCCGCCCTCCGTTGAAGTTCACGATTCCCGGCTTTGCTGCGGCGTCGCCGGTGCCCGTCAGGCTCGCCTCGATGAGGCAGAGCGTGCCGTAGGTGGAGAGGGCCGGCGCCGCCCCGCGGCTGCGGAGCCGACGGATGCTGATCGCCTGGCCCTCGTTGACGAGCCCCACCTCGGTCTGCTCCTCGAGCACGATGTTCTCGAACACCTGGCCGTTCACCGCCCCCCCGGTGGCAATCCCGCGACGGAAGCCGGTGACCGAGCAGTCGCGCACGAGCAGCGGGCCATTCATGTCGCGGTGCGCCAGATCGAGACCGGTGTGGCCGCTCCCCGGCGCGGCCACGAACCGGCAATCGCGCACCGCTCCGGAATTGTTGGAATAGAACTGGAGGGCCACCGCGCCTGGGTTGCCCGCGCCGACGTCGAAGGTGAGATGCTCGACGTAGTTGTGGAACCAGTCGGCCGATCCGAAGCCCCCGCACCACATGATCGCCTCGGGTCGGTCGGCAGCGGTGAATGTCCCGTCGCGGAGCCGGATGACGCTCGCCTTGGCCGACTCCCCGCAGAGGAAGGTCATTCCCCAGTTGTCGCGATCCCCGACCTTCTTCGGCCACTTCAGGGTGGCGCTGACGAGGTAGGTGCCGCGGGGGAAGTAGAGGATGTGATGCCGGCCCGTGTGGTCGTTGATGGCCTGCTGGATCGCGGCGGTGTCGTCAGTCACCCCATCCCCCTGGGCGGAATAGGGGGGGCGGGTGACGTCGATCACCGTGTCGCCGTCGGGAAAGGTGCCGGCGAGCGTCGCCAGGGGTAGAAGGGCCGCCAGCAAGGCGATGACGATGACGTTCATGATGGTACTCCGGTCGAATCCAGGCAGCGGCACCCGAGCGCCGACATCCCCCCGATCGTAGCCTTGCCATCTGCGCCTGCCGTGACGGCGCTGAATGCCATGAGGGCCGCGGCGACGAGGGTACGGCCTCCGGTGAGACGGGAAAGTCTGGGCATGAGCATGACTCCATCGGGATGCTTTGAACCTACACTCTTTTGACTTGCTTCCCCCCCACCAGCCGGCCCAGCCATGACATCCCCCCACTCACTGCCCTCCACGGTCGTTGCCGCCGGGCTATCGCCGGCCTGGCAGACGATCATGCGGTTTGCATCACTCGAGCCCGGGGAAGTGAATCGGGCTAGCGACGTGCAACGCTGTGCCAGTGGCAAGGTGCTCAATGTCGCCGTAGCGATTCGGGCGCTCGGGGCCATCAGTCGGGCAGTGACGCTCCTCGGCGGGGCGCCCGCGGCGTGGACGGCGGCGGAGTTTTCCCGTCTCGGTATCGATCTTGTCGCCGTGCCGATCGTCGCCGACACCCGCTGCTGCACGACGCTCCTCGACGATGCCACGGGGCGGACGACGGAGCTCGTGGAAAATGCCCCGCCGATCACCCCCGGTGAGTTGGCTCGGTTCGTGGCGGCCTACGAAGGAGCGGTGGCGGGGGCCGCTGTGGTCGTGCTCTCCGGATCGCTCCCCGCCGGCACCCCATCGACGATCTACCGCGATCTCCTCCAGCGCACCCCCTGTCCGGCGATCGTCGATGCCCGAGGACCTGAGCTCCTCGCGGCGCTTCCCTGTCGGCCGTTGCTGGTGAAGCCGAATCGGGCGGAACTGGCCAGAACGGTCGGTCGATCGCTTGAAAGTGACGTCGATCTCCGTGCCGCCATCGAGGAGATTCGCGCGCGAGGGGCCGAATGGGTGCTCGTCACGGATGGGGCGAAGCCCGCGATCCTGCTCGGTCCGTCGGGCTGGTTCCACATCGTGCCGCCACGCCTCGAGCGCGTGGTGAATCCGATTGGCTGCGGCGATTGCCTTGCCGCCGGGATCGCCGCTCAGATCGGCAGCGGCCGGGAGCCCCTCGAGGCGATCCGCTTCGGCATGGCCTGCGCCAGCGTCAACTGCGGCACGCTTCTCGCTGGGCGACTCGATCGATCGGCGGTCGATTGCCTGTCGGGCTCGGTGGAAGTCACCAGGATCGTCGTGGCCGGCTGAAAACCTGATCGTGAAGGCTATACTCCGAAGGCATGAATGAACCCCGGACGCCACGCCGTGATGCGACGCTAGCCAGCGTCTGGGATCTCGACGGCACCCTCCTCTCGACAGACGTGTTCGGCGAGAGCCTGACGAGGCTGCTGTTCGGCCGGCCCTGGATGATTCCACAGGTGCTCGTCTGGCTCGCCGCGGGGCGGTCTTCCTGCAAGGGGCACGTGGCGGCCGCCACCCTCGATTCCTGGACGCGTTGGCCGGTCCGCCCGGAGGCCGAGAGGCTGATCGCGGAGGCGCGGCGCGCAGGGAATCCGGTGGTGCTGGCGACGGCGGCCCACGAGAGCGTGGCAGCACGGATCTCGGCCGATCTGGGGCTCTTCGACGCCGTCCTCGCTTCCCATGCGGGGGTCAATCTCAAGGGGGCACGGAAACTCCAGGCGGTCACCGATTGGGTGCGGGCGAACGGCTGCGACGGTTTTTCCTATGCAGGTGATGCGACCGCCGATCTCCCCCTGTGGCGGGCGGCGGACCGCGTCATCGTCGTCGAGCCGACCGCCGACCTGGAACGCCGCGTGCGCGGGCTCGGCAAGCCTGTCGAGGTGATCGGGGAACGTCGGAGCATTCCTCGGTCGCTCCTCCGGGCGCTGCGGCCCCATCAGTGGGTCAAGAATCTCCTCGTCTTCCTGCCGATGATCCTGGCACACAAGTTCGACATCGCCACGATCACTGCGGTGATCTGGGCCTTCGTGGCGTTCTCTGCCTGTGCCTCGACGGCCTATCTCGTCAACGACATCGCCGATCTGGCTGCCGACCGGGAGCATCCCAAGAAACATCACCGCCCCTTGGCGAGCGGCCGACTGCCGCTCACCTGGGCCGTCGCCGCCGGGGCGGGGCTGCTCCTCGGGGCCGCCATGATTTCCGCCGTCGTTCTATCGCCGGCCTTCGGCCTGATCCTCGTGGGCTACATGGCCACGAACCTCGCCTACTCCACCTGGCTGAAGCGGAAGCCGATCCTCGACGTGCTGATGCTCGCTGGGATGTATGCCGTCCGGGTCGAGGCCGGCGGGATCGCGGCCGATGTGCCGTTGAGCATGTGGATCCTCGCTTTTTCGCTCTTCTTCTTCACATCATTGGCGTTTGCCAAGCGCTGTGCCGAGCTCCGACGGCACGCCTCCGAAGGGGGGCAACGGCCAGTGGGACGTGGCTATCTCGTCGAGGATCTTCCCATCCTCGAGGGCTGCGGTGCGGCCAGCGGCTACGTGTCGGTGCTCGTCCTCGCGCTCTACATGAACAGTCCCGAAATGCGCACGCTCTATGGCGAGAGCCGATTCCTCTGGCTCATCTGTCCGCTGGTGCTTTACTGGATCACCCGCGTCTGGCTCCTCGTCCACCGCGGTCATCTCGACGAGGATCCCGTCGTCTTTGCGATCCGTGACCATGTCAGCCTTTTTATTGCCGGTGTCTGTTTCTGCCTCGTGATCATCGCGGGCTTGGTGCGAGGGGGGGTGGCGGCATGAGCCCCGCTCCCCAGACGTTGAGCGGATGGGGGAGGTTTCCCGTCGGCGATTCCGTCGTTGCGACCCCGGCCGACCGGGCGGGGATGGCGCGCGCTGTCGGGGGAGATCACGGGGCCGGCCTCATCGCCCGCGGGCTCGGCAGGGCCTATGGAGACTCGGCCTTCGTCGCGGGGGGCACGGTCGTCGAAACAGCGCGGATCGATCGCTTCCGGGGTTTCGATCCGCAATCGGGGCTCCTCGATGTCGAGGCCGGTGTCAGTTTTGCCGAGATCATCGCTGTCTTCCTGCCGCGCGGATGGTTCCTGCCGACGACGCCTGGAACGAAGTACGTGACCGTCGGGGGGGCCATCGCGGCCGACGTCCACGGAAAGAACCACCATCGACACGGGTCGATCGGCATGTTCGTCGAGCGGATCGATGTGTGTGTGGCCGACGGGACCGTGGTGAGTTGTTCGCGTGGGGAGAACTCCGACCTCTTCCATGCCACCCTCGGCGGCATGGGGCTCACCGGCGTGATCGTCGCGGCCAGTTTCCGGCTCGTTCGGGTCGAGACGTCGCGCGTGACCGTCGACTACCATCGCACCGCCGACCTCGAGGAGACCCTGACGGTGTTCGAGGCGGGGGATGCCGGCAGCGAGCATTCGGTGGCCTGGATCGACTGCATGGCCTCGGGGCGGGCCATGGGGCGGAGCGTCGTGATGCAGGGGAGAAACACCCCACTCGGCGAGTTGTCGCCCGAGGCACGGCGGGATCCGTTCGGCCTGCCACGGAAAAGGGTGAAGTCGGTGCCCTTCACGCCGCCGGTAAGCCTGCTCAACAGCTCGAGCGTGAGGGTCTTCAACGAAGTCTTCTACGCCGCGCACGGGAATCGGCGCAAAGTCGTCGATCTCGATACGTTCTTCTATCCGCTCGATTCCATCCGTCATTGGAACCGCCTCTACGGCCCCCGTGGCTTCATCCAGTACCAGGCATTCTTTCCCCGCAATTCGTCACTCGACGGCCTCCGCGAACTGCTCTCCACCATCGTGGCCAGTGGCGCTGCGTCGTTCCTCGCCGTGCTCAAGAGTTGTGGGCCGGCCGATGGCGCGATGTTGTCGTTTCTCGAGCCGGGGCACACGCTCGCCCTCGACATTCCCTACCGCCAGGGCGTGATCGAGGCCCTCTGCGGCCGCCTCGACAGGATTCTCCTCGAGCACGGGGGCCGTCTCTACCTCGCCAAGGACGCGCTCATGGATGGAACCACCTTCCGGGCCATGTATCCGCGTCTCGATGAGTTTCTCGCCGTGAAGCGGCGGTATGACCCGGACGGCCTGTTCGCCTCCTCCCAATCGAGACGCCTGGGGATCACCCCCGTCTGACGCGCCGCTCGCCATCCAACGCTCCAGGAAACCGTTCATGAGCCGTACCCCGAAACGGGATGACCCCCGCAATGTGATCCTCGTCGGGGCGACGTCGGGGATCGCACGCGGGCTGGGGCGGAGGCTCGTGGCGCGGGGCTGGAATCTCGTGGTCACCGGTCGTGACGCGGCACGGCTGGCCCCGCTCGCCGATGATCTACGGGTCCGCGGCAGCGGGACCATCGCCACGCTGGTGTTCGATCCCTCCGACGGCGCGGCGGTGGCGGGATTGTTCGGAGCCGCCGCGGCGCTGCTCGGCGCGCCGCCCGACGGGATCATCGTCTGTCATGGGACGCTCCCCGACGAGTCGGGGGCCCTGCTCGATGTCGGGCAGACCCGCGACGCGATCGATGCCGGATTCACGTCGGCGGCGATGGTTCTGGCCGCCGCGGCCCGGGCGCTCGAGGATCGGCCCGGGGCGTTTCTCGCTGCCATCTCCTCGGTGGCCGGCGATCGCGGGCGGCAGAGCAACTATACCTACGGCGCGGCGAAGGCCGGATTGACGGCCTATCTCTCCGGGTTGAGGAATCGGCTCCATCCCCGCGGCGTCGCCGTGCTCACGGTGAAGCCGGGGATCGTACGGACAGCGATGACCGAGGGGCTCGCGGCCGCACGCTCCCCTCTGGCGGCCGACGCCGACACTGTCGCCCGGGACATCGAGCGGGCCATCCTGCGGCGCCAGGACGTCCTCTACACTCCCTGGTTTTGGTGGCCGGTGATGACGGTGATCGGTGCGATCCCCGAGGCGATCTTCAAGCGTCTCAAGCTCTGACTCGGGTGGGCCGGCAGGGGATCGTTCGGGATTGAACCTTCGAGGAGTGCTTTGATGACCCATGGTTCGACAGTCGCCCGCGGAGACGGGGGACCGCCGGCGCGATCCTCCCGCAAGGGGTCCACCGCGAAGGGGCGCTTCGCCGCGGTGCTCCTCTGGCTGGTCATCGTGGCAGCGCTTCTCGTGCGGATCCATGCCGTGACGAATGTCAAGGAAGGCCTGACGCACGACGAGTCGATCGCATGGCTGTGTGCGGCGGCCGGCGAGTCGCGGTTCGACGCGGAGCTGCCCGGTCTGGCGAACCGCCCCGTGCCGGCGGCGGAGCTCCAGGCATTTCTGCAGCGGCCCGGCTCGTTCGCCTTCCGGACGGTGGCCCGCGATCTGGCCCTGACGGACATCCATCCCCCGCTCTTCTTCTGGGGCCTGCACGTCCAGCACGTGCTCGTCGGCTTGACGCCCCAGAATCAGTCGGCGATCAACCTCGGGCTCGCCCTAGTGACCCTCGGGCTCGTCTACCGCCTCGGCCGGCGCTTCTCGGGAAGCCATCTGGTGGGGCTGGCCTGTGCGGCGGTGTGGTTCTGCGCCCCGGCCGTGATGGGCATCGAGTTCCAGACCCGCCATTACCCCCTCTTTGCCGTCCTCGTCCTCCTCGCGCTGGAGCTTGGGGATCGGATCATCGCCGGTGAGCGTGCGCCGTGGATCACGGTGTTGTTCTGCCTGGTGTGCGCCGCCGGAATGCTGACGCACTATTTCTTCGTCATCACGATGGTGCCCGGGGCCCTCATGGTGCTGGCGATCGATCGACTCGGAGGGCAGACGCGCCGGTACTTCGCTGCCGGGACCGTGGCGGTCGCGATTTTTCTCCTCCTCTACCCGGAGTTTTTCGAGTTCCTGCGGATGAAGGCCGCCGCGCGGCCCGCCGTGGCCGGCAACGCGGAGGGCTTCGCCGCGATGGCCCGTGGGCGCCTGCGTCTCCTCGCCCTGGGTGCGGCGGAGTATTTCACGCTCTGGCGGTCGCTCTGGCCGGTCTACGTGCTCGGGCTGACGGCCGCGATTGCGGCCGGTGGCCTCCGGCTCGCCAGGCGGCGGGGCGCTGCTGCCGGGGGCGGTTCGGAGGGGTGGACGCTGAACGACCCCAGGGTCCGTTATGCCCTCGTGCTCACCTGGTTCGTCCTCTTCGCGGCGATCCTCTACCTCACCGGGGTCTCTCCCATCCACGCTTTCCGGGGGCAGTATTTCTCGTACATCTGGCCGCTGGTCACGGTGTTGCTCGTTCTCGCCGTCGGCAATCTCGTTCCCCCCCGCCTCGCCGTCATCGCTCTGGCGCTGCAACTACTCCAATCGATCGTGAGTTGGCCGGGGCTCATCGATCAGTCGTTCGATCTCAAGCCCGCCATGCCGACGGCCTGGACGAAGGCCTGTGACTGGTCGGGAACGGTCGTCACCAACGACCTCCGTCGGGGTTTCCTGCTTCGCAACCTGATCGATCTCCGCCCCGACCTGCCCGTCGTTGCGCTCGCTGATGTTTCGGCCATTGGCACGGTGACGGCCGACGATGTCGTAACGCTCGTGCTCGACAACCCGAGGAACGTGCCGCCGTCGGACCTCCGGACGGCGATGGAGGAAAATGGCTACCGGGAGCGTGGGCCGCAGCTCGATGCCGCCGACGAACGGACCTCCCAATGGGATCCGATGACCCTCGCCCCGTGGCGGCGGGGCGGCCGCTGAACCCCCGGGTCAGGGGAGCTTCGTGATCCGGATCCGCCGGTACTCGAGTTGGCCAGAATCCCCTTCGAGGCCGATCGGGCCGGTCTCGGGCAGGGGCAGCGCCACTTCGAGGATGTCGTCGTTGCACAGGCACAGGGCCTTGCCGTCGATGACGGTGATCACCAGTTTGTTCCAGTCCTGGGGCTTGTAGTGCTTCAGCTCCTTGTAGGGGCCGGCGAGCAGATAGTCGCGGCACTGGAGCTGTGGGGCACGGATGAAGACGCCGCTGTCGGCGGTCGGCGTGGCCCGGAACTCGAGCTTGAGGACGAAGTTGCCTGGGAACTCCTTCGTCGTCCAGAGCTGCTCGACGCGGCGCCCTTCCGGCGGGGTCGTGACGACGATCCGGCCATCTTTGGCGACGTAGCGGCCATCGGGGCTGCTCTCACGGCCGTCGAGATCGAGCTGCTTGCCGAGTGTTGGCTGGTCGCGGTAGCCCCAGCCGGTGAGGTCGTGGCCGTTGAAGAGCAGTTCGGAGCCGGGTTCGGGCTGGAAATCGTCGGCGGGGGTCGGGACGAGATCGAGCGTCTCGAGGACCGGCCTGATCGCGGCCACCCACTTGGCATAGCCCAGCTCGTTGGGATGGAGGAGATCGGGGAACTCCTCCGGCTTCGCGTCGCCTTCGCCGTCGGCAAAAAGTGTCCAGGTGTCGATGAGACGGACGCGCGGGTCCCCCTTCACCTGCTCGGCGACCAAGGCGTTGAGCTTCTTGATTTTCTCGGCCGGGCGCTTCTTGTCGGCGGCGCTGGGGAAGACCTGGCAGACGATGATCGGCGTCCGCGGGTTCTTGGCTTCGATGGCTGAGATGATCGCCTTGACATTGCCGGCGATCGTCTCCGGCTCCGCCCCTTCCTCGAGGTCGTTGGTGCCCATGAGCATGACGACACCTGATGGGTCGAGGGCCAAACAATCGTCGGCGAGGCGCAGGAGCATGCCGCGGGTCGTGTCGCCGCTGATACCGCGATTGGCGAGCTTCACGCCGGGGAACGCCCCCTGGAAATCGTCACCGAAGCCCTGCGTGATTGAGTCACCGAGGAACACGAGGGCCCGCTTGTCGGCAGCTTTCTTGCCGGCCCACGCACTGCGCCGTTCGTTCCAGAGATTCTTGAACCAGTCGTAGCGGCGGATCGGGCCAACACCGGGGAGGCCGTCGTCGCTGTCGGGAATCGCAAACGCCGCCGGGTCATCAGCGCGGCAGGGGAGGGGCCCGGCCGGGATCGCGGCGACCGCGCAGGCAAGGAGGAGCACGCGGGCCACGGTGGGGAGAGATGAATGTTTCATGCCCGTCATGATGCGCGCTCGACGGCCCGGCGGGCAAATGGATGGGGCTTGGGGCCAGGCGTCAGCAGGGCCGGGGTGGCTCCTGTTGGGCCGGCGGGTCGGGGCTGACCTTCCGGTGATGTCGGGCGTGACGGACCAGGGGAACGCCTTGTCACACCGCCTTGGCGGTCAAACCGGCTTTTCTGGCGGCCGTGAGTTGCCGGTCGTCTGCCGAGACGAACAGATCGGCTCCCCAGACTTTCGCAGCGGCGACATGGAGTGCGTCGGCGGCACGGACGGGTGACGCCTTGATGGCCACGATCGACGCCGCGATCACTTCCGCCGTGAGATCGATGAGCGTCACATCGCGGATGTCGTGGAGGAGATGCCGCTCGAGCTTCGCGAATTGAGCGGCGGTGATCCGTTTCTCGCGGAGTCTCCTGGCCAGGGCCGACACGATTTCGGGAACACAGATGACACACAGCCCGAGTTCGTCTGCGCTGAGGCAAAGCGCCTCGACTGCATCGCTTCCCGACTCTTCCACGAACCGCTTCGCGAACGCCGAGGAGTCAAAAAACGTCTTCACGCCCCCGTTCTCCTAGGATCGCCGCCGCGAGTCCGGCCCCCTTCACAATCAGCCTCGGCCCAGCGCGTCGCCACGAAGGAAGACGTCCAGCCGATGCCGCCACCGGGTGAATCTCGGCGACCGGCTTGCCATGCCTGAGGAGGATCACGGTCTCTCCCCGCTCGACGTCATCGAGGAATGACGCAGCGTTGGCACGGAATTCCGTGAACGACACCGTCTTCAAAGGGTGGCTCCTGCATGGGGGGGGGGTGTCCACGATCGCCGCGATCGGGGTGCCGACGTCGCCGTCGGTAGGAAACCGATCGATTCTGTACTTAAGTGTACAGACTCGGCAAGGGGCTTGCCATGCGGAGCTTCGCCGCTGTCGTGGAGGCGACAGGCATCGCTGCGAGCCGCGTATCGGCCGTCTCCACGACGGCCGGAAGGTAAGATGGAATGCTTCCGCCCTTCGCCTCCTCTTGGCTCGTGCCCGCCATGCCCGCCCCGTTCCCCCCCGTCCATCCCGTTCCCCGCCCGCTCCCGGCGCCGATCGCCGACGAGCCGCCGCGGATGACGGCGCGGACGCTCGAGGGGCTCGAATGGGTCCTCGCCCGGGAGCTCGAAGCGGTCGGCGCCACCGACCTGCGGATCGGCCGGCGGACGATCGAGTTCTCGACGCCGCCGGGAAAAGAAAAGGAGACGCTCTATCGGGCCGTCCTCGAGAGCCGGACGGCGATCCGCGTCCTCGAGCCCCTCGGCCGCTTCCGGGTGGAGAGTCCCGAGGCGCTCTACGCCGCGATGGAACAGGTCGACTGGCGCGAGCAGTTGAAGGTCTCCGACACGCTCCGCGTCGATGCGGCGATCCACGACACGTTCCTCAATCATTCGCTCTACGCTGCCCAGATCGTCAAGGACGCGGTCGTCGACCAACTCCGCACGCCGAGCGGGCGGCGGCCGAGCGTGGAGCTGCGCGGCGCGACGCTTCGCCTCGCGCTCCACCTCGTCGGCGACACCGCGACGATCTTCCGTGACGCCGCCGGCAAGTCGCTCCACCAGCGCGGCTGGCGCACGGGGGAAGTCGACGCTCCCCTCTCCGAGGTCCTCGCCGCCGGGATCCTCGCCATCACCGGCTGGACGCCGGGCGAGCCGCTTCTCGATCCGATGTGCGGGTCGGGGACTTTCGTCATCGAGGCGGCGACGATCGCGGCGGGGATGGCGCCGGGGCTGTGGCGGGCCCGCCGCAAGGGGCATGGGTTTTTCCGATTCCGCGATTGCGACCGCGACCTGGCCAGCCGGCTCGTCGCGGAACTCGAGGCCCGCGTCATCGTGCCCCCCGGCAGCTTCCAGGCGAGCGATCTCGACCCCAAAGCCGTGGAAGCGACGGGATTGTGTGCCGAGGCCGCCGGTGTGTCAGCGGCGATCACCATCGAACAGAAGCATTTCGAGCAGGCGGTGCCGGCGGGCGGAAGCGGGCTGATCGTCACCAATCCCCCCTACGGCGAACGCCTCGCGCTGCCCCGCGCCGGGGCCCTCTTCCGCCGCATCGGCGACTGGCTCGTGCGCGCCTGCGGCGGATGGCACGCGGCCATTCTCGCCCCCGACACGCCGGTCGCCGGCTACCTCGGGCTCCGACCTACCCACCGCGTTTATCTCCCCAACGGTCCGATCGCCTGCCGGCTCCTCGAGGTGGAGATCCGTACGCGGCAGCATCTGCCGCCGGAGACCGAGCGGCCTCCGGCACCGCATGCCCCGGACGTACTGCATACACCGAACGCACTGAACGACGGCCCCGGCGACTCTGACCTCCCACTGCCCCCCGCTCCGCCGTCCTTCCGGCCGGCGGGGGCAGCCGCTGGCCCGCCGCGGAGCGGCGGCAGGCCCGTCGAGGACCAAATCGGCGACTTCCGCCGGCGTCTCGCCAAACGCTGCAAGCATCTCTCCAAGTGGGCGCGGCGCATCGGCACCGATGCCTTCCGGATCTACGACCGTGACATCCCCGAGGTGCCGCTGGTCATCGATTGGTATGCCGGCTGGCTCCATGCTGCCGAGTACGAACGCCCCCACAACCGCACCGAGATCGAGCACGAAGTCTGGCTCGACCGGATGATCGAGGCGGCCGCCGCGGAGCTCGGTGTTCCCCACGACCGCACCTTCCTGAAGATCCGGCGTCGGCAGCGCGAGGGAGGGCAATACGAGAAGGTCGATGGCCGCGAAGCGCTCCTCCAAGTCAGGGAGGGGGGGCTGTCGTTCGAGGTCAATCTCTCCGACTACCTCGACACTGGTCTGTTCCTCGATCACCGTGTCACGCGCGGCATGGTCAGGGACGAGGCCGCCGGGAAGCGGATGCTGAACCTGTTCTCCTACACCGGGAGTTTTTCGGTGTACGCCGCGGCCGGGGGGGCGACCGACACGGTCAGCGTCGACCTCTCCAACACCTACCTCGAATGGACGCGCACGAACCTCGCCATCAACGGCTTCAAGGATGCCGGTCGCCACCGGATCGTCCGCGACGATGCCCGCGCCTTCCTCGAACACCGAGCCCGCCGCGGCGAGCCCCCTTTCGATCTGGTCGTCGTCGATCCCCCCACCTTCTCCCGCTCGGCCCGGAGCGAGGTGCCGTGGGATGTGGAGCACGACCATGCCGAGCTCCTCGCCCTGGTGGCCCGTAATCTGACCCCAGGCGGTACCGTTTACTTCTCCACGAACTTCCGCCGCTTTCACCTGGCGGAGGCCACGCTGGCGGCTGATTTCAGCTTCCGGGAGATCACCAACCGCACAATACCCGAGGATTTCCGCAATGAACGGATCCACCGGGCATGGCGGATGGTGCGGCAATGAAGGCCCGCGAGCGGGCCTTCCGCGGGAGGGGATTGGCGAGAGGACCGTTGCGGCCGGAAAACGTCGGTTCTACATTCGTCTCATGACTCCCACCTCCCGGTTCGGTCGCCGCTTCCTCCTCCGCCTCGCCGGGCTGCTGCCGGTGCTGGCCGGAGCTGTGGCGATGGCCGGTTGCCGCCCGGCCGATCCGGATCTGGTCAAGATCGTCAGCAGCCTGCCGCGGACCGGCTCGGCGAAGCACCAGTCCGACACGCTCGTCCGCGGCATCCGCATGGCGATCGACGAGGCGGGAGGGAAGGTGGGCAGGTTCCGGATCGAGTACCTCGATCTCGACGATTCGACGGCCGCCGCCGGGCAGTGGACGAGCGAGGCCGAGGCGGCCAACGCCCGCCGCGCCCTCCAGGATCCGGATGTCTGTGCCTACATCGGCACGTTCAACTCGGGGGCGGCGAAGGTCTCGATGCCGATTCTGAATCTCGGCGATCTGCTCATGGTGTCGCCGGCCAACACGGCCGTGGGGCTGACGAAGCCGGGGCTCGGAGTCCCGGGCGAGCCGGGGGTCTACCGCCCCACCGGCCGGCGCAACTACACCCGCGTCGTTCCCGCCGACGACCTTCAGGGGCCGATGGCGGCCGACTGGGCGCTGCGCCGGGGCGTGAAGAAGGTTTACATCCTCGACGACAACGAAGTCTACGGGAAGGGGATCGCCGACCTCTTCGACGAGCGCTGCCGCGAGCTCGGCGTCGAGGTCCTCGGACATGATTCGATCGATGCCAAGGCGCAGGAGTTCAAATCGCTGATGGCAAGCATCAAGGCGACGAAGCCCGATCTCGTCTACTTCGGCGGCACCACGCAGAGCAAGGGGGGGCAACTCGCCAAGGATATGGCCGCGGCCGGCGTCGGCGCCGATCTCATGGTGCCCGACGGCTGCCTGGAGCAGGTGTTCATCGACTCGGCCGGGGCCGCGAACCTCGAGGGTCGGTGTTTCGTGACCTTCGGCGGGCTCCCGCCAGAGAAGCTCACTGGCAAGGGGGGCGTTTTCGTCAACCGCTACCGGGAGAAGTACGGGGAGCTCCCGGAGGCCTACGCCGTCTACGGCTACGAGGCGGCCCGGGTGGCCATCGAAGCGATCGCGACCGCCGGCAGCAAGGACCGCCGCGCGATCTGTGATGCGGCGCTGGCGATCCGTGACTTCGACGGGGCCCTCGGCCATTGGGGCTTCGACGAGAACGGCGACACGACCCTCCGCACGCTCACCGTCAATGTCGTGAAGGGGGGGCGCTTCGTGTTCGAGGAGATCCTCGACGAAGCCGATCTCGTCGTTCCCTCCCCGGACGAGCCGTCGCCCCGGGTCGACCCCCCGGGGGGCGGGAGCCCCTGAACCCGGTCTGATCCTTCTCCGGAATCCATCCGCGTGTCCGTCCAGTTCTTCCTCCAACAGTGCCTCATCGGCCTCACCAACGGCGCGCTCATCGCGCTGGTGGCGCTGGGGTACACGATGGTCTACGGGATCATCGGGCTGATCAATTTCGCCCATGGCGACCTGATCATGCTCGGGGCCTGTCTGGCGCTGTCGCTCGTCGGGGCCCTGGGGATGACCGCCACCGGGGCGGCGACCACTTGGGTGGGGATCGGGGGGCTTGTTCTCCTCTGCGGGCTGTTCTGCGGCCTGCTCAACGTGGCGGTGGACCGGATCGTTTACAAGCCGCTCCGCAACGCGCCCAAACTCGCCCCCCTGGTGTCGGCGATCGGGGTCTCGTTCATCTTCATGAACGTCGGCCTCTTCTGGCTCGGGCCGGCCGACAAATCGTTCCCCGAGCTCCTCCCCTCGACCAACCTCCTCCACAATGACGCCCTCCAGTTCACCTGGAAGGATCTCCTCGTGGTCATCATCGTCGGGCCGCTCATGGTGGCCCTCTCGGTGCTCGTGAAGGGAACGAAGCTCGGCAAGGCGATGCGCGCGGTGTCGCAGGATCCGACGGCGGCGGCCCTCGTCGGCGTCGATGTCGATCGGGTGATCGCCGCCACCTTCTTCATCGGCGGCTTCCTCGGTGGGGCGGCGAGCGTGATCTACGGGCTCTACATCAACACCATCGGCTTCCAGATGGGGTTCCAGAATGGCCTCTATGCCTTCACCGCCGCGGTGCTGGGGGGGATCGGGAGCATCCCCGGCGCCGTCCTCGGCGGGCTCGTCATCGGCCTGGTGCGGGCGCTGGCCAGTGCTTACGTCGGCGAGCGCTGGACCGGGGCGATCGTGTTCGCGATCCTGATCGTCATCCTCGTCTTCCGTCCCGAGGGCCTCCTCGGCCGCCGGGTGAAGGAGAAGGTGTAGACGCCGTGGCCACCACCCGATCCCCCCGAACATCCTCCCCACCGGCCCCCTCCACCGGCCCCTGGGCATTCCTCGCGCAGCGCTGGGAGCTGGCCACGCTCGCCGTGCTGGCGATCGCGCCGCTGGTGATCCCCGCCCTCGGCGGTGCCCTCGGCGGGCAGGTGACGAATCTCTTCATCTACTGCATCCTCGCCCTGGCCCTCAACGTGATGGTCGGCTACACCGGGCTGGTCCATCTCGGCATCGCCTCGTTCTTCGGGATCGGGGCCTACGTTCTCGCGATCCTCACCGTGCCGATGTACCCGTTCCAGATCGGGTTCCTGGCCGCCGCCGTCATTGCTGTCCTCGTCACCGCCGGCACTGGGCTTGCCCTCGGCGCGCCGACGCTCCGGCTCCGGGGCGACTATCTGGCCATCGTCACGCTCGGCTTCGGTGAGGTGGTCAAAGTCACGTTGCGGAATCTCGAGCAGATCACCGGCGGCATGAAGGGGCTCAATCCCGTCCCGCCCCCCGGCGCCGGGGTGACGATCGCGGGGATCGATCTCGGGAAGGAGTTCGCCATCGACCCGCGCTGGTTCTACTACCTCGCGCTCCTGTCGCTCGCCGGGGTCGTGCTCGCCATGCGGAGGCTCGAGAACTCGCGCCTCGGCCGGGCGCTCGTCGCCGTCCGCGAGGACGAGCTCGCCGCGCAGGCGATGGGGATCTCCGCGACGAAGGTCAAGCTCTCGGCGTTCGCGATGTCGTCGGCCGTCGCGGGGCTGGCCGGCTGCCTCTACGCGGCGAGCCTGTCGACCACCGCGGATCCCAACGCCTACGATTTCAACCGCTCGATCATGGTCCTCTGTGCCGTGATCCTCGGGGGCTTGGGGAGCATTCCCGGCACGCTCCTGGGGGTGGCGATCCTCGTCGGCTTCGACACCATTCTCGCGCCGTGGGCCGACTCCTGGATCCAGCAGATGGATGTCAATCCGAAGGGGTTGAGCTACCTTTCCTTCAGCGGCTGGCGGCTGGCGTTCTTCGGCGTGGCGCTGGTGCTCGTGATGCGATATCGGCCGGAGGGGCTGATCCCGTCGCGGCGTCTGGCGGCCGAACTCCACGACGGGGGGGCGGGACCATGAACGACAACGCGGGCCCCGCCGGGACGCCCCTGCTCCACGTCGATCGGGTCACGGTGCGCTTCGGTGGGCTCGTCGCCGTGTCGGAGCTCGACCTCGACGTTCCCGAGGGGAGCATCGTCTCCCTCATCGGCCCCAACGGCGCCGGCAAGACCACGGCCTTCAACTGCGTCAGCGGCATCTACGCACCGTCGTCGGGATCGGTGCGGTTCCGGGGGAAGCGGCTGGAGCGATCCTTCACGCCGGGGACGATCCTCCGGGCCCTCGCTGTCGGCCTCCTCACCGGTCTGCTCTTCGCCGCCGCGGCGGTCGATGTCGATCGGCTCTGGATGGCAGTCGTGAAGCGGGGGATGATCACCGGAGAACCGTTCACGATGTCGGGGGCGATGGAGCGTCTTCGCGGCTACTTCCGCTCCGAACTGGCGATCGATCAGATGGCGGGGAAATGGCGAGTCGTCAGCGCCGATGGGAGCGATGTCCTGGCGATCAAGCGCGACCTGGGGGAGGCGAAGCTCGTGCGCGACGCCCTCCAGGCGAAGGTCACCGCCCGGCGCACCGGCCCGGGCACCGTCCCCGATGCCACCGATCTGAACCAGCGCGATGCCGCCGCCGCCCCGCTGGTCGTGCTTCCCGTCGTGAAGGAGGAGGTGCTCGATCGTCTTGCCGCCGGCAAGAGCCGGATCCGGTGGCGGGGCTGGCTGGGAGTGATCGCGGGCCTGCTCCTCGGCAGTGCCGGGACGCTCGCCGTCTGGCAGCGCGGCCGCCGCTCGCCGCACGTCGTCGCCCGGGCCGGCATCTCGCGCACCTTCCAGAACATCCGCCTCTTCGCGAGCATGAGCGTCCTCGAGAACGTGCTGGTCGGACTCGACCGGACGATCCCCGGGGGTGTGTTCTCGATGCTTCTGCTTACCCCAGCAAACCGCCGGGCCGAGGCCGAGGCGCGGCAAAAAGCGATCGCGGCCCTCGACTTTGTCGGGCTCTCCGGCGATGCCAACCGGATCGCCGGCCAGCTCCCCTACGGCGACCAGCGCCGCCTCGAGATCGCCCGGGCCCTGGCCACCGGAGCGAAGCTCATTCTCCTCGACGAGCCGGCGGCGGGGATGAATCCGAGCGAGGCGGCCGACCTTGCGGGGCTGGTCGAACGGATCCGGGATCGGGGCGTGACGGTGCTCCTCATCGAACACCACATGAACGTCGTGATGCGGATCAGCGACAGGATTGCCGTCCTCGACCACGGGACGAAGATCGCCGAGGGCACGCCGGCCGAGGTGCGCCGTGATGAAAAGGTGATCGAGGCCTATCTCGGCGGCGAAGGCTGACAACAAACCCGTGGCCGGAGCGGGGCAGGGGGAGATGGCGATGCCGATCCTGGAAGTGAAGGAGCTCGAGGCGGGGTATGGCCCGATCCGGGCGCTCGATGGGGTGTCGATCGAGGTTGCCGAGGGGGAGGCGGTGGCGATCATCGGCGCCAACGGTGCCGGGAAGACGTCGCTCCTGATGGCGATCTCCGGCGTCGTGCCCGCCCGCCGGGGAACGATCTCGTTTGCCGGCCGGCCAATCACCGGCCTCCCGACCCACGCGATCGCCCGGCTCGGCATCGGCCATGCCCCGGAGGGACGCCGGATCTTTCCCCGGCTCTCGGTGCGGGAAAATCTCCAACTCGGCGGCTTCACGCAGACCAACCGGGCGATGGTAGCCCGCGACATCGACGAGGCCTGCAGCCTGTTTCCCGTCCTCGGCTCGCGGATGGGCCAAATGGGGGGGACACTCTCCGGCGGCGAGCAGCAGATGCTGGCGCTGGCCCGGGCCCTCATCGGCCGGCCGAAGCTCCTCCTCCTCGACGAGCCGTCGCTGGGGCTTGCCCCGCTGATCGTGCAGAAGATTTTCGAGGTCATCGGCAGCCTCTCGCAGCGGGGAATCGCCGTCGTCCTCGTCGAACAGAACGCCCGGGCGGCCCTCAAGCTCGCTGATCGCGGGTATGTCCTCGAGACCGGCCGGATCACCCTCTCCGGCCCGGGCAGGGACCTCGCCGGTGACCGGCGCGTCCGCGAGGCTTATCTCGGCGAAGGCTGATCCGCCGTCGGCCGGCGCGTCACGCGTACCACTCGCGCGGCAGGGAGGCCGAACGTTTCCTGGGGACGTTGTCGCGGTCGAGCGGATGCGGGAAGTCGGTCCGCGGCCGTGCCGACCGGCAGCGGTCCTTCCGCAGGAACGTCACCTCGAGGAGCGGCGGCACCGGGAAGCCACCGATGCGGACGATCCCGGCATAGCTGTTGGGGTGGAGGTGAACGGGGACGAAATCGAGGCGCAGCTTCTCCAGCGCTTCGCCGATGCGGCGGCAGGCGAACGGCTGGCCGAGCGCGTCGAGGTGGTGGAGCTCGATGACGAGGATCCGGAATCGGCGCAGCAGGGAACACTCGGCGTTGTCGATGACGCCGTACTCGGCCCCCTCGATGTCCATCTGGAGGAGCAGGTCGCCCGCATCGGCGGGGGCGTGCCGCCCCACCCAGCTCCCGAGCGTGGTCGTGCCCGCGCTGTCGAAGGTGCCGAGGAAGACCGGCTCGAAGCTCATCGGTGAGCACCCGGCGGGCGCGGCGGCGACGGAGCGATCGGCGAGGTGGGAGCCGATGCCGCGCCTGGCCAGCGCGTTCTCGAACGTCGCCTGCCGGTCGACACCGGGGGAGAAACAGGCGGCGATACGATCGAGATCATCGGGGAGGAGATAGCCGCCGTCCCCATCGGCACCGATCCTGATGAGCCCCCGACCTGCATCGACAGGCCGGAGGAGATCGACAACCCGGCGCAGGTCGGCAAGCGGCGTGCGCTTTGACGCGAAATAACCGATCCGCGAGGCGGCAGCGGCGACGAGTGTGCGGATCGGGCTTCCCATCTTGTCAATTGTGGCAGGCAGCGCCCCGATCGCAGAGAGCGACTTTCCGGATCGCCTCCGGCGGGGCCAGCGACGGCCCTTCAGACGGGCTTTCCGGCCACGAGATCGAGGATCGCGTCCCCGAAATCGGCCAAGCGCTTCTCGCCGATCCCCTTCACGCGCAGCAGGGCCGCCGGGCTCGTCGGCTTGTCGCGGGCGATCGCGCGCAGCGCCTTGTCGTCGAGGATCGTCCAGGCCGGCTTGCCACGGGCCTCGGCCACTCGCCGTCGCCAGGAACGGAGCCGCTCGAAGAGATCGCGGTCGACCCCCTGCCAGTCGTCGGCGTCGGGCTTGGAGGGCTTGGCCTTGCCGACACGTGGCTCGAGGAGCACCACCGGCCGTTGCCCGCGCATCACCTCCCAGGAGAGGGCGTTGAGCATCACCACCGGTCGGTCTCCCGGGCTGCGAGCGAGGAGGCCCTGGTCGAGGAGCTGATGGACGAGGTTCTCCGCCGTCCGCTGGTCGATCGCGGCGAGGAGCCCGAAGGTCGAGAGCCGGTCGTGGCCATGGCGGATGATGCCGTCGGTCTTCGCCCCCCGCAGGATCTCGCAGACGTGACGGACCCCGAACCGCTCGCCGACCCGAGCCACGCAGGAGATCAGCTTCTGGGCCATGACGGTCGAATCGGGGAGGCTCTCGGTCTCCCCCAGACAGACGTCGCACGCCCCACAGGGCTCGGCGCCGTAGGCCTGCCCGAAATACTCCGAGAGGGCCGCGTGCCGGCAGCGCGCGGCCTGGGCATACCGGCGCATCGCATGGAGGTGTTCGAGCTGCCCGGCGATCAGTCGCTCCTGCTCGTCGGGGTCGAGATCCGATTCGCCGGCGCTCTTCCGCACGAGCGATTCCCAGCTGAAGACGTCGGCGGAGGAATAGAGGAGGACGCACTCGGCCGCCAGTCCGTCGCGACCGGCCCGCCCCGTCTCCTGCTGGTAGGCCTCGAGGCTTTTCGGGAGCGAGGTGTGGAGGACGAGACGGACATCGGAGCGGTCGATTCCCATGCCGAAGGCGACGGTCGCGACGACGACGTCGATCGTCTCGCGGGCGAAGGCTTCCTGGGTGCGGCGGCGCTGGGTCGGGTCGAGCCCCGCGTGATAGGGCTTGGCGAGGATCCCCTCGGCGGCGAGCCTGGCGGCGAGCTGTTCGGTCTCCTTCCGCGAGATGCAGTAGACGATCGAGGCCTCGCCCCGGTGGCGGCCGAGGGTCGTGAGCGTCTGCGCGATCCGGTCGGTACGGGGGACAACGCGGTAGCAGAGGTTCGGCCGGTCGAAGGTTCCGAGGAGGATCCGCGGCGCGCGGAGGTGGAGCTGGGCGGCGATGTCGGCCCGGACGCGCGGCGTGGCGGTAGCGGTGAAGGCGTGGACGCTGGCCGCGGGGAAACGGTCCCGGAGGAGAGCCAGCTGCCGGTACTCGGGGCGGAAGTCATGCCCCCACTGGCTGATGCAGTGGGCCTCGTCGATCGCGAAGCGCTTCACGCCGACGCGGGCAAGGAGGTCGAGGAGCCCGCTGTTGACGAGCCGTTCCGGTGCCGTGAACAGCAGCCGCAGCTCCCCGGCGGCGAGCCGGTCGCGGACGTTCGTCCGCTCCTCCTGGGACATCTGCGAGTGGAGGGCGGCTGCGGGGTAGCCGATCGCCTCGAGGGCGTCGACCTGATCCTTCATCAACGCCACCAGCGGCGAGACGACGACGTCGGTGACCTCCCCGACCAGGGGCGGTAGCTGGTAGCAGAGGCTCTTGCCCCCGCCGGTGGGCATGATGACGACCGAATCGTGGCCGTCGAGCGCCGCTGCGATCGCCTCCGCCTGGAGCGGGCGGAGTTGGTCGAAGCCCCACCAGCGCGCGAGCACCGAAGTGATGCGCGGATCGGCCGGCGGCGATGCACCGCACGACTGACCGGAGGGCTCGGACGGTGGGGGGGCAGCCTGCCCTGGCACGTGGTTACCTGACGACGCTCGATGGAGTGATGATGATACCAGATCGGCGGTCGCCGCCGTGGTTCACCGCTGCGGCCCATGCCGAACGCGACTTCTCCGAGGCGTTGGCAGCCTGACGAACCTGTCGGTATAACCCGGTCAATCGGCGGAGAGAATCCAGGGCCGCCGCTGTTTCATGGCGGCGGGGGTGCGCCAGTGCCTCCGCGGTCGTGAAGCCCAGTCCCGAGTCGGTCGACAAAGTGGGTGTGCTGCGTGGGAGCGAAACCTGGACAAACCCTCACCGACGCCGAGATTGTCTCCCGATTCGAGCGATCGCGGCAATGCGAGACCATGTCGGTCCGGGAAGCCTGCGTGCTGTCGGAGGAGCTCGCCCGCCGACTGGCGGATGTCGAGCCCCGACCTGACATCGTGCTGGGAATCGCCAATGGCGGGCTCCTCGTGGCTGATATCGTCGCCCGGTCGTTGGCGCTCCCCTTGAAGTCGATGAAGATCCAGCGCCGCGGCAGCGGCGTGAAGAAGGCCCTGACGCGCGTTCCCGGTGCGAGGCGTCTCCTCGCTTGGCTCTACGATCACACCATCCTCCATCGGCCGATGGCTTGGCTGCTGTTGCGCTCCGAGAAGCTGAAGGCGCCGACGGAGACCCGGCAACCTGGCGACGCGTCGTTCCAAGGGAAGGTCGTCGCGGTCGTGGACGACTGCATCGAGAGTGGCCAGACGATCGCAGTGGCCCGCGAGATGATGCTCCGGGCCGGCGCGGAGGGGGTCGTGGTGGCGTGCCTTTCGTGGACCCCGTTGGCCGTCGATCTGCCGCAACGGAAGCTCGTGGCCGGCGTCGCCCCCGATGTCCATGTCTGTCCGGTCGTCCACACCTATCCGTGGTCGACCAGCAGTCCGCATTGGGGTGATTTCCTCCACGAATTGAAGGATCGCGGGCACGTGATGCTATGACAGCCCCCGCTCGGGATCACCGTGCCATCGAGACGGTCGTGCTCGACATTGACGGCGTCCTCGTGCTCGAAACATCAACCGGGGATCGATCGGGGGAGGAGGTGCTCCTCCTCCATGAAGACCTCGCTGTGCGGCTGGCCGGGCTCGGTGCGGAGGTGGTGTTCGTCACCCATCGCTCGCGCCCCGAGGCCGCGGCGATCCTCGGGGCCGCTGGCCTGGGGGGGCGCTGGCTCGATCGTTGCCTGTGCGCCAACGACATTTTCACCTCGGCGCTCACCTCGGGACAATGGTTGCGCCTGGCGCGGGAAGGGATGAGGAAGAGCCTCGTGCTGCCCGGTCTGCGGAAGCGGTTCGGGTGCCGTCTCGAGCATTGCCTGTTCGTCGACGATCGGATCGACAACGTCCTCGACATGTGCGGGTGGGGGGTTGGCCTCGGAGCCGTGGCGCCGTCGGGGGTTGATCCCGCGGGCGTCGTCACAACGTTCGACTTTGAAGAGGTCGCCGAGATGGTCCGCCTGGCGCCGCTTGCCAGGGACCGGGAAGGGGCCCCGGTGCTCCGCTTGCAGCCGCGGGAGATCCGCGTTGCCAGCCAACATCGAACCGGCCTGACGACGCACCATGCGGCGCGAAACGGCTTCAACCTCGTCCGCTGGTCGGCATCGATGGTCCGCCGTGGTCTGCGGCGGCGATGAGGCCCGGGGCAGTGGAGCCCGGGCCGGACGGAAGAGGAAGACGTTCTCGGGTGCAGGGAAACCATGATCTGGATCGCCTGGAAAATGCTGATCGGGAACCGTGCCAAGTATCTCGGCATCGTGTTCGGTGTCGCTTTTGCCGCGCTCCTCATCGCCCAGCAGTCCTCAATCTTCTGTGGCTTGATGGCCCTGACGGTGAGCCAGATCCTCGATGTCGAGGGGGCGGGCGTTTGGGTGATGGACCCGAACGTGAAATATGTCGATGACGTCAAACCGATGGCCGACACCCACCTCTACCGCGTCCGCGGGGTTCCGGGCGTCGAATGGGCCGTCCGGCTCTACAAGGGGATCGCCCGGGCCAGGCTCGAAGGGGGATCCTATGAGCAGATGATCCTCCTCGGCCTCGACGACGCGACCTTCATCGGCGCTCCGTTGAACATGATCGAGGGGAGCATCGACGACCTCCGTGCCCCCGACGCGGTGATCGTGGACGTCGTCGGATACCGGAAGCTTTGGCCGGACGAACCGTTCCAGCGCGGTCGGATCATCGAGATGAACGACCGACGGGCGGTGATCGTCGGCCTCGCCCGAACCCGCAAGACGTTCCAGAGCTTTCCAGTGGTCTACACGCGATACTCCCAGGCCGTCCGGTTCGCGCCGCCGGAGCGCAAAGTGCTGTCGTTTGTCCTCGCCGAGCCGGCCCCCGGCATCGCCGCGGCGGAGTTGGCGGGGCGCATCAGGTCCCAGACCGGGCTTCAGGCCCTCTCGCGCGATGCCTTTCTCGACAAGACGATCCGCTACTATCTGCTCAACACCGGTATCCCCGTCAATTTCGGCATCACGGTGGGGCTCGGGTTTCTCGTTGGCACCGCCATCGCGGGGCAGACGTTCTACCTGTTCATCGTGGAGAATCTCCGTCAGTTCGGGGCCCTCAAGGCGATGGGTACCGGCAACGGGACAATCCTGCTCATGGTCCTCGCCCAAGCCCTCCATGTGGGGCTCGTCGGGCTTGGCGTCGGCGTCGGCCTCGCGGCGCTGTTCGGATGGAGCACGCGATCGTTTTCAAAGCTCTCGTTCTACATGCCCTGGCAGGTGCTCGTGATCACCGGCGTGGCGGTCTTCCTGATCGTGCTTCTGGCGAGCCTCCTTTCGATCCGCCGGGTGTTCATCGTCGACCCGGCGATCGTCTTCCGTGGCTGATCGACCTCCCATTCCCGCCACGGATCCCTCCCGATGCCCCCCCCCGCCTCACCGCCGTCGTCCGCTGTCCAGGTCCGCGGCGTGACTCGCGACTTCGGCTCCGGCGATGCCGTGACGCGGGCGCTGCGCGGCGTCGACCTCGACATTCCCCACGGCGAGCTGCTCATGCTCGTCGGCCCGAGTGGATGCGGAAAGACGACGCTCGTCTCGATCATCGCCGGCACCCTCCAGCCCACCGGAGGGGACGTGCAGGTCCTCGGCCACGATCTCGTCGCCATGCCCCCGGCGGCGCGGGTGCGGTTTCGCCGCTCGAACGTCGGCTTTATCTTCCAGTCGTACAATCTCCTCCCCGCCCTCACGGCCGTGGAGAACGCGGCGGTGCCGCTGATCATCGCCGGCTCGTCGCGGGCAAGGGCCCTCCCGGCCGCGGCCGCCCTCCTCGACCGGCTCGGGCTCGGGAGCCGGCTGACGAATCTGCCGAGCGAGCTTTCCGGCGGTCAGCAGCAACGCGTGGCGATCGCCCGGGCGCTCGTCCACGAGCCCCGCCTCCTGATCTGCGACGAGCCGACCAGCGCCCTCGATGCCGAGAATGGTCGGATCACCATGGAGCTGATCGCCGGGCTTGCCGTCCGCCCGGACAGGGTCGTGATCGTCGTCACCCACGACCAGCGGGTCTATCCCTACGCCGACCGGATCGCGACGATGGAGGACGGGCAGATCGTTGCGATCGAGGCGCGCCGAAGGGGGGCGATTGGTGCACCCCTGCACCACACGTAGAAAGGCATCCATGAACGATTCTCTCTCCCCGGCTGCGGATTCTGCCCCATCCGCACCGGTCCACCACCGCCTCGAGCGCCCCCGGAGCATCGCCGATCTGGTGACGCAGATTGCTCTCCCCCTGGCGGCTTTGGCGCTGGCAGCGTTTGCCGGCTGGTTCGTCTGGAGCACCAGACGGGTGGAGCACTCGCCCCCCCCACCGGCCCTGCCACCGCGGAGCCCGTTCGCGGCGACCCTCGCCTGTTCCGGGATCGTCGAGGCGCAGTCGGAGAACATCGCCGTCGGTTCCGCGACTCCCGGGGTCGTCGTCGAGGTGCTCGTGAAGGTCGGCAACAGGATCGAGGGGGGAACGCCGCTGTTTCGCCTCGACGACCGCGATCTGCGCGGCGAGTTGGAGGTGCGGAAGGCGGCGGTGTCGCAGGCCCGAAGTGAATTGATCCGCCTCGAGGCGGAGCCCCGGCGGGAAACGATTCCGCCGCTGGTGGCCACCGTCAATGAAGCCAAGGCCACCGCGATCGCGGCTGCCGACGCCCTGCGGAGGGCCGAGGATCTGTTTGCCAAGCAGGTGATCACCGAGCAGGATGTGATCGAGAAACGGGAGGCCGATGCCTTCGCCCGGGCGGCTCTCCAGAAGGCCGAGGCGGAGCTTGCTCTCCGTGAAGCGGGGTCGTGGAATTACGATCGCGACGTGTCGCGGGCCGCCGTTCTCAAGGCGGAGGCCGACCTCGCCAAGATGGAGATCGATCTCGATCGGCTTACCGTGCGGTCGTTCGTGGCCGGCGAGGTGCTGCAAGTCAACGTCCGGCCCGGTGAGTTTGTCGGTGCCCCGCCGGGACAGCCACTGATTGTCCTCGGGAATGTCGATCGGCTCCATGTGCGAGTCGACATCGACGAGTTCGAGATCGACCGCTTCGATCCGGCGTTCGCAGCCCGCGCAGTCCCGCGGGGGAGCGCCGGCACCGAATACACGCTCACCTTCGTCCGGGTCGAGCCGTTTGTCGTGCCGAAGAAGTCGCTCACGGGGGACAACTCCGAGCGGGTGGACACCCGCGTGCTCCAGGTGATCTACGCTTGCTCGCCCGAACGGGACGGGACTCCCGGCAGTGGAAAGAGGCTCTTCGTCGGGCAACAGGTCGATGTGTTCATCGAGACCGACGACGGTGCGGGGAGGAGAGGGCAGGGGGGGGAAGAAAGCCCAACTGGGAAGAACGGGGAACGTTGAGCAGGCCGAGCTTCCGGCGCCCGGCCGGCCCGATTCCAGGCTTGCCACACCGCGCGGGGGTTGAAAGACTCCCCGTCCCATGAGCCCACCGTTCCGCCACCGTCGCGCCGGCTGCCGCCCTTCACGGGGCGTGGCCCTGGGGTGTCTGTTGCTCCTTGCCAGCGGTGCCGGAGAAGGGGCGTTGTGGGCCGAGGAGCGTTCGGCTGCAACGATGGAAGCCGGGGGCATGTTCATCCCCGACATCGATCCACGGGAGTTGTGGCGTGAGACCCGGGCTTCGGTGGCAGCCGAATGGCCATTGGCGAGGGTCGTGGAGCCCGATTTCGCGGACCGTTCATCGGGGCAGGGCGTGATCGAATCGGCGTGGGTCGAACCGCCGGCCGAGCCGCTCGTGCCGGGAGTCATCCCCACCAGTCCGGGCCTTTCGCCGCCGCGCCGGCAGCGACTCATTGTCCGCTTCTCCCCGGGGGCGACGGGGGCCTGGATCGAAGCGATGCTCCAGACGCAGTCAATCGCCGAGGCCCATGCGCCCGCGGGGCCGGGGCGCGTCGAACTGATCGGCGGTTGGCGGACGGAGCAGCCGCTCTCCGGGAGCCGGGACGTGACGACGATGCTCGTCGCCAGGTTGGCTCCATCGGCCGAGCCGATCTACTCGCTCCCCAGGCTTTCCAGCGACGGGATCGACGGGATCGCGGATCGTGAGCCCCCCTGGGCCCACAGCGCCTATCCCCGTCTGGCAAGAACGGGTTACAAGGTGGTCGAGGATTACCGAAACTTCTACTCCTGCGAGGGCCTCGTCTGCCTCACCGCGGCGTTCGGCGCAGGGGCCCTGATGGCCAACACCGGCTTCGACACGACGATGCAGACGGCGTGGATGGACGGCGTCAAGCCGACCGATGTGGGAAATTTTTTCCTCAACTGCAAGGACATCGGCGAGGGGCGGTACGCCCTTCCCGTGTTCGGCGCCGCGGCAGTCACCGGCATCATCCTCGAGGGGAATCCCACCGGGGACATTGTCGGGGAGTGGGGATCGCGTTCGCTGCGGATGTTCGTCGTCGGGGCTCCCCCCATCTACGTCCTCCAACTCGCCACCGGCGCGTCGCGCCCGGTCGACGGGAATGGCAGCCAGTGGCACATGTTCAACGACAACAACGGTGTCAGCGGACATGCCTTCATCGGGGCGATTCCCTTCCTCGCCGCGGCCGAGATGGTGGAGAATCCTTGGGCCAAGGGGGGGCTCTACGTCTGCTCGACGTTCACCGGCCTGTCGCGGATGACCGACAACGCCCACTACCCGTCGCAGGTGTTCCTCGGCTGGTATTTGGCGTTTGCCAGTTCGGTGGCTGTCAGCCGGACGGAAATGCACTTCGACTCGATGGTGGTGCGGGTTGTCCCCCTGCCGATCGCCGATCTCGGCGGTCTGGCGGTCGAGGGACGCTGGTAACCCCACTGCAGGCTTGTTCTGCCCCCGCCCCGGATCAGGCCACGCTGGCCGATCTTTTTCGTTTGATTTCCGGGATAAACTTGGTAATTTTCGGGGATTGCGGGGGCTGTGCTGGCTTCGGTGCTTGCGTGGTGAACCCCATGATTTTGGCGCCGCGCCTTGCAGAACTTTCCTTGAAAACAGGAGCTTATCCGTGTCTGTGTTGAAGTTTCCCCCCATCAAGACAGTCCATGGGCTGATCGACGACCGCACCAGCTTGCCGCGCCATGGTGCCGTGGGCGATGCCTGGTATGAGGAGCACGCCGGCCTGCTGTGGGTGTGGGATCAGGATCTCGAGAAGTGGCGCGATCTGAATCTCTGGCACGGCAAGGGCTTTGCCGCCGGCGTTGCAAATCTGATCGGTCTCGGCGGTGCGACCCACGGCGCCAAGGGAGAGAAGGGAATCTCCGGTGATCGTGGCATCGCGGGGGCCACGGGGCTGCAAGGGGAGCGTGGGTTGCCCGGTGCGGCTGGTGAGCGTGGCCCGGCTGGCCCGGCGGGGAAGGACGG
>JBBAVV010000018.1:0-78128 GCA_040397545.1 Pirellulales bacterium
GCGCCGTTGCTCACCAGGCCGCAGCGGGCGACGAGCTCGTCGAAGCCGTCGAGCCATCCGAGGCCGGATGGCTCCGAAAGCGGCACGAACCCCGGATGCACCGGCCCGCGCACCGGCGACTGCCAGCCCCATTCCGTCCCGGCGGCATTCACCTTCCAGATCCCCAGCCCCCGGTCGGGAAGGAGGAGCAGACGGGTCCGCCCGGCAACGAGCTCCACCATCCGCACCCCCTCGGCAAGCCCGCCGACGAGCGTCCGGCAGCGGACCGCCAGAGGGCCCGCAGAGACATCGACGTCCGCCGGAGCGCGCGGGACGATGCCGGTCCGCTCGTTCGCCTCGATGATCGACACCGTTCGCGGACTCGACATGAAATCAGCCCCTTGATGCGGTAGTCTTTGGATGTCTGTCAACCAGCGGAAAGGGGCGGCGACCCCATCGGTTCCCTATCGGTTCACGGGTTGCGGCGGACGGCTCCGCCTTCGCTCGGCCGGCCGAGCGGACGTCGCATCCCGTGATGCGGCCCCGCAGTTGATGGCCTGTCGCCGCGTCCCTGCTTCTTCATCAGCCCACCGACGGACCGAAATCTAACAGATTTTCCATCTTCCCAAGCCCCCGGTCGCGAGCTGGCCCCTTCCGCGTTTGGCCTCGTCCTGTTCCAACGTTTCTCCTCCTCCCTCCCAACGGTCCACCCCCGATGACGAGCCCACTGCCCCCCCGAGGTCCGATCGCCGTGGTGCTCGCCGCCGGCAAGGGCACCCGAATGGGGAGCGACCTCCCGAAGGTCGTTCATGAGGCGGCCGGGAAATCGCTCGTTCGCTGGGTCGTCGACGCCCTCCGCGCGGCGGGCATCGGGGAGGTGATCGTCGTCGTCGGTCACCGCGCCGAGCTGGTCGAGGCGTGCCTTGCCGACGTCCCTGGTCTCACGTTTGCGATCCAACGGCAGCAGCGCGGCACCGGCGACGCCGTGGCGGCCGCGGCGGAGGGGATCGAGTCCCGGCTCACGGCCGACCGGCGCCGCCCCGTGGTGATCGTCTGCGGCGACTCCCCGATGCTCCGGCCCGGCAGCGTCGGCGCGCTGCTCGAACGGTTCGCCCAGCTCGATGCCTCCTGCCTGGTCGGCACGGCGGTCACCGTCGACCCGCAGGGATTGGGGCGGATCGTCCGGGATCCATCGGGGCGATTCCTCCGGATCGTCGAGCAAAAGGATGCCTCGGCGGCGGAGCGGGCGATCCGAGAGGTGAACATGAGCACCTACGTGTTTGCCGCCGAAGACCTCCTCCGGGCCCTCTCCCGCCTCGACAACTCCAACGCCTCCGGCGAGTACTACCTCACCGACTGCCCCGGCATCCTCCTCGGCGACGGCAAGCTCGTCGATGCCGTCCCCTGTCTCGATCCGAGCGAAACGCTCTCGGTCAACACGCCGGAGCAGCTCGCCGAAGTGGCAGAGGCCCTGCGCCATCGCGGCGGCGCCGCTCCGTCTTGAACATCCCCGCCCGCGGCCCGACGATGCCGGTCAATGCCCTCCCTTCCTGCAGGCTCCGATCACGATGAACGACCTCAAGATCTTCAGCGGTCCGGCAAACATCCCGCTCACCCAGGACATTTGCCGGTACCTCAACCTCCCGATGGGGAAGATCTCGATGGGGCGGTTCCCCGACGGGGAGATCTCCTGCAAGATCGACGAGGACGTGCGGGGCCGGGACGTGTTCATCGTCCAACCGACCTGCCCGCCGGTGAATGACCACCTCATGGAGCTGTTGGTCATGATCGACAGCTTCAAGCGGGCCAGCGCCTTCCGCCTCACGGCAGTCATCCCCTACTTCGGCTATGCCCGCCAAGACCGCAAGGATTCGGGACGGGTGCCGATCACTGCCAAGCTCGTGGCCAACCTGATCACACGGGCGGGGGCTGATCGGGTGCTGGCGATGGATCTCCACGCCCCCCAGATCCAGGGATTCTTCGACTGCCCGGTCGACCATCTCTATGCGGCCCCTGTCCTGAGTAACCACGTCCTCTCGATGGGGCTTCCGAAGGAAAACATCGTCGTCGTCAGCGCCGACGAGGGGAGCATCAAGCGGGCCAGTGGCCATGCCTCGCGGCTGGGAGCGCCGCTGGCGATCGTCGACAAACGGCGATTGAGTGCCGACACGACCCGGAGCACGACCATCATCGGCGCCAGCGTCGAAGGGAAGATCGCCCTGATGTTCGACGACATGATCAGCACGGCAGGATCGATCTGCTCGGCCGCGGAGGTGCTCCAGAAACATGGCGCCGGGTTGATCTACGCCGTCGCCTCCCACGGGCTGCTCGTCGGCCCGGCGATCGAACGGCTCCGGGCGGCTCCATTCGCCGGGATCATCGTCACCGACTCGATCCCCCTCTCCCCCGGGAAGCAGCTTCCCTCGATCACGGTCCTCTCGGTGGCCAGCCTCCTGGGGCAGGCGATCAAGCGCATCCACCGCAACGAATCGGTGAGCATGATGTTCCAGTAGCCTCCCCGGACCGTCCGACACCTCCCCGGCGGGACCGGTGTTCAGGCTGGTGGCCGAACGCCTCTGGCAGCCCCGAATTCATCATTCATCGGCCGCCACTGGGCGATTTAGGGGGAAACCGCCACGATTCTTGGTTCGGCTTGCGGATTCCAGTCGGTCTGTCACAATGACCGGCTTGCCGCAAGGAGCAGTCATGAGCGATTCTCTCGAAGTTGTTGCCCGTCCCGCCACCGGTACCCGCGAGTCCCGCCGACTCCGTCGCCAGGGTTTCGTCCCTGCCGTGCTGTACGGGCACGGTGAAAAGTGTGTTGATCTCGCTGCCCGGCGTGAGGCGCTCGAAGCGGTCATCCGCCACGGCGGCCGCGTCGTCGAGCTCAAAGGCGCGGTGAAGACCAGCGCCCTGCTCCGGGATCTCCAGTGGGATACGTTCGGCGTCCAGCCGCTCCACGTTGATTTCGTGCGGGTCGACAAGACGGAGCGGATCAAGGTCCGCGTCCCCCTCGATCTCCGCGGCGAGGCCCCCGGCCACCGCGATGGCGGCACCGTCAACATGGTGCTCCACGAGATCGAGATCGAGTGCACCCCCGACACGGTCCCCGAAAAGATCCACATCCACGTGGGGAAGCTCGAGGTCGGCGGCATGATCAAGGTCCACGACATCGAGCTCCCGAACGGGGCGAAGGCTGTCACCGACGGAGACGAAACCGCCGTCAGCTGCACCGTCACGATCCACAAGGCCGACGACGCGACTGCTGCCGGGGCCGCGGAGCCGGAGATCATCGGCCGCAAAGCCGGCGAGGAGGGGGAGGCCGCAGCCGGAGAAGGGTGATGCGTTCGGAGGTTGCCGAAGTGGTCCGTGTCGTTGGAGCGGTCCGTGTCGTTGGAGCGGTCCGTGCAAATGGCTGCGGCCCTTGGCCGACGTCCATGGATGCACGGCGGTCGCTCCCGGTTCTTGGCCAGCCCGGCCCGGGGGGTGCCCGGAGCGTGGCTGACGCGCGGCATTGGGCCGGCTCGGATCCGGTGTCGGTCGCTGCTGGTCCGGTCGTGCCATGAAACTGGTCGCCGGATTGGGAAATCCGGGGCGAGCGTACGACGGGACTCGTCACAACGTCGGGTTTGACGTCCTCGAGGTCCTCGCCCGGCGGGCTGGGCGTCCGGGCCGTCGGACCCGCTTTCAGGGGGAGTTTGCCCAGACGACGATCCGCGGGGTTCCGGTGCTCTTGCTCTGGCCGCTGACCTGGATGAACTTGAGCGGTGCGAGCGTCCTGGCTGCCAAAGACTTTTATAAGATCGACACCGCCGACATCCTCGTGCTCTGTGACGACTTCCAGCTCCCCACCGATACCGTGCGGATCCGAGGGAGTGGTTCGAGCGGCGGCCAGAAAGGGCTCGCCGACATCCTTGCCAGACTGGGGACAAACACAGTGCCGCGACTACGAATCGGCGTCGGACCGCTGCCGGCAGGGTGGACATCGGCCGATTTCGTGCTTGGAAAGTTCTCCAAGAATGAACGAGCGGCGGTGGCGATGCTTGTGGAGCGGGCGGCGGACGCCGTGGAGGAATGGGTTGGTGCGGGGATCGAATCGGCCATGAACAGGTTCAATTGACGTCACCAGCCCCCCCTTCAGCAGTGGTTTCCGGGGGATTTGTCACCGCCCCCCTGCCCCCTTACAACACAATTCCCCGGGATTTCCCGGCCAGTTTTACGCAAGACAGATCCAAGGCACTTACGACAACCAGGTCCGGCCGTGCCGGACCCCAGCAGAGGAGCGACGAGCGACATGGTGGTGTACGAAGGGATGTTCATCCTCGATCCAACGAAGTATTCCCGCGATCCGGCTGCCATCACGCAGCAGGTCGCCGATCTGATCACCCAGCACGGCGGCACGATCCTGGCAGCCCGGCTGTGGGACGAGCGGAAGCTTGCCTACCCGATCAATGGTCACAAAAAGGGGGTCTACTGGCTCACCTATTTCAAGATGCCTGGGACTGGGGTCAGTCCGCTGGAACGGCAGTGCGAGATCAATGACGACATCATCCGGAAGCTGATTCTGAAGGTCGATGCGCGGATCGCCGATGCCCTCGTCCAGCACGCGCTGGCCGGGAACGAGGTCGCAGCGACCAAGCGGCCCGGTCCGGTTCCCGGCCCGACGGCCGCGCCTGCGGCGGCGGAGTGACACCGGGCCAGCTTCGGCGATCCCCGAAGCACTCCCGGCCGACGGCCGAGAGTGGCGGGGGGAAACGGCAGGAATGGTCTCGGATCCCCGGGCACACCTGACGGCCTTGGGGGGGTGTTTACACACGTCCCCACGGCGGGGTATCATGGTGAACAAAGGTCCACTCAACACCAGCACCCTCGTCAGTCCAAGGAGCGAAACATGGCCAGTTTCAACAAGGTGATTCTCCTCGGGAACGTCACTCGGGATCCGGAGCTCCGCTACGTTTCCAACGGCACCCCGGTCACGGAGATCGGCCTCGCGGTCAACAATCGGCGCAAAGGCGCCAACGGCGAATGGGTCGACGAAACGACGTTCGTCGACGTCACCTTGTGGAGCCGAGATGCCGAAATCGCCGGGGAATACGTGACGAAGGGCTCCCCGATCATGATCGAGGGGCGGCTGAAGCTCGACACCTGGGAAAAGGACGGCAAGAAAAACTCCAAATTGCGTGTCGTCGGGGAGAGGCTCGTCCTCCTCGGCAGCCGCCAGGGGGCCCCCGGGGCCGAAGGGGGCCGGGGCCCGGAAGGGGCTTCGCGGCCGAATCGGCCCGCCGCCACTGGCCGCCCAGAACAGCCCGATGACCTCCCGGACCACTCGCTAGCGGCGTATGATGGTCCCGGCCGCGACGGCGGTGGCCGGGGTTCGGATGCGGTCTCCCACGGGGGATCTGACGACGACATTCCGTTCTGATCCGGCTTGTGTCACACTTCGGCCGGCCGGGGTGCCCCAGGCCCCGCCGGTCGTTCCCGGTCGGTATTGTTTCCCTGCTCTGTTCCCTTTCTCCCCGAGCCCCGTTTCACGAGACGAATCATGGCACTGTCCTCCGCAGCCCTCTCCCGCAACAAGACCGTCAACGCGACCGGATCCCATGCCGGTCAACTGCCGAAGGGGGAGCGGGGGGGCATCGAGCTCCTCCTCGTTCACAATGTCGAGCACCTCGGGAAGCAGGGGGAAGTGGTCGAAGTGAAGCGCGGCTACGCCTTCAACTACCTTCTCCCGCAGGGGTTGGCGACCGTGGCCACCGACCATCACAAGCGGATGGTGGCCAAGCACAGGGCGAAGCTCGAGGAGATCGCCCGGGAACGTCTCGCCGGGCTCCGGTCGCTGCTGGAGGAGCTCGTCCGCACGAGCGTCACCATCGAGGCCAACGCCAACGACGAAGGGCACCTCTACGGCTCGGTCACATCCGTCGAGATCGCCCGGGCGCTCAAGCAGCAGGATCTCGTCATCTCGAGTGACAACATCATCCTCCAGGGGCCGCTCAAGGAAGTGGGCCTCTACACCGTCCGCGTCCGTCTGGCCGCGGAGGTTGAAGGGGATCTCAAGGTTTGGGTGGTGCCGACCAGCGGCGACTCGACGGCGAAGTGACGATCCCTTCCCGCTCGGCACGGCCGGTCTTGCCGACCGTCTGACGCGGCTGATCGATCCGGTGGGCAGGGTTCGCATCGCGGCCCTGCCCACGTTCGTGGGTGTCGGCACGCTGTCGCGGGGGCGCCTTCCGGCAACATGGTCGGGAAGAGGGTCGCCACGCCGGTCGATCCCCGCTAGGTCGCACGGGCGGGGCGACTGACGGAACGAACCTGGGGCGGGAGGCTCGATCATGACGACAGCGCGTCGGAATGGCGACGGGGGATCGGGCGAAGGGCGCGACCGCCAGCGGGACGGCGGGCGGCGGCGATCTCGTGACAGCGGCGACGGGGCCGGCTCGCCCGATCTGCGCGAGCGTCCTGTCGATCTCGCTGCCGAGCGCGGCGTGCTCGGCAGCATCTTTTTGAAGCCGGACGCCTGCGACGACGTCGCCCTCGTGCTCCGGCCGGAGGATTTCGCCGACGAGGCCCACCAGATCCTCTTCCGCCACCTCCTCGACCTCCACGACGGCGGCAAGCGGATCGACACGACGATCGTCCTCGACCGACTCCGATCGAAGGGGGATCTCGAACGGATCGGCGGCGTGGCGGCGATCGCGGAGATCGTGCAGTCGGTGCCCCACGCCGCCCATGCGACGCACTACGCGCAGATCGTCCGCGACAAATCGCTCCTCCGCTCGCTGATCGACGCCAGCACCGACATCCTCCGCGATGCCTACGACTCGACCGACGAGCCGAAGGAGCTCCTCTCACGAGCGGAATCGAAGATCTTCACGATCCTCGAGGACCGCAGCTCCGCCGACGCGACCCCGATCAACGAGGTGCTCGGCAAGGTGCTCGAGCGGATGGATGCCCGCATGAAGCACGAGCAGACGCTCGGCGGCGTGGAGACCGGGTTCACGGAGCTCGACGCCCTCTGTGGCGGGCTCCACAATTCCGAGCTCGTGATCCTCGCCGCCCGGCCGAGCATGGGGAAGACGGCACTGGCGATGAACATCTCCGAGCACGTGGCGATCACCAACCACCATCCGGTGCTGTTTGTGAGCCTGGAAATGGCGGCCATGGAGCTAGCCGACCGCCTGCTCTGTTCCGTTGCGGGAGTCAACGGCCACCGGCTCCGCAACGGCACGATCTCCAAGGAGGACCGTCGCCGGCTCGTGGAGAAGTCGGCAGAGATCAGCGTCGCTCCGCTCCTCATCGACGACACCCCGGGGCGGACCCTGACGGAGATCGCCGCCGTCGCCCGCCGGCAGAAGCGCCGCGGCGGGCTGTCGCTGATCGTCATCGATTATCTCCAGCTCATCGAACCGGACAACCCACGTGATCCACGCCAGGAGCAGGTGGCGCGGATCGCGCGGCGGCTGAAGATGATGTCACGCGAGCTCGACATCCCGGTGCTCTGCCTCGCCCAGCTCAACCGCCAGGCGGAGGTCTCCCGCGACAATCGACCGCGGCTCAATCATCTCCGCGAGTCGGGGGCCATCGAGCAGGACGCCGATCTCGTGATGTTTGTCCATCGTGAGGAGTATTACGCGACGAACGACGAGGACCGGGAACGGGTCAAGGGGCAGGCGGAAATCATCATCGCCAAGCAGCGCAACGGCCCGATCGGCGACGCCAAGCTCCTCTGGCAGAACGACTTCACACGCTTCGTGAACCTCGAACATCGGCAGTACGACGAGTTCGAGCAGTTTTCGAGTTTCTGAGGAGTCACTCCCAAAAGCCCTCCCTGGCCTGTTTGGGCTCGGGCCGCCGCATCCAGCGGCGGGACAGGGCGATCCAATCTCCAGTCAGCGTCCCCGGGACGCGCTCCGGTCCGTGCCGGGGCGGACGTCAAGCTCGAGGCCGTCGTCCTCGCCCCGTTCCAGCCGCTCCCAGGCGATCCCTCCCATGGCGGCGTTGTCGGTGCACAGCTCGCGCGGCGGAATCAGCACATCGACGCGCCGCTTTTTCCCGAGGCGCTCGAGGGCTTCGCGCAAGCTCGTGTTCGCCGTCACTCCCCCCCCGACCGCGAGGACGCGGCAGCCGGTCCGGGCGAGGGCCAGATCGACCTTGGCGAGGATCGTCTCGACGACGGCCTGCTGGAAAGACGCCGCGAGGTCGGCGCGGGCGATCCCCGTGGGAGGAGGCGTGTCGTCGGGAACGCCCGGGGGTCTGACCCGGTAGCGGAGGGCGGTCTTCAGCCCGCTGAAACTGACGTCGAGCCGCTCCCGATCGGTCGACAGCGGGCGCGGGAAGTGGTGGGCCGCGGGATTCCCACCGGCCGCCGCCCGCTCCATCGCGGGCCCACCCGGATACCCGAGGCCGAGGAGCGCCGCCGCTTTGTCGAAGGCTTCGCCGGCGGCATCGTCGATCGTTCCACCGAGCCGCTCGAGATCGAGTGGCGAATGGAGATGGAACAGCGACGTGTGCCCGCCGCTGGCGACGAGCCCGACGCAGGGGTAGGTCATCCGCTCGCCGTGGGCCAGCCGGCAGGCGTAGAGATGAGCGGCGATGTGGTCGTAGCCGATGAGGGGGCAGCGGAGGACCGCGGCGATCCCTTTGGCGGCCGACAGACCGACCAGGAGCGAACCGACCAACCCCGGCCGGACGGCGACGGCGACGGCCTCGATGCCCGCCCTCGCGATTCCCGAACGGGCCAGGGCCTCGTCGATCACCGGCACGATCCGCTCGACATGGGCCCGCGAGGCGAGCTCCGGAACGACCCCGCGCCATCGGGCGTGGAGCTCGTCCTGGCTGGCGACGACGCTCGAGAGCACGGCCCGCGAGCGGTCGATGACGGCCGCCGCGGTTTCGTCACAGGTCGTCTCGATCGCCAACAGCGGCACGGGGGGAAAACTCCGGGAGGAACAGGGCATGGACGGGGAAAGCCCGCGGACCAGCCGTCGTCGCTCCCGTCCGTCCCACCGACATCAGTAGTCGTACCACATCCCGATGCCGGCCCGGTTCTGGTTCTTGTAGACGAACTGGTACTGGGGGTCGGAGCCGTGGAGATACTCGAAGCCGATCCGATAGAGCTTCTCGCTGCGGCGCCCACGCCACGCCCAGCCGGTCTGGACGCAGACATTCCCCCCCCAGTCGAGCTCCTGGCGGGAGAACCCGTTGACGGCAAGGAACGGCGCCCCCCGGCCACCCGTGGGCCGGGCCTGGATCAACTCGATCCCCCCCTGCAATTCCCACGGCTGGGCGCCGCCGGCGGTGAAGAACGCCCAGCCCACCTCGCCGTAGAGCCGTATCCAGTCGGAGAGGTAGTAGGAATTGCCCCACACGATGCAGTCGCGGACATAGTTGATCCGCGGAAAGGTCGGATGCTTGAGCATGAACTCGTCACCGAGGTGGGCGCTGTTGTGGTAGTAGGCGAGCTTCGTCTGCCACCGCCCCACGCCGTAGACGACCGGAACCCCGAAGCGGAAATCGGCCGACCGCATGTCACGTTCGTCCTGGGGATCGAGTCGCACGAACGCGGCGCCTTCGATCTGCACCTCGAAGCCCTGCGGATGGAGGACTGGGTCGGATCCGTAACGGACGATCGAGGCCCTCCCCCCGAGCGTCGAATCCCACAGCCATCCCTCCTGCCCGGTCGTGGCGTAGGGAGGGGGCGTCGTGTCGTCATAATAGACAGTGCCGAAGCGGGGCTCCTTCGGACCGGCGAGGTAGCTGGTGTAGATGAGGTTGTTGGGCATCAACTGCCAGAACCAAGGGCGCGGCGCCCACAAATCGTCGAAGCCCTCCGGAAACGCGGTTCCGGGAATCAGATAGCCATCCTCCGAAGCCGAGGGAAGGGGCTCGTAGGGCATGTCGAGGACCACCGGACCGGCCGCTCCCACCGCAGGGAGTGGATCGATCCCGGGGAGCAGCGGTGAGGACGCCCCCGGGAACGGACCGGACGTTGCCCCCCCGGCCCCAATCGGATCGGGTTCGAGCCCCGGCGATCGTGGCGATGACGGCTCGGGCGGAAGGACGGAGCCCTTTAGCGGCGGCAGGCCGAGGGGAGACGGCGGGGCCTGGGCACTCACGTTCTGCCCCATTCCGACCACCAGCGCGCAGCCCCACAGCACCAGCATCGCGAGGGCGACGCCGCGGGGAGGCCGGGGAAGGGATCGGGAACGCTTCATGACTGCCACTGGGGCCAAGACGGCCACGGCCGCGCCGCTCGCCGGATCGGAATCCCTTCAGACGGGCCCGACACGCCGGCCGACTGTAAGGATCGGGTGGTGTTCGACTCCAGAGAGATCGGCATCAATTGACCGCGACACGACCCTGAAAACGCTCCTCCGGCTCGCATTCTGCCCGCCCGCCGAGCGCCCGCACGACCACGGAAAACAGGGTAGGATGGAAGTCGCCCAGGCCTCGCGCACCGCCGCAAGTTCGCGCGCCGGCCCCGACATCATCCCCTCCCGGGGTCGCCCGTTTTACCCCTGCTACAGATGCCCATGGCCACGTCGCCCGATCCCGCCGCCCCGCGCACCGACTCCCCGTCGCCCCAGCCCGCCGGGGTGCCGGCGGCGGTCGAGGGGATCGCCACCGCCCTGGGGCGGATTCCGAGCGGTCTGTTCGTCATCAGTTGGCGCGACGACGGCGGCGATCGGACGATGCTCGCCAGTTGGGTCATGCAGGCCGGGTTCTCCCCCCCGGCGGTCTCCATGGCGGTGGCCCCGACCCGGGAGCTCGTCGCCGCCATCGACCGGGGGATTCCGTTTGTCGTCAACATCCTCGGGGAATCCCAGCGCGGCCTCCTGTCGAAGTTCGGAAAGCCTGTGAATCCCGGCGAAGATCCGTTCGCCGGCCTCGACACCCTCCGCACCCCCGGGGGCACCGCGGCCCTCGCCGCGGCGGCGGGTTGGATCGAATGCCGGGGAACCGGCCGGGCGGTCGCTGGGGACCACCTGGTCGTCGTCGCCGAGGTGGTGGGAGGGGATTCCGGGTCGGCCGGCCAGCCCCTCGTGCATGTGCGAAAAAATGGGTTACGTTACTGAACTGGGTGGCAGGCCGGCCGCGGCCAGGTGAGGTGGGGGGGCCGGTGCCTGCGGTGCTGAGGTGCTTCTCTCCCCACCGCCAAAATCGGTCTTCAACTCACACGCTTCGTTTCTTCAGGGTGGAAATCATGATCTCGCGACGCCGGTTGACCCTTTCGGTGGCATGCCTCCTCGGCTGGGCGGTCGGGTGTTCGCCCGCAGCGAAGAAGGGGGGCGCGGACGCGGCCGGCAAGGGCGCCGCCGCTGGCCCGACGAAGCGGCTGATCTTCCTCACCAACGGCGACGATCCGTTCTGGGATGCCTGCAACGCCGGCCTCCAGGAAGGGGCGAAGCTGTTTGGCATCGAGTCGAAGGGGCTCGTCGCCGTGATGGAGAAGAACAACGGTACCGCCCAGGGGCAGATCGAGAAGCTCCGGCAGTTCGCCAGTCAGTCCGACATCGCCGGCGTGGCGATCTCCGTCATCCAGGCCGACAACGCCGCGATCGTCGAGGAGATGAAGAAACTCGCCGCCAAGGGGGTCAAGGTGATCACCGTCGACAGTGACGTCGACCGGGCCCGCTTCCGCGACGCCCGCCCCTACTACATCGGTACCGACAACATCGTCGGTGGCCGCCTCCTCGGGGCCGCCGCCGGAAAGATCCTCGCCGCCCGCAACGTTGCCTCCGGGGGCTACGTTCAGTTCGCCGGCTTCACCGACGTCGACAACGCCCGGGCCCGGATGGACGGCTTCAAGGAAGCGGTTGGCTCCGCCTACACGGAGCTCGACCGGATGCCCGACGGCATGGAGGGAGCGAAGGCCCGCGACAACGTCCGCACGGCGCTGGTCAATCACCAAGACCTCGTGGCGCTGGTGGGGATCTGGGCCTATGACGCCCCGGCGATTGCCGAGGTGGTCAAGGAGCGCGAGGTCCGTGCCAAGACGACCGTGGTCACCTTCGATGCCCAGGCGATCGCGCTGGAACACATGGGCAACGGCCTCATCGACGCGATGGTCGTTCAGAATCCGTTCGAGATGGGGAGCCAGACTGTCCGGCTGTTCGTCGCCATGCTCGGCGACGACCAGGCCGTCATCAAGGAGATGTTCCCGAACCTCGGCACCGAAAACGGCGATATCTTCACCACCGGCCTGCGGCTGATCGTTCCCGACGACGGCTCGCCGATCAAGCGGGGGGAGATGCCGGCCGACATCCCCCACGAGTTCAAGTCGCTGACCGAGTTTCGCGAGTGGCTCACCCGGTACGGCCTGACGAGCTCCTGAAGCGCCCCGTTCTCCACCCCGGCCCCTCACCCCATCGACCGGCCATCCATCCCGGGTGGCCGGTCGCGCTCCCTCGCTCGCATGACGCCGCCGAACGCTCCCCGATCCGCTCCCCCAGCCGAGGTCGCGACCGCCGCCCCGGCCAGTGGGGCCGCGCCCCGCCTCCGCCGGTCGACCAGGTTCGGACTGCGGCCTGCCGAGTGGGCGCTCGTGGCGGCGATCGTTGTGGCGGTCCTCCTCACGGGCCTGGTCGATTCCAACCACAGCTACTTCCGCCTCCCCTGGCAGAGCCTCACCGACATCCTCCGCAACACGGCCCTGCTCGGGATCTTTGCCCTCGGGGCGACGGTCGTGATCATCGCCGGCGGGATCGACCTCTCGTCGGGCTCGATGATCGCGCTGTCGGGGACGATCGCGGCGACGACGATGCTGGCGCTGGCGCCGAAGGAGATCATGGCCTTCAAAGCGGTGGGGCCAGTGGTGGTCGGGGTGGGGGTGCTCGCTGCCCTCGTGACCGGGTTTCTCGTCGGCACGCTCCACACTTGGCTGATCACGGCGGTGCGTCTGCCGCCGTTCATTGCCACTCTCGCCACGCTGGTGGGGCTGCGAAGCTTCGCGCGGGGCTTGTGCGAGAGCTGCACACTCGGTGTCGTGGGGACCAAGAGCGCCCAGATCAATGTCTCTGATCCGATCTTCAAGGCGATCCGTGACAACGTCTGGATCCCGGTGGCAGTGTTTGCCCTCCTCGCCCTGTTCACCTGGCTGCTGCTGACGCGCACCGTCCTCGGCCGGCACATCCACGCCCTCGGCGGCAATGAACAAGCCGCCCGCCTGGCGGGGATCCGCACCGAGAACGTGAAGTGGTTCGCCTATTGCTTCGGTGCCATGACGGCGGCGCTGGCCGGGCTGTTCTATGTCGCCAACGAGTCGGTCGCGGCGCCGGTCAACCAGGGGCGTGGGCACGAGCTCAATGCGATCGCCGCGGCGGTCGTCGGCGGCTGCTCCCTCTCGGGGGGCGTGGGAACGGTCCCCGGGACGGTGCTCGGGGCGATTTTTCTCCGCGTCGTGATCGACGCGGTGTCGAAGATCATCAAGACCGGGGCCGACGTCTACGAGGGGCTGATCGTCGGCGTAGTCGTGGTGATCGCCGTGACGTTCTCCCAGCTCGGCGCCCTGGCGAAGGGGGGCACCCGGCTCCTCCCCGGCGCCCTCGGCCTCTGCGCCATCCCCACCCTCGCGCTTCTCGCCGGCGCGATCGCCGCGATGACAGCCGGCCGCGACGCCGGCATCGCCACCGGCATCGGAGCCCTTTGCCTTCTCGGTCTCCTCCGAGTGTGGGAATCACGCAGGTCTACCACGTGAGCCAGCGCCCCGAAGACGGGCCTTCCCCCCGATGACCACCTCCCCGTTCGCCGTGCGGATGCTCGGGATCACGAAGCGGTTCCCGGGGGTGGTGGCCCTCGACGACGTCACCCTCGAGGTGCGGGCTGGTGAGGTCCATGCCATCTGCGGGGAGAATGGCGCGGGGAAGAGCACGCTCATGAAGATCCTCTCCGGCGTCTATCAGCCCGACGCCGGAGTGCTCGAGGTCGACGGCCGCGACACCCGCTTCACGGGGACCCGCGATGCCGAGCGCGCCGGGATCGCGATCATCCACCAGGAATTGGCCCTCGTCGAGGATCTCCCGGTGGCGGCGAACGTGTTTCTCGGGCGCGAGCGGCGCGGCGCGCTCGGTCTCCTCGACGACCGCTCGATGACCGAGGAGTGTGCGGCGCTGTTTTCCCAGCTCGACTGTGCCGTCGATCCCGGCGACCGCACCGGCAACCTCCGCGTCGGCGACCAACAGCTCGTCGAGATTGCCAAGGCCCTCTCCCTCGACGCCTCGATCGTCGTCATGGACGAGCCGACCAGCGCCCTCACCGAATCCGAGTCGGCCCGGCTCGAGCGGACGATCCAGCGGCTCGTCGCCCAGGGGACGACGATCCTCTACATCTCGCACAAGATGGACGAGGTCTTCCGCCTCGCCGACCGGATCACCGTCCTCCGTGACGGCCGGCATGTGAAGACGGTCGACACAACGGCCACGAGCCCCCGCGAGATCACCGGCTGGATGGTGGGGCGCGACATCGCCGGCCACGACTTCCACGGCAGCCGGCCGCGGGGGGAGAAGCTCCTCGAGGTCCGCGGGCTCTCCCTCCCCTGGCCCGAGCATCCACGCGGCTACCGGCTCAAGGGGATCTCGTTCGATCTCCACGCCGGCGAGATCGTCGGCATCGCCGGCCTGATGGGGGCGGGGCGCACCGAGCTCCTCGAGGTCCTCTTCGGGGCCGGCGAAGACACCTGGAGCGGCACGATCGAGCTCCGGGGCGAGCCGGTGCGGTTCCGCCATCCGCGCGAGGCCTGTGCGGCCAGGGTGGCGATGGTCACCGAGGACCGCAAGCGGCTCGGGCTCTTCCCCGATCTCGATGTCGCCGGAAACGTCAGCCTCTGCTCGCTCCACGAGGCGCTGCGGCTCGGGCTCGTCAGTCGCGCTGCCGAGGAGCAGCTCGCCGCGGGACCGGTTCGCGACACGGGGGTGAAGACGCCCGGTCTCCACGCCGCGATCACCGGGCTCTCCGGCGGCAACCAGCAGAAGTGCATCATCGGCCGCTGGCTGCTGACGAAGCCGGAGGTGCTCCTCCTCGACGACCCGACCCGCGGCATCGACGTCGGCGCGAAGGCCGAGCTCTACTCCCTCATCGACGGCCTCTGCCGGCAGGGGCTGGGGGTGATTCTCACCTCGAGCGAGCTCCCGGAGCTCCTCACGCTCGCCGACCGGATCCTCGTCCTCGCCGAGGGGCGGCTGACGGCCGAGTTCTCCCGCGCCGAGGCGACCGAAGCCCGGATCATGGAGGCGGCCACGGCCGGCTGAATCGCCGGCCCTTCAGTTGCCGACGTAGCGGGCCACGAGGCCACGGGCCCGGGCCTCGTCACGCGTCCCCGAGACGATCGTCCGGCCGTCGGCGAACACCGCCAGTTCGATCCCCTCTTCCACCGTGACGCGGACGATCCACCGATTGGCGACGACGCCCCCCACGGCAGCCATCCGCTCGGCAAAGGCCGCCAGATCGATGCCGGCGAGGCCCGGGGCAGGAGCGACCTGGACGGCGTCGCGCCCGCAGAGCACCGCGGCCTGGGTGCCGGCCCTCCCCTCGAGCCAGGGGAAATCGTGCTCCCGGCAGGTCGGGCAGCCGGCGACGGCCAGCGGCGCGAGATCGACACAGCGCCACAGGTTGTCCCACAGATCGCAGACGAGGAGACGATTGCCGACGGGAGAATCGGTGCCAACGATGATCTTCATCACCTCCGCCGCCTCCACCGCGCCGACGACGAGGGCCACCGGCCCGATGACACCGGCGGTGTCGCAGGTGGGGAGGGCCCCCGGGGCGGGAGGATCGGGAACGAGGCACCGCAGACAGGCCGACCTCCCCGGCAGGACCGCGAGCACCCTCCCCTCGGCGCCGATCGCGCCGCCATGGACCCACGGAATCCCCTCCCGGCAGGCGAGCTCGTTGATCAGAAACCGGGCCTCGAAATTGTCGGTGCCGTCGACGATCACATCGACGTCCCCGAGGAGCCGGGGGGCGCTGGCCGGGGTGAGGTCGGCGACGATCGGATCGATTCGGCAGGCGGCGTTGATTCGGCGGAGATGGCTGGCCGCCGCCACCGCCTTGGGGAGCCCGGCCGCGACATCGGCCTCGTCGAAGAGCACCTGGCGGGGGAGATTCGAAAGCTCGGGCACGTCGCGATCGATGATCCGGATCCGGCCGATGCCGGCGCGGACCAGCGCCAGCGCCACGACCCCGCCAAGCGCTCCGCAACCGACCAGCGCCACGGAGGCCGCGGCCAGCCGTTCCTGGCCGTCGGCGCCGATCGGCGCGAACCGGACTTGACGGGAATAGCGATTGGCGTCGAAAGGCATGGCGTGATCTGCGGGAGAGTCGCGTCCCGACGGCCCTTCAGGTGACGAGATACCCGGCCCAGTCCCACGGCTGATCGCGCTGGTCCGCAATGGCCCATTCCGCCAACCGCGCCTGGAGCCGGTCGCACGCCCCCCGAGCCTCGGCGGCTGGTCGCGGATCGCTTCCCCAGATATTCGCCACGAGGGGAAGCGCGGGCGCCTGTTGCCAGGCCTCGTGCGGCACGCCATCCTCCGGCAGCCTGACGACGAGCGTGTCGAGCCCGCGGTCGGGCAGTGGCGGCGGCGGCGCCAGGCCATCGACCTCGATGCCGAGGAGCATCGTGCCGCGGCGCCTGCCGACGGCGACGGCAAGGTCGGCCAGGCCGAAGGGAATGATGACGAGGAACGCCGCGGGATGGGCTGACCAGGCTTCGAGTCGCTCCCGAAGCAAGCCCGGATCGACCGCGCCCCCCTGCGACGGTGCGAGCCGGATGATAACGGCCATCCCGATCTGGTCGGCGCGGGTAAGCATCGCCTCGAGGGTTGCCGCGGAGGCGTCTGCGGTCGGCCCGGTCGCAGCGGGGAATCCGACCACGGCCACGGCCGCCAGTTGCCGGAGCACTTCGAGCCCCGCCCGATCGGCCTGCCCGGGCACTCCGCGGGGAACGTAGCGCCGGCCATCGAGCGAGAACGACCGCCCCTTCACCCCCAGCCGCCGCAGCCCGATCATCCGCCGGCCGGCGGCGACCACGTCGTCGCCACGCCGGAGCGTCACGTCGGCCCGGTAGAGATTCGGAAGTTCTGGCGTCCAGAAGCCCGGTTCGGTGCACACCCCCTTGGCGAGCGCCGACTGCCCCGCGACTGACCCTTGGTCGACGAGCGCGACCGTTGTGGGGAGCGTGGCGGCCGTCGAGCACTCCGGCCCGACGAGCGTTCCCGAGGCGACGACCGGCGTGCTGCCGGTAGCATCCGCGACCGTCCCCGGCGTGCAGCGCAGCCAGACCTCGGCCCGCATGTCGTCGGCCCGACCGAGGAGCGGCCTGATCCAGTCGGCTGGAGACGGTTCGCTCATGACGGCTCCCCGCCGGCCCGGAACCGTTCCCGGGCCTCGGCGGCGAGCCAGCGGAGATCGAGCTTGCCCGATCCGAGCACCGGGATCGCCTCCACCTCGGCGAAGCTGTCGGGGGTGGGGATCCAGAGGTTGGGGAGACCGCGGGCGGCGAGCCCCCGGCAGATCTCGTGCGGGTCGCGGCCGGTCTTGAGATGGAGGACGACCAGCCGCTCCCCCTTCCGGGCGTCGGGAACCCCCGCCACGACGGCCATCAGCTCGCCATCCCCCGACCCGAGCTCGGCATTGACCGCCTCTTCGACGGGGAGATGGGGCACCATCTCGCCACCAATCTTGGAGAACCGGCTCTCGCGCCCGGTGATCGTGATGAAGCCGTCCTCGTCGAGCCTGGCGATGTCGCCGGTGCAGTACCAGCCATCGTGGATGACGTGGGCGGTGAGGTCGGGGCGGTCGAGGTAGCCCTGCATGACGTTCGGACCGGTGATCCACAACATCCCCTCGCTTCCCACCGGGAGCGGCGCGAAGTCGTCGCGCGCCGTGACCCGGGCGCGGCAGCCCGGGATCGGCCGACCGACCGTCCCCTCGCGGGCATCCGCGCGGGATCCGGGGACATGCCGGGCCGGGGGAATGTTGGCGGCGATGAGCGGCGACATCTCGGTCGCGCCGTAGGCCTCGCTCGGTCGGACGCCGAACTTCGCCTCGAACGCAGCGCTCACCTCACGTGGCAGCTTCTCCGCCGATCCGAATACCGCCTCGAGGGTCGAAAAGTCTTCGGCGGGGGTGCGCCGCAGATAGGTCCGCAGGAACGTCGGCGTCGCCATCAGAATCGTGGCGTGGTGCTCGCGAGCGAGAGTGCCAATCGCCTGGGCATCGAGGGGGTTGGTGTGGTAGACGACAGCGGCATCGAGGACCAGCGGCGTCCAGAAGGTCGCCGTGTAGCCGTAGGAGTGGAAGAAGGGGAGGACGCCGAGGGCGACGTCCGCCGACGACACGTGGAGGATCTGCCCGATGGCGCGGACATTCGACGCGACGTTCTCCTCGGAGAGCACCACCCCCTTCGGGTCGCCGGTCGATCCGGAGGTGAAGATCACGGTGAGGACGTCAGCTGCCCGGAGACGGTCGATCCCGAGCACGCGCTCGAGGATCCCCAGCGGCAGGCAGGTCGCCTGCGTCGCGGCGACGAGGGTATCGGTGGTCGTGAGGCGGCTCTTCAGTTCCGTCGCGTCGAGGAGCCGGCTGCCGACGGCGAGCTTGACGCGGGCGAGGAACGCCGGGCTCGTGAGGACATGCCGCAGCCCCGCCCGCTCGATCGAGAGGTCGAGGGTCTGCTGGCTCGTGGTGTAATTCAGATTCACCGCCACGCGCCCCATCAGCGCCAGCGCCGCGTTGACGATCACCGCCGCCGCCGTCGGCGGCAGCATGACACCGACAGCCTGCTGGTCGGGGGCGAGGACCCGCTCGAGGACCCGCATCGCGCACAGGATGCGGATCAGCAGGGCGCGGCCGGAGAGCCGCGTGCCGAGCGAGTCGGCCACCTTCATCCGCCCCCCTGCCAATCGGCAGGCCCGGACGAGGGCCCGAGGGAGTGTGGCGCCGCCGCGGGGATCGGGGCCGGTGCCGAGGAGCGTCGGGGCCTCGGCCTGCGGGGACGGCGCGGGGGATGCTGTCGAGGGTTGCATGCATCAATCCGGGGCGGGGCTTTCGGGCCAGACTGTTCCGAAGCCTGCGGCCCATTAGAATCTGCGGAGTTTTCGCAGGAAAGCCACCCGCCTGCGCCTTCTCCCCGGAATCCATCATGCCCCGCTACCAACCCGCCCGGATCGAGCCCAAGTGGCAGTCCTGGTGGGAGACGCACGACACGTTCGCGACCCCCCGCCTCCCCGGGGCTCGGAAGACGTACGTCCTCGACATGTTCCCCTACCCCAGTGGTGAGGGGCTCCACGTCGGGCACCCGGAGGGCTACACCGCCACCGATATCGTCGCCCGCTTCGAGCGGATGAGGGGCACGAGCGTCATCCACCCGATGGGCTTCGATGCCTTCGGGCTCCCCGCCGAGGAGTATGCGATCCGCACCGGCACCCCGCCTCGGGAGAGCACCGAGCGCAACATCGCCAACTTCACCCGTCAGTTGAAGATGCTCGGCTTCAGCTACGACTGGAACCGCGTCCTCTCGACCACCGATCCGGAATACGTCCGCTGGACGCAGTGGATCTTTCTCGTCCTCTTCGACACCTGGTTCGACGCCCGGCAGCAGAAGGGGCGCCCGATCTCCGAGCTGCCGATCCCCGCCGACGTCGCGGCCCGGGGGGACGCGGCCATCGCCGCCCACCGCGATCTCCACCGCCTCGCCTACCAATCGGAGGCGCCGGTCAACTGGTGCCCGGCCCTGGGCACGGTGCTCGCCAACGAGGAGGTGATCGGGGGGGTGAGCGAGCGCGGCGGCCATCCGGTCGTCCGCATCCCGCTGCGCCAGTGGATGCTGCGGATCACCGCCTACGCCGATCGACTGGAGAAGGAGCTCGAGCCCCTCGACTGGCCGGCGAGCATCAAGAAGCTCCAGTCCGACTGGATCGGCCGGAGCACCGGCGCCGAGGTCGACTTCCCTGTCGCCCCCGCGAGCACGGCTGACGCAGCTTTCGCCTCCTGGCAATCGGCCCGCAGCGCCGCGGGATTCCCCCTCCAGCCCGGTGGGGATGTCCTCCGCGTCTACACGACACGTCCCGACACCCTCTACGGCGTCACCTACCTCGTCGTCGCTCCGGAGCATCCGCTCGTCGACGCGCTGACGACGCCCCACCAGCAGGAGGCGATCCGAATCTACCGGGAAGCCGCCGCGCGAAAGAGCGATCTCGATCGCACCGATCTGGCCAAGGAGAAGACCGGCGTCTTCACCGGCTCGCACTGCATCCATCCGCTCACGGGCAAGCCGGTGCCGGTGTGGGTGGCTGACTACGTCCTGGCGACCTACGGCACCGGCGCGATCATGGCCGTGCCGGCCCACGACGACCGCGACTGGGAGTTTGCCAGGACGTTCGGCCTGGAGATCGTCACGGTCGTCGAGCCCCTCTCGGGCCACGGCCACGACGGGACGCTTTTCACCGGCGACGGCAAGGCGGTCAATTCCGGTCCCTACACGGGGATGGAGACGCGCGCCTTCATCGCGAGGGTGGCGGCCGATCTCGCGGAGGCCGGGCTCGGCCGGCCGGCGGTCAACTACAAGCTCCGCGACTGGCTCTTCAGCCGGCAGCGATTCTGGGGGGAGCCGTTCCCGATCCTCCACGAGCTCGGCCCCGACGGGAAACCGACCGGCGCGATCCGCGCCGTCGACGAATCAGATCTGCCGGTCAACCTCCCCCACCTCATCGACTTCAAACCGGGCGACACCCCCGATCCGCCGCTGTCGCGATCCCCGGCCGACTGGCTGTTCGTCGAGCGCGACGGCAGGCGTTACCGCCGTGAGACCAATACCATGCCGCAGTGGGCCGGCTCCTGCTGGTACTACCTACGGTTCCTCGATCCGCGCAACGACAGCTGCTTCGTCGATCCGGCGATCGAGAGGGCCTGGATGCCGGTCAACCTCTACATCGGCGGGGCGGAGCACGCCGTGCTCCACCTCCTCTATGCCCGCTTCTGGCACAAGGTCCTCTACGACCGCGGCCACGTCTCCCTCCCCGAACCGTTCGGCAGGCTCGTCAACCAGGGGATGATCCTGGGGGAGATGGAGTTCACCGGCTACCGGAGCCCGAAGGGAGGCTGGGTGTCGGCGGAGAAGCGCGGGGAAGATGATGTCGCGGCGAAGCTCCCCGTCGATCAGGTGGAGAAGCAAGGGGAGCACTTCGTCCTCCGCGACTGGCCGAAGATCCGCGTCGAGAGCCGGGCCTACAAGATGTCGAAGGCCCGCGGCAACGTCGTCAACCCCGACACCGTGGTGAAGGAGTTCGGCGCCGACTCGCTCCGCCTCTACGAGATGTTCATGGGCCCGCTCGAGGCGACGAAGCCCTGGAGCACCACCGGCGTCAGTGGTGTCCGCGGGTTTCTCGACCGCTGCTGGCGGCTCGTGGTCAACGACCGGGCCGACGAGGTCGTCCTCTCGCCGCAGGTCGTCGACGACGCCCCGACCGACGACCAGCTCCGCGAGCTCCACCGGATGCTCGACAAAGTGACGAAGGACATCCCCGCACTGTCGTTCAATACGGCGATCGCCCGAATGATGGAGTTCGTCAACCATTTCACGCCGCTCGAGCGGAAGCCGCGGGGGGTTCTCGAGCCGTTTGTCGTGGCGTTGGCCCCCTTCGCACCCCATCTGGCCGAGGAGCTGTGGGAGGTGCTCGGCAAGCCGGCACCGGTCTCCCTCGCCGTCTGGCCAGCGGTGGAGGAGCGCTGGCTGAAGGACGATACGGTCGAGATCCCGGTGCAGATCGGGGGGAAGCTGCGGGCCAGGGTGACCGTCCCGGCTGACGCCGACATCCCGGCGCTCGAGGCCGCCGCCGCCGCCGATCCGCGGATCGCCGAGATCCTCGCCGGGAAGCAGATCGTCAAGGTGATCACCGTCCCGGGGCGGATGGTGAACTTCGTCGTCCGCTGACCCGGACGGGGAGGCTGGCAGCCTGGGCTTTGCCCGAGCCCGATGCGTAAAAACGCCTGGTGATCCCGAATAAAAACCGAATTGGCGGGGGGGACCGGTTTCCGTAGCATGATCGGTTGGCGGGTGTCCGACCGACCTCCGGGAAGGGTGTTTTCCAGCATGAGCGTGCAGCGGGTCCTGGCTCTGGTCCTCGGTGGTGGCCGCGGGACGCGGCTCTATCCCCTCACCCGCGACCGCTCCAAGCCCGCCGTGCCTCTGGCGGGGAAGTACCGGATCATCGACGTTCCCCTCTCCAACTGCATCAACAGCGGGGTGCAGCGGATCTACGTCCTGACGCAGTTCAACTCCGTCAGCCTCCACCGCCACATCCGCCGGACCTACACCTTCGACCCCTTCAGCGGCGGCTTCGTCGAGATCCTTGCAGCCCAACAAACGCTCGACAATTCCGGCTGGTACCAGGGCACCGCCGACGCCGTCCGGCAGAACATCCGCTATCTCCAGCAGCCGGACATCCGCCATGTGCTGATCCTCTCCGGTGACCAGCTCTACCGGATGAATTACGCCGACATGCTCGCCACCCACATGGCGCGGAAGGCCGACGTGACGATCGCCGGGATCCCCGTCCACGAGGAGGCCGCCTCCGGCCTGGGGATCATGCGGCTCGACGACGAGGGGCGCGTCGAAGGGTTCCTCGAGAAGCCGCAGACGAAGGCGGAGCTCGACATGGTGCGCACCGATCCGGGATGGATCGACCGCCAGGGGATCCCGGCGAACGGCCGCTCGCTCATGGCGAGCATGGGGATCTATCTCTTCGACCGCGACTGCCTCCTCGACCTTCTCCGCAAGACCGACTACCAGGACTTCGGCCGCGAGGTCTTCCCGGCGGCGATCCGCACGAAGCGGGTGTTTCTCCATCCGTTCGACGGCTACTGGGAGGACATCGGGACGATCCGTTCCTACTTCCAGTGCAATCTCGATCTCGCCAGCAGTGCGCCGCCTTTCGAATTGGCCAGCGCCGAGGCCCCGATCTACTCACGCGGCAGGTTCCTTCCGCCGTCACGGATCGACGGGGCGAGCATCCGCTCGAGCCTCGTCTCCGACGGGTGTATCGTCGAGCAGGGGGCGGTGATCGAGAACAGCGTCGTCGGGCTGCGCTGCCGGATCGGCCGAAACGTCGTCATCCGCAACTCGGTCGTGCTCGGCAGCGACTACTACGAGACCACCGACGACATCGCTGCCAATACCGCACGCGGCCTGCCGCCGATGGGCATCGGCGAGGGAACGATCATCGAGGGGGCGATCGTCGACAAGAACGTCCGCATCGGCAAGCGGACCCGGATCGTCAACGACCACGGCTGGGACGAGATCGGCGACAGCCCCACCTTCACCGTCCGGGACGGCGTGGCGATCGTCCCCAAGGACGCCATCATCCCCGACGGCTGGCAGCCCGATGCAGGGCTCCACCGGGTAGAATGACGCGGTAACGCCCGGTCACGTCGCCCCCGTGTCAGCGGAGCAGGACCCGCGGACTCTCCTTGGGTAGGCGCGACTCGAGGATCGTCGCCGCGCCCCTGGCCCGGGGCGAATCGCCGGCCCCAGGAACGCCCTCCGGACCTTCGTCGGCCGACGGAGTGGGAACCATCCGCTTCGTACTGACCGGCCAGAGGGCCCGGGCCGGTTCGGCGGACCCGATCTCCGCGGCGACGTCGGCGTGCTGTCCTCCCGACGTCGGTTCCTGGGCGCCGTCGAGCGCTTCGCTCCCCACCTCGGCCGACGCCGTCAGCGACGCTTCGAGGACGGAGACCAAGTCCGGATCGTCGAGCGGATCGAGCGGGGAGGCCGTGGCGATCATCGCCCCTTCGTTCCCCTCCGCATCCCCGGCTGGCGTGGGCCGACGGGGGGCCGAGTCGACGATCGGCGGCCAGGGCAGGGGCGTGGCCCTGACCGGCAGAATGCCGTTGCTCCGCGCCGCGAAGTCGTTTTGTGCCACCGCGCCGTTGGGCACCGGGCCGGCATAATCGAATGGATCGGGGCACATCGTGCAGCCGGTGCCAAGCAGACAGACCGCGACCGCCGCGAGCGTGCCCCGACGAGTGCCCCGGACCCTGCGGGCGGCTGTGGAGTTGACGGTATCCATGCATGACCTCTGTTCAGCCCGGTTCCCATCCTGCCAACCGGGCGGCAGCGCCCACCAGGGGCACGGATCGTCGGGACGTCGCCTCCCCAGGCAGCATCCCGACCGACGGACGTGGCCGCGAGCCGGCCCGAAACCCGTCGACGACAGCCAGCAGCGGCTGTTCCCTCCCAAGACCCACCCAATCCATCGGACCGGCACGACCGGCATCTTGAGCCGAACCGTCACCCCTGGGGGCAACATGCCGGAAAACCGGTGTGCGGGGGGCGAGGAGATCAGCCGCCGGGGCCCTTCCGGGGCATGTCGATCCCCATCCTGGTCATGAGCCGCTGCATGTCGTCCCACACGTCGCGCTTGGCGGCGGGGTTGCGCAGCAGGTAGGAAGGATGGTAGGTGCAGATCACCGTCGCGGCGCCATGCTCGAACCAGCGCCCCCGGAGCTTCCCGATGGTCTCTTCGGTCCGCAGAAGTGACTGGGCCGCTGACGCCCCCAGGCAACAGATGAACTCCGGCGCGATCGCCGCGATCTGTCGCTCGAAGAAGCCCCGGCAGTTGGCCACCTCCTCCGGCTCCGGACGGCGGTTCTCGGGGGGACGGCACTTGAGAACGTTGAGGATGTAGACCTGATCACGGGTGAGTGTGCAGGCCTCGATGATCTTCGTGAGCAGTTGCCCAGCCCTCCCCACGAACGGCTCCCCCGAGGCATCCTCGTCGGCGCCGGGAGCCTCTCCGAGAAAACAGAGCCTGGCGGCAGGATTCCCAGTGCCGAAGACGGTGTTCGTGCGGGCTTCGGCGAGGTGGACGCAGGCGCGGCAGCCGGCCACCTCGTCCCGGAGGATGGTGAGCGCGGCGAGCCGGTGGGCGGCGGGTGCCCCACCGGATTTTCCTCCGCGCGACGCGGATCGTGACGGCGTCACGGCCGCCGGGAGGACCGCAGCCCGGGAGATCGGGGGAGGATCCGCCATCGCCCCAGCGTCGTCGTCACCGCCGCCCGGCGTGGCACGGGGGAGATCGAGGACCCCTGCATCGGCAAGACTCTCGAGGCGCTGCTTCACCCCCCGCGGCGACTTCGGCACGGGTCGTTTCCGTCCCCCTCCGGGGGACTCACCAACAGTCTGGCGCGCCATCGGCGACTCCGATCGGTTTCGAGCGAAGGTGCCGGGGGCCTTACAGCGCCCGGCGATGCCGCTTCGGACCACGTCCCTTGCCGAGGAGCGCGGCCGACGACGGCTTTTTGGGAGGCTCGGGCTCGGCCTGCGGGGCAGCCTGCTGCCCCTCCGGGGCGACGAACGCGCCGCCGGGCCCGGTCTGCTGGATCGGCGCCGCCTTCGGCCGTCGATCGAAGGCCTCAAAACCGGGGATCTCGTCGCGATGGAGGAGCTTCTCGATCCGCATCTCGATGCGGGTCAACTGCGGCCCCTCGTCGGGGGCAACGAACGTGTACGCCACCCCCTCGCGCCCCATCCGCCCGGTGCGGCCGACGCGGTGGACATAATCGTCACAAAACTCGGGGATGTCGTAGTTGATGATGTGCGAGAGGGCGGTGACGTCGATGCCGCGACCAACCACGTCGGTGGCGACGAGGACCTTCACGCCCCCCTCACGGAACTGCTTCATGACCCGGTCGCGGACATTCTGCGCGAGGTCGCCGTGGATGCAGCCGATCTCCTCCTCGCCACCATGACGGGCCCGGCGCCGCGAAAGCCGCTCGAAAACCTTGTCGGTGCCGCGCTTCGTCCGGCAGAAGATGATCACCTGACGGGGCTGCTCCCGGTCGAGGAGTTTCTCGAGGAGATCGAACTTCCGCGTCGGATCGACGGTGAAATAGAACTGCTCGATCGTCTCGACGGCGATTTCGCCGATGGAGAAGTCGAGGATCTCCGGATCGCGCATGTAGCGCGTGGCGAGTTTGGCCACCGGCGGCGGAACGGTCGCCGAGAGAAGGAGCGTTTGGCGACTGTCAGGACAGCGCCGGAGGATCTTTTCGATGTCGGGGCGGAACCCGATGTCGAGCATCCGGTCGGCCTCATCGAGCGTGACGATCTCCAGACCGGAGAACTGGATCGTCCCTCGACTCATGTGATCGAGGACACGGCCGGGGGTGCCGACGACCACGGCCGGATTCTTGGCAAGCTTGTCGATCTGCCCGCGGATCGGCTTGCCGCCGTAAACCGCCACGCAGTGGATCTTCGAACCGTGGGCGAGCTTTTCGAACTCGTCACGGACCTGCACGGCGAGCTCACGGGTGGGGACGAGCACGAGGGCTCTCGGCCCGACGCCGCCGCGCTCCGACGGCTGCGACACCCGCTCGAGGATCGGCAGGACGAACGCGCATGTCTTGCCGGTACCGGTACGGGCCTGACCGAGGACATCGATCCCCTTGAGGGCTCTCGGGATGAGCCCCGCCTGCACCGGCGTGGGAACGGTGTAACCGGCCCGCTCGACGGCGGCAAGGGTCGCCGGTGTGAGACCGAGCTTTGCGAAGTCGCCTGCGATAGCGGCGGCCTGCAAGGCGACGGGGTTCATCCCGTCGGAATTGGCAGATGCCGGGCTCCCACAGCTCTGGGCAGCCCACTCTTCTGGCGACCAATCCCTGGAACGCCGGTCGTCACGGGCCCCGCGGCCGGATTCCAAAGCCACTCGTAGTCCTTCCTGGTTCTGTCTTGAACCGCTCACGACACCCTGCCCGCAGCCGGACCGGCCGGGGAGGGATCGTCCCGGAACGAAACTACCACGAATGGCGGGGGTAGGCAATCGTCGCCCCGGCATCGGGCTTGTCCGATGCCCTGTCTGGAAGCCCTGTTGGCGAGTTCTTCAGCTCTTCCAGCCCCGCTCAACGATCGAACAGTTTCTTCAGGGCCCACAGGGTCGCCGCCCGCCCGGCCCGGGCGATCGAGCGGGTGAGAGGGATGTGCTTGGGGCAGACGGCCACGCAATTCTGGGCGTTTCCGCACATCTGGATCCCCCCCGGAGCCGTCAGGGCGGTCATCCGCTCGTCGGCAATCATCCGGCCGGTGGGATGCTTGTTGAACAGCACCGCTTGGCTGATCGCATGGGCCCCGATGAAGCCTTGGTCGTAGGCGGCCGTCCGGCGGGCGGCCAATTGCTCATTGGTCTCCCCTTCGCGTCGGGGCGTCTCGATCCGCGTGAATTGGGGGCAGGCCTCGAGGCAGCACCCACAGCTCATGCACTCGGCGAGCGGGTAGGCCTCCTCCTGCTCCTCCGGGGAGATCCGTGGCCCCGGCCCATGATCGAAGGAATCGTCGACCGGCACCCAAGCCTTGACCCGCTCGAGCGAATGGAACAGACGCCGGCGATCGACAACGAGATCACGGACGACCGGAAATTTCGACATCGGCCGCAATTCGATGCCGTCGGGATGCTCCTCGAGGAGCCGGTCGACGAGCGCCGAACAGGCCATCCGCGTCCGCCCGTTGATGAGCATCGTGCACGATCCGCACACCTCTTCGAGGCAGTTGCAGTCCCAGGCCACGGGGGCCACGGGCCGACCATCCTGCGAGCGCGCCATCGCGGCGACCTTTTGGAGGACGCTGATGACGTTCATGTTCGGCTCCCAGGGGACGTCGTGACGTTCCCAGTAGCTCTCCTGACCGGGGGCGTCCTGGCGCAGCACCCGGACCGGGATCGTGCGGGCGGCAGTCTGGCCGCCGTGGTCGTGGTCATTCGTTTTCATGATCATGTCGATGGGCCTCCATCAGCGGTGTGTCGCGTCGGACCGTCTCTGTCTCTCTGCACGCCGGTTCCCCGGCCTCTCTGTCAGGAGCGGGTCGCCCCGACTTCCCGCTCCTGCGTCACCCCGTGCCCGCCGGCGGTGCTCCGGGCACGCAGCCGCTCCCTCCAAACCTCCTCGATCACCTCGCCCCCAACCAAGCCGTAGAGCCGGGGCCGCGGCGGGATGAGCGAGGTGTCGATCTCCTCGTACGTGATCTGCGGATGGCCGTCGGCACCGTGGTTGGCGATCGTCGACTTGAGCCACTTGTTGGTGTTGACTTCGAAGCGGTCGCACCACTGCTCCGCCTCGCGGCGCTTCCCCTCGGCGTCGGTTGCGGCGATCCCCGGCATCTCGAAGTCGGGCTTGTAGTGAGCCCCGCGGCACTCGTCCCGGAGGAGTGCCCCCTTCAGAATCAGCTTTGCCAGTGGGAACATGTCGCCGAGCGACTTCGTGAACACGACATTCTGGTTGGTCCAGTTGCCGGTGTCGGAGAGCGAACACCGCCGCCACCGCTCCTCGAGGGCACAGACCTCGTCATAGGCCGAGGCGAGTTGGTCGTTGCGGCGCACGACCGTCGCGACCCGGGTCATGAGATCGCCCAGTTCGTGATGGATGCCGTAGGGGTTTTCACCCCCGCCGGGCCGCTGGATCAGGGCTTCGTGCCGCTCCTCCTGACGCCGCAGGGCCGAGGCGTAGAGCGACTCGGCAGCCGGGGCCCGCTTCGCCGCGGCCGAAGCCTGGACGCCGGCAGCACAGAACAACCCACTGAAGATGCAGGAGAGGAGCGAGTTGGCCCCGAGCCGGTTGGCGCCATGGTACTGGTAGTCGCACTCCCCGATCGCGTAGAGACCGGGAACGCTCGTCTGCTGGTTGCGCGGCGAGCCCTCGAGCATCCCCCCGGAGGGGCTCTTTTCGAAGTCGACCCACAGCCCTCCCATCGAGTAGTGCACCGCCGGGAAGATCTTCATCGGGGTGGTGCGCGGGTCGACCCCCTGAAACTTCTCGTAGATGTCGAGGATGCCCCCGAGCTTGCGGTCGAGTGTCTCCTTGGGGATGTGCGTCAGGTCGAGATAAACGCAGAGCCGGTCCTTCTCGACCGACAGGCCTTCGGTGGTACAGATGTCGAAGATCTCCCGCGTGGCGATGTCGCGGGGGACAAGGTTCATGTATTTCGGGTAGCGCTCCTCGAGAAAGTAAGATCGCTCCGCCTCGGGGATTGTCCGCGGGTCGCGCGGGTCCTGCGGGGTCCGCGGCACCCACACCCGGCCCCCCTCGCCGCGGGCGCTTTCGCTCATCAGCCGGAGCTTGTCGGCCCCCGGGATGGCGGTGGGGTGAACCTGGATGAACTCACCGTTTCCGTAGGCCGCTCCGGCCTGGTAAACGCGGCTGACCGCGCTGCCGGTGCAGACCATCGACATCGTCGAGCGGCCGTAGACGAGGCCGCAGCCACCGGTGGCGAGGATCACCGCATCGGCCGCGAACGAGCGGAACTGCATCGAGACCATGTCCTGGCAGACCGCGCCGCGGCAGCGCCCGGAGTCGTCGATGACGGGGGCGAGAAAGTCCCAGAACTCGTACTTGCGGATCTTCCCCTCGACCTCGAACCGCCGCACCTGCTCATCGAGGGCGTAGAGGAGTTGCTGACCGGTCGTGGCCCCGGCGAAGGCTGTCCGCTTGTAGAGGGTCCCACCGAAGCGGCGCTGATCGCGGAATCCCTCCGGTGTCCGGTTGAAAGGCACGCCGAGCCGGTCCATGAGATCGATGATCCGCGGGCCCCAGTCGGCCATCTCCTTGACCGGCGGTTGGTGCTGGAGGAAGTCACCGCCGTAGACGGTGTCGTCGAGATGCTTCCATTCGGTATCCCCCTGCTGCCGCGTGAGGGCGTTGACGCTGTTGATCCCCCCCTGAGCGCAGACGCTGTGCGACCGCTTCACCGGGACAAGGCTCATGAGGTCGACATCGACTCCGAGCTCGGCGAGCCGCATCGAGGCCGCGAGCCCGGCAAGACCACCGCCGACAACGAGAACGCGGGGCTGTGCCATGGTGGATCAGTTTCCTGCAGGAATGGGGGACGAAGCCGGAAGCAGCAGGCGGGACGATTCGGACGGGGCGCGGAGATCGATGGCGTCGGCAGCGGGAACGGTGGCGGTTGAGGCGGGGGCACCATGCCCTCCGGCGTCGGCTCCAGGAGCCTGCCCTTCCATCATCCGCTTGAAGTCGTCCATCCGGGTCTCGACCTGCCGGGCCGCGGCGACGTCGGTGGCCCGCAGCCCCCCGATCGCCCCCAGCCCCGCCGCGGCGAGCACGACCCCGATGGCGATGCTGATGACATTCGCCCGCTGCATGGCCGCCGGGCTCGTCCACAGCCCCCAGGTGATCCCTATCGTCCACAGGCCATTGGAGAGGTGGAAGACCGCCGAGAGGACACCGATCGCGTAGAGCAGCGACACGCCGAGCGGGGCGATGACCGTCGCCGCCGAGCTCGTCGCATGGTGGGGGTCGAAGCGTCCGCCGCCGAGCGGTGCCCCCATCCAGTGGAGCTGGATGATATGCCAGAGGATGAAAGCAAAGGCGATCATCCCGGTAGCTCGCTGGAGCGTGTAGCGGACGTTCCCCATGTAGGGGTAGGAGCCGACGTTGGGGAGCCCGCCGGCGATGATCGCGAACCCGACCGCGGCATGAAACAGCATGGGGAGAAAAATGAACGCGAACTCCACCGGGACCAAGAGCGGCCCGAGGGAGTGGATCATGTCGACCCGCGACTGGAAGGAGGCGGCGCCCCCCAGAACGGAGGCGTTGGTGAGCAGATGGACGATCAGAAAGGCACCGACCGGAATGAGCCCCGAGAGGGAGAACAGCCGGTAGATGAGGAACTGATGGCGGGAAACAAACGACGGCAAGGTCACGCGCGGCTGCTCCAAACGGAGGAAGGGATGCCGTTGGGAGTATAGATTTGTGGAGTTGGGCGGCAACGCTCGATGGGATTTGGCGGCTGCGACGACGAAATTTATACTGCGATTGCGGATTGGGATCGCCCCCAGGGAGGGCCGTTGGTGCCTGATTCACTCAGCTATCTCGTCGTCCGCGATGCGGAAGGGGCCGCGATCCCCCCATCCGCCCCGCTGCCGGACGTTCCCCCGGCCACCGGCGACCCCGCCGGCACGACGCCCACCCCGGCTTCCCACCCGCCGGACGCACCGGTCCCCGCCGGGTCCACGCTCGAGGCGGTCGACGGGCTCGCCGCTGCCGTCGCCCGCATCGGCCGCGGCCCCCGGGTGGCCGGCGTCGTTCTGACGGGGGGACTCGTTTCCCCGGAAGGGCCGTTGGTGACGAGCGTCCGGGCCCAGCGTATCCTGGAAAATCTTCCCGACGGGGTTGTCCTCCTCGACGCCGGCGACACGATCCGCTGGGCCAATGCCCGCTTCCGGCAGTGGTGCGGCCGGGAGGATCTCGGCGGGCTCGGGTTCCTCGCCGCGCTCGGCAATCCGGAGATCCTCGGACCGGAGTTCAGCCCGTTCCACGCCGCCCTCGCCTCGGGGCGGATCTCCGGTGCCACGCTCCGTACCGCCGACAACCGCTACCTCCATCTCAACGCCGCACCGCTCTTGGCCACCGCCCCCGCCCCGGCGACCGAGTGGCCCGCCGCCGACCATGTCGTCGTCAGCATCCGCGACGTCACCCACACGATCCTCGAGCAGCAAAAGCGGGCCGCCATCCATCAGGCCGGCCAGAAGCTCGCCGACCTCTCGCCGGCTGAACTGGCGGACATGACGATCGAGGAGCGAATCGACCTCCTCAAGAGCAACATCCTCCATTATTCGCGTGATCTGCTCCTTTTCGACGTCGTCGAGATCCGCCTCCTCGACCGGAAGACCGGCCGCCTCGAGCCACTCCTCGCCGAGGGGATGCAGCCGGAGGCCGAGGCCCGGATCCTCTACGCCCGCACCGAACACAACGGTGTCACCGGCTATGTCGCAGCCACCGGGCGGAGCTATTTCTGCAACGACACGACGAAAGACAGCCGCTATCTCGAGGGCTGCAAGGGGGCGAAGAGCTCGCTCACCGTCCCGCTCATGCTTCACGACCAGGTGATCGGGACGTTCAACGTCGAGAGCCCCGAGCCGGGGGGCTTCTCCCACACCGACATGCAGTTCCTCGAGATCTTCTCCCGGGACGTCGCTGCGGCCCTCAACACCCTGGAGCTCCTCGTCGCCGAGAAGGCCTCGACGACCGCCGAAAGTGTCGAGGCGATCCACGGGGCGGTCGCCCTCCCGATCGACGACATTCTGAATGACGCCGTCAACGTCATGGAGCGCTACATCGGTCACGACGCCGACGTCGTCGAGCGTCTCCAGCGGATCCTGCGGAACGCCCGCGACATCAAGCAGGCGATCCAGAAGGTGGGGGAGAAGATGACGCCGAGCACGGCCCACGCCCAGCATCGGCGCGGCGAGCGGCGGCGGGCCCTGGCGGAGAAGCGGATTCTCGTGGTCGATGCCGACGAGGAGGTTCGCGCGGCGGCCCACTGCCTCCTCGAACGCAACGGCTGCATCGTCGAGACGGCCCGTGACGGCGCCGAAGCCGCCTCGATGGTCCGCGCCGCCGGGGATGCGGACTACGACGTGATCCTCGCCGACATCCGCCTCCCGGACATGTCTGGCTACCAGCTCTTTCTGCGGTTGAGCGAGATTCTCGCCGACGTGCCGCTGGTGCTCATGACGGGCTTCGGCTACGACCCCGGCCATTCGATCGTCAAGGCCCGTCAGGCCGGGATCGCCCTCGTTCTCTTCAAGCCGTTCCGCGTCGACCAACTCCTCGACACGCTCGAACGAGCCCTCGAGCGTCCCAAGACCGGGGCCGGCTAGTCGGTGGCGGTCAATTTCCGACGCTGACCCCCTCCTAAAGGGTGGCATGAAACCGCGTCGACGCAGCGGCCGCCGACGTTTTTCTCCCGGGCGGGATGAAAAAACAGTCTCGCTCGGTCCAAAGACTCCTTTTCCCGCGGCCAGGGATGCCCTTGACCCGTTCCCCCCGGTGCCAGTAACTATCCCGCCCTCACGGTTCTCCCATCCACGGGGATCATGTTCATGGCACGCCTCCGCGAAATCTACGCTGCAGCCGGCAACGCTTGGCCAACGTGGCGCCTGCAGTCGGTCCGTAACCAGGCCCCGGCCTCCGGCTGGGTCTGGCTGGCGGGGATGTCCCTGTCGGTGTTCTCCGTCGCCGGAACTCTCGTCGCTGACGACACCGTGGAAGCACTCCCGGTCCCCGTCGCCGAAGCCCCCGCCGACGACGGCGCCGCAGCCGGCAACGCAGCCGACGCCCGCCGCGTCATCGAGGAGGCTCTCGGCCGTTCGGCGGCGCAGCGCACCACCCCGTCACCCGTCGAGGCCACTGCCCCCTCCGGTCAGGCGGCCCTGCCCCGCGACCTGATCGTCGCCCGGCTCTCGGCCGAGGTCGCCGCCCGCCAACTCGAGGCCCGTCGGGCAGCCCAGCGGTCCGCCGCCGAGGCCCTCGGGCTCCTCGACGCTGCCGCCGCCGATGTCGCCGCCGCCGACATCCCCACCGAGACCCGCACCCAACTCACGAAGCGCATCGACCGAGCTCGGCGCGAGATCGAGGAGACGACCGGCAAGCGTGCCTCCGAGATCGCCCTCGACAAGAAGAATGCCGAGGTCGAGTCGAAGATCAACCGTGAGCGGGCCAAGAAGGTCGAGGTCGACCAACGTCTGGCGATGATCGTCGACGAGTACAACACGATGATCGACGAGCGCCGGTACGCCGAGGCCGAGGCCCTGGCGAAGAAGGCCGCCCAACTCGCTCCCGACAATCCGGTCGTCCGTCAACTCCTCTCGCAGAGCCGGATGATCCGCCGCCTCGACACGCAAAAGTCGATCGCCGGCGACAAGGAAAACGGCTTCATCGAAGCGATGGTCGACGTCGACCGCTCCGGCACGCCGTTCGTCGGGCCGATCGAGTTCCCCGCCACGAAGGCCTGGGAAGACCTGACGAAGAACCGCAACCGCCTCGAGGGGGAGGGACGCGGACGTGCCTCGCCGGCCGAGGCCGCGATCCACAAGAAACTCTCCGCCCAGGTCGTCGCCGTCCATCGCGGCGAGCCTTTGGCCGCCGTCCTCGATTCGCTCGCCAAGCAGGCCGATGTCCCGATCCACCTCGACATGGTCGGGATGGAATCGGAGGGCGTCAGAAGCGACACGCCCGTCACGATCTCCCTCGAGCAGAAGATCACGCTCAAAAGCGCCCTCAAGCTCCTCCTCGAGCCGCTCCACCTCGACTACTGCGTCAAGGACGAGGTTCTCAAGGTGACCAGCCCTCGGCTCATGAAGGGGCAGGTCTTCAGCATCTCCTACCAGGTTGCCGACCTCGTCATCCCGATCCCGAACTTCATCTCCGACGACACCGGCCTCGACGGCGCCATCAACGGCGGCTATTCGCGGCTCTCGACGCTCTCCAATCTTTCCGTCCAGACCGGCCCCGCCCCCGGGGCGGTCGCCCGGGCCGGCACCGACACCCCGCTCGACGGCAACAATCTCGCCCAGATTCCCGGCGGCGGCGGCAACGCCCCGCAGGTCGGAAGCTCCGGTGGAGTCCCCCTGTTCGGCGGAGGATCGGCGGTCGGCGGTGCCCAGGCCGACTTCCAGTCGCTCATCGATCTGATCCAGAACACCGTCGCCCCACAGACCTGGAACACGGTCGGCGGCCAGGGGGCGATCCAGCCGTTCCCGACGAACTTGAGCATCGTCGTCAGCCAGACGCAGGAAGTGCATGACGAGATCGCCGATCTCCTCCAACAGCTCCGCCGTCTCCAGGATCTCCAAGTGGCGATCGAGGTCCGGTTCATCCGCCTCAACGACACCTTCTTCGAGCGGATCGGAGTCGACTTCGACTTCAACATCCAATCGAACGTCCGTGACCCGCTCAACATGACCGCCGTCCCCGGTTCAGGAGGCGGCTCGACGTCCCCCTATTCGCTCGGCATCCCCGCCAGCCCCGGTGGTCCGACGCAGACGATCGGCCTCGACAACGCCGGCAATCCGGGCGTGGCCCGGATCGGGAACGTCGGCCAGAATCAGACCCTCAACGGCCAGCCGGTGCAAAACTTCTACTCCATCCCCTTTCGGCAGAACAGCTTCGGTGGCGCCCAGGTGCCCTCGATGCCGGGCCTACCCGATCCGACGACGTCGGCGGCGACATTCGGGTTCGCGATCCTCTCCGACATCGAGGCCTACTTCCTCATCCAGGCCGCCCAGGGCAACACCCGTTCGAACGTCATGCAGGCCCCGAAAGTGACGCTGTTCAACGGCCAAAACGCCTTCATCAACGACTCGGTGTCGCGGCCGTTCGTGACCTCGGTGATCCCTGTCGTCGGCGATTTCGCCGCCGCCCAGCAGCCGGTGATCACGGTTCTGAGCGAGGGAACGAGCGTCAACGTCCAGGCCGTCGTCTCCAACGACCGGAGGTTCGTCCGCCTCACTCTCATCCCGCGCTTCTCGCAGATCGGGAAGGTGCAGGAGTTCCAGTTCGAGGGCTCGCGTTCGACCTCGACGAAGAGTGCCGACGAGAAGTCCGGGCTCGACGGCGGCGTCGGCCAGCAGGGGCAAAACCCGCTCGGAGCCTCGCTCGGCCTCAACGCCAAGACCTCGAACGAACAGACCGTCCGCTCCAGCGGCACGACGATCCAGCAGCCGGAATACATCACGACGTCGGTGACGACAACGGTGAGCGTGCCCGACGGCGGCACCGTGCTCCTCGGCGGCATCAAGCGTCTCCGCGAGGGACGCAACGAGTTCGGCGTGCCGATCCTCTCGAAGATCCCCTACATCAACCGGCTCTTCAAGAACGTCGGCATGGGGCGGACGACCGACAGCCTGATGCTCATGGTCACGCCGCGGATCATCATCCAGGAGGAGGAGGAAGACAAGCTCCTCGGGGTCAACCGTCCCTGATGACAACCGCGGCACAGGCCCACGACGGGTTTCCGCCGCACGGCCGAGCGTGCCTGATGCCCCGGGGTGAGCACGGTCGAAAGCGCCTCGCGACTGCGATGCGGCACGCTCCTCACGGACTCCTCTCATGGCGCGCTTCTGGTTCCTCGCCGGCTCCCTCCTCGGCGGCATCGGCGTCGCGGCCGGGGCCTTCGGGGCCCACGGACTCAAGGCCCATTTCGAGGCCAACGGCCAGGCCGCTAACTGGGAGACAGCCGTCCGCTACGGTCTCTTTCACGCCCTGGCCCTGCTCGTCGTGGCGGTCGCTTCGACGCTCCCGGTCACGGCCGTCTGCCGCCGCCGGCTCCGGGCCTCGGGGGCCTGCTTCCTCGCCGGCACGCTGATCTTCAGCGGGCTCTTGGCGATCCTCGCCCTCACCGGTATCCGGATCCTCGGCGCGGTCGTGCCGGTCGGTGGCGTGCTCCTCCTCGCCGGCTGGGGCTGGCTGTTCGCCGCCGGGCTTCAGCTCGGGTCGGAATCGTAGAACACGCGCCGTGGGTTGCGGACGAGGAGGTCGAGCCCGAGGTCGACCGCCCGCTCCTCGCTCCAGCCCCGTTCAACGACGAACCGACCGGCGAGCACTCGGGCGAGGGTCCGCCGGTACATCGCGAACTTCGGATACCCGAACTCCGCCTTGTACATGTCGCTGTAGTAGCCGAGGAGCTTCGTCCGCGGCACCGCCTCGAGCCGCTGCTCGAGATCGGATTGAATTGTCGACGGCGTGTTGGCATACCACCAATGACCGAACGGCAGGACGTTGGGGAAGATCCAGGCGTAGCTGACGAGCTCGTGGTTGAGCGGCCTGGAGAGCACCGACACCGGGAAGCGCACCCTCGGAAAGGCATTGAACAGCGGCGCGTAGTCGGCCAGCGAAAGCCGGCCATCGAGGAGGTCCTGCCCCTGGTGGACGCCGTCGGGATAGACGGCCCGGCGCACCCCGATCATGAGGTCGAAGGGGAGCCGGCGCTCCTGGCAGATGCCGGCGATGGTCCAGAACAGGTGGGCCGAGAGCGCCGCCCGGTCGGCCGCGGGAGCGGCGAGGCCGTCCCGGAGCACCGCGGCCAAGCCCCGCCCAGCATCGGCCGCATCGATAGGACAGGGGCGGAAGTCGGGGGGGAGCGAGATCGCCGCCGCCCGCGCTCCGCTCCGTACGAACCGATCGGCGACCGCCGCGACCGCCTGCCCGATTCGGCCGATATCGCCCGGCTCCACCCCGGATGTCCGCGCGAGTCTCTCGAGGACGCCCGGCTTCCCGGTGTGGAAGACGAGCTCGTCGACCCGCAGGCAGGGCACCCAGAGCGTGGTGTCGAAGCCCTCGAGGGGATCGTCGAAGTCGTTGGTGAGGAAGACCGCCTCGATACGGCTCTTGGCGAGCACGCTGGCCGTCCACCCTGGATCGGCCGAACGCTCCCGGACCCGGTCCGCCAGATCTGGCCAGTTGGAGGGCGTCAGTGCATCCCCCTGGAACCCGAACAGGTCCCGGGCGATCTCCATCAGCCAGGCGACCTGGATGGTGTTTGTGAGATTCGTCAGACCGGCGACGATCCGCGCGACCCGCGTCTCCGCCTCGAGCCCCGGTCCCTCGATCGTTTCCCGCGGCACCCCGGCCGAATGGACCAGTTCGGTGTAGTAGTGGTAGCCGAGGATGTCGGCCAGTGTGCGCGCGGAAGGGGCGAAAGGATCGATGTGCGAGTGCGAATCGACGAACGTCGCCGTGGCGAGCTCGCTGTCGATCCTGGCCACGAGCGCCGCTGAAGCGTTCACGGTGATCAGCCCCCGACCGTTCAAGCAACACTTCCTACCGGATGCAGCGCGATCGTCAGAACCCGCCGGCGGCCTCACGCTCCTGCTGAGCGTCGATCTGGTCGAGGCGGTCGTCGAGCTCGGCCGCCGCTTCTTCACTCGTCCGGTCGCGCTGGTCGAAGCCGTCGTCGGTCTCGGCGGCGCTCTCCTCCATCTGCTCGTCCCGCTGGTCGAGGCGGTCATCGCGGAGCGGTTCGTCGCCGAACGGATCATCGGTGGCACGCCCGGACTTGGGAGCCGAGAACGGATCGTCCTCGGCGGGCGTCTCGACCGGGGCCGTGCGCGGTGCGGCCGGGACCTTCCCGGGTGCGGGGGCCTGGCGGTTCACCGGGCCACGCGCCTTCGGGACGGGGGCATCGAGCGGTTCGGCCGGCGTCGCCACCGTCTCGGGGACCCGGCGGCGGAGGACGTCGGGGGCCGTTTCCTGGACCCCGATATAGCGCTGGCGGATGGCCGCCTCGTCACGCTGGACGGCAGCGACACGGGCCCGCTGACGATAGGCTTCGAGACGCTGGCGATCGCGCCCCTGAACGCGTTCGAGCGAGCGGGAAATCGAGATCCCGCCGCGCCCCATCATCTCGCGGCTGGCGCCCTCGGCGAAGTCGCCGTTGATTTCGTCGTCGATCTTGCCGAGCTTGATCGACGTCAGGCCACGGTAGTAAGAGGCCCGCGGGTCGAGCGTGCCCGCCTCGATGGCGGCCGTCAGGGCATCGTAGGCAGCCTGATAATTGCCGTCGTAGTAGGCGTGAACCCCGGCGCCATACGAGGCAGCCACGCCGAGAGGTTCATCGCCGCGGGCCATCGAGGGCGTCATCCCAGGCAGGTTGACGAGGCCGGGAATGGCCACCGTCGGGAGACAGGTGACACCGATCCACAGCCAGCGGCCGAACCGCTTCCCGCCCCGCATGCCGATGTTCATTTCCATGCCCGCAGACTCCGACCGAGGTGACAAACGTTCCACCGGGGGATCCGGCCCCATTCATCGTATCGGCAGACGATCCGTGCCCCGCGCGGAATCGTCACGACCGCCGGAACAGTCTGCCACCGGCCGATGCTCATCCCCCGCAGAATCTGCCCGATCCGACCGCTCCCCGGCCGGGCATGAGCGGCAGGGCCGATCAACCGGCCGCACCGACCGCCGCAGCATGGCGGCGGAAGGTCGGTTCGTCGACAAACACTCCGGCCCGCACCAGCTGCACCGCCAGCGGCTGCCCCGGCCATCCCCACACCGCAAGAAAGCGATCGAGGACGTCCACTGGGCAGGTCCCCTTCGTCTCCACGACGAGGACGCGCCCGTGGCGTTCGTAGGCATTGCCGTCGATCTGCCAGCGTTCTTCCCCCCCCGGCCCGACCCACACGAACGAACCGTCAGGCTCGACGAAGGCCCGCTCGAGCGCCGCCAAGCCGGCGAGCGCCTCGTCGAAATCGCTCGCCATCGTCATCCCCGCCGATGTCGCCGGGGGCACGATCGTCGGCCAGGCTCCGTGGCAATCGACGAGCGGCGGGCCGGCGATCGCGGCGCCGGGAAGAGGATGGAGGGAGACGTCGAAGCGGAACTGGTTCATGGTCTTTCCCCATCCCCCCGGCCAATCCCGGTGCCGCCCGTCAGGCCGCGTCGACGATCCCAGCCCCGCCATCGACCGGCACCGCCGACCAGCCCCGCCGCCGATCGGTGAAAGACCATTCTGCCACGGCGTCGCCGAGGGCCGCGATCCTCGAGCCATCCCCCCGATCGGTGACCAGAGCCGTCGTCGGGAACGGCGACGCGGTCGGTCGCAGGAAGATCTCGCGGACACCGGGAGGGTGGCCGTCGCGGTCGCATGCCATGCCCTGCCTCGGCCCCAGCGCGATGCACCGCCGATGCCCTGCGGGGATGATGGGCGTGTCGATCGGCGCGTGCCCGAGGACGACGATCCCGGAGCTGGCCGGCGGCGGGGCGATCCCCAGGAGCTCCCCGAGGAGATCGGCAGCCCCGAGCGGCGGACGGAGCGCGAAGGGGCGGCCGGCGTTCGCGGTGAGCCGGCCGGCGAGGGCCTCGACGACGTCGAACGGTGCGTCATTCCAGCGCCCGGCGCCGGTCAGGCCCGAGCCCCGCGCCGCACGGTGCCAAGCCGACACGCTTCGCAGCCACTCCTCCTGCAGCGGGCCTGCCTTCGCCGTGTCGCGAAGGCTGGCGACCCACGCGGCGACCGCAGCGGCGAGGCCGAGGGGATGGGTGGACCGCAGCATGGCGAGAAGGGGCCGGCGCGCCTCGGCATCGATGCCCAACATCACGTCCGAGGCGGCGAAGCGGGCGAGGAGATCGACACGGAGGCTCGCCCCGAGGCTCGGGCCGTCGTCCTCGATCCACAGCGGATCGGCGCCGTGCCCATGGACGACACGCACGCCGCGGGCGTCCCAGGCGGTGCCGACGCCGATCCCGCTCCGTTCGGCCGCCATCCGAGCCGGCTCGCGCGTCAGGCCAGCGTCGAGGTTGCCCTCGAGGATCGTCAGCCCGACCGGGACGCGACGGGATTCACCCGAAACCGGGCGGCCATGCCGGTCCGGCTTGGGCACAAGCAGGCCGCGGCGCACCAGCGCCAGCATCCCGCGGACAATCCCCCCTCCGGCCCGCAGCGACCGCGCTACGACCCGCGCCCGGATCGCCCGGGCCTTGGCCCCCCGGTGCCACGGTCGGGTCGCGCCGAGCCATTGCCGCGAGCCGAGCCAGTCGAAGGTGTCGCCGGCGAAGACGATCTCGACGCGCGGCACCGGTTCGTACCGACCGTCGGCCCGCCATCCGGCCCGGACGGCGGCCCGGGCGACCTCGGCCCGGAATCGCCCCATGATCCCGGCGGCCGACGCCGGCCAAATGGAGCCGTCACCGATCTCCCAATTGGCCGTGACGACGATCATGGTGGACGGGCCCTGTGACGACATGGAGGAGCGCGTCCCCCAAGGTCTCTCCATCGGCCCCTCGATCCCACGCCCCACCGGGGGCGGAGGATGAAACCGATTCGCGCGGTCGCACCGGTCGTGCCGGGACCGAGCGGTGACGGGCGGCCCGGCCCGTCAGGGGCCGAGAAAGGTCGTCGTGCACTCCGACTCGGCCCGCCCCTCGAGATTGTCCCCGGAGAGGGTCGCCACGGCCGTGGCCTTCGTGCCGGCTCCGGCAGGGAGCTTGTAGGTGACCTCGAAGATCGAGTGTCCTCCGGGCGGGATCGAGTTGATCCCGTCGAAGGTCAGCGTTTGCCCCTCGGTCGTCACCCGCGGCGGAATCGGATCGCCGACGACGCGGGCCTGATTGGGGAGATTGACGACCAGCCGGAGCCGGCCCGAATCGGCCGTGCCGTCGTTGGTGACAATACAGACAACGCGCGTCGAACCACCGTCGTGGACGGGATCGTCACAGTCGGCCAGCGAGACACGCACCCCCGCCTCGCGCGGCGACCGCCGTGGGGGCGCGGCCGAACGGATGAGCACGAACGACTCTTCGGCCCAAATCACCCCGGTAGAGCTCTGCGTGAGGACCGCCTTCACCTTCGCCCGGGCACTGTCCGACCCTGGAAGCTTGGGGGTCAGATTGATCTGCCGTGTCACCCCCCCTCGGGGCTCGATCGGCGGCACGGTCCAGGAGACGGAGTTCGTCCCGAGGACGTAGCCGGTGGAACCTTCGCGCGCGGTGTAGACCTGATCCCAGGTCAACTCGAGCGTCGCCGGCCCGGAGGGGGTGGTGCCGGTGTTCCGCACCGTTGCCTGAAACTCGCCGACTCCCCCTTCGAGAATCTCCTGCGGGCCGGTCATGTCGAGCTCGAAGGGCGTGGCGGCAGGGGGCGCGGTCGCCGTCATCGCCGGGCGGGACGGAATCGCCGTCACCGGAGGGATCGCCACCGCGACCGGTGCAGGCACGACGACCGACGGCGGGGGCGGGGCCAGCGGCGCCGCGACCGGCGGCGCCAGCGGGGCCGGCGTGGGCGCCGTGGGAACAGCCGGCGCGGCCGCCACTGCCGCTGCGGACGCCGTGACCAGCACACACTCGGTCGCCCCCCCCATGAACGTATGCACCTGGTCGAGGATCTCGACGCGGTGGCACTGGCGCCCCGGTTCGTCGGTGAAAAACTCGAGCGTCAGCCGGCGGGAGGTCCCGGCGGCCATGTCGATCGTGCCACGCTGCTCGATCGGGCTGGCCGACGCCTCGTGATGGAATCCCCGGTCGAAGTAATCAACGACCCGGAGGCCGGTCAGCGGCCGACCGGAGCGGTTGACGAGCTCGACCTCGAAGGCCACCTTCTCCCCGAGCTTGGCGGCCAACGGCCCAGTGATGTTGACGAGGACCGGATCCTGACCGGGGATCGAGGCGCCGGGAGCCGCCGGGAGCGGGGCTGCCATGGGAAAGGGGGCGGGCACACCGACGGCAGGGGGACCGGCCAGCGGTTGCGGCACAGCAGCCGGCAGCGGAACACCGACAGGGGGGGCGACCGGGATGGCGCCGGCCGGCGGGGGGACGGTTACACCGGGGGGCAGCGGCGGCGGGAGCGTCTGCGCCGGTGCGAGCGGACCGGTGGCGGCGACGAGCAGACCCGCCAGCAGCCAGACGCGCCTCAGCATCATGGCCCCCGCCCCCAGAACCGCTGCGGCCGGAACGAATGCCGCACGCCGGGAGGCTGTCGTGCGGGGGGAAGGTTGTGGCATGTCGGGCCCTTCACACTGTCGACGGTCGGAGACCACCGGATGGGGTTGATCGGGGATCGCGTCGAGCCGGGATGGCGACGGCGGTGTCCCCGTGACGACGGGGAGAGCGTACCACGCCGGGGGAGCAGCCGCCCACCGGCGTTTGGCCGGGGAAAACAGCGTTCGTTCACCGTCAAGGCCGGTCGGCCCAGTGGTGGAGTGAAGGGGCCGTCGCTGGCCGGGAGGGAGCCGACGGAATGGATGGCTCCCCCGCCAGCAGGCCAAGCGGGAGTCACTCCCCCTGGCGCTGGCGGACGATCTCCCCTTCGACCATGTAGATCACATCCTCGGCGACATTCGTCGCCATGTCGGCAATGCGCTCGATGTGCTTGGTGATCGAGTTGACGCGGAGGAGGGCCTCGACGTTCTCCGGGTGATCCTTGATGCCGGCGAGAATCCGCCGGCGGACCTTCTGGCGGGCCTCGTCGACGATGTCGTCCTGCGCGCGGATCTTCCGCGCCAGGGCCGGGTCGCCGTCGATCACCGCCGCCAGACATGCCCGCACCATCTCCTCGGCCTGCATCGCCATCGTGCGGATCTCCGGCGGCAGTTCGACCGGCCCCGCCCCCTCGAGCTGGGCGACCCGTTTGGCGATATTCTTGGCCAGATCCCACATCCGCTCGAGATCGTTGTTGATCTTGAGAACCGCGACGACGAAGCGGAGATCGGCCGCCACCGGCTGGTAGAGCGCCAGGATCTTGAGACACTCCTCCTCGACCTCGACTTCCATCCGGTCGAACGCCTCGTCGTTGGCGAGGACGCGCTGGGCGAGTTGGACATCGCGGCTGATGACCGCCGAGATCGACTTCGAGATCGCCTCCTCGACGACGGTGCCGACGCGGCGGATCTTCTCCTTCAGATTGCCGATCTGCCGTTCGATATGCCGCGTCATCGATCCCTCCCGTCGGGAGCCTCCGTTGCGACCCGCCCACGCCGTTCACGACCCCACCGGCTCATCCGAAGCGCCCGGTGACGTAGGCTTCGGTCTCGCGGAGCACCGGCTTGGTGAAGATGTCGGTCGTCGGACCGTACTCGATCAGCCGCCCCAGGTACATGAAGGCGGTGTAGTCGCTCGAGCGGCTCGCCTGCTGCATGTTGTGGGTGACAATGAGCACGGAGTAGAGCCCGCGCAGCTCCTGGATCAGATCCTCGACCTTGCCGGTGGCGATCGGATCGAGTGCCGAGCAGGGTTCGTCGAGAAGAAGGACCTCCGGCTCGGCGGCGATCGCCCGGGCGATACACAGCCGCTGCTGCTGGCCGCCCGAGAGCCCTAGGGCGCTCTCGCCGAGCCGATCCTTGACCTCGTCCCACAGGGCGGCGCCGCGGAGGCTCCGCTCGCACACCTCGTCGAGAACGGCGCGCCTCGATTCACCGTCGATCCGCAGGGCGTAGACGACGTTCTCGTAGATGCTCATCGGGAATGGATTGGGGCGCTGGAACACCATCCCCATCCGTTTCCGCAGTTCGATGACGTCCATCCGCTGGTCATAGATCGGGTCGCCATTGAGCCGCATCTCGCCGCTGATGCGGACGCTCGGCACGAGGTCGTTGAGCCGGTTGACGCTGCGGAGAAGGGTCGACTTCCCGCAGCCACTCGGGCCGACCAGCGCCGTCACCTTGCCGTAGGGAATCGGCATCGTGATCGAGTGGAGCGCCTGCTTGGCGCCGTACCAGAGGTTGAAGTGGTCGATCTCGAGGACGGCCGGCGCCTGTCGGACCCGGTCGTGGACCTCAGGCTCCACCTGCCCACCGGCGGCCACCACCGCGAGGCGGTCGACGGCGGCTCCGGCGGGCGGGGTCGGCGGGCGCGGTTCGGCAGGGGGCGGTGGGGTCGACATCGTGCGGACTCGCGGGGATCGGGAGGGGCGCCGGTCGGGCGTCAGAACTGCTGGGAGACATACCGGCGTCGGAGCCGGCCACGGATCCAGATCGCCGCCACATTCAACAGCGCGATGATCGCGACGAGGAGGAACGTGATCGTGAACACCATCGGCTTGGCCGCCTGGCTGTTGGGGCTCTGAAAGCCGACGTCATAGATCAGGTAGGCCAGATGCATGAACTCCCGCTCCGGATGGACGAACGGGAATGTCCCGTCGATGGGGAGATCGAGGGCGAGCTTCTTGACGCCGACGAGCATCAGCGGAGCGACCTCGCCGGCCCCCCGCGCCATCGCCAGGATCAGCCCCGTCATGATCCCGGGGAGGGCGCGGGGGAGGACGATCCGCCGGATCGTCTGCCACTTGCTCGCGCCACAGGCATACGACCCCTCGCGCATCGAGTTGGGAACCGCCGAGAGCGCCTCCTCGGTCGCCACGATCACCACCGGCAGCGTCAGCAGCGCGAGCGTCAGCGAGGCCCAGAGGAGACCACCGGTGCCGAAGGTCGGCTGCCCGTCGGCGACGAGCGCCGGGCGGAAGAGAAGCTCGTCGATCGAGCCACCGAGGACGTAGCAGAAGAATCCCAGCCCGAAGGCTCCGTAGACGATGCTCGGCACGCCGGCGAGGTTGTTGATGGCGATGCGGACGGCGGCCGTCAGCGGCCCGCGCGACGCATACTCGCGCAGATAGAGCGCGGCGAGCACCCCGAACGGCGCGACAAGGAGGGCCATGATGAGCGTCATCGCGATCGTCCCCCAGATCGCCGGAAAAACGCCGCCGGCGCTGTTGGCCTCGCGCGGGTCGTCGCCGAGGAATTCCCCCCACCGCGACACGTAGATGCCGAGGCGTTCCCGGAAGGAGAGCCGGTTGGGCTGCCAGGCCCTGACGATCTCGGCCAGCGGCAGGAGGACCGTCTCCCCCGCGGCGGTGGTGAACTCGAGCCCCCAGCCCTCGTTTCCCGCCCGCAGTTCGGCGGTCTGCCCGTCGAGCGCCCGTTCCTCGGCCTCGACCGCCGTGGCCACGTCCATTTCCGCCTCGACCGCCGCGGCCCGGGCCGGTGAATCCGGGCCCCCCGCGAGCTCGGCCCGGACGACCGCCAGCCGCGCTGCCCGGAGCTTGCGCTGGAGCACGCCCCGGTCGGCTTTGTCGATCCGCCAGGCTTGCCGCCAGCGACGGCGAACGTCAGGGTGATGCTCACCGAAAGCGCGCCAAGCCTCCGCGGAGCCGGCGGCGATGACCTCCTCGCCATGGAGGAGCCGCGACGGGAAGCCATGGAACCGCCCCCCTTCGAGCCGTTCGACGACCGTCGCCTCCGCCGGGCGCGTCGTGGCCTTCACCTCTCCGTCGGCAAACCACTCGAAGTGCTTCCCCGTCAGTTCGAAATTGGCCGTGCGGATCAGGAGACGGCCGCTGCCGTCGGGGGCCTTGTCGCGCCCCGTCTCCTCGCCGAGCACCCGGCGGCCGTCGGCGAGCTCGACGGAGTCGAGCGGCCGGGGCCAGAACGTCGCCACCCCCTCCGAGACGATATACCCCAGAAGGCCGATGATCATCGCCAGCGCCAGCGCCAAGCAGCCACCGGTGAGCCACACCCAGGCCTCGCCATGGGCAGCCAGCGCGGCATGCGTCGAACGGCGGCGGCGGAACGGGTCAGAGCTCATGCGACCTCCGCCGGAATCGTTCGCGGATGATCTCGGCCACCGTGTTGAGAATGAACGTCAGCCCGAACAGGGTCAGCGCGGCGAGGAACAGGACACGGTAGTGGGCCGAGCCGCGGGCCGCCTCCGGGAGCTCGGTGGCGATCGCGGCGGAGAGGGTCTGGAAACCACTGAACAGGCTCCAGTCCATGATCGGCGTGTTGCCTGCCGCCATCAGGACGATCATCGTCTCCCCGACCGCCCGGCCGAGCCCGATCATGACCGCCGAAAAGAGGCCGCTGGCCGCAGCGGGGAGCATGACGCGGATCGCGGTCTGCCAGGGAGTGGCTCCGGCACCGAGCGAGGCGCTGCGGAGATGATCGGGAACGCTCGACAGAGCGTCGTCGGCGATCGTGAATATCAGTGGGATGACGGCGAAACTCATCCCGAAGGCGACGATCATGGCGTTGCGCTGGACATAGCTCCCCAGCAGCCCGCCCCGGGCGTCGAGCCGGATCGCATCGAGGAACGTCCCGGCCGCCACCGCTAGCGTTACCGTCAGGGCCACGCCGACAACGAACACCCCCAGCGACACCAAGCCCGCCCGCCGCGGCGTCCAGCCGACGCTCACGCTCCGCAGCCACGGGTTGACCAGCCGGCTGCAGAGCACCGCGGCGACGATCGCCGTGATCGGCAGGAAGGCGAGGACCCACCCCCCCAGGCCACTCCCGCCGCGGCCGTCGAGCCAGCCCCGCAGGTCGCCGCCGAAAAGAAGCCGCTCGAAGTGCGGCGCTACCACGAGGCTGGCGAAGGCCCCGGCCGGCAACCCCAAGCAGCCGATGATCGGCAGCCGCCACGCCGCCAAACGCATCCTCGACCCCACCGGAAGGATCTGCCACAGATGGGCCCCGAGGAGGAGCGTCAGCGGCACGACGAAGAACCCGGCGATCACCGGGGCGAGCCCGCGCTCCACGAGCGGGGCGATCACCAATCCTGCCATGAACCCGAGGACGACGCTCGGCAGGCTGGCCATCATCTCGATCAGCGGCTTGATCCGCGCCCGCCACGAGGGATGGAGGAATTGGCTGGAGAAGATGGCGGCGAGAATGGCGACCGGAGTCGCGAAGAGCATGGCGTAGACCGTCGCCTTGATCGTGCCGACGACGAGGGGGATGAATCCGAACTTCGACTCGAACGTCTGGTGCCCGGTCGTCTCCCAAGCGTGGACGGCGCCGGGGTAGTTCTCGTACCACACCGGGGAGAAGAGCGTACCCGACGAGATCTCGGGGAATCCGGCGTCGAATCCCCACGACACGATTCCGGTCCCGTCGGCCGCCAGGAGGGTCGTCTCCCGCGCCCCCAGCGCCAGGATCCGCGGGGGCCCGGCGAGCCGATCGCCCGCCACGGCCCGCACCGTGAGCACGTCGGTGCCGGTCGTGGAATGGAGGAGGCGGATGGCCCCCGCCGCGTCGGCGGCGGCAAACAGGCGCGACCGGGGCGAGGCGGCGAGGGTCGTCACCGCCGCCGGCCGCGCGGGATCGGCAGCCGGGAAGGTCTTGGCGGCGACGACCGCGAGCCCGTCCTCGGCAGCGGCATCGGTCTGCCGCGACGTGAAGAAAACGCGGACGACGCCGGCGGAATCCCCGACTGCCAGCGCGTTGCCACCGAACAGCCTGACGACGGCGGTGACGGCGGCACCGCCCCCGGCGTCGAACGATTCCATCAACACCGGGCGGTCGATGTCGCGGATCGCGTAGCGCCGGCCGCGGCCGTCGGCAGCGATCGCCCACAGCTGATCCCCCAGTTCCGAAAGCCGCAGATGGACGGGCCGAAACGGCACCGCCCCTGCCACGGCGCCACCACCATCCCCTTCGGCAGGAATCGTCGCCCCGTCCCGCTTCGTCACTTCCTTCCCGGTGAGCATGTTGCGCTTCGTCGAGCGGCGCTCCACCCGGATCGCGCCGGTGTCATCGACCGCCGCGACGAGCGGGCCGCCGGAGAGCGGCGCGACGTCGACATCGACGATCCCCCCCGAGAGCTCGCGTGTCGGCTCACCGTCCGCCGCGGCAATCACCCGGATCCGGGCCCAGCGATCGACCGCGGTCCGCAGCACGGCGCCCTCGCCGTCGGGCCTGGCCCCACCGACCGGCAGCGTCCGGACATCCACCGCGACCTCGGCGTCGGGGATGTAGGTCGACTCGACGCCGACCGCCGCGAGCCGGAAGGCGCCGTCACCGAAACCGACGACGGCGAGCGTGCTCCCCGGATGGACCCGCAGCGCCGTGGCGCCGGCGAATTCCTCGCCGGCGGCCTCTACGGGCCGATCGAGGACCAGCGCGCCCGCGGCCAGATCGAGCAGCCGCATCCTGCCGACGCCGAGATCGAGGTTCCAGCCGATCTCTCCGCTCTCGTCGCTGCCCAGGGCGATCACCGGAAGGACGTGGTTCGCCTCCGTTGCGGTTGCCCCGAGGGCTGTCGTGGCATGCTCCCCGATCGACGCCGGCCGGAACAGCGGCAGGGCGACCGCGAGGAGGAACACCCCCATCAGCAGCACCACGGCGATCGTGCCGATCCCGCCGAGGGTGATCACCGCGCGGGCCAACGTGTCGCCGAACCGCACTCCCGGGCGGGTGGTGCGACGGCGGGCGCGGCCGGTGAATCTGGCGTCGGGATTCATTCACCACCCCGGCAGCGGGGCGTTGTCACGGCGGCGGAAAAAGGGAAACAGGGCAAACTCGATGGGGCGTCGGGATCACGGAACCTCGGCGCCGACGCTGCCGAGCGCCTCGCTGGCGACCACGCCGGTGACCGGCAGGTAGCCATCCTTCTTCACGTCGGCCTGGCCGGTGGAGCTGAGCACGTAGCGGAGGAACTCGCGGCGGAGCGGATCGAGATCGGTCCCCGGCTTGCGATTGACGCTCAAGTAGAGGAAGCGGGCGAGCGGGTAGTCGCCGCTGTAGGCATTCTCGGGAGCTGTCGTCACCGGCTCGCCGCCGGTCTTCAACGAGAGCGGAACGGCGCGGACATCGGCCGTGGCGTAGCCGATGCCGCTGTAGCCGATCCCCGCCTTGTCGCTGGAGACGGCCTGGACCACCGCCGAGCTCCCCGGCTGCTCCTTGACCGTCGGCTTGAAGTCCCCCTTGAACAGCGCGTTCTCCTTGAAGTAGCCGTAGGTGCCGCTCGTGGCATTGCGGCCGTAGAGGCTGATCGGCTTGTTCTTCCATTCCCCCTCGAGCCCCAGATCCCCCCAGGTGCGGATGTCGGCCTTCGCTCCGCCGTTGCGGTTCTTGGAGAAGATGGCGTCGATCTGTTCGAGTGACAGACTTCTGATCGGATTGTCCTTGTGGACGAAGACGGCGAGCATGTCGATCGCCACGGGGACGACGGTCGGGGGATAGCCGTGCTTCTCCTTGAAGGTGTCGATCTCGGACGGCTTCCAGTCGCGGCTCATCGGGCCGAAGGTCGCCGTCCCCTCGGTGATCGCCGGCGGGGCGGAGGCCGATCCCTTCCCCTCGATCCCCTCTCGGACCCCGGGATACGACTTCTTGAAGCCCTCGACCCACAGCGAGACGAGATTGTTCATCGTGTCGGAGCCGACACACTTGAGCGTCCCGGCGACCTCTCCGCCGACCTTGGTGTACGGCTTCAGATCGGCATCGATGTCCTGGGCCAGGCCGGCACCGACGGCCGTCGACCAGACCGCGACGCCCATGAAAGCCCGGAGCATGAGCACCCGCACAGACACCGACCGCAACCGCTTGGACATGGAGGGCATCCGACGACTCCTGGAGAATGGCCCGACGGGGACTCGCCATGGGCACACCGGCAGTATGGGCACACCGGCAGTGTGGAAGGGGAATGTGAGGCCTTCATGAGCGCCCCCCAGCAATCGAATCCTCGCAATTCGGCCCGCCGCACTCAATCGGGGTGGGATTCCCAGCCGGCAGGCCGTCAGCCGTGCCGCCGACCGTCGCCGGAGGGGCGCGTGGGGGCGAAGCCGCGGCGGAGGGTGTTTTCGGTCACGGTCCGGGGGACGACGAACTGGAGGAGGTAGTCGGGCCCCCCCGCCTTGCTCCCGATCCCCGACATCCGGTAGCCGCCGAACGGCTGCCGGGCCACGAGGGCTCCGGTGATCCCGCGGTTGAGATAGACGTTGCCCGCCTCGAGGTCACGTCGGGCGAGCTCGAGATTCGCCGGGCTCCGCGAGAACACACCCGCGGTGAGGGCGTAATCGGTGCCGTTGGCGATGGCGATCGCGGCGCGGAAGTCTCGCGCGCGGATGACGGCGAGGACCGGCCCGAAAAACTCCTCCTGGCCGAGCGGGCCGGCCGGATCGACGCCGGTGAACACCGTCGGCCCGACGAACCATCCGCGTCGGCCGAGATCGCCGACGTCGACCGACACGACCTCCTCCGCCACGGCCCGGCCATCCCCGATCGCCCTCCGCACCCGATCCCGCGCCTCCTCGTCGACGAGGGGACCGATCCGCGTGCCCGGCTCCGCCGCCGGCCCGACGGCGAGGCTCCGCACGGCGGGCCCGAGCTTGGCGACGAACGCGTCGTAGACATGCTCGAGGACGATGACCCGTGAACAGGCGGAGCACTTCTGCCCCTGGAATCCGAAGGCGCTGTGGACGACGGCCACCACCGCCTCGTCGAGGTCGGCATCGTCGTCGACGATGATCGCGTTCTTGCCACCGAGCTCGGCGATGATCCGCGGGATCATCCCGCCGCCGCCGCGCTCCGCCACCGCCGCGGCCGCGGCGCGATTGATCCCCAGGCCGACGCGCCGCGAGCCGGTGAACACCACGAGGCTCGTGGCGGGATGGGTGACCAGCGCCGCGCCGACGTCCTCGCCCCGGCCAGGGAGGAACTGGAGGGCCGTCGGGGAGACACCGGCCTCGAGGAGCACCTCGTGGAGGCGGAGGCCGGTGAGCGACGCCTGCTCGGCGGGCTTCATGACGACGGTGTTACCGGTAACCAGCGCCGCGGTGGTCATGCCGGCGAGGATCGCCAACGGGAAGTTCCACGGCGCGATCACGGCGCACACGCCGCGGGGGAGGTGCCCGGTGACATTCTCCTCGCCGGGGATGTCGACGGCGCGGGGCTCCCCGAGGAGCACGGCGCCACGGGCGTAGTACTCGCAGAAGTCGATCGCCTCGGCGACGTCGGCATCGGCCTCGCGCCACGTCTTCCCCACCTCATGGACCTGGAGGGCGGCGAACTCGTATCGCCGCCGCCGCAGGATCCCCGCCGCCCGCCGCACGGCCTCGGCGCGCCGGGCCACGGCGACGGCCCGCCAAGCCGCCAAGCCTCGCGCCGCCGCATCGACCGCCCGGATCGCCTCCTCCGCCGGTGGCATCGATACCCGGGCGACCAGCCGAGTGAGGTCGGAAGGATCGTGCCGATCGAGCCTTGGGAAAGCCGTCGACTCCCGGCCATCGATGACGACGGGGACCACGACAGCGCCCTCGCGCTCGAGCCCCGCGGTGAATCGCTCGAGGGCCGCGCGCATCGACCGGCGCCCGCCGGGATCGGCGAAATCAGTCAGGGGCTCGTTGTGGAACGGGTCGCCCCCCCGATCAGGGTCGGGTCCGACCGTCGCGGCCACCGGCGGTACCGGGGCCCGGGGGGGCGCCAGGAGCACCTCCGCCGGCACATGCTGGACAAATCCGGCCCGCAGGAAGGACTCGTTCGATGAGTTTTCGAGGAGCCTTCGGACGAGATACGCCATCCCGGGGACGAGCTGACCGTACGGCATGTAGACGCGCAGCCGCCACCCGGATTCGGTGACCGCCCGCTTCTCCGGGTCCCCCATGCCGTAGAGCATCTGGATCTCGAGCGCCGACTTCGCCAGGCCGAGGTGCCCGGCGACCGCCATGCCGTGCGCGAGCGAACGGAGGTTGTGGCTGCCGAGGGCCGGCCGCAGCACATCGGCCTGTTCGAGGAGACAGGTCGTCGCCGCTTCGTAGCAGGCGTCCGTCTGCCACTTTTGCTCCCACACCGGCACCGGCCATCCGGCCGCCCGCGCATGGATCGTCTCGTAGTCCCAGTACGCACCCTTCACGAGGCGCACCCACACCGGCGTGCCGCGCGTGCGGGCCCAGGCAGCGAGCTCGGGGAGATCGCGGACGGTATCGCGCAGATAGGCCTGGAGGACGATCCCGAAGTCGTGCCAGTCGCGGAACTCCTCCTCGAGAGCCACCGTTTTGAAGATGGCCAGCGTCAGATCCTTCGTGGCGTGGCTCTCCATGTCGACATGGATCTGGGCACCGAGCCGCCGCGCCAGGCGCATCAACGGCCGGAGCCTCCCGGTCACCCGGGCGGTCGTTCCCTCGGGATCGATGGCATCGAACTGGCTGTCGAGGGCCGAGAGCTTGAGAGAGACGTTGACTCGCGGCAGCGCGCCGTCGGGCCCCTGGTCGACGCGCGGATCGGCGGACCATCGCGCCGCGACGGGTGAGAGTTCGACGAGGAGCTGCTCGTACGCCGCCGCGTAGGCGTCGGCATCGGCCGCGCTGGTCACCGCCTCGCCGAGGAGATCGAGCGTGAAAGCCCGGTGGGCCCTCCGCTCGGCCAGCGCCGCCCGGGCTGCCTCGACGGGGTTCGTGCCGGCAATGAAGCGGCGGGCCTGGGCGAGCGTCGCCCCACGCACCGCACGGGCTGCCAGCGGGGCGAGGATCCCACTCCGGGCCGCCTGGAGCGCCGTCCGCAATCCCCCCGGTAAGCGCGCGATGACATCCTCGGAAAGATACTCGCGCACATGCCGGTCGAGGGCGGCCGGGTCGTCGAGCATCGGCATGCAGTCGACGAGGCGGAACAGGCTGACCTTCAGCTCCTCATCCTGGGTCGCCCACTCGCTCGCCTGCTGCATCCAGTGATCGGGGGAGAACAGCGACGGCTGCGCCTCGAGTGATGCCGCCAGAAGGGCCGCGCCGATCCGCTGCGTCTGCGACTCGATCTGCGCCCGATCGGCGCTGGTCAACCTCGAGGGGAAGCGCGGCTCCGTGAGCATCTCGTCGGCCATGGTGAACGACTCCGGCGGGCTGGGAACCATGAGGGGGCAAATGCACGTCGGCAGGGCCACGGACCGCGGCGATCAGCCGAAGACGTCGGCGCCACGGTCGAGCCCCGACAACGTCGTCAGGAGGGTGGCCAGCGACGCGGCCGCCGCGTCGAAGTAGCGGGCCCCGAGCGCGGCCGAGGACCCGGCCGGATCGCCGCTGCCGGTGTCGGGCTGAACCTTCGACCAGGGGCGCGGCGTCCAGGCGTTCGCTTGGCGGATGCCGTCGGGGAGCCGCGCCGCTGCCCCCCCCCTGCCGGCCCGTTCCATCTCCACCCATTCCGGACGCAGATAGAGGAGGAGCGAGGTCTCCAACTGCCCGGCATGATCCCCCGGGTCTGGGAAAGTGGCAGCCAGGACGTCGGGGCAGAGGCGCCAGAAATCGACGACGAGGATCGTCAGGCCCGACGTCAACTGGCAGTCACGGACCATCGGCTTGAAGTCGTTCCCGCCGTGCCCGTTGACGATCAAGAGGCGGTCGATCCCCTGACGGGCAAGGCTGTCGGTCACGTCGCGGAGGATCGCCAGCGCCGTCGCGGTGGAGAAGTGGACCGTGGCCACCTGATCCTGCTGCTGGGCATTGTTGCCGTAGGGGATCGCGGGAAGGACGATCACCCGCGCCCCGGAGGCGACGGCGAGATCCGCGGCGCGTTCGGCGAGCGACACCGCCTCGACAACATCCGTGCCGTGTGGCATGTGCCAGTTGTGGGCCTCGGTCGCCCCCCAGGGGAGCACGGCGACATTCGGGCGCCGCGCCAGGAGCTGCGCGTAGTTGGCTTCGTGGAGAACATGCGCTCGCGGGCCTACCCGCCGCGAGGAATCGCCGTCCGGCGAGGGGGAGGAAGTCATCGATCGGCCCTCGGGCTGGGGTGTCGGGGAGGGTTTTCAGGAGGCCAAACCGGCGCTGTTTGATTCTCTGCAAGTCTATCTGCCGACGGCGGTTGCACCCCGACAACGGCACGAAAAAAAGCCGGGGCTCTCGGGCTTGGCGGGGGCCGATGGTAGACTGCCCGGCGCCGGTGAAGGGTTTCCATTTTGGGAGCGACCGCCGGCGACCATCGATGCAGGCCGGTCGCGACGAACGACCGATGCGTGTGAAGTCTGCGGCCGGAAACTGTTCCGCAAGCCATGCCACCGACGCTCTCGCCGCCCGGGTCGAGCGCCGTGGGCCCGTCGTCTTTCCAGCCCTCCTCCTCTGTGACTTCGGCCATCTGGCGGCCGAAGTCGCGCGGCTCGAGGAGGCCGGCGCCGCTGCAATCCACCTCGACATCATGGACGGTGTGTTCGTCCCGCAACTGACGTACGGACAGGTGGTCGTCGAGGCGGTTCGCCGCGCGGCAACGGTCCCGGTCGAGGTCCATCTGATGGTGGCCGAACCGGATCGCTGGCTGGCCGACTACGCCCGCCTCGGTGCCGACATCCTCACGGTCCATGTCGAAGCCCTGTCCGATGCGGCGCGGACGCTCGACACGATCCGCAGCCTCGGCCCCCGCGCTCATCTCGCGATCAGCCCGAAGACTCCCGTCGACCGCGCCGTCGCCCTCCTCGATCACTGCGACGGCGTCCTTGTGATGAGCGTCGAACCGGGCTTCGGGGGTCAGGCCTTCGACCCGGCCGCCCTCGGCAAACTCGCGGCGTTGGCCAAGGCCCGATCCGACGGTCATCGGCACGTCCGTCTGTGTGTCGACGGTGGCATCTCGGAGACGACGATCGGTCCCGTGGCCGCCGCGGGGGCGGAGTACATTGTCGCCGGAAGTGCCGTGATCAAGTCCCCCGACTACGCCCTCGCGATCCGCGACCTCGAACGGATCGCCGACAACGCGGCCCGAGCCGCGGACCACCCTCCCAGGAGCCTCGCTCTCGATGGCTGATCTCCTCGTTGTGATCCGAACGGGTCCGACGGACTACGATCTGCAGGGCCGCATCCGCGGCAATCTCAACATCCCGCTGGCGCCGGCCGGTCTGGCCGCCGCCCGGGACACCTGCCGCGACCTCGCGGCGGCGCCCCCCGTCGCTCTCTACACCTCGCCGACGACCTGCGCCGTTGAGACGGCCGATCTGATCGGCGCGGCGCTCGGCCTCGTGCCCCGACGGGTGCCCCTCCTGGTGGGCCTTGATCTCGGGCTCTGGCAGGGGATGCTCGTCAGCGAGATCCGCCGCCGGCAACCCCGCCTGGCTCGGCAGTGGGAGGAGGATCCCTGGAGAGTGGTGCCGCCGGACGGGGAGCCCCTCGCCGCTGCCCGCGACCGGATCAATCAGGCGATCGGGAAGATCATCGCCCGCCATCCCAGGGAGCGCGTGGCGGTGGTGGTGCCCCAACCTCTCGATCGGATCATCCAGGCCTTGATGACGGGCGAACCTGCGGGGGACTTGTGGGAGGTTTCGGCGACGGGTGCCGCAGCGGTCGAGCTGCCCGTCGCCCTGCTCCCAGCCAGGCCATCGCTGACGGCCGCCGGGGTCGGCCTGCTGGCTGGCGCCAGTGCCCTGGCGACGCTCCGCGGACGGCTGGGCCTGGCCCAGTCCTGAATACCGCCGCCCGCGGCGGAAGCGTGATTTCCCCCGTCTATCCGCCATCCCGCCCCACTGGAGTGAGGCGGCAGCCTTTTTCTCCGCTCCCTTGCCCCCGGCCACGGTGGGGGCAGCGAGAACGGCGCAGCATCGCTCCGAGGCAACCGACTACACTGGCAAGTCGGCCGGGTAGCGTTGCTGCCGTGGACTTCCGTCCGGGCCGTTTCATTCCCTCCCCGACCGGTCGCATGGAACGACGTCCCCCCTCCGCCGCTTCGCAGCCCACCGGCAAGGTGGCGCCGATCGGTCATGAGCCGGCTGCTGCCACGAAGCCCTCCCCCTCCTCACAGCCCCCCCCCACGCCGCGGCCGAAACGGGGGGTTCCTGAAGGGCTGTGGCAGAAGTGTGACGGCTGCCAGCAGACGATCTACCGCAAGGAAGCGGAGGAGATCCTCAATGTCTGCCCGAAGTGCGGATTCCACTGGTATGTCTCGGCGGCGACCCGGATCGAGCAACTCTGCGACGCCGGCACGTTCGAAGAGTGGGATGCCGGACTCCGTCCCACCGATCCGCTCGGTTTTCGCGACAAGAAACCGTACGCCGAGCGGCTCGTGGCCGAGCAGAAGCGGACCGGTCTGTCGGACGCGGCCCTCACCGGCACCGGCATGATCCGGGCCCGGCGGGTGGCCTGCGGCGTCACCGATTCGTCGTTCATCATGGGGAGCATGGGGAGCGTCGTCGGAGAGCGGCTCACCCGGCTCATCGAGCGCGCTACCCCGCAGAAACTCCCGCTGATCATCATCTCGGCCTCGGGCGGAGGCGCCCGGATGCACGAAGGGATCCTGTCACTGATGCAGATGGCGAAGGTGTCGGCGGCCCTGGCCCGCTATTCACGGGCCGGCGGCCTGTTCATCTCCGTTCTCACCAACCCGACCATGGGTGGTGTGGCGGCGAGCTTCGCGTCGCTCGGTGATCTGTGCTTCGCCGAACCGCGGGCGCTGATCGGCTTCGCCGGTCCGCGAACGATCAAGGCGACGATCCGCGTGGAGCTCCCCAAAGGCTTCCAGACGAGCGAGTTCCTCCTCGAGCACGGGTTCATCGACCGGATCGTGGCCCGCAAGGATCTCAAGAGCGAGATCGCCCGAGCGATCGACTACTGCACGCGGTGAGCCGACCGGTGCGGCGGGCCCCTCCATCGGCCCGCGGCCGGGCGGCGGCCTGCCATCGAAAGGGCGGGGGCCTTCAGTACCGCCCCTGGAAACCGGCGAACCCGCCGTGAAGGATCGTGCTCGAACCGGCGCTGATCCCCTGGAGGGCACTCGGCTGGAGGGCACTCGGCGCGGCGAGCGTTGACGGCCATTGTCCATCAGCCTGGGCGATATTCCCCACGCCGACGACGCGGTAGCCCAACCACAGACTCCAGCGGTCGGTGACATCCCAGGCCACCGAGCTATCGACGCTCCCCAGCCAGGAGAAGACGCCGAGCGTTGAATGGACGTTCACCGGCTGCCCGCCGGAGAAGGTGGCCCCCGAGCCATTGATCGTAGTCAGCTCGGTGGTATTCGTGATCGCGTTGCCCCCGATCATGAACTTCGGCACCGCGGAGAGCCGGATCCGCGGCGCGATCCGCCAGTCGGCCTTGGCCCCCACCTGGGCACCGTAGAGGTTGTTGTTGGTCGCCACCGAAAGGAGCGATTGATTGGCGCCGACCGACGATGGCGGGAGGGTCGACGACGTCGACGTCTGCGAGAGCACGTCCTGAAGTTCGAAGAACCGGAAGCCGGCCAGCCACATGAAGCCGAGGCGGCCGTCGAGCGGGGGAAACTCGGGGCGGTCGGTGAGGCGATAGAGCCAGTTGATCTCGACGTTGTTGACGAGATCGGACCGGGCCACCTGCTGCTGCGTGGCACCGGCGAGGAAGGCCGAGGCCGGTGATCCCGCCAGGGTGACGCCCGGTGCCTGGGGGATTGCGTCGATCCCCGTCCCCGTCACCGTCGCCGAGGTGCCGAGGCCGTAGACGCCCCAATAGATCCCCTCGAGGGCCCAGGTCTGCTGGTCCCCCATCCACCGGCCGACCTGGAAGTCGAGGCCCCCGGGCCAAGTGGCTGCCGCCGAGGAAGTGGTGAGCGTCGTGAGCCCGGCCACCGGTTGCATCGTCGCCGTCCCGGTCGGGAGGGTGCGGGTCATGATCAGACCGCTCGCGCCGGCAAACCAGCGCGGCCACTCCGGGAGGATGTCGGTGGCGACCGCCTGAGGGAGGGCGGCGTACCCGCCGAGATCGCCTGGGTCGGGGACATACATCGGCGCCGGCACGACACCGCCGTCGAGCGGCACGCCACTCCCCACCTGCCCGGACATCAGCGGGGCAGGATCGGGAACGCTGCTACCCGGTGACGATACAAGCGGCGGCGGAAAGACCGGAGCGGTCGGGAAGGGGCTCCCGGACACGGTCGGCGGTGGCGGCGGGAAGGCGGGGAACAGCGGAGCTGGCGGGAGCGCCGGGGGTGTGCCGAGGATTTCGGGGGGCGCTTGGCCCAGGGCAGGATGGCCCACGACGACAAGCAGGACTGCCATCAGGATCATGATCCGGGCCATGCCCGCCGACAGCACCGGCATGCGCCGGCGTGGGGCGGGGAAGTCGAGGGCGACAGATGGCGATGGGACGAGCATGGGGATCACGGGGCGAACGAAGCGATCGTGACGAACGTGGCGATCGGTGGCGGAGCGTCTTGGAAACGCGCCCGGCGATCAAGGCCGATTGGCCGGGGGAAGCGGGGCCGATTGCCGGTACACTCGGGGGATTCACGGCGCCGTGGGAGTTTGCGGAAGATGCCCCGATCACGGTCGACCTCCCCCCGCCAGCACGGCGACGGGCACGGCAGCGCGTCGCGGGCTGCGGTCCTCGGGTGGCTCGATTCCCGGGTGAACTACGAGCGACAGTCCCCGACCGGCCCTGGGGGCAGCGGGTCGTTCGGGCTGGCGAGGATGCGACGCTTGCTCGCGCTCATCGGCCATCCACACGACGCCTTTCCGGTGGTTCACGTCGCCGGCACGAAGGGGAAGGGTTCGACCGTAGCGATGATCGCCGCGATCCTCGGGGAGGCCGGGCTGCGCGTCGGTCGCTACCTCTCCCCCCACGTTCATCGGCTCGAGGAGCGGATCGCGGTCGACGGCCGGCCGATCCCCGAGGCCGATCTCCTCCGCTCGTTCGCCGCAGTCGTGCCGGCCGTCGAGCGGCTCGACGCCGCCGCGCGCCGCCGTGGCACGCGCATGCCGACCTGGTTCGAGGTGGTGACGGCCGTCGCCTTCGACCACTTCGCCCGGGCCAAGGTCGACATCGCGGTCCTCGAGACCGGCCTGGGCGGCCGTCTCGACGCGACAAACGTCTCCCGGCCGGTCGTCTCGGTGATCACGAGCATCAGCCTCGACCACATGGCGATCCTCGGCCCCACCGTCCGGCACATCGCCACGGAAAAGGCGGGGATCATCAAGCGGGGCTGCCCCGTCGTCTGCGGCGCGCGCGACCCGTCCGCCCGGAAGGTGATCGTCGCCACGGCCCGGCAGCGGCGGGCGCCGCTGCGACTGGTCGACCGCGACTTCACCGTCGCACACGCCCCCGGCGCTGGCCTCACACCGCTGGCCGGCGGCACGCTCCTGCTCCGCGCCGGATCGGGAAGCGGGGCGGAGCACGCCTATCCCCTCTTGATGGCCGGCCGTCACCAGGCCGACAACGCGGCGCTGGCAGTGATGGCGATCGGAGAGTTGCGGCGGCGCGGATTCCGGATCCCCGAGAAGGCGGTCTGCGCCGGGTTGGCGGCCGTTCATCTCCCGGCACGGATCGAGCGGATCGCCGACCGGCCGCTGGTGATCCTCGACGCGGCTCACAACGTCGCCTCGATGGAGTCGCTCGTGGAGACACTTCGAACGCTCCTCGCCGCCACGGCGGCCCGCGCCGCGCCGCGGGTGCTCCTCTTCGCCGCCAGCGCCGACAAGCAGATCGAGGAGATGCTCGCCTGCTGCCGGGGGCAGTTCGACCGGGTCGTTGTCACCCGCTACCTCACCAATCCCCGGGCAGCGACGACGGAGCGGCTCGTGGCGGCCTGTGCCGCAGCGGGGCTGCCGGTGCCGACGGCCGCCGACTCACCGTCCGCCGCCCTGGCGATAGCCAAGAAGCTCGCCGGAGCCCGCGGCCTGGTCTGCATCGCAGGGAGCTTCTTCCTCGCCACCGAGATCGGCGCGGGGTGAGCGGGAGGGCGGGAACCGATCACTCCCGCGCCTCCGCCAGCGCCCGCCGGGCTCCGATCGCCGCCACGGCGCGGCCGAGGACTGGGTCGACATGGCGGGGCCAGAGAGCCGATGATCCCGGATCCGCGTCGCCAGCCACCGCTTCCGATTCGATGGCGCCCGCCGCCGGATGCCGGGGCACCGCATCGCGGCGCAGCCGCCAGTCGCGCACCACCTCGAGCGTGCCGCCGGTCGGATCGAGCTCGTAGCCACGTTCAGGCACCACGCCCCAGGCCTCCGACTCGCCGTCGTCCGGACGGCGATGGATGGGGGCGAGGTTCGGGCGGAGGTATTCCGCCGTCGTCAGCCGAAGGGCATGCCGACCATCGGAAAGCGGCACGGCGCTCTGCACCGTCCCCCTGCCGACGGTCCGGCTCCCGACCACGATCGCCCGGCCGTGGTCCTGCAGGCAGGCGGCGACGATCTCGGCGACGCTCGCCGTCAAGCCGTCGACGATGATCACCATCGGCACCCCCCGCAGCACCGCCCCGGAGGTTGCCCGACGGACGTCGAGATGTTCGGCTGCCGCCGGCACCGGCCGGGTGTCGGCAGCGGGGCGACGACGGAGCGAGACAATCACGCCATCATCGAGAAACCGGTCGCAAACATCGATCGCGGCGTCGAGCAGCCCGCCGGGATTGCCGCGGAGGTCGAGGATCACCCCCGAGGGCTGGCCCGCTGCGGAGATCTCGGCCAGCGCGCGATCGAGATCGTCGAGCGTGTGGGGCGCGAACCGGGAGAGACGAATCAGCGCCACGCCATCCTCCCCCTCGACGAACCAGTCCCACGATCCGTCGGCCCGGCGACGATCACCGCAGACCGTCTCGGATCGGAGCATCGCCCGCTCGATCGACACACTCCTGGTGGCCGCGAGGTGTCCCGCCTCGTCGCTCGCTTCGGAGGGATCGCCTTCGGGGGGAGCGACATCGATCAACACCCGGCTGCCGACGGGGCCACGCAGCTTCGACACGGCATCCTTGAGCCGCATTCCCTCGGTGGCGATCCCGTCGATCGCCACGATCCGGTCTCCGGCGGCGATTCCGGCGCGCCACGCCGGTGCACCGACCAGCGGCGTGATCACCGTCGGGAGCCGGTCGCGCCCCTCGGCGACGAGCTCCAAGCCGACCCCGGCGAACTCCGCTGCCTCCTCGGGAAGGATCCCGCGCCTCGGGTCGACTGCTTCGAACGACGAATGTTCGTCGAGACGGGCGAACATCCCCTCCATCGCGGCGCGGAAGAGGGCCTCGTCGTCGACCGGCTCGAGGGCCATCCGGCCGACATGACCGGTCACCTCCCCGTAGAGCCGGGTCCGGCCACCACGGTCGCGCGCCGCCCATGCCAGCAGGCAGGCGACGGCAATCAGAAAGAGGAGGACGAGATTGCGTTTCGGCATGGGGGGAAGCGGCACGGGGCGGGGATGATCGAAACGGTGTTCTAAAGACTCGAAGCGGCGCGGGAGCGGGGGCCGGCTGCGACAGGGGAGGAGTTGATGGCCCGGGCCCCCGGGAACGGGGCGTCGGTGGGGAAATGATGCCCCTTGGGCACCACGGTCACCCCTCCGGCGGAGATCGTCAAGCCCAGCGCGGCGTCGGCCACGGGATCGAAGCCGATCGTCATGCCGGCAGGGATCCGCACTCCCTTGTCGACGATCGTACGGCGGAGGCGGGCGTGCCGGCCGACATCGACCCCTTCCATGAGGATGCTCTCCTCGATCCGGGCGAAGCTGTGGATGCGCACCCCGGGGCCGAGAATCGACCGCCATGCCCTCCCCCCGGAGAGGATCGCCCCCGGGCAGACGAGGCTGTCGGTGGCTTCCCCCCGGCGTCCCCCGGGAGCGGAATCGGCGAACACGAACTTCGGCGGTGGGTAAGCGGCCGGGAGCGTGCGGACAGGCCACAGCTCGTCATAGAGATTGAGCTGCGGATCGACGGCAACGAGATCGAGATTGGCCTCGAAGTAGGCGTCGATCGTCCCCACATCCCGCCAGTAGGCATCGGCTTTACGGTTCTCGTCGCGGAACGGGTAGGCGTGGACGGCATGACTGCGGACCACCGCCGGAAGAATGTCATGGCCGAAGTCGTGCCGGCTGGAAGCGGCATGATCGGCGCGCAACTGCTCGAGGAGGAAAGGCCAGGAGAAACAGTAGATACCCATCGAGGCCAGGCACATCCCCGGCTGACCGGGGAGCTCCGGTGGCTGCGGCGACTTCTCGTGGAACTCGAGGACCCGCGAGGAGGCATCGACGCGCATCGTCCCGAACTCACCCGCCGCGTCGACCGGCACGGGGATCGCCGCGACGGTGACATCCGCACCGGTGTCGTCGTGGGCGGCCACGAGCGCGCGGTAGTCCATCTTGTAGACATGGTCACCGGCGAGGACGACGACCAGTCGCGGCGCGGCCATCTCGAGGGAGTAGATGTTTTGGAACACCGCGTCGGCGGTGCCGAGATACCAACTCTCGTCAACGCGTTGCTGCGGCGGAAGGATGTCGAGGAACTCGCCGAGGTCGCGACAGAAATAGCGGTGCCAACCGAGCATCAGGTGCCGATCGAGGCTCACGGCCTTGTATTGCGTGAGCACCTGCACCCGACGCAACCCGCTGTTGACGCAGTTGGAGAGGGCGAAGTCGACGATCCGGTAGGCGCCGCCGAAGGGGACGGCCGGCTTGGCCCGATCGCGGGTGAGGGGATCGAGGCGGGCCCCTTTCCCCCCAGCCAGGATGACGGCGACGACATCCCGCAGCGACGTCGGATCGAAGGTGGTCGGACGCATTGCATGATCCTTCTGCCGGTTCCGGGATCCCTTGAATATACGTCGCCTCCCCAGGGGCAGCGAAAATGCCCTGGCAAACCGACACTGCAGCCAGCCATCCGGGGACATTGCCGGTTCGCCATTCCTCCTGTCCACCCCAAGCCCCCCATTCCCGGAAGTGCCCGGGCGCGGTGCGGAGGACGCGACGGCCTTGGCCGGAAGCGGTCTGGCATGGCGGACCGGGGGCTTCTACAGTCTGCCGCCCGCAGTTGGCTGTGGAAAAAGTCATCCCTGACCGAACCTTTTGCGGGGCTCTTCATCCACAGCCTGCTGGCGGAGTGGCGGAAGCTCGACGCACCCCCTGTGAAAGACAGCCATGGCACGGACCTCGACCTCGCGCCGCCGCGAACGTGATACCGACCCGATGGACTCCCTCAAGCCGCTGATCGTGCTCGGACTCCTGGGCACGATCATGTACGGGGCCTACTCGGTCGTGCAAAAAGGCCCCGCCACCACCCCGGCCGGGAGCGTGTCAGAGGCGCCCGGCGCCGTCTTCTCCCCACCGGAGATCTCGCTGCCGCGCGACCCGACCGCGATCGGGGTCGCATCCCCCCATCCGCTCGCCGGTGCCGAGCCGCTCCAGGCCGCGGCGGTCCCGACAGGGACGGCGATGGCGCCCCCTCTCCCGGCGCTCCCTGCCGGAGGCGCTTGGACGGAGACCCCGCCAGCTCTTTCCCCGCCCCCCACGGCGCTTCTCCCCCAGGCCGGGGCGATTGAGCCGCTCGCGGTGGCCGCGGCCGCCAGCGCGCTCCCCCTCGCCGCGCCACCGTCGCTGCCCCCGGCCCCGGCTGCGCTGGCCGTCCCGCCGCCTGCCCGTGGCGCCCCCTCGGCGGCCTTCACGTCGGCCTGGACCGACGCCCACGAGATGCTCGCCGCCGGGCGGTACGCCGAAGCGCTCTCCGTCCTCTCGCTGTGGCATGACGACGCCTCCCTCGGCCTCGAGGAGAGCCAACGCCTCGAGGATCTCCTCGGGCAGCTCGCCGGCACGGTCGTCTATTCCCAAAAGGATCTGCTCCTCCCCCCCCATATCGTCGCACCGGGCGACACGCTCCCTTCGATCGCCGCCCCACTCCAAGTGCCGTGGCAACTCCTCGCCAAAATCAACGGTGTGAGCGATCCCTTGCAGCTGGTCCAGGGGGAACATCTCAAGCTGGTGCGGGGCCCGTTCGATGCGGTGATCAGCGTCTCGCGCCGGCGGATGAGCGTCCAGGTGGGGGGGAGCTACGCCGGCAGCTTCCCGGTCGTTCTCGGTCGGCAGATCTATGACCGCGTCGGCCAGTCGGTCGCCGTGATCGGCATCCGCCGGCCCGGCGGCGGCGCGGAGCCTGCCGGAATCGCCGCCCAGGTGGCCTACGCGCCGTCGGCCGGACCGAAGTCGATCATCCTCGGCGAGGGCCTGGCGATCGAAGGGGTGGAGGACCCGAGTCTCGTCAGCGACAGCGCTTCGGCGTCGAGTGTGATCGTGTCGCTGCGCGATCTCGAGGACATCGCCGACATCCTCGGACCGGGATCACAGGTCCTCGTCCGGAAGTGAGGCCGGTCACCGTGCGACACCGCGGTCGCCAATCGCCTTCGATCATGCTCGGTGGGAAGGTTCGTGGGGGCCGGCGATCACCCGTCGCGCCGTCGCGATCGCCGCGGCAACCGCCGTCGGGCTCGTCGCTTCGGCGACGATCCGCACGATCGGCTCGGTGTTGCTCGCGCGCACCAGGAGCCAGCCCCCCGGCCAATCGAGTCGCAGGCCGTCGAGCCGGTCGGCCCGCGCTTCGGGAAAGGCCGCGGCGACACGATCGATCGCTGCGGCGAGCGCGGGGCCGGTCGTCTCCGGGGCCAGATCGATCTTCGCCTTCTCCATGACGAGGGTCGGAAGGCGGCTGGCGAGCACGTCGATCGGCGTCACGGCGTCGCCGCGGCACATCGAGTCGAGGACGAGGGCCATCGAGACGGCACTGTCGCGGACGAGAACGACGCGGGGATGGATGACGCCGCCGTTCCCCTCGCCACCGATGACGGCCCCCGCGGCGAGCATCCGATCGACGACATTCGCCTCGCCGACGGCGGAGACATGGCAGGGGACGCCGTGCCGGGCCGCGATCTCCCCGGTCATGCCGCTCGTCGAGCAGTTGACGACGACCGGCCCGGCGGCCCGCGCGAGGACATTCCCCACGGCGAGGGCGAGCGTGCACTCCTCGCCGATGTACCGGCCAGCGGCCGTGGCGATCGCAAGCCGGTCGGCATCGGGATCCTGGAAGAACCCGATCGCGGCACCGCAGGCCCCGATCCGCGGCAGCCAGTCGGCGAGGTTCTCGGCGGTCGGCTCGGGACGGTGCTCGAAGAGGCCGTCGGGAGTCCCCCCCTCGACAACGACCTCGCATCCGAGCGCCTCCAGGAGCGGCACGCCGACGCGGCTGCCCGCGCCGTGGCCACAGTCGAGCCAGACCTTGAGCCGGCGCCGGCGGATCGCCTCGACGTCGACGGTGGCGAGGACAAGCCCGACATGCGCTGCCGTGCCGTCGACCTCGCGGCGTGTGCCGGGAGAGGGAGCAGGGAAGCGCGGGGCGTCGCCGGCATGGAAGCGTTCGAGGATCGGCCGGCCGGCGGCGGCGGGGAGGACGCGGCCCTCGGACGAGAACAGCTTGAGTCCGTTGTAGGGGGCGGGATTGTGGCTGGCGGAAATCTGCAGCCCGCCGGCGGCTCGCTGGTCGCGGACGACGATCCCCACCGTCGGCGTCGCCGCGATCCCGGCATCGATGACGTCGCGCCCGTCGGCCAGGAGAGCCAGCGTGATCGCGTCGGCAAACATCCCCCCGTGCGCACGGCCGTCACGACCGAGGACGATCGGCCCCGGCGGCAGCTGATCGACGAAGGCCCGCGCGTAGCGGACCGCCACCTCCGGCGTGAGCGAGCCTCCGACGATGCCCCGCAGTCCGGAAACGCTGACGATGAGGGTGTCGGTCACGGAAACTCCGGGATGGGGACGAGGGCGACGGTCACCGGCCGGCGATCCGCTGGGGACCGGGGATGATGCGAACGGTGCCCGCCCCGGCGGCCAGCAGTATAAAACGTTTCCTCCGCTCCCGCACCGTTCCTTCCTCCCAGCCCCGGAGCCCCCGCCAGCCATGCTCTCCGCCCGTCTCGCCGCCCTGCAATCGGCGCATGCCGCCGGTGCCCTCACCGACCACTCCCTCCACACAATCCGCGTCTGGCTCACCGAACCGCGCTACGCCGAGCTCGCCGCCACGCTCGGCGCGCTCGTCGACCGCGCCGCGGCAGCCGGCACGGCGCAGGCCGCCTGGAAGGATCTCGACGACGCCTACTGGACGGTGATCCCCTTCGGTACCGGAGGCCGCCGCGGCAAGATGTTTCCGGTGGGGTCCAACGCCATCAACGATCGGACGATCGGCGAGAGCGCCCAGGGCCTCGCCGACTACGTCCGCGGTGCCGTCCCGGCGGGCACGATCCCGACCTGTGCGATTGCCTATGACACCCGGCACCGCTCCGAACATTTCGCCACGCTCTGCGCCGAGGTCCTCCTCGCCGCCGGCTTCCGGATCTTCTTCCTGCGCGGCTACCGGAGCACGCCCGAGCTGTCGTTTGCCGTCCGCCACACCGGCGCCACCTGCGGGATCATGGTGACGGCGAGCCACAACCCACCCAGCGACAACGCCGTCAAGGTTTACTGGGCCGGCGGCGTCCAGGTGCTCCCCCCGCACGACCGCGGGATCATCGACCGGGTGATGTCGGTCGACACCGTGGCGCGGGCCGACTTCGCCGCCGCGGTCACCGACGGCCGGGTGACGAATGTGGAAGCGGAGGTCGATGCGGCGTTCGTGGCGGCCGTTCTCCAACAAGCGACCTCCGGCCCCCGCGACATCTCCATTCTTTACACGCCGCTCCATGGCGTCGGCGCCAGTGCCGTCGTCCCGGTTCTGATGGGCGCCGGCTTCACGAGGCTCCGGCTCTACGGCCCACAGGAAACACCCGACGGCGACTTCCCCAACGTGCCAGGGCATGTCTCGAATCCGGAGAACCCGGCCGTGATGGATGGCGCGGTCGCCGAGGCGCGCGACCGGGGGGATGGCCTCGTGATGGCCAGCGACCCCGACTGCGACCGGCTCGGTGCCTCGGCGCCGTTGGCCCTCGGCAGCCGGGAGTGGCGGGCCTTCACCGGCAACCAACTGGCGGCCTTGCTCACGGATTGGGTGCTCGCGACCCGGGCCCGGGCGGGGCGCCTCCGGCCGAGCGACCGGGTCGTGACGACGCTCGTCACCTCGGGGCTCGTACGGCGGATCGCCGCAGGGCACGGGGCCGCGATTACCGACTGGCTCCAGGTCGGCTTCAAGTGGATCGGCGAGGAGATCGACCGGATCGGCCCTGATCACTTCGCGTTCGGCTGCGAGGAATCGCACGGCTACCTCGCCGGCACGCATGTCCGCGACAAGGATGCCAGCGTGGCGGCGCTCCTCCTGGCGGAACTGACCGCCGCGCTCCAAGAACGGGGCCAATCGCTCCACGAGCATCTCGACGGCTTGTTCGTGGCCCATGGCTGCCACGCCGAGCGGCAGGTGTCGGTGACGCTTCCCGGGGCCGCCGGCATGGACCGGATGCGCGAGATCATGGCGCGGCTACGGAAAAGCCCGCCGACGATGATCGCCGGCCTCGACGTCATCCGGGTCCGCGATTACGGCAGCCTGACGGTGGCCGAGCGCGGTGCCCCGCCGCGACCATTTCCCGGCGCCCCACACACCGCGAAGCAGGGGGATCTGGTGATGTTCGATCTCACCGGCGTGCCCGAACCGTCGCCGTCGCCGGCCGAGCCCCCCTTCCCGACGCTCTCCAACTGCGTCGCCGCGCGCCCCTCCGGCACCGAGCCGAAGATCAAGTTTTATCTCTTCACCGCTGCCCCGCCGCTCCCCGCGGCCGAGCTGGCAGCGACGAAGGGGCTGCTCGCAGCCAGGCTCGATCGCATGGAACACGACTTGCGGAGCCTGGCGGGGGTGTGACGGAGTTGTCGGGCGGAGCGACGGACATCGATCGGCCACCGGCCTGATACGATTGAGTTGGCCAGGCCCCGACCCGGCACGATTCAAGCGCCCTGCGGAGCGAGCGTCCCGATGAGCGAACAGATCGGCGCTGTCCTCGCTTTCGTCGGCCTCTTCCTGGCGACGTCGGGGTTGCTCGTCCTCATAGGCCGCAGCCTGCGGGTGTTGCTGGGGCGGACGGAGCGGCGCCGGCTCCTCGGCCCCGCCGCCCTCCTCGCGGCCGGGCTCGTGATTGGGGCCGTGCCGTTGGTCGCCCAGCATCTCTACTTTTCGATCGTGGGGCGCGCGGAACGGGAGCGGGTCGTCAACGGCCGGCCAGCGCTCGTTCTGACGGGCTGGGACCGGCGCGATTACTCGATCCTCGCCACCAAGCCCGGCACGGAAATCCTCAAGATGGGGAACGCCGATGTCACCGACGCGATGAATCTCCTCGTCGTGCCGGAGGGGCGCCTCGGCCTCGATCTCGCCGCCGCCGGTGTCGGGGCCCGCTTCCACAAGGGCTTCGTCGACGCGATCGCGGCGATCTGGCCGGTCCTCCTGCCGGCGATCGAAGCGGAGGTGAAAAAGTGCGACCGTCCCATCTGGATCACCGGCCACAGCCTCGGGGGGGCGCTGGCGCTGATCGCCGCGTGGCTGCTGAAGCGGAAATTCATCGCCGTTGAGGAGGTCTGCACGTTCGGCGCCCCGATGATCGGCAACCGCATCGCCGGCGCTGCCTTCAACCGGGAGTTCGCCGGGAAGATCCACCGCTACGTCAACGGCCGCGATCCGGTCCCGAAGCTGCCAGGGCTGTCGCTGGTGGCCAATGAGTTCGTCCATGTCGACCGGGAGCGGCTCCTCGGCTCCCACCCGATGACCGGCCTGGTCGAGGTCGTCGGTGGCGTTGCCGGCAAGGCGGTCAACGGCCTCCTCGCCGGGACACTCATCGACGAGGCCTGGAAGGGGATCAACGCCGAGGTCGCCACCCACTTCCTCGACTGCTACCGTGAGCTCCTCCGCGGGTGAGGCTCCACCGTCACCGAGCAGGCCAGCCACGATGGATCTGAAGACGATGCTCCCCCTCGGCCTCGCCGGGCTGTGCGCTGGCTTCATCGATTCAATTGCCGGCGGCGGCGGGCTGATCTCGCTGCCGGCGCTTCTCTGGGCCGGCCTCCCTCCCCACCTCGCCCTCGGCACGAACAAGCTCCAAAGCGCCGTCGGCACGACGATGGCGGTCCACCGCTACCACGCCGCCCGGCTCATCGATTGGCCGACGATGACGGTGGCGATCGGGGCGACGGCCGTCGCGGCGGCGGTCGGCACCGGGGCCGTGCTCTGGATCGACAATCGGGTGCTGACGTTCGTCGTCCCCTGGCTTCTTCTTGCGGTCGCCCTGTATGTCCTCCGGCGCCCCGCGCTCGGCCCGGCCGACACGCCGCCGCAGCTCTCTGCCAATCGGTTCGGGGTGCTGGCCGGCAGTGTGCTCGGGTTCTACGACGGCTTCTTCGGCCCCGGCGCTGGGGCGTTCTGGACTGCCGCCTGCGTCCATCTCCGCGGCCTGGGGCTCCCCCACGCCACGGCCTTCACGAAGGTGGTGAATCTGACGAGCAACCTCTCGGCCCTGGCCGTCTTTGCGGTGTGGGGGGAGGTCGATCCCGCCTCGGCCGGGGCGATGATCGTCGGCCAGGCGGTCGGCGGCCGGCTCGGGGCCGGGCTGGCGGTGAAGCATGGCGCTCCCTTCATCCGCGTCGTCTTCGCGGGGGTCGTCTTCGCGCTCGTCGCCCGGCTCTTCTGGCAAGCGCTGGCGGGGTGAGCCGTCGAACGCGCCGCCGGCCGCCGAGCGAGCGGAGGGCCGGAGCAAACCATGGGGCGAATGGGCCTGGGGAGCCCCGCGGGCCCGTCAGGGCAGTGGGTCACCCCGTTACCCCGACCGTCATTCGCCGGTGCCGACGTCGCGGACGTACTTGTGGCACTGGATGCACTTGAGCGTCACTTCCATCCAGGCCAGCGCCGCGCCGTCGAGGTTTTTGTCCTTCGCGGCGGCTCGCAACGACTCACAGGCGCGGCGGAACTCGCGGCTCTGCCGGGCGTAATCCTCCGTCTGCAGCACCTGCCAGCTCGAAGCCTGGCTGGCAAGCGCCAGATCGTGGGCCCCGCGGGCTACCAGCTCGTAGTCGGCCAGGGCCAGCCCCTCCATGACATGCTGCGAGTGGCCGAGCTTGGCGCGCATGAAGATCGCCACGTCGTTGGGCTTGTCGCCGACGGTCGGCTCCTGCGCCGCCAGGGGGGGGCGGGTCATCGCCACCGCCGGCAAGACCACGGCGACGGCGACGAGCGTCAGGAACCCGGCCGCCAACTGCCGCTCGAACGATGTTCTCATCGAATCCTCCGTCGGGGTGTCGGTGCCGGCGCCGCGATTTCCGGATGCCAGCATCCATTATCGCTCCGCGCTCCTCCGGAAGACAAGCAAAAATCCGTACCGAGTCGGGGCCCGGCTGCTTTGGCGCCTGTCGAAGGGGGCTGTTACGATCCGGCCGGTCGATTCACGGGGAAGGGATGCAAGCCGTTTGATGAAACCTGCTTCGACGCTCCTGCCGCTGTTCGTCGCCAGCGGTGCCGCGGCCCTCGTCTACGAGATCGTCTGGTTTCAGCTCCTCGTCTTCCAGGTCGGTGGGGCGACGCGGGCGCTCGCCGTCGTCCTCGCCACCTTCATGACCGGCCTCGGGGCGGGGGCAATCCTGATGCCGCGGCTGATCCCACCGACGACCGATCCGCTCCGGGCCTGCGCCGCGCTCGAGGCTTTCACGGCCCTCTGCGGGCTGCTGCTCCCCGGCGCGATCGCCGCCACCGGGGCCCTCTCCGGGGGGCTGGAGTGGCTCGCCGTCGGCCTCCTCCTTTTCGTTCCCACGCTGGCGATGGGGGGCACCCTGCCGATCGCCGCGCGAGCCCTCGGGAATGGTCGTCGGGCCGCCCGACAGGTGGCCGGTCTGTATGCCGCCAACACCTTCGGCGGTGTCATCGGCTGCCTCCTCGCCGGCTTCCATCTGCTCCGTCTCCATGACACGCGCTTCGCCACCTTCGTGGCCGTCAGCTTGAACCTCGCGGCGGCGCTGTGGGTCGCCGGGCAGGTACGGCGCGGCGGCGCCGAGCGCCCCGCGGTGCTCTCGGCAGCGGAGTCTGCCGCCAGGCCCGGGCGAACGCCCGGGCGCCTCGACCAGGGGGTGCTTGTCGTCGCCTGCCTCTCCGGTGCCACGGGCTTGGCGGCCGAGGTCGTCTGGACGCGTCTCCTCACGCTCCTCCTCGGCGGCACGACCTACACCTTCTCGCTGATCCTCGCCGGCTTTCTCGCCGGCATCGGGATCGGCGCCGCGATCGCCGGTCAGCTCCGCCCGCCGCGGCCGTGGCTCGCCTGGTGCCAGGTGGCGCTCGTCCCGGCCATCGCCTGGGGCGCCTGGTGCCTCGGGGTCGAATTGCCGGCCTGGCCGGTGAACCCGCGCCTCGCCGCCTCCCCTTGGGGGCAGTTGCAGATCGACTTCGTCCGCTGCCTCGTCGCCGTCCTCCCGGCGGCGATCCTGTGGGGGGCGAGCCTGCCCCTGGCAATCGGCTCCGTGGCGGGCGACGGCCACGACACGCCGCGGGCCACGGCGGCCGTCCTTGCCGCCAACACCTTCGGCGCCGTCCTCGGCAGCCTCGCGGCGGCCCTCTGGCTCCTCCCCGGCGGCGGCAGCCGGGCCACCCAGGCGATCCTCATTGCCACCGCCGCCGTGGCGGCCGTTGTCGCCACGCCGCCACGGCGCACAGGCGCTGCGGGGCTGGCCGGCTGGCCGCGGATCATGGCGCCGGTCACGGCCCTGCTCCTGGCCGGCTGGCTCGTGCCGCGGGTTCCGGAGCTGGCGCCGGGCTTGGTTGCCTGGGGGCGGCTGGCAGCGGTCTTCCGGGAACAGCCGGTCGAGTTCCTCACCGTCCGCGAAGGGGCCGACAGTACGCTCGCGGTATCTCGCTCGGCCGACGGCTCCCTCAACTACCACAACGCCGGCAAGGTGCAGGCCTCGGGGGAGCCGCAGGACATGCGCCTCCAGCGGATGCTCGGCCACATGGCGACGCTCGTCCCGGAAAACCCGCGGACCGTGCTCGTCATCGGCTGCGGGGCGGGGGTGACGGCGGGGAGCGTGAGCGTCGATCCGGCCGTCGTCACCGAGACGATCTGCGAGATCGAGGCGGAGGTGCCGCGGACGGCGGCCGAATTCTTCGGGCCGATCAATCAGGATGTCATCCGCAATCCGAAGGTGACCGTGACGATCGACGACGCCCGACATTATCTCCGCACCACGACCGACCGCTTCGACGCGATCACGAGCGATCCCTTCGACCCTTGGGTGCGCGGGGCCGCGAACCTCTACACGCGTGAGTTTTTCCAGTCGGCCCGCGACCACCTTACCCCCGGCGGCGTGATCACGGTTTTCGTGCAGCTCTACGAAGCGGGGACGCCGGCGGTGAAGAGCGAGATCGCCACCTTCCTCGAAGTCTTCCCCGATGGCCTCGTGTTCGGCAACACCGCCGGCGGCGAGGGCTATGACCTCGTCCTCCTTGGGATCCACGGCCCGACGGTGATCGATCTCGACCGCATCGACGAGCGCCTCCGGGGGCCCGGCACGGGGAGCTTGCGCGAGTCGCTGGCCGACATCGGCTGCTCGAATGCTGCCGACCTCTTTGCCTCGTTCGTGGCGACCGGCCCGCAGCTGCAAGGCTGGCTTGCCGACGCCGAGATCAATCGCGATTCGAATCTGCGGCTCCAGTATCTCGCCGGCCTCGGCGTCAACGCCTACGAGCAGAAGGGGATCTACCGGGCGATTCTCGCCGCCGGTGACTGGCCGGAGGGGGTCTTCGAGGGGAGCGTGGTCCGCATGAACCGGCTCAAGAAGCTCGGCCGAAAGGCGCGCTACTGACCGCCGATCTCATTTTTTCGGCGCGTCCGCGGGGAGCCGCCGGCCGAGATCGAGGAGGAGCAGACGGCCGTCGTCGGGAAGATTGCCGATGGCCTGGATGTCACGACGGCGGGCGATCATCAGCCGGCTTCCCGTCACGGCCAACCGCTGACGCTGATCGCTCCCCTCGACGAAAGCGATGCTGTTGATCGCCCAGCCGGGGCGGATCTCGTCGAGCGTGGCGCCGCTGACCGCGTCACACAACCGGATGCAGCGGTCGTCGGCCACGATCAGCGCCAGGCCGTTGTCCGCCCAGAGCATGCCCCGCACCTCCCTGGCAAAGGACGACAGTTCGACGGCGATGTTTCCGCTGACGGCATCGACAATCAGGGCGTTGCCCCCAATCGAGCCGACAGCCAGGCGTTTGCCATCCGGGGACCAGGCAAGGTGGAGTTTGTTCCCCAATGCGCTGCCGAAGTCGCGCAGTTGCCGGCCGCTCCCGGCGACCGGGGCCCCATCCGCGTTGAGATCGTAGAGGGTGATGACCGAGCTCTTCGACATTGCCAGCCTGGGCTGGGGAGCAGTCGTGGCGACGACGGAGTCGATCACTCCGTCGCCCGCTCCGACTTTCAGGCGCTGCGGCGTCGTGAGGTCGGGCGACCAGGCCACGAGGGGCGATGACGGGGCCCGCGCCGCCGCGTACAACCAGCCATTCCGCCCGAACGCCACGGTGTTGGCGTCATACCCGTTTTGAGCGAGGAGTGGCTCTCCGCACTTCCCCCCCTCGGGAAACCGATGGACGATCGGGCCCTGGTTGGTAGCGAAGGCGATCCGGCGACGCTCTCGATCGACGACCGAGGCGACGGTCTCGGTATCGGGCCCCAGATCGATCCGTGCCACCTCCCGTTGCCCCTCGCCAAGCACCACAGCCGCTCCGATCCGGGGCGTGACGAGCCACTGCCCGCCCCCCAGATCGACGGTTGACTGGGCCGTCTCGAGGCCGGGAAGGTCGATCAGCGTCGTGCCGAGGAGCGCCGGCCCGACGGCCGGGTTCCAGAGCCGGACGGTGCCATCGCCAGCGGAGGAGATGATCCGCCCCGAAGGATGGAAAACCGTGCTCCAGATCCGGCCGACATGGCCGACGATCTCCTGCTCGGGCGCACCGGTCGTGGCATCGAACGTTCGCACGACGCCGTCCCTACAGCCGGTCACGATCTGGCGACCGTCGGGGGAAAACCCACACCCGAACAGGCGCTCCGGATGCTGCTCGATCTCGAGTTGCAGCGCTCCGGTTTCGACGTCCCAGATCCGCACCATGCGCTCGTGCCAACCGCAGGCCATCAGGAGGCGCGCATCGGGTGAGAGCGTGAAGGCTTGGATGTCCCCCCAATCCCCGTGGAAAGATTTTTCGATCCGTCCACTGGCCAGATCGACCAGACAGACCCGCTGGTGAATGGCGACGAGCACCCGCTGGTCGTCGAGGAACCGGATCATCTCGATGTCAGCATCGGCATCCCCGATCGCCTCGAGCTCGCCCTGCGGACCTGCGGCGATCCGGGGAAAATCGAAGGGACGGTGTTCGATCGGAGCCGCGGCCCCGGCCCCCACCGCCGCGACACGGATCGAACGGTCTTGGCCCCCCCACACGATCCGGTCTCCCGACGGCGAGAGGGCGACGGAGAAGACTTCGCTCCCCCGCAGCTCGATGTCGCGACGATGGCTCCCATCGGCCACGTTCCAGAGCCGGACCCTCCCCACGTCGACCGGTTCGGTTTTTTCGTCCTGCGCGTCTTTTGAATCCTTCTCGTTGGGCTCCTCGCGGAGCTTGCCGGCCGTGGCCATGATCTCCCCATCGGGGCTGAAGACAACTTGATTGATCTCGTGGCCGACGTCGATCTCGCGTGGCACTCCGGCGGCCGTGCCATCGGCAGCGAGCGGCAGGAGGACGAGCGTCCCGTCAGCCACGCCGGCGGCGAGCAGGTCGGCTTTCGGCGACAGGGCGAGGGAGTGGATCTGCAAGGCGTCATGATCCTCCGGCTGCGCTTTCTCACCCCGGTCGATGAGCGTGGCGATCTCGCCGTGCGTCCGGGCGAGGAGCCATCCTCCGGCGATCGAGTTGGCGAGCGCCGGATCGGCGGCAGCGCTTTTGCGGAGATCGTTCACGGCGCCTTCGGCCTTGCCGATCCGGTAGGTTTCGAAGGCGCGGCGCAGATGAACGGCGGCATCGCGCTCGCCCTTCTCAGCCCGTTCCCGCTTCTCCCGGTCGGCCGTGGCTGCCTGGCGGTTTACCGCTTCCTTTTTGTCGAGCTCGTCCTTCAACCTGATCTCGTTCTCGCGGTTGATCCCCCGGGCCCGCTCCTCGATCACGAGGCCGCCGAGGAAGAGGGCGGCCAGCGCCGCGGCGATGCCACCGGCGAGGGTCGGATTGCGCCCCAGCCAGCGGGCCGCGTGCTGGGCTGGCGTGAGGGGCCGGGCAATCGTCGGGCGGCCGTCGAGGAAGCGCGACAGATCGACGGCCAATTCGGCAGCCGAGGGGTAACGTTCGCCCGGCCGCTTCGCCAGGCACTTGCTGCAGACGGCGACGAGATCGGGGTGGATCCCCGGCACCACGCGGTCAGCCGGCTCCGGCTCGACGTCGAGCACGCGCCGGTAGATGGAGTCCAGCGACAGGCCGGCGTTGACGCAGCGCCCCGTCAGAAGTCGGTCGAGGACGAGGCCGAGGGCATGGACATCGGTCCGGGCATCCATCGGGCCGAGCGCCGGGTTGACCTGCTCGGGGGCCATCCACTCGGGCGTCCCCAGCCTCGTACCGATCTCGGTGGGGGGGCCGCTGGGGGAATCGTGATCGACGCTGACGATCGAAGCGCTCAAGCCGAAGTCACCGAGCTTGATCCCCTGCCGTCGCACTCCCTCCGGCTCCCCGAAGGTGCTGCGCGACTCGGGCCGATCGTCGGGGGGGAGCGGGCCGCCGTCGCTCGGCACGAGGAGAACGTTCCCCGGCTTGATGTCGCGGTGGATGACGCCCACGGCATGGGCCGCGTGAGCCGCCTCGGCGAGGGCCTGGACAACACGGGCGGCCATGACGGGATCGACGGGGCCGGGATGGCGCTCGAGCCAGGAGGCGAGGCTCTCGCCGCATAACTCCTGGGCGATGTAGGGGAGCTCGTCGTGCTCCCCCACCTCGTGGACGATGACGACATTCGGATGGGAGATCTTCGCGGCGTGTCTCGCCTCGCGGAGGAACCGTTTCTTCTTCCCCGCGTCGAGGAGAATCTCGGGGCGGGCAATCTTCAGCGCCTCGCGGCGGACGAGCTTCGTGTCGATCACCTCGAAGACCACGGCGAAGCCTCCTTCGCCGATCTTGTGGATGACGCGGAACTTCCCGATCGACAGCGGCGGCGGCGCCTTCGCCTCCCCCGCCGCCACCATCCGGAGGAGAAGGAGCGTGTCGAGCCGTTCGGCCAGCTCGGGGGTGATCGCGGCATCCCCGGCGACATCGTCAAGGCCAGTCGTGGCAAGGCCGGCAAGCTGGTCGTCGATCGCAGCGAGCCGCTTGACGGCGGCGTCGAGCGGCGCCGGATCGCCGTGCTCCCCGCCACCGGGCCCTGGACCCGGACCTGGCCGATCCTCCTCGGGAGGGTTGTCTGAAGCGTGGGGGGGGAGTGTCATGCCGCGGTATCAGACGCCGCGGCCCGCACCGACAGCATCCCCCCCCAAGTCTCTCCGCACCGCGTCGAGCGCCCGGGCAAAAAGCTGCCGCGAAGCATCGGCGGAGCGATTCAACTTCCGTCCGATCTCCTCCCACTTCAGATTGTCCCAGACCCGGAGGCGGAGCACCGCCTTGTAATCCTTGGAGAGTTTCCCCATCGCCTTCGCGACCTGCTCAATCTCTTCCATGCGGAGCACCGGGTCGGCAGCGGAGGGGGCGGGGATGTTGTGCAATCCGGAATCGACCAGGCACTCGTTCTCAGCCGATCGGGCATGCCGGCGTTGGAGGTCGATGCAGTTGTGATGGACGATCTTCCGGAGCCAGCCGATAAACTCTCGGCTGCGTCCCTGGAACGAGCGGATGTCGCGGGCCACGTCGACGACCGACACCATGCCGACGTCCGATGCATCGAACTTCGCCGACATTCGCTTCGGCGTCTGTTGGATGGCGAACAGCCGGCAGTAGACGTAGGCCACTTTCAGAAGCCGGTCGAGCGACTCTTGCCCTCCTCTCCGGGCAGCATCGATGATCGTTGAGAGCCCCGAGCGGTCCCCCTCTCCCCCGTCGCCGGCCTTACTGGCGGATGCCATCCCTCACGTCCTTTCGACTGAAGCTGATGATTCGACGCGCGGCCACTGGCCCCGCCGACCGACTTTAAAAGTCTACCCCCCGATTGGAACCGCCGTCCATGCCCCTCCGAAGGGCCTCGACCATCGATCTCCACAGCCAAAAACCGCCCGGAGGCCGAATCGGGCGGAGTGGCCCAGTTGACCGACTTCCCCGCTGGTCCTACGATCCCCCGCGCCGCGCGAGGAGATCGCTCCGGAGCTCCCTGCAGCCGCACCCGCAAGCCGACGGATGACGGTACGACCGACACCGGTTTCCACGATTCGTCCAAGGATCAGCTCAGCACAGGGGCGCTTCGTGCGATCCAGCGTGGATCGCATGCCCCGGGCCGCCGCGACGCAGCCAGGGAGTGTCTCCGGATGTCACCAATCAACCGCACCGGAAATCCGCGCATGGGCCCCCTCCGCTGCCGTCGCTCGGCAGGAGTCATGGCCGCGGCCATCGTCGCGATCACTGGCCTCTCGGCCCGCCCCGTCGTCGCCCAAAACATCGTCGTCAGCGGCGGTGCCGTGCAATCCAACACTTCACCGGTCACCTACGACTCGATCGACGTCTTCGGCACCGACGGCAACAGGAATCCCTCGACCTACAACGCCGACGCGACGCTGACGCTCAGGGGCTTCTTGAGTGCCCATGACCTCGGGATCTTCAACGCCAACGCCGATGTCAGCACCGACTCTGCAAGTGCCTCCACGGGCAGTGTGATCAACCTCAACGCCGGAATCCTCACCGCGCAATCGCTTGCCTTCAGCGGCGCTGGCTCGGTGACTCGATCGGGGGGCCGTTACTCGACCAAGAGTCTGACCCTGTCCAGCGGCGCGGTCCTCGGCTACGACACCGGCGACACGATCGACAACGCCGTCAGCCTCGCCTCCGGCGCTGCCCTGACGCTCGCCAAGGATCTCAACCTCTCCGGCGGCATCGACGTCGACGGCGCCGCCACGAACCTCGCATCGGCCGGCCAAGCCATCTCGGCCTCCTATCTCAGCGTCAACCATGGCGCTACCGTCATGCTCGACCAAAACCTGACGCTCTCCGGAAATCTCTCCCTCGATAACGCCGGCTCGATCGTTCGCACCTCTGAAACAATCTCCGCACTCGGCTTCACCGTCATCGACGCCACGCTCGACCTGCTCGCCGGCGACACCTTCAGTCCCTTCGACGCCAGTTCCGTTCAAAATGGCGCTCTCGTCAATGCCCCCGCGGGCGCGGCGCTCGGGCCTCTGAATGTCTACGGCACCAACGGCAATGGCGATCGGGCCACCTTCAACGTCAACGGTGATGTCACCGTCAATGGAAGCGCCGGCGCCTTTTCCGACGGCGTCATCAACCTCATCGCCGGCACCCTCTCCACCCCAAATCTCTCCTTCTCCGGCG
>JBBAVV010000019.1:0-44727 GCA_040397545.1 Pirellulales bacterium
CGTTTGAGTTGGCACTCCCGTTGGATTGCGTAAAAGTGGTGCCAAACCCGGCCCGCGTTACTGGGCCGCTGCCAGTCGGGCCTTCCAGCGCAACGCGTCCTTCGGCTCGAAGCGGGTGATCTCGAAGGTGTCGCGGACGACCTCGCGCACGTTCCGCAGATCGACGCTCCCGTCGCGGGAGAGGAGCTGCACCAGGAGGTTGCCGATTGCCGTCGCTTCCACCGGGCCGGCGAGGACGGGGCGGTCGGTGGCATCGGCGATCATCTGGCAGAGCATCCGGTTCTTGACGCCGCCGCCGACGACATGAACGCGTCCGATCCGCCGGCCGATCAAGCCGTCGAGCTCGTCGAGCGTGCGGGCGATCGCCGCCGCCACGCTCTCGAGCGCCGTCCGCACCACCGCCGCGGTCGACTCGGGCACCGGCTGGCCCGTCGCCCGCGCCAGCGCCCGGATCGCCTCCGGCATGTCGGCCGGGGCCACGAGCGACGGATCGTTGGGATCGACGATGGTCAGCAGCGGCGGCGCTTCGGCGGCCAGCTGCGTGAGCTGGTCCCACGACCATTCCTTCCCCGCCCGCTGCCAGGCGGCCCGGCACTGCTGCACGAGCCACAATCCGCAGACATTCTTCAGCAGCCGGGTCGTGCCACCAATTCCCCCTTCATTCGTGAAGTTCTTCGCCCGGCAGGCCTCGGTGACCAGCGGCCGGTCGAGCTCGGCGCCGACCAGCGCCCAGGTGCCGAGGCTGACGTAGCACCAATCGGGGCGGGCGCTGGGGGGCTCCTGGGCCGGCACGGCGGCGACGGCGCTGGCGGTGTCGTGTGTGCCGGGCACGATCACGCGCACGCCCGAGAGGCCCGTCTCGGCGGCCACTTCCGGGCGGAGGGGCCCGAGGTCGGTCCCCGGCTCGACGATCGCCCCGAAGATCTGCTGCGGGAGCCCGAAGCGATCGAGCATCGGGAAGGCCCAGTCTCCCTTCTGCGGATCGAAGCACTGGGAGGTGGAGGCGTTGGTGCGTTCGTTGGAGGGGATCCCGGAGAGGAGCCAGTGGACAATATCGGGAATCATCAGCAGCCTCTCGGCGGCGCCGAGCACGCTCGACCCCGACTTCTGCATCGCCAGGAGCTGGAACAGCGAGTTGATCTCCATGAACTGCAGCCCGGTGGCGGCGAACATGTCGGCCCGCGACACCGTCTGCTCGGCGGCAGCGAGCATCCCCCGGGTGCGGGCGTCGCGGTAGCAGACGGGATTGGCCAGGAGCGTGCCGTCGGCGGCGAGGAAGGAGAAGTCGACGCCCCACGTATCGACGCCGACGCTCGACACGCTGCCGCCGTGCCGGGCCGCCGCCATCCGCAGGCCGGTCGTCACCTCCTGCCAGAGGCGGACGAGATCCCAGATGAGCTGGCCGCCGAAGGCCACCGGGGCATTCTCGAAGCGATGGATCTCCTCGAGCTCCAGCAGCCTGCCGTCAAACGTGCCAGACACGACCCGGCCCCCTGAAGCACCGAGATCGACCGCCAGAGCCACGCTGCGTGCCATCGAATGAGATGCTCCTGAATCGGAAGGGGCCGGTTTCGTCGCCCCCGGGTGACGGAGAGCAACATTCTCGACCTTTCCGGGGGCGGTGGCGAGTCCTGTGGTCCGCTCTGCGGCGGCAGGCCACGACGGCCCGGCAAGACTGGTCGAGTTTGCGCTCCCCGGGGCCAGCGGGGGGGGCCTGCCCCCGCCCGGGTCGATAAACCGGAGCAGACATCGCCCGGCATTCATGAGATATTTAAGCAACGATGGTAGGATTGCCTGCCAAGGCAAGTTTTGCGGCCTCCAGCGAGTTTTTTCACCGTGAGCGGCCAGTTCTCCCCGCCGACGATCTCTCCAGAGTCTCTGGCGGCTGCCAGTCGGGCGCTGGAAGGGGCGGAGCCCCCGGAGATCATCCGCTGGGGGGTGGAGACGTTCGGCGACCGGCTGACGATGGCGACGGCCTTCGGCCCGGAGGGCTGCGCGATCATCCACTGGCTCGCGGCGATCGCCCCGAAGACGTTCGTCTTCAATCTCGAGACGGGCTATCAATTCCCCGAGACGCTCGAGCTCCGCGACCGGATCGCCCGGCGCTATGGGATTGAAGTCTCGCTCGAGCAGCCCGAGACGACCGTCGAGGAGTATGAAAAGCTCCATGGTGGCCCGCTCCATGGCCGCGATCCAGACCGCTGCTGCGCCGATCGGAAGATCGCCGTCGTCCGCCGTGTCCTCGCCCGCTTCGATGCCTGGATGAGTGGGATCCGCCGCGACCAGAGCCCCGACCGGGCCGCCGCCCCGATCGTCGGCCTCGACGCGAAGTTTGGCGTCGTGAAGATCTCGCCGCTGGCCAACTGGACGAAGGCCAAGATCTGGGACCTCATCCTCCGCGAAGACATCCCCTACAACCCGCTCCACGACCAGGGCTATGTGAGCATCGGCTGCGCGCCCTGCACCCGTCCGATCCAGCTCGGCGAAGACGAGCGGGCCGGGCGCTGGAGCGGCTCGGCGAAGACCGAGTGTGGCCTTCATTCCCGTTCCCACTGACGCCCCCATGCGCCTTTCCGCCAAAACCGAATACGCCGCGATCGCCGTGCTGGAGCTGGCCCGGAATTGGACGTCGGACGAGCCGGTGCGAATCCGGTCGATCGCCGCGGCGCATGGGGTGCCCTCGCGGTTCCTCGTTCAGATCCTTCTCCAGCTCAAAGGGGCCGGGCTGGTGACGAGCACGCGTGGTGCGGCGGGGGGCTATCAGCTCGCCCGGCCGCCTGGGGAGATCACGCTCGACGACGTCTTCCGGATCATCGAGGGTCCCGACGAGCTGGTCACGGCGGTGACGCAGGATCTGGCCGGGAAGTCGCGGACCGTGTCGGTGCTCCTCGACGCGTGGCGGATGGTGGCGGGCACCGAGACAGAGGCCCTCAAGTCGGTGAGCTTTGCCGACCTCGTCGAACGCTCCCGCTTGGCGACCGATCCGATGTATTACATCTGACGGCTTGCTTGGAGCGGTGGAAGCACTGCTTGGTCTTGCCGTGGCGCTCGCCTTCAGGCCCGCCGCTTGCTCCGCGGTGACTGCACCTCGCGGGGATCGAACGTGACTCCGAGGTCGTTGTCGCGACAGTCGGGGCAGTAGGTGTCGTCGATCGGGCTGGCGCCCCCGTCAACAAACACCGATCCGTCCGCCATCCATCGCACCCATTCGACGGTCTCCACATCGCGGCTTCCGCACTGCAGGCAGTAGGGGCGGGGATCTTTCGTGTTGATGCCGGCGGGAAGCGGCGTATCCGCTGGCAGAAGCGCCACGATCGTGGCGCCAGGGAGCCTGGAAAAGGGTGAGCGGCGGGCCAGTGCCTTCGTTGCGAAGGGGCCGACGAGGCGAAGGTCGTATTCCGTGCAGCCGGTGCGAACCACGTACGCGGTGCTCATGAGCCGAGTTCTCCCTCGAGAGCTTCGTGATGGGCACGCAGACGCTGGTCACCAGGACCCCCCGCCATGCCCGCATCCAAACCCCTGGACGGAGTGTAGTGTACGTGAGTACACATATCAAGAGCGTGGCAGCGAAGGCCGATTGAGACGCACTCTCGCGAGCAGCGTCGCTGATCGCGGGAGTCACGGGGCCATGATGCGGACACGTTTCGGTTCGAGCCGCTCAAAGTCTCGGAGGTTGAAGGTATAGAGCCGTTCGCAACGGAGCCGCTCTGCGGCAATGAGATGAAGGGCATCGTAGATGACGCCACTAGCCAAGCCGAGCCGGGCGACGCGATCGATCGCCTCGTCGTAGTCCTCGCGAGTCGCCCCCACGACCGTCAGATCCCGGTCGAAATTGGTCCGGATCAATCGTGCTGCATCTGTCGGCTGGATGCGAGGCGAGAGCGGGAGGCGGGTGAGTGTCGCGTAGGCCTCGGCAAGCGCATGAGCCGTGCAAAGGCCGGCGTCCCGCCCCTTCCCCCCGCGACTGTGCCGATAACATGCCAAGCTCGCCGCATGGTTGGGCAGTTGGTCGACCACGGCCGTCACCAACACGGATGTGTCGAACAACACCTTCATCGTTGCCCTGCCGTCCCCTGTGCACGGGCTTCCCTCTCCCCGCGCAGCAGCGCGACGATGTCGATGGGCGCTTCGCCGCTGCCGTGATGGACCAGCACCCCATCCCGCTCGACGAGCGCGGGCTGTGCATGAGCAGGCCGGATCATTACGCCGTCGGCCACCACCTCAATCACCAGTTCAACGCCTGGGGACAGGCCGCACTGCTCCCGCAAACGCTTCGGCACCACTACCCGCCCCGCTCCGTCAATGGTAGTTTTCATGCCAGAATGGTATTTTAGGTGGCACCCCGCGTCAACGCCGCGGCAAGCGGCGGAGGTCGAGCGTGAGCGGATAGTCGGGATTGATCTCCTCCGGCGGCGGCGTGAACGGGCCCGGGGTGTGCCCCGTGGCGAAGAACCGGCTCGCGCGCCGGCTCTCGCTCTCCAGCGCATTCACCGGACGGGTCTCGTACGACCGGCCGCCGGGATGGGCCACGTGCCAGGTGCAGCCCCCCAGACTGCGGCCACTCCAGATGTCGACGATGTCGAACACCAGCGGCACATGGACGCGGATCGTCGGATGGAGACACTGCGGCGGCTGCCACGCCCGGAACCGCACCCCCGCCACCGCCTCCCCTGCCCGACCGGTGGGTACCAGCGGCACCCGCCGGCCATTGCAGGCTATCAAATGCCGCCCCGCGACGATCCCGCTCACCGCCACCTGGACGCGCTCGAGCGAGCTGTCGACCAGCCTGGAGGTCGCCCCGCCGATCGGCTGCTCGCCGAGGACATGCCACGGCTCGAGGGCCCCGCGCAACTCCAGCCGCACCCCGTCGTGGACCACCTCGCCGATTCTCGGAAAGCGAAACTCCCGCCAGCAGTCGAACCACGACGACTCGAAATCGAAGCCGCTGCGCCGCAAGTCGGCAAGGACATCGCGGAAGTCGGCAAGGAGAAAGTGGGGCAGGAGGAAACGATCGTGGAGCGCCGTCCCCCAGCGGACGAGCTCTCCGTCCCAGGGCTTCTGCCAGAAGCGGGCGATCAGCCCGCGGACGACCAGCTGCGCGAGCAAGCCCATCCGGACGTGCGGCGCCATTTCGAAGGCCCGCATCTCCACCAGCCCCCGCCGGCCCGAGGCGCTGTCGGGAGAGAAGAGCTTGTCGATGCAAAACTCGGCCCGGTGGGTGTTGCCGGTGAGATCGACGAGGAGATTGCGGAACAGCCGGTCGACGAGCCACGGCGCCGGTTGCTGGCCGGAGCGACGCAATTCCTGAAAAGCGATCTCGAGCTCGTGGAGGCTCTCGTGACGGGCCTCGTCGACGCGCGGCGCCTGGCTCGTCGGCCCGATGAAGCCACCGGCAAAGAGATAGGAGAGGGAGGGATGGTTGTTCCAGTAGGCGACGAGACTGGCAAGGAGATCAGGGCGCCGCAGAAACGGGCTGTCGGCTACCGTTCGCCCGCCGAGGACGAGATGATCGCCGCCGCCGGTGCCGGTGTGCCGGCCGTCGAGCTCGAACTTCTCCGCCCCGAGCCGACTGACGCGCGCCGCCCGGTCGACCGCCTCCCGGATCCGGACGAGCTCCTCCCAGCTCCGCGCCGGCGGCACGTTGACCTCGATCACTCCCGGATCGGGAGTCACCTGGAGCCGCGAAAGACGATCGTCCCACGGCGGGGCATAGCCCTCGAGCACCACCGGGCGGCCGTGCGCCGCGGCGACTCCCTCGATGCCGGCGAGGAGCTCGAGCCAGTCGTCGACCGCCTCACCCACTGTCGACAGCCCCGTGTCCTCCAGCGGCGGCAGGAAGAGATGGAGCCGCCCGGCACGGACCTCGGCAACCAAGCTCGTCCGCACGATCGACGTCCCCGCCCGGATCCCCGCCTCGTCGGCCCAGGGCAGAAGCCCCATCGGGAGCCGCAGCCCCGCCGGTGAATCGCCACTGATCAGAAACACCTTCCCCACAGGCACCGGCCACGCGCTCGACCGCCAGTAAGCCGGACCGAGCCCCCGTTGCCGCAGCAGCGGCAGCACCCACGCCACCGCCGGCCCGACCACCGGGGCCGCGTCGGGGGCGGCCGGATCGATGACCGGCGGCTCGTGGGCCGGAAGAACCAAGCCCGGATCGACACCCAGCCGCTCGGCAAGATCGGCGAGCATCGTCCCCGGGTCGGCTGCGGCGGGAGCCGCCGTACGAGCGGCCGCCGTGTCGTCGGCGAGAAGCTCGCCGTGCTGCCAGAGAGGCATACCATCGGCGCGCCAGATGAGCTCGAGAGCCCAGCGCGGGAGCGGCTCGCCGGGATACCACTTCCCCTGCGATTCCAGGAGCACGCCCCCCGGGGCGAGATCGGCGAGCAATCGGCGGGCAAGGATCCCGGCCCGGCGGCGCTTGTCGGCCCCGAGCGCCGCCATGTTCCATTCCGCGCCGTCGTAATCGTCGATCGAGACGTACGTCGGCTCGCCGCCACTGGTCAGCCGCACGTCTCCGGCCGCGAGGACGCCGTCGACGGTGCGACCGAGCCGGTCGATCCGCTCCCAGGTTTCCGCGGGGAACGGGAGCGTCGTCCGCGGCCCCTCCGCCACCCGATCGACGCGCATCACGACATTCATCGTGCTCATGCAGGGCTCGGTCAGCCCCGCCACCGGCGCCGCACTGGCCGGATCGGGTGTGGCCGCGAGGGGGAGATGCCCCTCCGCGGCGAGCAGGCCACTGGTCGGATCGAGCCCGATCCAGCCGGCGCCGGGAAGATAGGCCTCGGCCCAGGCATGGAGATCGGTGAAGTCGCTCGTCGGCCCCGGCGGACCGTCGAGCGGCGGCTGATCAGGGGCGAGCTGCACCAGATACCCGGAGCAGAACCGGGCCGCGATCCCCATCGCCCGCAGCAGCGCCACGAGCAGCCAGGCCGAATCGCGGCAGCTGCCGGTGCCGCTGGCGAGCGTCTCCTCCGGGCTCTGCACCCCCGCTTCCATCCGGATCCGGTAGCCGATCCGCTCGAACACGAGCCGATTGAGGGCCACGAGGACATCGATCGTGCGCCGTGGCGGGGTGACGAGATTCGCCTCCCGCGCCGCGTCGACCAGGCCGGCGAACAGGTCGCCGCCGACCGTCGGCGCCAAGTATGGCGCGAGCTCCGCCGCCAGCACCGGATCGTAGGGGAAGGGGAACGTCTCCGCCTCGGCATCGAGGAAGAAGTCGAAGGCGTTGACCGCCACGAGATCGGCGACGAGATCGACCGTCAGGGAGAACTCGCGCGTCGGCTTCGGGAACACGATCCGCGCCAGGTGGTTGCCCTGCGGATCCTGCTGCCAGTTGAGGAAGTGATCGCGCGGCTCGACGACGAGCGCGTAGCTCGAGATCCGGGTGCGGCAATGGGGGGCCGGACGGAGCCTGACGACATGCGGTGCGAGGCGCACCGGCCGGTCGAAGGAATAGGTCGTGCGATGATGGAGGGCGATGCGGATCGACAAGGGCACAGACTCCCGGGACCGGCGGCTCAGCCCGCTTCCGCGACGGTCCCCGCCGGCCGGAGGGCGAAGAAGGTCGTGTGAATCGCGTCGTTGGCGGCGTTGAGGCGCGCTTGGAAGGCATCGATCCAGCCGTGAAGGCCGCGCGGTGCGCCGGCCTGACCGTCGCCGAGGATCTCGTGAATGTCGGCGTATTCGAGCGCGGCCCGGAGCCGGCCGAGTTGCTGTTCGGCTGGGGTCGAGTGGGTCCCCTTCGTGCCGCCGGTGATCGCCAGGAGCGATTCCTCTGCCTTCACCAGGCAGAAGTGCATCGCCCGCGGGAAGGCCCGGTCGAGGACGAGGAAGCGGACGGTGTCCTTGCGCGACACCGCCCCGTACTGCTTGCGGTACATCTCCAGGGCACTGGCACTCTCGAGCACCGATGACCAGCGCACCGGATCACGCCCCGCTCCTTCCTCGCCACCGAAGAAGTGCTCGACATCGAGGAACCGGCTCGTTTTGTCGGCCCGTTCGAGGAGCCGCCCCATGCGGGCGAAGTGCCATGCCTCGCCGTGCGACATCGTGCCGTCGGTGGCGCCGGTGATGAGCTGGCTGGCCCGCTGGATCTCGTCGATGAACTCGCGCGGGTCGGCGAAGTCGGCCCGGGCCGCCGAAGCGCCGCGGACGTCGAGATAGCACTTGTTGATCTCCTCCCACATCGGGGAGCTGATCATGTCGCGCACCGTGCGGGCATTCTCCCGGGCCGCCTGGAGGCAGCAGTAGATGGAGTTGGGATTGGCGGGATCGAAGGCGAGGAAGTCGAAGACGCGGGCCTGATCGGCCAGGCCGTGGCGGTCCCAGAAGTCGGATTGATCGCCGAAGGCACAGACCAGGGCATTCCACAACCGCCCCGGCTCGATCGTCCCGTCGAGCGCCAGGCCGAGCGTCGTCTCGATCGCCCGGGCGACGTTCTCGGCCCGCTCGATCTGGCGGTTCATCCAGAAGACGCTGTCGGCGACGCGGGAGAGCATGCGACGTTCCCGAGGGGTTTCGGCGTGGGGGCGGGGCGGGGATGAGCGGGCAGGGAGGGGATGAGCGGGGAAAGGCGCTGAGGATCAGCTCGACGGGGAAGGAGGGACCGGGCTGTCGCCAGTGGGGCGGTGAACCACCCAGGTATCCTTGCTGCCGCCCCCCTGCGACGAATTGACGACGAGCGATCCTTTCACGAGCGCGACACGTGTCAGCCCGCCGGGGAGGACGAAGATCTCTTCGCCGTAGAGGATGAAGGGCCGGAGGTCGACATGCCGCCCCTCGAGCGAATCGCCGACAACCGTCGGCACGCGCGAGAGGGCGAGCATCGGCTGGGCGACGAAGTTGCGGGGATTGGCCTTGATGCGATCGCGGCAGTCGGCGAGTTGCTGCCGCGTGGCCCGCGGCCCGAGGACGATCCCGTAGCCCCCCGATTCATTGGCCGGCTTGACGACCAGTTTGTCGATGTTGGCGAGAACATGCTGGCACTGGTCGGGCTCGCCGCAGACGAACGTCGGCACGTTGGGGAGGATCGCGTCCTCGCCGAGGTAGTAGCGGATGATCTGGGGGACGTAGGCATAGACCGCCTTGTCGTCGGCGATCCCTGTTCCCGGCGCGTTGACCAGCGCCACGTTGCCGGCCCGGTAGGCATCCATCAGCCCGGGGACGCCGACAACGGAATCGGCGCGGAACACCTGCGGATCGAGGAAATCATCGTCGATCCGCCGGTAGATGACGTCGACCCGCTCCAGCCCCTGCGTCGTCCGCATGAAGACCTTCCGGTCGACGACGACCAGATCGGAGCCCTGCACGAGCTCCACGCCCATCTGCCGGGCGAGGAAGCTGTGCTCGAAGTAGGCCGAGTTGTAGATCCCTGGCGTGAGGACGACGACCGTCGGGTCGCGGGCGTGCGGCGGGGCCACATACTCGAGCATCGCCAGAAGCTTCTCGGGGTAGTTTTCCACCGGGCTGACGCGCAGGCCCTGGAAGAGCTGCGGGAAAGTGCGCTTCATCACCTCCCGGTTCTCGAGGACGTACGACACCCCCGACGGCGTTCGCAGGTTGTCCTCGAGGACGTACATGCAGCCGTCGCCACCACGAACGAGGTCGGTGCCGGTGATGTGGCACCACACGCCTCGCGGCGGCGTCAGCCCGGCACACGGCCCACGGAAGCACTTCCCCGAGTCGACGAGCCAGTCGGGAACGACGCCATCCTTGACGATCCGGCGCTGGTTGTAGACGTCGTCGATGAACAGATTGAGGGCGTGGATCCGCTGCTTCAAGCCGCGCTCGATCGTCGTCCACTCGGCGGCGTCGATGACCCGCGGCACGATGTCGAACGGCCAGATCTTCTCTGTCCCCGCCTCGTGGCCGTAGACATTGAACGTGATCCCCATCGTGAGGAGCGACTTGTCGGCGGCCCGCTGGCGGGCGGCAAGCTCGCCGTGCGAGAAGGCGGCGAGACGACGGACGAGTTGCTCGGCGCCCGGTCGGGGCTGGAGCGAGTCGTCGAAGAGTTCGTCCCAGAATCCGTCGGTGGCGTACGACCGAAGGTCCATGGCGGAGGGGGGTGTCGGGAAGACACCGGGACCGCACCGGCAAGCCCGTGGAAAGGCTGCGGGGCGGCAGGGAGGGGAGTGTCGGGAGGGAGCAAGGGGCGGGCATTCCGGTGCGAGCCGCCTGCACCACACCGGAGCTTATGCACTCTACCCCACCGGGCCCTGCGAAGGAACCCTGCCGCGCCAGCGGTTTTCTCGACAGGCCCGCGCCGGCCCACAGCCCGCTACGCCCCGTCGCCGATGATCGCTTCGAGAAGCGACGTCAGATCGCGGGTGTGAAACGGGGTGACGAGGACGCGGCGGCGCTCATCGACCAACGCTTGGGTGGCGATTTCCCGCTGCTTCTGCCCGATGAGGAGGATCGCCGGCACCTGCGAGTAGAACGGATCGGTGGTCAGTTTGTTGAAGGCGGTGATCGCTTCCTCCCCCAACGACTGGGTGCTGATCACCAGGCAGTCGGCCGGGAGCGGTGTCGTCGAGAACCGGGCCAGGGCCCGCAGTGGGTTTTCGGTGAGAAGCACCCGGAAGCCGAGCTTCCCGAAGAACTCTTTGAGTTGCTGCTGGGCCCGGCCGGAGGTCTCGACGAGCATGATCGCTCGGGCCTTCTTCGGCTGCGATTCGATCACCGGCAGCCCGTCGGCCGCCACGGCCCCCTTCTCCCCCGCCGGCGCCGTCGGAACGCTCCGATCGGAGGTGGTGATGCCGCTGCCGATCGGGTATTTCTCGAGCAGCGGCTCGAGGGCGCGGCGCGCATCGGAGACCGTCTGATACCGCTCCATCGGATCGAGGAGCATCATCCTGTTGACGACATCGACGAAGTCGCGGGGAGCCCCCGGAGCCCGGGTGTGGAGCGGCACGACCGAGGTGTAGCGGCGCGGGTCGGCGCGGACGGCCCGGTCGCGGGAATCGACGAGCGCCGAGGCCCCCGCCAGGGCCATGTAGCCCATCGTCCCGAGGAAGTAGACGTCGCTGCGGATGCCGTCGTCCTTCATCCCGGCGAGCTTCTCGAGCGTGGCGTAGTCGAGCGTCCGCAGATTCTCCCCCTTGTCGGTCTTCGCATTACTGAGCGCCTTGTCGGCGGTGTCGGCGTCGATCCGCGCCAGGCCGAAGTCGACGAGCTTCACTTGGCCGAGCGACGAGATGAGGATGTTGGAGGCCTTGATGTCGCCGTGCGTCATGCCGCGGCGATGGGCGTATTCGAGCCCCGCGCACATCTGATCAAGGAGATTGATCGCCCGGCCGGGATCGAGGGCCCCGCGGATCTTCACCAGCTCGCGGAGGGTCTGCCCCTCGACGAACTCCATGGTGATATAGATCGAGTTGTTTTCCTGGCCGACATCCTCGATGGCGCAGATGTTGGGATGGCGCACCAGCCGCCCCATCTCCCCCTCGCGCCGGAACCAGCGGCACTTCTCGGCATCCTGCGTGTAGCGGCTGCGGAGCACCTTGACGGCGAGCTGGGTGCCATCATTGACATTCACGGCCCGGTAGACCCGCGCGAACGACCCGGCGCCGACCTGGTAGAGGATCTTGGCCGAGCCGAAGAAGTAGCCACGCTGGTCGCCGCGAAGGAGGCGGTCCCGCTGGTACCCGGTGAGCACCTCGCGCCGCAGGAGCAAGTTGGCGAGATCTTCAACGGGGACGTTGCGCCCGCCGAGCTCCGTCCAGGCGGCGTCGAGGTCGCGCTCGCTGACGAGCTCCAATTTCTGGGCGAAGTTGGCGAATTCCTCGGAAGTGGTGGGTTGCATCGTCAGGCGGCTCCGATGAACCAAGTTTACCCTCTGGGGGCGCGCCAAGTCGCGGGCGCGAGCGGGAGGGGCGCGGGCGCCGGGACCGGTTGGTGGGATTGAGCGTCTTGGCCGGGGGCGGGACAAAGCCTTCCCCCGGGGGGGACCGGGCGGTTTCGGGGGCATAGCTGGTCTGGAGCCGCGCACGGCGCACCTGCTACAAGCCCCCGTGGCGCCCCGGGGACCCCGCCGAGCCGACCCCTCCCCATGACCCTGTCGCAATCTCCCCTGTCGCCCGTGCTCCGCGTCGGCATGCTGTTGGCCGCGGTGTTCGCGTGCGCCACGGCCGCCGCCGGCGGGATCGAGGAGCGCTTCGAGGGCCCGGTGACGTCGTGGGTGATCGGCGACTCCGACGTCGTCCACCGGATCATCAGCCATGCCCGGTCTACCGAGGTGCCGCACCGCGGCAAGGGGTGCGAACGGATCGTGCTCGATGCGGCCAGCGGCACGACCCTCCGCTGGGAGCTGCCGCTGTCGCCGGCGCGCGTCATCGACGAGTGGCGGGCGTCGCTGTGGGTGCGGGCCGACCGCCCCGACATCCGGCTCTCGGTCCGGATCCGTCTGCCGGCCTTCCGCTCCTCCCTGACCGGCGGGGCGGTGACCGTTCTCGTGCCGGGAGACGTGTCGCGCGGGGCCGACCGCTGGGAGCCGCTCGGCGTTGCCGATGTCGCCACGGCGCTGCGGAAGAGCCTGCCGGCGCTGCGGGCCCAACATGGCCCGATGGGGGATCTCACCGGGGCGGTGATCACCGATCTCGTCCTCGATCTCTACTCCCGCCCTGGCCATTACGACGTCTCGATCGACGACCTCGAGATCGAGGGGATCGTGCCGATCGGCGCCGTGGCCGTCGCGGCTCCCGCCGCCGTCGACGATCCCCGCGGGGCGGTCGTCCCGGCGGCCGCCACGGTCGATCCCGCCGAACCGGGCGCCATCATCCAGGCCGCGGCCGAGCTCCCGTCGCTGCCCGCCCAGGCCCCTGCTGCCCCCCCCTCCGCCGCGCCCCCCAGCGGCCCCCTCGCCTGGACCTCCCCTCGGGGTGCCATCCCCCCAGCGGCGGCCCTTCCCTCGGCGGCGGCCCTACCCTCCACCGCGGCCCGAGGAGGCCAGCGCGACCCGGCTTCAGGCCTCAATCGCGGGGTCCTCGAAGTGGCCGGGCAGCCCTTCTTCCCCCGGGCCCTCGACCACAACGGTGAGCCGTTCGAGATCATCGCTGCCCTCGGCTTCAATGCCGTGCGGCTGGCGGCCCCGGCCTCGAGTGACCAGATCGACGAAGCCCGGCGCACGGGCTTGTGGATCATCTGTCCGCCCCCCCAACTTCCCGATGTCGACGTCCGCCGCCCCGAAGCGCTGCCGATGTTCTCGGCCAATTGGGATCGGGTTCTCGTGTGGGACATGGGGAGCGGCCTGTCGGAGGCCGATGTCGACACCCTCGCCGAGCATGCCAGACGGGTGCGGACATGCGATCAGCACGCCGGGCGGCCGCTGGTCGCCACGCCCGATTCCGGGCTGCGGAGCCTGTCCCGCCATGTCGACATGCTCGTCGCCCGCCGCACCGTACTGGGGACGACCGTGGAGCTGGGGGACTACTTCACGTGGCTGCGCGAGCGCCCCCGGCTCGCCCGCCCCGGCACCCCGTTCCTCGCCACTCTCGCCACCGAGCTCGACCCGCGCACCGCGCGCCAGGCCGCCCACCTGGCCGGGATCGGCGGCCGCGGGCTGGCGGTCGATCCGGAGAGCCTCACGCTGGCAAGCCTGGCCACGCTGGCGGCCGGCGCCCGTGGCATCCTCTTCACCTCGTCGCGGCGCATCGACGGCGACGACCACGAGTCGCGGATCCGCGCGGCGGCCGTCCGCTCGATGAACCTGCGGCTGCGGGTCCTCGAGCCGTGGGGGGCGGCGGGCCGGTTCTCCACGACCGCCACGGCCAGCGACCCCGAGGTCCGCGGCGTGGTCCTCGAGGCGGCACGGGCGCGGATGGTCGTGGCGTGGCGAAACGTCCAGGGGGGGCAGATCGTCGCCAGCCATTATCAGGGCGACCTGCCGGCCGAGACGGCCCCGGTGACGCTCCTCATGAACGGCATCCCCGAGGCCCATCAGGCGTGGGAGGTGACGCCGGGGGGGCTGCGACCGCTGCGGCACCGGCGCGTGACGGGGGGCGTGTCGGTCGTCCTCGATCCGTTCCGCTCCTCGGCGCTCGTCCTCGTCACCGGCGACCCGGCCGTCGCCGCCCATGTCCAGGAGCGCCTCCGCGAGCAGGCGGCCGCCACGCTCGCCGCTTCGCGCGAGCGGGCCAGCTTGCTGATCGCCGATGCCGCCGATCTCCTCGTCCGCATTCCCCCCCTGGCGCTCGGGCGACTGCCGGGGCCGCAGATGGTCGCCGCGGCGCAGCAGGACAGCCTCGCGGCCGACGGTGTGGCGGCCTCCGATCCCTCCGCGGCGATCGCCCGCTACGAACGGGCCGCCGCGATCGCCGGCCAACTGGAGCGGCTCGTCTGGGAGAAGGGGGTGGTCGCCACCGGCTCGATGGTTGCCGGGCCGCTGTCCGCCTCCGATGCCACGCTCGTCGAGCACTGGCGGTTCGTCGAGGCCCTCGCCGCCACCTCGCCGCGCGAGGAGCTCCTCGTCGGCGGCGGCATGGAGCGAATCGAGGATCTCTCCGGCTCCGGGTGGCGGCATTTCGCCCTCAAGCAGGCGGTGATGCGCACCGGGGTCGAGATCTCCCGGTCACAGCCCGCCTCCGGTCGCGGCTGTCTGCTGATGCGCGCCGAGGCCGTCGATCCGGCCGCGGCGCCGGCGGTCGTGGAGACGCCGCCGGTGTGGATCACGACGCCCCCGCTTTCGGCGCCGAGCGGCAAGCTCCTCCAGATCGAGGCCAGAGTGTGGGTGCCCAAGCCGGTGAAGGGGAGCGTGGACGGTCTCCTCGTCTTCGATTCCCTCGGTGGGCCGGCGCTCGCGGAGCGGGTCGGCCCGACGTCACAATGGCGCCGGCTGGTGCTCTACCGGATCGTGCCGGCCGACAACGACGGGGAGCCGTTCACCGTCACGTTCGCGCTCACCGGCCTCGGCGAGGCGCGGGTCGACGACGTCAGCGTCCGGGTTCTCGATCGGGGCGCGGGCACGCCAGCGATGATCGTCTCCACCGGGGCCGACCGCGACGCCGGGGCCAAGCGCTTCCCCACCCCCGGTGAGCTCCTCGCCCCGCCCCCCCTGGCCGCGGCCGATTCCCCCCCAGGCCCGCCGCTGGCGGCAGCCACGATGGCCCCGGCGGCGGCGCCGGCCGGCGGCACGCCGACGGCCTGGCCGGGGATGAATCTCGAATGGCCGAAGCTCCCGTTCGCCGGAGCAGCCACCGCGCCGCCGCCGGGGCCCGGTGGCGGGCGGATCGATCCGTTCAAGCGGGCGGGGGTGGCGGCGACGGTCCCCCAGCCGGCCCAGCTGGCTCCGGGAGGGGCTGCTCCGCAGCCGCCAGCAGAAGGGCTGCCGCCGACGGGCGCCCTTCCTTTGCCTCCCGAGGCGAATCCGTCGCCCGGCGACGTTCCGCCGACTTTGCCGCCGTGAGCGCCGCGCGGCGCGGTGAGGGGATGTCGTCACCCCCGTCCCGCAGCCGTCGCGCCGTCGCGTCGAGCTCGGTCAGTCGCCGCGTCACAAGGGCCACGAGGGTCTTGTCGTCCATCGCGGCCACCTCCCCGGCCGGGATGATGGCGCCGAACTCGAGGCGGATTCGGCCAGGGCGGGGGAACCAGCGGGTTCGCGGCCAGCATTCCCAGGCCCCGACGATCGCCACCGGGAGGATCGGTACACCGGCCCGTTTCGCCACCAGGGCGAAGCCACTCTTCACCTCGCCGAGCCGGCCGTCGCGCGTCCGCGTCCCCTCCGGAAAGATCGTCAGCGCCCCACCGCCGCGGAGCTTGCGGATCACCAGTTTCATCGCTGCCACCGGCGAGGCCTCGCGGTCGATCGGGATGGCATCGAGGGCGGAGATGATCGCGCCGAACGGCCCCCACCGAAACAGCGAACTGCGGGCCAGGCTCGACAGCCGCCGCTCGCAGACGAGGCCGAGAAGGAGCGGATCGAGCTGGCTCTGATGGGAGGCGAGAACGAGGAGCCCCCCGGTGCGTGGGAGCGGTTCGGCGAACCGGTAGCGGATTCCGAACAGGGCAACGCCGAGCGTCCGGCAGAGCACCCACAAGCTGTCGTAGAGCATTCCGCCGCCGAACGCATGGGTCGGCGCGGTGTCGGGTTGGTCGGGCTCGGCCGCGCGGTTCATGCGTGCGGCGGCCGCGCTCCGGCGGCGGTCGGGGGGGCGGGACGACGGGCCTCGATCCACCCGATGAGAACGGCGAGGACCGCCTCCCGATCCATGCCGTCGGTGTGCAGGAGCTCGGCCCCCTCGGCCTGGCGCATCGCCCCCACCTCGCGGTGCGTGTCGCCGTGGTCCCGATCCTGCTGGGAGGCGAGGATCTCGTCGAGGGTCACGTCCCGCCCCTTCGCCCGTTCCTCGGCGAGGCGGCGGCGGGCTCGCTCCTCAGGTGAAGCGGTCAGAAACACCTTCAGCTCGGCCTGCGGAAAGACCTCCGACCCCTGGTCGCGCCCCTCGGTGACGACATCGCGGTCGGCGGCCATCCGCCGCTGGATCTGCTTCATCGCCGCCCGCACCAGCGCCGCGTCGGCGACGGGGCGCGTCGCGGTGGTGTTCTCCGCCGTCCGGATCGCCTCCGAGACATCCTCCGCGCCGACGAACACCCGGCCCTGCTCGAAACGGATCTCGATCGATTCGGTGAGGGCCGCCAGCTGCGGCTCGTCTTCGAGCGGGATGGCGCGCCGCGTGGCGACGAGTGCCACGGCGCGGTACATCGCGCCGGTGTCCATGTAACACCAGCCGAGCCTGCGGGCGAGTTCCCGGGCCGTGGAGCTCTTGCCGGCGCCGGCCGGGCCGTCGAGGGTCACGATCATGGGGTTGTGGTCTCCTCTGTCGGCCATTCTCCCGCGCCATCCTGGCCGGGGAAGAGAAGCTCGAGCTGGAGCCATTCGAAGCGCCGCAGGTAGGTGGTCGTCGTCGTGCCGGCGATCGTCACTCCCTGGGAGCCCCCCGGCCGGCCGAGGGCGTCGGCGAGACGCGCGGCGGCCACGTCGAAGCCCCAATCGACCGTGACGTCGCCCCCCTTTCCCTCGGACTCGACCAACCCGACGCGGACGCCGATCGGCCGGCCCCCCCGCAGCACCGGCCCCTGCCAGGTGATGCGGACATTCCCGGCGGCGGTGGAGGGGATGGCGGGGAGTGGCGGCGGGGGGGGATTCACCGTGGCGAGCAGGTCGAGGGCGGCGTCCCACGGTCGGGCGAGCCCCAGCCCGACGGCGAGCGTGAACTTCCCCACCGTGGCGTCGCCGGCCAGGAGGATGGTGTCGAGGATGTGCGGGCTTGCCCGGAGGTGCCAGGGGAGACCCCCGGTGAGGATGTTGACGTCGGCAACGCCACTGGCGTGGATGGGGCGGAGCGCGAGGAAGTGGGGGGCCGTGATCAGCGTCCGTTCACTCACCACCCCCTGCCCATGGAGACTGCGGACGACATCGAGATCGTCGTTCTCGTTCCAGGCGAAGCGGCAGGCGGCGTAACGCTCGAGGATCGCGCCGGCACTGGGCGCGGCGCTGGCGATCTCGAGGTTGAGGCGGGCCAGGGGGAGGCCGTCGAGGAGCTCGACACGCTGCGTGAAGGTGAAAAGCTTGCGCCCCTTCGGATCGCTGCAATGGCCGCTGCTCTCGATCGTCCGCTCCCCCGTCCGCGTCACGCTCTCCGCGGTGGCGATGGCATACTCGGCCCGCTCCTGCGGATCTTCCCAGGGAGAGCCGACCGGCGGCGGCGGGCGCGTGGTGCGCATCGCGAGATGCTGCGAGAGCCGATTGCCGCGGTCCTCCGGGTGCCGGACCGACAGCAGCCCGCCGGTCTGCGGATGGACGCGGACCCGGAGACGATCGTGCTCGAGGACGAGCCGGTCTTCCCCGCCGCCGCCGAACAGACCGCGCGCCAGGCCGCCGAGCAGTCCGCCGGAGGGCTTCTTTTTCGCCACCGCAGCCGCAGTCGGCGCCGGGGGGGGAGGAGGGCTCGGGGCACCGGCCGCGGGGATGACCCGCTTTCCACCGGGCCCGGGAGCCGCCGACGCGGTCACCGGCAATCCGCCGAGGACCTTCCGGCCGGCGAGGATCCGCTGGGCCTCACTGCGGACCGCGGCGACGCGCGGGGCGATCGGGTCGGCGGGGGGGGCCGCGTCGGTCGCGGGAACGGCCCCTGCGCCGTGGTCCGCCGGCGGTCGGGAGACGGGATAGCTGTCGGGCTCCCAGGTGACGAGCTTGCCGGAGCCGGGGGTGCGGCGGAAGTGTTCGTCGGGGGTGACGAACGTTCCCAGGGCGGTCGTCCAGGCGCCGATCCGGCGGAGGTCATCGAACCACGGGCTCGCCATCCCGGCGTAGTGGGCGAACTGAATGATCGCGGTGTGATCGTTGTCGAGCGCGTCGCCGATCCGATCGGCGAGGTTCAGAATCGTCGCCGCCCGGCGGGCATCGAGGGGGGGGCTGGCGATCCCCTCCAGGCATCCGCTGCCGGTCCCTTCCCAGCGGATCCGACCGAGCCCAGGATCGGGGAGGGGGGTGCCGTCGAAGAGATTCCAGATCACACCGGCGTAGTCGAAGTGGGTGAGGATTTGGGGGAGGATCGCCGACCAGCCGCCGCCGAACTGGGCGAACGTGGCCGGCACCCGCCCGATCGCCTGTCGCCACGCTCGGTGCCCCTGGAGGAACGATTCACGGATCGTTTCCGGGAGGAGGCCGTCGAGCGGTTCCTCGTCATACCGGCCGCCTGCCGGGGCGACCCGACCGGCGTCGCACGCCTGCCGCAGCCGGCTCGACAGGACCGGGTCGGTGCGGGAAAGTTTCTCCATGATCCGGCCGGTAGCGACGATGGCCAGCGGCACCGGGGCATCGAGCTCGGAGGCCAGACGGGCCCCGAGGGTCGTCTCCGCGAGGAGGACGAGGTCGATCAGCCAGACATCCACCGGGTAATAGCGGGCCCGGGCCGCCTCGAGGTGCCCGAAGCATTCGCTCAGAGCTTCCCCCGCCGTCGTCGCGTCTCCCGCTTCCCAGGCCCGGGCGGCGGCGACGAGCCGCTCCTCGAAGCCGGTCGCCGGTTCATCCCCCGGTCCGCCAGTGAAGGCCGCCGTGGAGCCGAGCCCGGTCGTCGACCGCATTCGCCGGGCGAGCAATTCCGAGAGGAGCCAAGCCAGGCCGAAGGCGTGGAAGTCGTCGACGCCAGCCTGCCGGGGTGGGCGCGGCGTGGTGGCGTCAGCCGGCGCGGCTTCCCCCGGCGCCGCAGCCGGCGGCTCAACGCTGGCCGGGAGTGGCTCGGGATCGGCAGGGAGGCCGAGCGCGGCGAGTGCCTGACCAACGGTCGTGGCCCGGTCACCGGCCCGGCGCACCCAACGGCTGCCGGGCGTCGAGGCCGGGTCGAGCCGCCCCACGAGCCGATCGTCGCAGGAGGCTGTAACGATCCCCAGCACTTCCGCGTCATTCCCTGGGGGCACCTCGACGCTCGCCCATGCCGGCATCCGCCCGGCCGCAGCGATCAGTCGGGGGTGCCAGGCCGCGGTCCATGCTGCCAGCAGTTCGTCAGCCTCGGAGTCTCCCAGCCACGTGGGAAAATCGTCGAGCGAGTGGCAGGGGAAGAAAACGATGGTCCGGCGCGGTGTCATGGGTCGAAAGTGTACTGCCGGTCGCAACCTTTTTCAGGGGGTGGCGGCCCGTTGGAGGATCGGAGTCGTGTTCAGCCCCGAACCGGCGGCGGTTGGTTTGACACCCTGCTGGAATCGTTCGTAAAGTGAGTCTGGCGGAGTGCTTGCTGCGAGTCCGCCCCTCTTCTCCCTCTCCTCTCGTTTGGAACAGGCCATGGCCCGCAGTCCGTACGTCTGGGGCATCGACATCGGCAAATGCGCCCTCAAGGCCGTTCGCTGCCGGGATTCGGCTGAACCGGGCAAGATCATCGCCGACGCATTCGACTACGTCGAATACCCGATGATCGTCTCCCAGCCGGAGGCCGATCCGGTGGAATTGGTGCGTGCCGCGCTGCAGGAGTTCGTCGGCCGCAACAAGCTCCAAGGGGACCGCGTCGTGGTCTCCGTCCCCGGGCAGTCGGGCCTCTCCAAATTCATCAAGCTGCCGCCGATCGAGGCAAAGAAGATCCCCGACATCGTCCGCTACGAGGCTCGGCAGCAGATCCCCTTCCCGCTCGAGCAGGTGGAATGGGACTGGCAGCGGCTCGTCGGCGGGCTCGAGGAGGGGGGCTTCGTCCTCGACGCCGAGGTGGCGCTGTTCGCAATGAAGAAGGAGCAAGTCGCCAAGGCGCTGGTGCCGCTGACGGAAGCCGGGATCGAGGTCGACATCCTCCAGCTCTCGCCGATGGCGCTGCTCAACATGCTGGTCTTCGATCAGATGCCCGATCCGACGACGATCGACCCGCTCGAGCCGCCCCCCTCGGTGGTCCTCGTCTCGATGGGCGTCGACGCCACCGATCTGGTCATCACCAACGGGCTGCGGATCTGGCAGCGGAGCATGCCGATCGGCGGCAACAACTTCACCAAAGCCCTCGTGCAGGGTCTCAAGCTGACGTTTGCCAAGGCGGAGCAGTTGAAGCGGAACGCAGCCCGGGCGGACAACGCCAAGGACGTGTTCAACGCGATGAAGCCGGTGTTCAACGAGTTTGCCTCGGAGCTCCAGCGCTCGCTCAACTACTTCACCGGGTCGGATCGGTCGGCACGGATCGGCAAGATCCTCCTCCTCGGGAATGCCTCGAAGCTCAAGGGGCTCGCCGACTTCGTCGGCAAGCAGCTGAATGTCGAGGTCCATCGGTTCGACACGTACCGCGGCCTCGACGGGGCGAGCGTGACGTCGGCCCCAACCTTCAAGGACAACCGACTCGCGTTCGGCACCGCCTACGGCCTCGCCCTCCAGGGGGTCCAGTCGGCGTCGATCAACACGAATCTCCTCCCCGGCGAGATCGTCCGCGAGCGGCTCATCGAGTCGAAGAAGCCGTGGGCCGTGGGGGCGATGATCGGCCTCCTCGGGGCTTCGGCCTTGAGCTTCCTGGGGACGTTCTACGCCTGGAGTGGCTACTCCCCGAAGAGCTACGCCGGGGCCTTCCAGCAGGCTGATTCGGCGAAAAGCCGCTCGTCGTCGGCGCTCTCCGCGGTGGAGGAATCGAAGCAGAAGCAGGCGGCGGCGGTGACCCAGCAGCAATACCTCGTCCGTCTGGCCGATCGACGGTTTCAGTCGATCGACATGCTGCGGGCGGTGGAGACCCTCCTCCCCCAGGACGATCCGGGGAAGATGATCCCCAATCCGGCCGATCGCAACGAGATCCATGTCGACGGCCTCGACTGCCAGTGGTATCCCGATCTCGCCGTCTGGTTCGAGAAGGTGAAGCCGCAGTGGGTGGAAACGTTCCCGGCGGAGGAGGTCGACGAGGACGAGGAGGGGAAGCCGGCCGCGGAGGGGGACGCGGCGGCAGCGCCGCCGGAGGCGAAGTGGTCGGCCGCTACGGACGCCGGGCCGAAGGGGCCGGGATGGGTCGTGCAAATCAAGGGCCACCACTACCACAACGAGGATCGGTCCAAGCCGCGGGTGGGGATCCAGTTCGTCCGCGAGACACTCGCCGACGGCCTGCTCGGCCGGCTCGATGATGTGCCGGTCACGGCCGGGCCGCTGGCAGGGCAGCTCGTTCCGCCGGCTGAGCTCGGGATCGGGTATCCGGTCATCGTGTCGTCGTTGCCGATCTCGATCGAACGGGTCGTCGGGCTGACACTCCCCGGTGCCGAAGGGGCGGCCGACAACAAGGCTGTCGGCGGTGGGGCTGCCGGCGGTGGGGCTGCGTCCAGCGCCGGATTCCCTCCCGGGGGACCGGCGGGAACGCCCTCGATGGGCCCCGGAAAGGGGTTGCCGGGGATGGGCCCGGGGATGATGCCGCCTGGCATGATGGGCCCGGGGATGATGGGCCCGGGCGGCGGGATGGCTAGCGAGGGAACGCCGCTGCGGCGCTACGACTTCGTTCTCCATTTTACTTGGCAGCCGGTTGTTCCGGGGACGCCAAAGCCGGCCGCCGAGGGGGATGGCACGACCGGGAATTGATGGCGGGAAGACCGTTGCCGTCGGATTGATCACGACTCACGCGAGCGCAGGGGGAAAAGCCATGGCCATGATCCCGGATTCCGTCCGCCCGTATTGGGACTTCGTCGCGAAGTACCACTTCTGGCTCCTCGCGCCGTTGGTGCCGGCGCTCATCCTGCCGACGCTGTTCATGGCCAACAACAAACTGTCGGCAGAGATCGCCTCGAAGCGGACCGAGATCGACGGCAAGATCTCGGCGCTCAAGCAGATCGAAGGGAAATCCCCCCATCCCAACGACAGCTGGACGACCGACATCGACAAGCGCACCGCGCGCGTGAAGCGCGAAACGCTCGCCGAGTGGCAGCGCTTCTGGGACAGCCAGGCGGAGCTCCAGACGTGGCCCGCCGAGCTCGGCGCTGACTTCCTCCAGCGGCTCTCCAATCTCCGCCCCGGGAGGGAGCTCCAGCGGCAACTCCTCGAGCGCTACCAGTCGACCGTCCGAGACCTCGTGAAGCAGCTCCCGAAGCGGATGGGCGCCGATGTCGCGATGATCGATCCCGACGCGCAGCTCGCCGAGGGGGCGGGTGAAGGCCAGCCCGGCGGCCAGCCGGGCGGGATGGCGATGATGATGAATCGGATGATGCCGCCGGGGGGGGGAGCCCCCGGGATGCCGCTCCGTCGCTCCACGGCCCTCGTGGAGTGGAACCCGGCCGATCAGCAGCGGCTCTACGAGTCGTTCCACTGGGACAAGCCGCCGAAGACGAAGCAGATGCTCCTGGCGCAGGAGGAGCTGCGCGTCTATGGGCTGCTGTGTGATCAGATCGCCGTCATGAATCAGGGGGCCGGAGGGACCTACAACGCGGCGATTCCCCATGTCGAGCAGCTCGCCGTCGGCTACCCCGCCTGCGAGGACGAACCGGCGTTCTCGACCGTGGGGCGGATGCAAGAGCCCGGCGCCGAGGGGGCCGGGGGCATGGGTATGGGCATGGGTATGGGTATGGGTGGAAGTCGGAGCATGATGATGCCGATGGGAGGGGGCGACAGCGACTCCGCCGGCGCGGCCGGCGCCGGCGGCCAGATCAAGCCGCAGCATCCGCGCTTCATTCCCAAGGAGGGTCAGTCGGGGATGACGCGGGGCATGTCGATGATGCCGCCCACCGGGGGGGGCGACTCCGAAGGTGCCGGCACCGCTGCCGCCAAGGGGCCTGACACTTCCGACGAGGCCTTTCTGACGTGGATCTACGTCGATGCCGATGGCAAGCCGCTCAAGGGAGAAGAGGTGGCGACCTCACCGTCGGCCCTCATGACCCATCTGATGCCGTTCACGATCCGGGCCACGATCGATCAGCGCAAGCTCGACGCCTTCCTTCTCCAGCTGGCCACGTCGACGGTGCCGATCGACATCCGGCAGATTCGTCTCAATCCCCCTGCCGCCGCGGCTGGTGGTCCTGGGATGGGGATGGGAAGCATGATGGGCCCGCCCGGGGGAGGTGGTCTCCGTCCGCCTTCCGGTGGACCGCCGGGTGGCGGGATGGGGGGCCCTCCCAATCGCGGCATGATGATGCCACGCCCAGGTATGCAGGGCGGGGGCGAAGACGGCCCGATGGCGGGGATGGCCGGCGCCGGCTCGATGGTCCGCCCCCACGACATCGTGCTCGAGCTCCGCGGCACGATCGCCCTGGCGACACCACCGAATCCCGAGGCGCTGGGGCTGGCTGCCGAAGGCGCCGGGGATGCCGGGGATGCCGGTGGGGATGCCGCCGACCCGGTGCCCGCCGCCGACACGCCTCCCGCCCAGCCAGCGGAGCCTGCCCCGGCCGAGCCGGCGGATGCCGGTCCGGCCGCCCCAGGAGATGCCCCGGCCGAGCCGGCCGCTGTCGAGGGGGGGAATGAAGCGCTCCCCGCCGCTGACGCGCCGCCGGCCGAAGGGGCGCCGCCCGCCGACGGCGCGGCGCCACCGCCCGGGGATCCCCCGCCCCCTGTCGATCAGCCACCTCCCGCCGAGCCTGCCGTTTGATGTCCACCTCGAAAACCTCCGGCCTGATGAGATGAAACGGCGCGTCCGCCTCGCCGTCAAGCATGAAGCCGGTCCGATCGACCTCGTTCTCCATCCGTCACGACCCCATCCCGACCGACCGAAGAGGGTGATGCCATGAAAAAGCCGAGCATCAACTTGAGCAAGGAGTCGATCGTCGACTTCTTTCTGAATCACGGTGAAAAGCTCGTCGTGGGGCTGTTCGGGGCGTTGGCCTGCACCCTCGTCTGGGGCGGTATCGACGCTGTCCGGACGAAGCAGCCGAAGCGCGACCAGCTGCCCCCGGTGATCGTCGAGATGGCCGGGCGGACGATGAAGCACATCGGCGACTCCAAGGGCCCCCCAGCGGAGACGACCAAGCGGCCGAGCCTCGCCAAGCAGGTCGAGCCGTGGCGCGAGAACGTCGTCACAGCACCGGCGGCGCCGCGGATCTTCAACACGCCGCTCTCCGACGAGAAGGCGAAGCGTTCGGCTCCGATCGTGCTCCCCTTGGTCGATCTCCAGGTCCGTCCGGGCTGGGCCGTGATTGCCGTGGCCCAGGATCCCAACCAGGGGATGATGATGGGGATGCCGGACATGACAAAAGAAAACGACGATGGGAAGGACAAGAACAAGAAGAAGCAGAAGAAGGGGGACCCAGGGGATGTGGCCGGCGGCATCATCTCCGGCGGCGGGACGAAGGGGAAAAACAAATTCATGGGGCCGATGGGTCCGATGGGACCCGGTGGTCCGATGATGGGGGGGGGCGAGGCCGGCTCGATGATGCCGTTGGCCCCGCCGGTGATGCCGGGGAAGATCATCCCCTACTGCCTGGTCACGGCGCTCGTGCCGGCCAATGCCCAGCAGGAGGCGTTCATGCGGGCGTTCGCTTCCAGCGGCCTCCAGACGCAGGCCGACATCCCGCTTTGGAGCGACTACCGCATTGAACGGGCCGAGGTGCCACCGGGCACGTCCGCTGCTGCCGAGTTGAACTGGAAACGGCTCGACCTCAAGGCGGTGGCGAAGTCGGCCGAGGACTGGAACGGCGTTCAGCCGGAGATCGCTCCCCCCGATCTGCAACTCGATCCCTCGCAGATCGTGCCGATGGACGAGACGGCGGAGGAAGTCGTCCCTTACGTCTTCCCGCTTCCCCGTCTGGCGGGCGATCCGTGGGGAACCGAATCACTTCATCCGTGGGTCGTCGAGCAACTGCGGAAGCGGCAGATCGAGCAGGAGAAGTGGGAGGCCCTCGCTCTCGAGGAGCAGGAGAAGGCCTCGAAGACGAACATCCTCGGCGGCCCGGGTGCCGGGAGTGCGGGCCCGATGGGGCCGGGAGGGGGCATGGGATCGGCCATGGGTCGAAGCATGATGCCTCCGGGAGGGGCAGGCCGGAGCATGATGCCTCCCGGAATCGGAAGCCGGGGAATGATGCCACCGGGTGGGCCGATGGGCGGCGGCGACTCTGATGGCTCGCCGATGGGAGGGGGCGGGTCGCGGGGAATGCGCACGCCACCGTCGGGAATGTCGTCGCGGATGATGGGTGGCCCCGGCGGGATGATGCCCCCCGGCGGGATGCCCCCCGGGATGGGACCGGGCGGCCCGATGGGGAGCATGATGGGGGGCGCCGACGGTGGGATGGGAATGGGAATGGGAATGGAGATGCAGCTCCCCGAATACCGGATGTTCCGCTTCGTCGACACGACCGTGGAGCCGGGCAAGAGCTACCGCTATCGCGTGCAGATCTCGGTGCGCAACCCGAACTACGGGCTTCCGGCCCAGTACCTCGCCGAGGCCGATCTCGGTGACAAGCCGATCCTGGCGGCGGAAAAGTCGAAGCCGAGCCCACTGGCCCACGTGCCCGACAAGACCGGCCTCCTCGTCCGCGCCCTCCGCAAGGGAGAGACGCGGAAGTCGAAGACCGGCTACGAGGTCCTCGTCCTCGCCGAGAATGCGGAGACGGGCAACTACTGGCTCAAGAGCCTGACGACGGAGTTGGGGGCGTTTGCCAACCTCGACAAGAAGCTGGCGAAGGGGCCGGAGGCGAAGACCGCCGAGACGGTGACGACCAACAGCATCCTCCTCGACGCTCGTGGGCGCCAAGAGGATGGCGAGACGAAGAAGGGGGCCGCGACCGGCCCTTCGGAGCCGCTCGAGCTCCTCTTCCTCCGCGAGGACGGCAGTTTTTCCGTCGCCTCGGTGGCCGATTCGCAGCGCGATTACGAGCGCTACGCCCAGACGCTGCCGGCGGCCGACGACGGGAAGAAGGGGAAAGACAAGGATGGCGAGGGGGGCGGTTCGTCGCTCTTCCCCGGTGGGGGTGCCGGTGGCGGCCTGTTCGGCGCCCCGCCAGGGGGCGGTGCCGGGACTCCACCCGGCGGACCTCCGGGTGGCGCTCGCGGATCGATGCCCCCCGGGATGCGCGGGAATACTCCCCAGAGCGGACGGCCGGCTGGGGCGCAGCCTCCGGGCGGTTGATCGCCGGCGGGTGGGTGTTGATCGGTCGCGGTATGAGTCTGTCTTTGCTGAGAGCCTTCGGAGGAGAATTGCCATGTTCCGCCCCTCGCGCCTGTTCGCCCGTGCCGGTGGCCCGCAGTGGACCGCGGTCTTCTGTGTGACCGGCCTGGTTGCCGTGACGGGGGCCCCCCTCCCGGCCCAGGAGCCGGGGGACGATACGGCCCAGGATGGGGCCGACGAAGGAACGAAGCCGGCCGGCGATGCGGGGCGGAATGCCGCTTGGACGAAGATCGAACAGGATGCCGAGAAGGGCTACCGTGAACCTCTCAAAACGGGCGGTGGCTTTGAGGCGGCCGCCCGCGACTTCGTGACCAAAAAGGCGATGCCCCAGCTGGCCAACGACGCCAATCGCCCGATCATCGACCGGGTGCGGCGGAAGATGCGCGAGATCCTCGTCGTCGGGATCACCGACGATCGGGCCTTCGACGACGCCTCCAAGGCGGTCGCCGACGCCGCCGTCGCCATCGCGAGGAATCCCGAGGCCTCGACCGCTGCCCGCGTCAACGCGATGCTCCTCGTGAGCGAACTGCGGGCCAAGGACAACAAGGATGGCACCGTCTGGCCGGCCGCTGTCACCCAGCTTGCGGCCGTGGCCGGCGACGCCACGATCGACCCGAGCGTTCGCGTGGCCGCGATGGCCGGTCTCGTTCGCCATGCCGACGTCGCCAAGCGCACGGGGGGCGACCGGTTGACCGATTTCACCAAGGGGGCCCGACCGGCGATCCTGGCGATCGTCGCGGAGAAGCCCTCGGCCGATCAGCCGCTCGTCTCCGACTGGCTCGCGTCGCGGGCGCTCTCGATTCTCACTGCGGTCGTGAAGTCGTCTCCGAAGGAGTTGGCGGCAACGCTCGCCGGGGTGATGAACGACAAAAGCCGGTCGCTCGATGTCCGCGTGCGGGCCGCCTCCGCCCTCGGCGCGACGGTGACGCCGAAATCGGAGATCCAGGCGGTGGAGACGACCAACGGCGTCACGGAACTGGCGATTGCTGTCCTCGAGGTCGACGAGGGGATTCTGCGGGACCGCCGCTACGAGCAGCAGCTGGGGGGCGGCGGGACTGGCGGTGGCGGGGGCGGGGGCATGATGTCGATGCGGCCGGGGATGGGGATGCCAGGCATGGGAGGCGGGGGCGTGGCCGTGCCGCAACTCGTCCCCGATCAATCGCTCCGCCGCACGGCGTGGCGGCTGGTGACGCTCGCCGACGCGGTCCTCACGGAGGATGGCAAGGCCGGCGTGGCCGCCCTCCTCTCCGGGGATGACAAGGCCGCCAGTCAGGCCTACGCCGAGCTCTATCGGAAGTACGGCCTGGAGCTCGACGAGAAGCGGACCGACGACGTCATCCTCGAAGCGCTGTCTGCCCTCCGCCCCGGCGACGAGGCGGAGGAAGCCGGGATGCCGGCCGGGGAGACCGAAGGGGCTCCGGCGAAGCCTGCCGACGACAACGATCCCTTCGGCGGCAAGTGATCGCTGGCCGGCCTGCCGACCGGGGCCCTTGGGCCCCTTGTCACTTGACCTCGAAATTGAACGTGTTGGCCCCGCGCTTCACGTCTGCCTTCAGCGGCGTGGTCGCGGGGGAGGCGTAGGAGGCCTCGATCGGCACCGGCTTGGTGCCACTGACAAACCCGGCGCCGTTCCCCCCACCCATCGCCGGCATGCCGGCCGGTGGTCCCTGCATCTTCTTCATGACATCGGCACTCGGTCCGATCGCCGCGGCGTTCTTCGTGGCGGCGCCCTTCGTGGCGCCGGTGTCGATCGTCACCGTGCACGCCCCGAGCGGGGCATCGGGCACGCTGTAGCTGCCGTCGGCCCCGATCACCCCGCCTGACGGACGCGACTTGGCGTCGGCGGTGACGGGATGGAAGCGGATCGATCCACCGGTGACAGGCTGGCCGTCGATCGTCACCTTACCCGTCACCGCGCCCGAAGGGGGCGCTCCACTCCCGCTGCATCCTCCCACGGAGGCGCACACGATGGCAGCAAGAACGGCACGGCGGGAAGGAAGAGCCAGGGGCACGGGATGATCCTCGGAGGCGAGAAAACTCAACCGGCCGCCGCACGGCGACCGGAAACCTGAAAAACGGGCGTTGCGGAAAACGGGCGTTGCGGAAAACAAGGGGGGGCGCGTGACCAAGGCCGGTCGGGGCCCGCCCGGCCCGCCACGGAGGGGCGGACCGGGCGGGATTCCCGCAAACCTGTCAGGCTCACCAGTCGCCGGCGGGGTTCTGGCCGTCATCCTTCTGGAGGAGGTACATCCACGCGGTCTGGTCGATGTTGGCATCGATCGATCGCGTGCTCGCGTCAGCCATCGTCACCTGGCAGGTGGTGCCGAAGGCGGTGGCCCGGTAGGGAACGCAGGTCTGGTCGGTCGGATTCATCTGCGGCGGCAGCCAGGCGTTGCTCGACGCGTTAAAGGGGCCGTAGTTGGTGAAGTTCTGACCGGTGGCGCCGATCAGCGGCATCCAGTCAGGATTCCATTGGCCGTGGCCCCAGAGCTTGCCGCTGGCGCCGTCGTTGCCCCCCTGGCAGCCGGCCCGCGCCTCGGCCATGAGGATCGTCTTCGTGGTGCCGTCGGGGATCTGGGCGAGTTGGGTGGTGCCCATCAGCGGCCACCAGTAGCCCCACGGGTGTTTGGGAGCTCCGAAGACCTGGAAGTTCATGGCGTAGCCGGTCGATCCCCAGCCCCAGGTGGTCTGCGAGGAGGTGGCATCGAGCGGATTGACGAATGCCGGCACCTTCTGCTGGAAGGGGCTGTTGCTCCAATTGCGTGCGTTGCCGTTGCCGCCGTAGACGTCGTAGGCATGGTTTTGGTTCGATTCGCCGTTGGCGTCGTAGTTCACCTTCCCCATGGTGTAGATCCCCTGCTGCTCGATGAACGGCAGGACGAAGTACAGCCCGGTGCCGGTCATCTTGGGCGCGTACGGACCCTTGTACATGTGGCCGGGATCGGAGGGGTTGAGCCAATGCTCGATGTAGGCCGGAGGGAGATAGCCCTTGTTGGCGTCGGAGAGGTTGTGCATCCCCAGACCGAGCTGCTTGAGGTTGTTGAGACTCTGACTGCGACGGGCAGCCTGTCGGGCGGCCTGCACGGCCGGAAGGAGGAGGCCGACAAGGGTGCCGATGATGGCGATGACAACGAGCAGTTCGACGAGCGTGAACGCCCGTCGGCTGCCGTTGGGGATGGCGTGCATGGGTTGACTCCTGGAAACGAATGGATGAACGGACGAATGGAAACAACGGACCAGCGGTAGAAAAGCAGGGAATCCGCGGAAAAAAAGCCCGATCCGACGGATCACGGTGGGGAAAGCGCGACGGTTCCCGTCAGGCGGGCACAGGCCCGCGCAACGGCAGCTCCGACAGACCTTCGCGTGCCCTTTGACGACGGGACCACCCCCGTGCCTTTCCCGTCGTCTTTGATCGTAGCATCCCGGTGGCGGCAGGGCGATGCTACGGCAATGGATCCATCCTTCGCCCTCACCGGGGCGAGAGCGACCAGTCGCCCGCCAACGCTCGATCAGCACCCTTTCAGCGCTTGATGAGATCGCGGACGGTCATCCCTGACGGGATCATGGGGAGCACCTGTTCCTGGTAGGGAACCTGGACGTCGAGGATCGCCGGGCCAGGGGCGTCGATGAGCCGCAGCAGCGCCCCTGCAAGATCCTGCTTCTCCGACACCGTCTCGGCCTGCCAGCCGAAGCCGCGGGCGATCATCACGAAATCGGGATAGCGGCTCTGCGGCGAGATGCCATCTCCCTTCCCGGCCGCCTCGGGGTTGTTGATCGGCCCGAGGTAGGTGTGGGCCCGGTTCCCCTTGAAGAACCGATCTTCCCACTGCACGACCATGCCGAGGTGCTGGTTGTTGAGGAGAAGCACCTTGACGGGGATATCTTCGCAGGTGCAGGTGGCCAGTTCCTGGATGTTCATGAGGATGCTCCCGTCGCCGTCGATGTCGACAACGAGCGCTTCCGGATGGGCCACTTTGGCCCCCATCGCCGCCGGTAGGCCGAAGCCCATCGTCCCCAGGCCGCTCGACGAGAGCCACGTCCGCGGCCGGCGGAATTGGTAGAACTGCGCGGCCCACATCTGGTGCTGGCCCACCCCGACGGTGATGATTGTGTCGCGCTTGGCGGTCAGCCGCGACAACTCCGCGATCGCCTCCTGGGCGAGGATGCCGGGATAGGTGGTGTCGTAGGAAAACGGGTCTTCCCGCTTCCATTCCGCGATCCGGTCGTGCCACGGGCCAAGATCGGCCGTGGGCGCCTCGACGATCTTGTTGAGCTGGCCAAGGGCATCCTTGATGTCGGCGACGATCGGGATGTGAACGACCTTGTTCTTGTTGAGCTCGGATGGATCGACGTCGATGTGGACGATGAAACCGTGCTCGGCGAAGGCCGACACCTTTCCCGTCACCCGATCGTCGAAGCGGACGCCGAGGGCGAGGAGGAGATCGGCCTCGTCGACGGCGTAGTTGGCGTAGACGCTGCCGTGCATGCCGAGCATGTCGAGCGACAGCGGGGCGTCTGCCGGGTAGGCCCCGAGGCCCATGAGGGTCATCGTTACCGGGATCCCGGTCCGTCGGGCGAGCTCGCGGAGCTCCTCAGAGGCACCGGCGGAGATCACCCCGCCGCCGGCGTAGATCACCGGACGCTTGGCCCGCTTGATCGCCGCGGCCACCTGGGCGATCTGCTCGGGATGGGCCCGGCGGACCTCCGGACGGTAGCCGGGGAGATTCATCGGCGCGGCGAAGTCGGGGACGAGTTGCGCGACCTGGATGTTCTTGGGGAGATCGACGAGCACCGGGCCGGGGCGCCCGGTGGTGGCGATGTGGAAAGCCTCGCGCATCACGCGGGCGATGTCGGCCGGATCGGTGACGAGGTAGTGGTGCTTCGTGATCCCGCGGCAGACCTCCACCATCGGCGTTTCTTGAAAGGCGTCGGTGCCGATGACGCTCGTGCCCACCTGGCCTGTCAGCACCAGCAGCGGGATGCTGTCGAGCTTCGCGTCGGCGATCGCCGTGACGAGATTGAGCGCCCCGGGGCCGCTGGTGCCCATGCAGACGCCGATCCGCCCGGTCGTGCGGGCATATCCCTGGGCCGCGAATGCCCCCCCCTGCTCGTGGCGGGGGAGGATCGTGCGGATCTGGTCGGCGTAGCGGGTGAGCGACTGGTGGAGGGGCATGCTCGCCCCCCCTGGATAGGCGAAGATCACATCGACGCCGTGGGCGATGAGCGACTCGACCACCACGTCGGCACCGGACATCACGGTGTCGGTCGTGCGGGGGCGTGAAGCGGTAGCCATGGCGGAAGTCCTTCGGTGGTGCGGTCGATCAGGAGGAAGCGTACGACGGAAACCGAGCCCTTCAAAAATACACGAAAAGTGACCTGGGGCGTGAGGGGCTGTCACGGTTTTTCGCCGCGGCAGGTCCGGGCGGAATCCGGGCCGGGCCGGCCCCCCGGCGGCGGGCGGCTGCCCCGGGGAAAGGCGGTGTTTTTGCTGGCGCTGCCGGCGCGGGGGGATCAGCCGCCGGGCATGGTGTAGAGTAAGAGAATGAATCCAGTCGACACCACCACCCGCTCCGTTGCGGATCCCGCACCCTCCGCCGGCTCCAGCGCCGCACCGACGTCCAACCTGCGGATCCGCAGTCTGGATGCGCTCGTCCCCCCCGCCCGGCTGATGGCCCTGTTGCCGCTTGACGCCGCCGCCACCGCCACGATCCTCGACGGTCGTCGCGCCGTGGAGCGAGTGTTGGCGGGGGAGGATCCGCGGCTCCTCGCGGTTGTCGGCCCCTGCTCGATCCACGACCTCGACGCCGCCCGCGAGTATGCCCGACGGTTGCGGGACCTGGCCGATCGGGTCTCCACGCGAATCCTCGTCGTGATGCGGGTTTATTTCGAGAAGCCGCGCACGACGGTCGGCTGGAAGGGGCTGATCAACGATCCGCACATCGACGACAGCTTCGATGTCGGCACCGGCCTGCGGATCGCGCGCGGGCTCCTTATCGAGATCGCCCGGATGGGGCTGCCGACGGCGACGGAGTTTCTCGAGCCGATTACGCCGCAGTACATCGCCGACACGATCGTGCTGGGGGCGATCGGCGCCCGGACCACCGAATCGCCCACCCACCGGCAGATGGCCAGCGGCCTGTCGATGCCGGTGGGCTTCAAGAACTCCACCGACGGCTCCCTCCAGGCGGCCGTCGACGCCATGCAGTCGGCCCGGGCGCCACACAGCTTCCTCGGCATCGACAATGACGGCGGGACGTGCGTCGTCTCGACCACCGGCAATCCCTGGGGGGTGCTCATGCTCCGCGGCGGCCGGAGCGGCTCGAACTACGCCCCCGAGATCCTCCATGAGGCGCGCACGCGGCTGGAGTCGGCGGGCCTTCCGCCCCGGGTGATCGTCGACTGTAGCCATGCCAATTCTGGCAAGGATCACCGCCGCCAATCGATCGTGTGGCGCGACGTCCTCGCCCAGCGGGTCGCCGGCGACCGCTCGATCGTCGGCATGATGCTCGAGAGTAATCTCCAGCCCGGCAGCCAGCCCGCCCAGGCCGATCGCTCCAAGCTCACCTATGGCGTCTCGATCACCGACGGCTGCATCGGCTGGGACGAGACCGAAGCCCTGATCCGAGAGGCCCACGACCAATTGTTCGGCGAGTCTCACGACCATTCGGTCTGACGGGCCCACGACCGCTCCTTTCAACCAGTCTGCGGAGACCACGCGTTGAGCGAAGATCATGGGACGGAGATCGCCGAGCCTGTATCCGCTGATCGTTGGCTCGCAAAGGCCCAGGTGCTCCTCGTCGATGACAGCCGGACGATGCGTGCCATCCTCAAGAAGGCCCTCGGCGAGATCGGCTTTGAAAATGTCGTCGAGGCGGTCGACGGCGGGGATGCCGTGGCGAAGATGCAGGCCGCCCCTTTCGATCTGGTGCTCCTCGACATGGAGATGCCGGTGATGACGGGGCTCCAGGTGTTGGCGGCGATGAACCTCGCTCCCGATCTCAAAGGGCTGCCGGTGATCGTCATCTCCGGGGCTGACCAGATCGACATGGCGGTGCAGTGCATCGAGGCCGGGGCCGAAGACTATCTCACCAAGCCGCCGAATCTCACGCTGCTGCGGGCCCGAGTCTCGACGTCGCTGGAAAAGAAGCGGCTCCGCGATCTGGAGCGGCTCCGGCTCCTCCAACTCCAGGCCGAGAAGGAGCTCGTCGAGCGCGAACGGGAGAAGTCGGAGCGGCTCCTCCTCAACATCCTCCCGTCGGCCATCGCCGGGCGGCTGAAGGGGGGAGAGAAATCGATCGCCAACGGGCACGCCACCGTCACGGTGATGTTCGCCGACCTGTGCGGGTTCACCGCGCTGTCGCGGAAGACGAGCCCGGCCGATCTCGTCTCGATGCTCAACGGGATCTTCACCGCCTTCGACCATATCGTCGAGGAGCATGGGGTCGAAAAGATCAAGACGATCGGCGACTGCTACATGCTCGTCGGCGGGATCCCACTCCATCGCGACGACCATGCCGCCGCCGTGGCCGAGTGCGCGCTCGAGATGATCGCCGCCCTCGAAGCGATCAATCGCGCCAACGGCACGGAGCTCCAAATGCGGGTGGGCATCCACACCGGGCCGGTCGTGGCGGGGGTCATCGGGAAGATCAAGTTCACCTACGACCTGTGGGGCGACACGGTCAATGTCGCCAGCCGGATGGAGTCGTCGGGCCAGCCCGGCCGGATCCACCTCTCCGAACAGACGGCCGAGCAGCTCCAGGGGCGATTCCTCCTCGAGGACCGGGGATTCGTCGAGTGCAAGGGGCTCGGCGCGGTGAAGACGTTCTTCCTCAACGGCCCCATTTCGGCGGGCTGAATTCGATTCCCGCCCGCTCTTCATGGGAGACCGCTTCCGCTCGTCCGTTCAGACCGCGGCCAATGGCTTGCGGGCCACCGCGTCGACGATCGCCCCGGCGATCTGCGGCAGCGGGAGGACGAGGTCAACGACGCCGAGCTCGATCGCCGCCCGCGGCATGCCGTAGACGACGCAGGTCTTTTCGTGCTCGGCGATTGTCCTCCCCCCCGCCTTGCGGATCGCCTGCATCCCCATCGCGCCGTCGCTTCCCATCCCTGTCAGCAGCGCCGCGACGACATGCTTCCCCCCCGCCTCGGCGACGGAGCGGAAGAGGACATCGACGCTCGGCCGGCAATGGTGCACCGGCGGGCTCTGCATGAGCCGCGTCTTGTAGCCCTCCCCCTGCCAGGTGAGGGCGAGGTGGAAGTCGCCTGGGGCCACGACGCAGGTGCCACGCTCGAGGATCATGCCATCCTCGGCCTCGACGACCCGCATCGAGCAGAGGGAATCGAGTCGCCCGGCAACGGCCTTGGAAAAATAGGGGGAGATGTGCTGCACGACCGCGATCGGCGGCAGGCCTTCGGGAAGATTGGGGAGCACGCTCCGCAGCGCTTCCACGCCGCCGGTCGAGGCCCCGATGACGATCAGCTGGCGGTTGTCGACGCGGCCGGTGTAGGGAGAGGGCTTCGCCCCGGCCTCCGACGGCTCGGTGGCCACGGCTGACTTGACGACCGCCGCGGCCGAGCTCGTCGCGGCCCGGTCGGCCCGGGCCCGCGTGCCGCGGAATCGCACCGACGCGGCCGCCGCCTTGACGTGGTGGGCCAGTTGCCCGGCCAGGGCCCCGACCGACATCGTGCCATTGGGCTTGGCGAGGACATCGACGGCGCCGGCCTCGAGAGCATCGAGGGCCACCTGCGAGCCGGCCTGGGCCAGGGAGCTGACCACCACCACCGGCATCGGATGGTGCTGCATGAGGATCCGCAGGAACGTCAGCCCATCCATCCGCGGCATCTCGAGGTCGAGCGTGATCACGTCGGGGGAGAGCCGCATGATCTTCTCGCGAGCCACGTAGGGATCGCAGGCCGATCCCACCACCTCGATCCCCGGGTCGAGGTTGAGGCAATCGGTAATCGTCTTCCGCACGAGTGCCGAATCGTCGACGACGAGCACGCGGAGTTTCTTGTGGGTCGACAGCACGCTCATGGGACACCTGGCGGGAAGCGGGGCCCTCGCGCGGGCCGGGGGCTCGTCATTCGGGGCGCATGTAAACGCTCGGGGCGATCGTGCGCAGACCGTGCCGGAGGCCGATCAGGCTCTCCGAATGGCCGACGAACAGGAATCCCCCCGGGGCGAGCTGGTCGGTCAACCTCTCGATCAGCGTGTTGCGCGAGGGGACATCGAAGTAGATCATGACATTCCGGCAGAAGATCACATCCAGGCCGCGCGGGACGGGATAGACATCCTGGAACAGGTTAACGTAGCGGACGGTCACCTGGCGCCGCAGTTCGTTCTTGACACGGTAGTATCCGTCGCGGTCGCCGATGCCGCGGAGGAAATAGCGCTCCAGCCATTCCGGCTGCGGCACGCTCACCTTGTCGGCATCGTAGATCGCCTGCTGGCAGCGCTCGAGCATTCGCTGCGAGATGTCGGAGGCTTCGATGTGCCACTGCACCGCAGGCCGGAGCCGGAAAAACTCCGCCAACACGATCGCCAGCGAATAGACCTCTTCCCCCGACGAGCAGGCGGCGCACCAAAACCGCAGCGGCCGCATCCCTGCGATCGACTTCTCCGCCAGCCGGGGGAGGAGTTGCCGGGTGAGGAGATCGAAGTGCGAAGATTCGCGGAAGAAGTGGGTGTGGTTGGTGGAGATCAGATCGATGAGGGCATCGACCTCGTCTGCCCCCTGCGGGGACTTCAGGAGCGCGCAGTAGTTGTCATAGTCGTCGATCCGCAGGGCCTGAAGCCGCTGCCGCAGCCTTCCGGCCACGAGCGTCTGCCGGTCTGGCCCGAGCCTGATACGGCTGCGCTCGTAGACGAGGTTGGCCAGGAAGTCGTAGGCCTGGGACGTGAGCGGGGCTTCAGAGGGGAACAGCATGGCGGCGGCAGGCGGAATCCCGGGGGATCCGCCGAACAGGGGACTCCATTCTCTATCCCCCGCGGCCGACAGGCCGCGGTGCCCTGACCGCAGATCCGGGGGCCCTGGCCGCAGGTCCATGACCACAGGTCCCTGACCGCAGGTCCGGGGGCTTCGCTCAATCATACGCCCCTCGGACGATCACGGGTTTGCTCCGTCGCTCCGCACTCAGCTCAAAACTTCGTGAAGTTGCGGTCTTCCTGATCGCTATCCCCCGGCATCGGGATCTGCATCCCCCCCGACTTGCCAGCATCGGGCAGGCCGCGGATCGGCGCCCCCGACCGGATCGCGGGGCGGAGCTTGCGGGCCTGGGGCGCATCGATCGTCCGCTGGGTCGATCGCATCTGCGGGCCCCTTCCCCCGCCAAACCGGGCCTGCTGCGTGTTGCCGCTGACGAGCGAGCGGAGGTAGGCGACCGTATCCTGCATCGTGTGGGCTTGGCTGTTGAGCTGCTCGGCGGCCGAGGCACTCTGCTGGGCGTTGGTGGCGTTGCCCTGGGTCACCTTGTCGAGCTGCGTCATCGCCGTGCCGACCTGCTGGATCCCCTGCGACTGCTCCTTGGCAGCCGTCGAGATCTCGGCCACGAGCGCATCGGCGGCGGCCACCTTCTGGACGATTTCGTCGAGCGATTCCCCCACCTTGCCGCAGCTCACCGAGCCGCGCCGGCTGTTGGCGATCGCCGCCTCGATCTTCTCGGCTGTTTCCTTGGCGGCAGCGGCAGAGCGCTGGGCGAGCGAGCGAACCTCGTCGGCGACGACAGCAAACCCCGCTCCCGCCTCACCGGCTCTCGCTGCCTCGACGGCGGCGTTGAGAGCGAGGATGTTGGTCTGGAAAGCGATCTCGTCGATGTTCTTGACGATCTTCGCCACCTCGGCACTCGAAGCCTCGATGGCGTGCATGGCGGTGTTCATGTCGACCATCGTCTGGGCCCCCGACTGGGCGGCGACCCGGGCCTGATTGGCGAAGGACTTCGCCTTCTCGGCGTTGTCGGCGGTGTTGCGGATCATCACCGACATCTCCTCGAGCGCCGCACTCGTCTCGGCGACGCTCGATCCCTGCTCGTTGCATCCCTCGGCGAGCGACTGGCTGGCCGTCGAGAGCTGACCGGAGGCGGAGGCGGTCTGCGTCGCCCCTTCCTCGAGCGAATCGGAGATCGCCCCCAAGGCACCGTTGACGGCGCGGATGATGGCCCAGCCGATCAGGGCGCCGATGCTGGCGGCGGTGATGAGGAGGGGGAGGATGATCCAGAAGCTCGAGGTGACCTTGGTGGCGGCCATCGCCGCCTCTTTCTCAGCGAGAAGGATGTTGTATTCGATGTCGTCGTTGAAGCCCTTCGTCGTCTGCTCGAGGGTCGAATCGATCTCGGTGCGCATCAGGGTTTGCGCCTCCAGTTCGCTCTTCTCGCCCTTGGCGCGGATCATGCCGAGGGCCCGATCGGCGGCGTTCAAGAACGCCTTCCGCGCCTCCACGGCTTTCTCGAATAACTGCCCGTCTTTGGGGTCGGAGATGAGGTTCTCGTAACCCTTCATCTCTTCATCGGCCGACTTACGGTTAACGCCGAAGGCCGCTTCGGCGGCGGCGACGGCCTTGTCGTCGGTGGCGAAGTCGACGGCTTTGCGCACCTGGCGGGCCGATTCGTTGTTGAGCTGGATGATCTTGTTGAGCGACACCACCGACGGCACCGAGTTGGTCGCCAGTTGCAAGACGTTGGTATTGATGTCACGCACGCGCCACAGGCCGACGAGTCCGAGGATGATCGACAGGACAACGAGGGTGATGAAGCCGAACGAGATCCGGCGGGGAATGGTCCAAGTGCTCATGGCGATGAAGTCCGTGGATCAGGAGGCGTGGGAAGAGGAGGGGAGTCCGAGGGCCTGGATGGCGATCGTGCCATCGAAGGCGGAGATCTTGTCGAGGTCGATGAGTGTCTTGACGCCGGTGCCCGATTTGGCCATTCCGGTGATGAACATCGAGTCGATGGCGCCGCCGAAATCGGGCGTCGGCTCGATGTCGGAAGCGGTGAAATTGGCCACCTCCTCGACGCCGTCGACGATCACGCCGTAGAGCCGCGTGCCGCCGCCGGCGGCGGCGATCTGGGTGACAACGATGCAGTTGCGCTCGGTGTCTGTGGAGATCGGCAGGCAGAACTTCGACCGCAGATCGACCAGCGGGATCACCTTGCCGCGGAGGTTGATCACCCCTTTGACATGCTCCGGCATGTTGGCCACCGGCGTGATCGGGCAGAGGCGGATGATCTCGCGCACTTTCAGCACCGGAATCCCGTACGATTCCTTGCTCAGCGTGAAGGTGAGGTATTTGCCCGGCAGGGCGCCGGTCGTTCCCTGAAGGGAGCTGTGGTGCGTGGAGGGATGGGCTGTCATGGATCGATTCCGGCGGGCTGACGAATGGGCTGGGAACGGAGGGCAGAATTGGGGCGACGAAGCGATCAGGCCGCCTCGCCGTTGGTGCGGGACTTGAGCTTCACCAGGGCGTTGATGTCGAGGATCAGGCCGACCCGGCCATCCCCGAGGATCGCGGCCCCGGCAAACTCCGTTTGGTGGCGAAACATTTCGCCGAGGCTCTTGATCACCACTTCCTGCTTGCCAATCAGCTGATCGACAAGCAGGCAGCGCGAGTCTTGCCCTGCCTCGACGACGACGATGATGCCCTGCGTTGGATCGAGGGCAGTGTGCGGCGTGTTGAGGTGGCGGCCGAGCCGGAGGATCGGCGTCAGACGACCGCGGACGCTGACCACCTCCCCGCGCCCCTGGACTTGCGTCACCATGCCGGGGAGCGGCCGGAACGACTCCCTCACCGAGAGCGTCGGGATCACGTAGCGCTCCTCGCCGATCCCGACGAGCAATCCTTCGATGATCGCCAGCGTCAGCGGCACATAGAGCGTGAACGTCGTCCCCTCCCCCTCGATCGAGCTGATCTCGATCTTGCCGCGCATTTTCTCGATGTTGCGGCGGACGACATCCATCCCGACCCCGCGCCCGGAGAGATCGGTGACCTTCTCGGCGGTAGAGAATCCGGCGGCGAAGATGAGGTCGAAGATCTCGCGCTCGTCGAGATTTTCATCGGCTTTGATGATCCCGCGCTCGATCGCCTTGTTGCGAATCTTCGCGGCGCTCAAGCCGCGGCCGTCGTCCTCGATCTGGATGACGATGAAGCCCCCCTGGTGGAAGGCGCGGAGCGTGATCGTGCCGGCTGGCGGCTTGCCCGCGGCGACGCGGGCCTCGGGCATCTCGATGCCGTGGTCGGCCGAGTTGCGGATCATGTGGACGAGCGGGTCGCTCAATTCCTCGACGATGTTGCGGTCGAGCTCGGTGTCTTCCCCTTCGAGCGAGAGGAGGATCTCCTTCCCCTGCTGGAGGGCGAGATCGCGGACGAGCCGCGACATCTTCTGGAAGGTGTTGCGGATCGGCACCATCCGCAGCGACATCGCCGTCCGCTGGAGATCGGTGGTGATGCCGCGGAGTTGGCCGAGACAGCGGGAGAGGTGGGCGCTGGTGATCGCCTTGAGCTCGGGATTTTGCACGACCATCGATTGCGCGATGACCAGCTCACCGACGAGATCGATGAGGCCGTCGAGCTTGACGGTGTCGACGCGGACGATGCCCGACCCGACGACCGGCGCCGCGGCCTGCTGACTGGTGGCTTGTTTCTTCGCCACTGGCGCGGCAACGACGGCCGCTGGCGCTGCCATGGCCGGTTCGCTGCGGGCGGGCTCGGCTTCGCGGGACGGAGTGGGGGCGGCAAAAATGGCGGCAAAATCGGCTTCAACGGCGGCCGCGACCGCCGCTGGCGACGGCGCAGCCGGGGGAGCAACTGGAGCGTGCGGAGCGGCCGGCGCGTGGAGCGCGGCCGGCACCGGCTTCACGGCTGCCGGAGGGAGGGCAGTTGGAGCCGGCGAACCTCCGGCGAGGAGGGCGTGAACATCATGGATCAGCTGCGGGATCGGCAGGTCGATCGTTCTCCCGGCTTCGACCCCGGCGATCTGGTTGGAGAGCTCGGTCACGAACCGCTTGAGGATATCGGAGCCGGCGAGAATGACCGTGATCGAATCGCTTCCAAGCTGGTACTTCCCCCGCCGGGCGGCATCGAGCATCGATTCCAGCTCATGGGCGAGCTGCTGGAGAACGAGGAGCTTCATCACCCCGACGTTCCCCTTGAACGTGTGGAACGCCCGGAAGAGCGAGTCGAGGGAGGAGGAGTCGGTCGGATTGACCTCCAGGACGAGCACCCCCTGCTCGATGTCCTGGAGGAGATCCTGGGCTTCGGCGCAGAACAGCTGAAGCATCTCCAGATCGGAATCAGGCGGGACGATATCGACCGTCTGCTCGGGAAGAAGCTCCACGGTCAGTGCTGCCGGCCGCGGTACGGGGCCTGCCTGTGAAGACTGGCCACCCGGGGCCACAGCGGCGGCGCCGTCCCCATCGGCAGCCGGGGGGGGGCCTTCCGGGGTTTTCCAGCCTTCGGGGAAGGTGGGGTAGGAGAGCTGGTATTCCCACGACATCACTGCCGCGTCGATCCATGGCTGCCAGTCGCCGAGTCTGGCGATGCAGACCGAAGAGAGCTTGTTGTCGATGGCGACCCGCTCGTCGATCCACTGCCGGACCGCATCCATGCCGGCGCGAATCTGCTCCGGCTCTTCTCCACCGAGGATGGCCTCCAACTGCCGGACGAGATCGTTGATCCCGTCGATCCCGTTTTCGTTCACGGAATCGACGAATGCGAGCTCCAAGCCGATCTGCTGGATGACCTTCTTCGCCTTGCCGATGATTTCGAATCGCTCTGTGGACATGGGGCCGATTCGTCGTTGTGGTGGCTGGGCGTTCCCGCACTGCCGGGGGCCGGAAAAAAGAGAGGCGTGGAGGGAAGCAGAGGGAATGACGTCAGAATCGGAACGCCGGCCCTTCATTCAGCAGGCCACGAGAGCATGCCTGCGAATCGCCTGATCGCCTCGCGCCGGCCCCCGCCCAGAGCCTCTAGAGCCTTCCGATACCATTCAGACCCTACTTCCGAAAAAGTGGTCACGCAACCGGCCGCAGGCCGTTTTCCTGCGACGGAAAGCCATCTGGGTCGAAACGGGCAGGCGGTGGGACGAATGGGCAGCGCCGAATGGGGGCGCAGCGTCGCCGCGGGGTCGCACCGGATGATCGCAGCCGCGAGGTTTGCCCCGGCGCCGAATCGGATGTAGCGTTCGAGGGAGATTTCGCGACTCTGGCGGTCTGCCGGCGAAGGGTGGTTGTGTGACGCTCTTGGTCCTTGGCCGACGGCTCGCCCCTTCAGAGCCTCCGTCGCCACGATCCAAGCCCATCGCCGCCGGCCTCCTCTCATCGGGCCATTCGCTGCCCCCTTCCAGCCCCACGCAGGTGTTCTGTCCATGAGCGCATCCACGGCCACCTCCACTCCGCAGCGGATCGGTTACGGGTTTCTCGGCATCATTGTCGTGTCGTTGCTCCTCGGCCTGTGGGCGATCGCGCAGATCTTCAACATCAATCAAAACGTCACCCAGCTGGCGACGAACTCGATCCCCTCGGTCGTCAAGCTCAACGACGTCATCCAGAAAAATGCCGCGGCCGATCGAGCGCTGCGGCGGGGGCTCGAGGGGATGGTCGATGGCCGCGCCGCCGGGGCGGACGATTCGATTTTCCGCACGGCGCGGCAGGATGGGGACAGGCTCTGCGAGGAGTATAAGGGGCTGGTCTCCGATGACATGGACGGGCGGCTGTTCGAGAATGCCCTGGCCGCCCGCAAGATCTACTTCACTGCCGCCGACAAGGCGCTCGGGTTGGCCCGGGCCCAGAAGACCGAGGACGCGATCGCCTGCCTCAAGGAAGAGGTCGATCCGGCTGTGGAGCCGAGCGTTGAGGGCTTCAACAAAGACATCGTCTACAACATCGAGCTCGGGAAAAAAGAGGCCGAAACCGCCGGCGCCAAGGTGAGCCGGTCGCTGTGGACGATCGTGCCGGCCCTCCTTCTGGCGACGCTCCTCGGCCTCGCTGTCGGCTGGAGCACCGTCCGCTCGACCCAGGCCGCGCTCGATTCGATCGATGCCGCGATCCAGGCGGGCATCGACAAGACCAACCGGGCCCTCGCCGGGATCTCCGACTCGCTCCAAGAAGGGGCCGATCAGACCGCCGCGAGTTCCGGCCAACTCTCGAGCGCCAGCCGCTCACTGGCCGCGAGCACGAGCGAGCAGAGCGCCTCGGTGACCGAGGCGAGCGCCTCGCTCGAAGAGATCTCGGCGATGATCCGGGCCACGGCCGAAAATGCCTCGAAGGCGAAGGAGTTTGCCGGTCAGGCCCGCGGTGCGGCCGAGGTGGGGAAGCAGACGATGGAGGAAATGAAGCAGGCGATGAAGTCGATCGAGGTCTCCAGCCTCGACATCGCCAAGATCGTGAAGAACATCGACGAGATCGCCTTCCAGACGAACATCCTCGCCCTCAACGCCGCCGTCGAGGCAGCGAGAGCCGGCGAGGCGGGGGCCGGGTTTGCCGTCGTTGCCGACGAGGTCCGCTCGCTCGCCCAACGCTCCGCCGCGGCCGCCAAGGAGACCGCCGACAAGATCGAGGCGGCGATCGCCAACAGCCAGCGCGGCTCGCGGAGCTGCAGCAATGTCGGCGAATCGCTCGAGCAGATCGTCGAGCGGGTGGCCGCCGCCGATGTCCTCGTCGCCGAGATCGCCTCCGCCGCCCGGGAGCAGTCCCAGGGAATCCGGCAGGTGGGGGTGGCGATGACGCAGATGGACAAGGTGACGCAGGGGAATGCCGCCAGCGCCGAGCAGAGCTCGAGCGCCGCCGAGGAGCTGACGAACCAGGCCCAGCTGCTCCAGGAGAATGTCGAGCAACTGCAGTCGCTGATCGCCAGCACGTCGCGGTCGGATGGCAACGCCGCCGGCTCCTACCGGCCGGCGCGGATCAGTCGGCCGGCTGCGCAGCGGGCCCTGGCCCGCCAGGCTCTGCCCTCCCGGGCCGCCGTCGAAGCCCGTCGCCAGGCCCCGCACATCGTCATGCCCGACGACGATCCCGACGCCACGAACTTCCGTAGTTTTTGAGCCCGGGGCCATGGCCGTTGGTCGGCCGATGTGGGGTGAGAAACTGGCGTCGACCGGCCGGGGGGATCTCGCTACGATCCCCTCCCCGCTCGCCCAAGATTCCCAAAGCACGATTCTCAAAAGCACGATTTCCAGAGCGAAAGGATTCGCCATGGTCCCGATGATCTGCCGCCGCGGTGCGCTTCGGTTTGGTCTGGCTGCCTCGGCCGGTCTGGGATCGATCACCGCGATGCTCCTCTTCGCCCCACCGGCCGGAGCCCAGCTGACCCCCTTCGGCCAGCCCGCACAGCCAGTGCAGCTCCAGCAGGCGCCTTTCCAGACGATCCCTGCCGCGCCGCCTGCTGGCACCTACCAGACGACGCCGAGCAACTACGCCGCCGCTCCCGGGGCGGGGCCGTCGACCTTCTCGTTCGCCGCGCCGCCGGCGCAGATCGGGTCGGGGGATCAGGAAGCGCAGACGGTGCTCTCGGCCAAGCAGGCGCTCGACCAATTCTTCGCCCTCCAGATGGAATCGGTGCCCCCGGCGATGCTCCAGGCTGCCGAGGGGGTCGCGATCTTCCCCAACATGATCAAAGGGGGCTTCATTTTCGGCGTCAATTACGGCAAGGGGGTGCTCTGCGTCCGCAATCCCGACCGCAGCTGGAGCCCGCCGGTGATGGTGACGATGGGCGGGGGGAGTGTCGGCTTCCAGGCCGGTGTCCAGGCGGCTGACATCGTGCTCGTGTTCGCCACGCCGCGCAGCCTCCAGGGGATCCTGAATGGCCAGAAGGTGACTCTCGGCGCCGATGCATCGATCGCCGCCGGGCCGGTCGGCCGTAGTGCCAACGCCGGTACCGATGTCCGTCTCGGTGCCGAGATCTATTCCTATGCCCGCAGCCGCGGGTTGTTTGCCGGTGTCTCCCTCGGCGGCAGCGATATCTCCGTCGATCACAACGCCGACGCGCTCCTCTACGGGCGCTTCAATGTCACCCCCAGTGATGTATTCTCACTGCGCGGCCTGACGATTCGCCCCGAGGTTCAGCAGCTCGTCGAGGATCTCAACGCCCGCTCGCGCCCGCAGCCGGTGGCCGTGACGACCGGCGCCGCCCTCCCCCAGCAGGCCGTGACGCCGTTCGGCGCCCAGCCGCAGGCCGTCAACCAGGTGCCGGTGGCCGTTCAGCCCGCCCCATATCAG
>JBBAVV010000019.1:44827-74540 GCA_040397545.1 Pirellulales bacterium
CCAGCCGCAGGCCGTCAACCAGGTGCCGGTGGCCGTTCAGCCCGCCCCATATCAGCCCGCCCCATATCAGCCCGCCCCATATCAGCCGGCCACGGTTCAGCCCGTCCCATTTCAACCGACCTCGCTCCAACCCGCCTCCCAGCAGCCGGCGGTCGTCCCCATCCAAGCACCCCCGCTGGTGCCGATCGGACCCCGGTGACGCTCCTGCGGGAGCTCAGGTTCCTCGAGCCGACCATTTCCTCATCTGCCGCCGGAGGCGGTGGCCGACACTTGCCACGGCCGCCGGCACCCGGTGGAGCCGCAGGCACCGCGCCACGCTCCGTCGCCGGGCGACGGGATCGATCGACGTCGTGAAGATCGTCGTGAAGCGATCGAGGATCCGCTCGGTGTTGGCGCACGGGGGAACGGCGTTGCCCCGAAACCAGGGGCGGCCCAGGAGGGTGGCGAGGAGCGCCGGATCGCGATCGACCGCCACGACCCGTTCGACGAGGTCGTCGAGCGACGGCGAATCGTGGGCAGAGAGGAAGCTCGTGGTATCGAAATCGCGTCCCACGAGGGGATCGCCCCAGTAGATCGGGATCGAGCTGACGAGCATCGGCTCGAGCACCTTCTCGGTGGTGTAGCCGGGGAAGGATTCGTTCTCGAAGGCGATCGTGAACCGGCAGTCGGCGAGGAACGCCCGCTTGTCGGCGATCCGGCCGCCGACGTTGTTGAACAGCTTCCCGCCGGAGTCGACGGGGCGGTATTTCGACAGCTTGTGGAAGAAGTCGTTGCGGGTCCGGCAGAGGGGATTGGAGACGACGAACGCGCAGAACCTCGTCTTCCCTGCCACGATCCCCTCGAAGTCAATGACCGGCGGCTTTACGAGCCCCCGGGGGTCGGCATAGAGCACCCACAGGGGGAGGCGGAGATGCCGGGGATGGGAATCGTGGCGGAACGTGAAGGCCCAGTCGCAATTGAGCCAGTCGGGGCCGACGTTCTCGCCGGTGAAGAAGATCCGGGTGCAATCGTAAGCGAGAAAATCCTTCCTCCGGCTGCCGACCGCGGTGTAGACGACGAAGTCGGGTGGGCTGTCGTGGTCGAGCCGCCACGCCGGCGCGAGGAGGCGGGTGAAGAAGTTGTCGCGCGGATCGAAGCCGTCCCAGAAGCCGACGAAACGGATGCGAACGGTGGGCCGGTCAGCGGAGAACGGCGCGGAAGGGGCCGGCGGGGGGGGGAAGCCAACGGGCGATCGGGCGTCATCGGTCGGCCTTCTTGGAGGGAGCATGCCACGCCGCGCCGAGGTCATGTGGAGCCGGCAAGGAGCATCGCGATCCGCTGCCAGAGCGTCCACAGGCCGATGATGATGAAGCCGGCCGAGGATGTCACGAGGAGGACGTCCCAGGCGCGGCCCGGCCGCAGCCGGGGGTCGAGTGCCCGCCAGCGGAACCAGAGCACGGCCACGCCGAGGGCGGCGAGCATCACCGCCTGTGCGGCGCCGCTGGCGAGGACCATCGCCACCGGCTCGCGGATCAGCAGCGCCAAGACCATCGCCACCAGGGGCCAGGCGATCGAGAGGCGCCGGTTCCAGGTCGTCCGCGCGGCATCGTTGCCGGGCAGGAGCCCGGCGAGGATCAGCCCGTCGACGACCATCCGGGCATTGCCCGCCGCGGCGACGAAGAGCGTGGAATAGAGAACCGCGAAGGCGCCGATCAGAAAGGCCCCGTTGGCCCAGGGGCCGATCGCCGGCCCGAACACCGGGGCATACATCGCTCCGAGCGTCCGCACCATCTCCCCCCCCTCCGGCTCGAGGCCGAGCCGGCCGAGGGTGGCGGCGCCGAGGAGATAGAAGGCGACGGTGACGGCGGTGTAGACGACCATCGACGCCCAGGCGTCGAGTTGCATCACCTTGAGCCAGCCGCGGGCCCGCTGTGCCCAGGCTTCGGTCTCGTCCCGGGGACCGACGGCGACGCCGTAGCCCTTCTCGAGGCACCAGTAGGGGTAGACCATCAGTTCGCTCGCCCCGACGCCGATGATCCCGAACGTGGCCAGCGCCGTCATCAGGGGGGAATTTTTTCCGACCGCAGGGGGGATCGATGGGATCAGCCCACTCGTCAGCTCCCCGGCCGAGATCGCCCACGCCGGATCGAATTGGAGGAGGATCAGCGTCAGGAGCGTCACGACCGTGAACGTGCCGACGAGGAGAATCGAGACGATCTCGATCAGCTTGTAGCGGCCGATCGCCAGGAGCATGGCCGTGACCAGGCCGGTGACGACGGCCCAGATCGTCTCGTCGGAAGGAGCCTCGAGCCCTTTTTTCGCCTCGTCGAGCTTGGCCATTCGGGCGTGGAGCGCCGCGGCCTCGGCCGCGTTTCCCCGGCTGTTCGCCGTCGCGGCGAGGATCCGGGTGGCGGCAGCCTCGTCGTAGACGCGGTTCCATTCCCGGCCGGCCGTTGTGACGGGGAGCCCGGCAGCGAGCGTCTGGGCGACGCCGGAGAGGATCCCCCCCTGCTGCACGAGGACAAGGAGCGTCATCACGACCCAGCCCCAGTAGATCCAGCCCCGGCCAGCCAGCCGCGGCCCAGGCACCCGGTCGAAGGCATCCAGCGGAGTCCGTCCCCAGGCGAGCGTGGCCCGGCCGATCTCCACCTGGGCCGCCACCTTGATGACGCAGCCGATGATGATCAGCCACAGCAGGAGGAATCCGGCCTGGGCGCCGGTTTTCGTCGTGGCGATGAGCTCGCCGCTGCCGACGATCGAACTGGCCAGCACGATCCCGGGGCCGAGATGGCGGAGCGCCCCGACAAGCGACGTGGGCGGATCAACGGTGGTGCGTGGCGGTTCCCCCATGGCGGGAATCAGTGTTGCGGATCGGCGGCCGGAAGGGAATCCGCCTGCCAAAAAAAAGGCCACCGGGGCCGTGTGACGGGCCCCGGTGGCACTTGCGTTAGCAGCTGGGGATCACTTCGTGACGTCGCCGGTCGGCGCGGCACCGACCACCGGGGTCACCGTGTCGCTCGCCGGTTGCGGCGCGGAGGGAATCGACTCTCCATTCCGGGTCGGCTCGACGGAGGCCCGGGGGGACATCGCGGCCGGATCGGCCTGACGGGCGGTCCGCGTCAGCTCGATCACCGGCTTGAGGGCGGCGACGGCCCGGTCGACGGCCGGCTGGAGGAGCATGACGTCGACGATCATGTGCTGCACGTCGCTGACGGTCGAAGTGGCGTTCCGCAGGCCGTCCCGCAGATCGTGGAACCTGGCGAGCGTGGTATCGGCGTCATCGAGGTGGTCGGCCCCCGACACGATCGCACTCTTCAGGGCCACGAGGCGACGGAGACGTTCCTCGGCGGGGCCGGTGACCGTATCCTGGCTGACGATCGACTGAGTCAGGCCGGAGATCCGCTCGACCGTCTGCTCCGCGTCGACGATCGATGCCTCGGAGTCGATGACGGCGCGACCCAGCCGGCCGGCACGCTCCTGGACCTCGGTGGCGTGATCGACGTCGGCCGCCGAAGCGGCGATCCGGGCGACGAGCGTCTGGACGTCATCGAGGACCGGCGTCGCGGCGTCGATCTTCGTCATCCCCACCGTCAGATCCTGGTGGAGGGCGCCGAGGACCGCCAGCGACGAACGGGCTTCGCGGGCCGAATCGCGGGACGCCTCGATCTTCGCCGACAGATCCGCCATCTCGTCGAGGACGGTCGAGGCTTCACCGACGGCCGGGCCTCGGGCGGCGATCCCGGCGTGGAGGGTGTCGACGCGCTCGAGGGTCATGGTCGCCTGGTCGATCGCGGCGGTCTGGGCCGAGATCCGATCGGCGAGTTTCTCAAACCTTCCGAAAGCCTCTTCGGCATCGCCGAGTTGGCGGGCCTGGATCTGAAGCTGTGCGAGGAGGGCGTTGGTGCCCTTGGCCCCGTTGCCGGTGGCATTCAGATCAGACACGGTTCTCGTCAGCTGGCTCACCTGACGCTCGAGACCGGTGAGGTGCTGTTGCGCGGGCCGCAGGAGGCCGAACCAGGCAACCAGGAGCATCGTTCCGCCGCCGAAGAGGAACGACCATGTGTCGATCCTGGGGAGCGCGGAAGCCGCTGGGGCGGTGCCATGGGGATTGACGACGGGCATGGTGGATTCTCCGGGAAACGGACGTTGGGGGTGGGGGGAAGGGTGGATCGTTACGAGCCGGTTGTCGCTGGAAAAAACCGCTGGAACCGACCGGACGTTCGTGACCGTCTTGGCACGGTCCTGACACCCCCGGTTCCGGGAACGGCGTTTGTTCCGCCGTCAGGAAATGGATCGGCAGATTTGCCCCACCGGCAGAGTCGGCGGAAAGAAAGACCGGCTGGGATGGCGGTGCCGGTTGGAGCGGGGAGGCGGCTGGCCCTGCAGCGCGTATACTCTCTCCCATCGCGCGCCCGTAGCTCAATTGGATAGAGCATCGGTCTTCGGAACCGAGGGTTGCAGGTTCGAGTCCTGCCGGGCGTACTAGAAAAGCTGGCGGGCTTGGAGCCCGCCGAGCGGGCCACGAACCGGAGGTTCGCAAGCGAGGCCGTCAGGGATGACGGGCCGCGCGTGAAGACAACACCTAGGTCCCGGCGTCGGTGGCCTCAGCCCCCGACTGTTCGTCTGTCGGAGAGGCTTGGGTTGCGGAGGCGTCCGGGGGCGGTTCATCGAGGCCGGTCGACGTGAGTCGCGCCGACTCGTGACCATCGCGCTCGAAGAATTCCACGCCCCCTTCGGATCGGCCGGAGCGTGTTCCGACGGCCATCGAGTCGTTCCCCCGAGCGTCGCGGATCTCGATTCTCCCCCCTCCGCCCCCCTTCACGCGGCCGAGGTGGACGAGCGTCGTTCCGTCGGCCGACTCCACCCGAAGCTCCCGGCAAACGACGCTGTCGGCCTCGAGGATCTCGCAGCGGATACGGCCATCGAGATCAGGGGTGCCCGATTGGGCCCGCATGGCCAGGCCGATCGCCAGAAAGAGAAGGGGATAGACCGTCCAGCGTTCGCGGGTCGTCATGGTCATGTGTCCGCAGGGCGGCGTCGATCCTCGGGGGGAAGCCGGGCAGGACGGTCGGGGGGCCGCCTCCGCAGGCCGCGGGAAGTGTCAATCGCCATGGAGTTGGCGGAGTCGACCGGACAACCGCAGGATCAGTTGCACTCGTTCGAATTCGCGGAGCCAGTCGCCGGTGACCGCGGCCAGCGCGTCGGCTGCCGGGGGCACGATCCCGGTCTGGCACGTGCCGCCGAGTTGGGATGCGGCCGAGGCCCGGTAGGCCGAGAGCGTGCGGTCGCCATAGACAAGCACGGGGGTGAAGTCCTCGCTGAAGAAGACCAGGGTCGGCACCCGCTGGCCACCGCAGACCTTGAGATGGGCAGCGATGTCGGGGCGGGCGTCGCGATCGAGAAACTTCAGATCGATCGCCGGCGAGGCGGCGGCGAAGTGAGGAAAAATCGGGCACTGATTGACGCAGTCGCCGCACCACGCCCCGGCCAGGACGAGCACCGGCATCCGCCGAACGAAGCCACCGAGAATCCGCCGCTCCTCGCTGGTCAGCACCACCCGGTCATGGACCCCCTGCCAGCGCGAGCGCTGTTCGGGGGTGCCGTGGCGCGCGAGGAAATCGCCATACCCCAAAGCGGCCTCGAAGGACTGCTCCCAGGCTGCCGCGGTCGGAGGCGCACCGGCGCCGGGGGTGGTGGGGGAAATCGGCTGGGGCGAAGTGGCCATGCTCAACCTGTCGGGGCCTGCGGAGTGGAGGCGCCGGGGGGATCGGTCCCGGCGTGGGCGTCGCGAGAGCATACCGCTTTCCACCCAGACCGCGCCGCCTTGCCATCCGATCATCGGGCCGGTTGCGAAAACCCCGCGAAATCCCGGTATTTAACCCGGTTTCCGGGATGACACGGATTCTTCGTTTCGTTGCTGAAACAGGCCTTGACCCCTGAAAACCGCTCCCCTACTTTCCGCCCAGCTTTGAGGTTGACGAGGGGTTCGCCACGCGGCCCCGCGACAGTGGTGAGTGGAGCCGGTGGGGAGGATGGATGCCCCCCTCGGAGCCATCAGCCCCTCCTGGCCCCCACGAGACAACCGTTCGTCCAATCGCTCCCGGAAACGGTTCAGGTTCCCCGCCCCCCTGGGATCTGGACCGTTCCGGGGGCCTTTTTTTTGCGCGGTGGGTGTGGCGGCATCGGCGGCCGCGGAGCGCGGGCCTATAGTAGGGCCATGACGACCCCGACCCCCTCTACCAAGGCCGAAACGATCCTCCGCTGGATCATGGTTGCCGTGCTGGTCTGGGGCACGATCCTGGCAGCCGGTTCGTGGACCTTCAACCACGACATCCGCCGTCCGATCATCGTTTTTGCCTGCGTCGTCGGCTTTCTCGGATTCTGGAACGCGATGCTGGCCTCGCGCCGCCGCCGCCTCGCGCGCGGCAATCGTCCCCGCAACCCCGCCTGACATCCCCTGACGACGCCCGCCGGGTCACTCCTCCCCCGTCGGGTCGGCCCGCCGTAGGAGCGTGCTCGACACGTCGTCGCGGAACTCCTCTTCCGACACGAACCGGGCGATCGCCCGCAGGGCCGGCGGCGCCTCGAGCCGCGACGGATCGGTGAACACGCCGTCGCGGACGCGGCCGAAGACGATCAGCCCCCCCGATGCCGTGGCGATCCGTGTCACGGCTTCGGCGGCGGCCGTGATGGAACCGCCCGAGTAGCGCGGGTGGCCGAGTCGCACGAACGTGTCGGCGCCAACGAGGAACGGGGCCCCCGGAAACAGAGCCACCTTCTCGACGAAGGTCGCCGCCGACGTCAACCAGGCCGCCGCGCCATCGAACCGATCAGCCCGCGCGGCGATCTCCACGAAATCGAGCGCGGGCTTCTCGACGTTGCGGATCGAGAGCTCGTAGGCCACCGGCAGCCCGGTGATCCGGGCCCCGATCCGGGCCATCGCTCGATGCCCGTCGTGGAGCGGATCGAATGAGCCGGGGAAGATCGCTTCGTTCCCGGCCGCTCCGGCCAAGCGGACCCTTCCCGATGTCCCGTCGAGGACCGACTGCCAGGCGATCGGCCCCGGTTGCCGCTCGATGATGATCCGCTCCTCCGGCCGGAGGAGCGCGGCGAGCCGTGCCGCGGTCGTCGAATCTGCCTCCACGGCAGCGGCGAGCCGCGCGAGGACGAGTGCGGCGGCGAGCGTCTCCTCCTCGGCCCGCGTCCGGGCCCCCTTCACGAGGTTCAGCGAGGCGACGGAGGTTTCCCCGAGCGTCTGGACTGCGACGTGGATCCGGTGGTCGCCCCGTTTGGGGATGGTGGTCGCAAGACTGGCAGTGGAGCCGACCCCGACAGCGCTCTCGCCGGCTTCGCCGTACCGGCAGCAGCGCTCCCAGGCGGCCATCGCCAGGCGGCGCGCGGCGCGCGACGAACCATACGACTCCTGCACGCCGCCGAGGAGCGCATCGGTTGCCTTGCGGGCGGAGGGGACGATCGCCTCGAGGACGACCGCACTGGCACCGGGAAGCGTGACGAGGGCCGGGATCGCCGCCGCCCCCCCGCCGGCGGTGATCAACACCACCCGCCGGCCCCGGGCCTGGAGCGCGGCAAGCACGGGAGGGGCGACAAAGGGAGAAGGGCTGGTTGGTGCCATGGGCGAAAAGGACCGGCCGTGACCCTTCCGGGGACGAAGACGGCGTCGGGGTCGGGGGGAGACAAGCAGGGTTTGCCGGGCGGGGAGGGCGCTTTTCCCGACGCAGACTCCGCCCCTTCACCCGCTCCGAGGACCTGCCCTGGCGTCACTCCAGCCCGACGGGGTGGGCTGTCGATGGTGTTTTGCGAGGGGGGCCCGCAGCATGAAGAAGATGATACCGCAGGGGCGATGCTTGGCCGTGACGACCGCCGCTTGGGTGGCGGCATGGGCCTTGATGGCAAGTCCGACAGGCGCCCAGTCGCCGCAGCCTTCCGCTGGGGGAGGAGCCGCGAAGCCCCTGGCCACCGACGGCTGGAGGCAGAAGGTCCGGCGGGACGCGCCAGCCGACGACGGGGCGAAGTCGGAAGCCGATGCGGCGGCCACGAAGCGGGCTGATCCCGCAACGAAGTCGGCCGACCCGGCCCAGCGGCGCGCGGTCACGGCCGGCTCGGGGGATCGATCGCTCGCCGCGGAGAAGGCCGCGATCGACGCCGTGACGACGAAGACCTCGATCGACGAGATTCTCGCCCGCGCCATCCCGCTGCGGAGCGATCGCCCCGGCGACTGGTTGGCCGGAGCCGAACCGCTCCATCAGTGCGGCGAGCCGCGCTGGATCGAGCCCTGCATCCCGCTCCCACCCTGTCATCCGAGCCATCCGCCCCATCCCTACGATCTCGTCGGCGTCGCGGGCGATCCGACCTGTGGGCCGATCTACCGGGGCCCCTGCTGCCCGCGCACCGGCACGCACGATGATGGTCCGCTGCCGCGACTCCACCGGGTCAACGATCGGTTCTTCGACGCCTTCTACCGGACGAAGTAATCGGGTCGGCCTCCGCGGGTCGTCGATCTCCTCCGGCGGCAGGCTTGTTCCGCCATCTCCGGGGGGCCACACTGCCGCCTCCGGGGGCGCCGGAGCTTGTGGGCTGGCGCCGCCTCCCGGTTCGACACGAGGAGGGATGTGATGCGGGCCGCGATCATCGGCATCGGCGCGATCGCACGGATGCATGCCCGGGCGCTGGCGGACATCGACGGCATCGAGCTCGTCGCCGGGTGCTGTCGCACCGAGGCGAAGGGGGCGGCGTTCGCGGAGGAGTTCGGCGGTCGGTGGTACGCCGACGCCACCACGATGCTGCGCCGCGAGAAGCCCGACTTCGTGACGATCGCTACCCCTTCCGGTGCTCATCTGGAGGGCTTGAAGGCCGCCGCGCGGCGTGGAGTCCATGTGATCTGCGAGAAGCCGCTGGAAATCACGCTCCGGCGGATCGACGCCATGCGGGCGATCGCCGCCAAGGCGGGAATCACGTTCGGGGCGATCTTCCCGCAGCGATTCAACCCGGTCGTCCAGACCGTCCGCGCGGCGGCGGCGGCCGGTCGCTTCGGCCGCCTCGCGCTCGTTGCCGCGTACGTGCCGTGGTGGCGTGATGACGCCTATTACGGCGTCGGGCGCTGGCAGGGAACCGCCGCGCTCGATGGTGGCGGTGCGCTGATGAACCAATCAATTCATGGCGTCGACGCCCTCCAGTGGATCGCCGCCGCGACGATGCCGGGGCTCGCCCCCGGTGAGAACCCGGTGGAGAGCGTCGTAGCGCTGACGGCGATCCGGGCGCACGACCCCGCCCGGCTCGAGGTCGAGGACACCTGCGTGGCGATGCTCCGTTTCCGTGACGGCACGCTCGGGCAGATCCTCGCCACCACGGCGATGTTCCCCGGCCAGCTGCGTCGGATCCTCGTCGGCGGCCGCGACGGCACCGCCGAGATCCTCGAGGAGCAGCTGACGGATTGGCGATTCCGGGTGCCCTCGCCGGACGACGATCCGACCCGCTCCCGGTTCGGGGCGGGGAGCACTACCAGCGGCGGGGCCGCCGATCCGATGGCGATCAACTACGCCTGTCATACGCGCAATTTCGAGGCCTTCGTTGCTGCCCTGCGTGAAGGGCGCCGACCCGATCTCGATGCCCTCGAGGGACGGAAGGCCGTGGCGATCGTCGCCGCCTGTTACAAGTCGGCCCGCACCGGACGGCTGGTGAAGATTGAAGATCCATCCTGACTCCGGAGCCACGATGCGCTACGCCATCTGTAACGAGACGTTTGTCGACTGGCCGCTGGAGCGGGCTTGTGCCGAAGCGGCCGCCGCGGGCTACAGCGGCCTCGAGGTCGCGCCGTTCACGCTCGCGAGCCTCGTCACCGAGCTTTCGGCGCGGGAGCGGGGGGCGATCCGGGACACGATCCGCGCCGCGGGGCTCGAGTGCCTCGGCCTCCATTGGCTCCTGGCCAAGACGGAGGGCTTCCATGTCGCGCACGCCGACGCCTCGGTGCGGCGGGCCACGACGGCCTACCTCGGCGAGCTGGCCCGCCTGTGCCGCGATCTCGACGGCCGCGTCCTCGTCTTCGGCTCGCCGCAGCAGCGCAGCCTCCTCCCCGGGACGACCCAGCAGGAGGCCATCGACCGGCTCCGGGGGGTGTTCTCGGATCTCCTGCCGGTGCTCGAGGAGACTGGCACGGTGGTGGCCCTCGAGCCGCTCGCGCCGTCCGAGACCAATGTCCTCAACACCGCCGCCGAGACCTGCCGGCTCATCGAGCGGATCGGCTCGCCGCACGTTCGACTCCATCTCGACGTCAAGGCGATGTCGAGCGAAGTGGAGCCTCTTCCCGCGATCATCCGGGCCTCGGCCCCCCACCTCGAGCACTTCCATGCCAACGACGCCAACCTTCGCGGCCCGGGCTTCGGCGCGGTCGATTTCGGCCCGATCTTCGCGGCCCTCCGCGGCGTGAGCTATCCCGGATGGGTGAGCGTCGAGGTCTTCGATTATGCTCCCGGTCCCGAGCGCGCTGCCCGGGAGAGCATCGCCTACATGCGGGGGGTCGAGGCGGGGCTCGGGGCGGCGTAGGGCTTTCCCCTGCTTGGCGCCACCGATTCTGCCTCTCCGCCGCTCCTTCCTCCCCGGGATCCCCTGCCATGGCCGACCTGCCCCACTTCGAGTCGTCGGGGACCACGATTCCCAACGACGGCCAGCCGTGGTGGACCGGAATGACCCGCTATCACTGGTTCGTCCTCGTGGTGGCGGCGCTGGGGTGGCTCTTCGACTGCCTCGACCAGCAGCTCTTCAATCTCGCCCGCAAGCCGGCCATGGAAACGCTCCTGGCCGCCGGCGGTGCGGCAGCCGACCCGAAGGACGTCGCTTATTTCGGCGGCCTTGCCACCTGCATTTTCCTCCTCGGCTGGGCCACCGGTGGGCTGATCTTCGGCGTCGTCGGCGATCGCTATGGCCGCGCCAAGACGATGATGATCACGATCGTCATCTACTCGCTCTGCACCGGCCTCTCCGCGCTCTCGACGGGGTTCTGGGATTTCGCCTTTTATCGATTCATCACCGGGCTGGGGGTGGGCGGGGAGTTTGCCGTCGGCGTGGCGCTCGTCGCCGAGGTGATGCCCGACCGGGCCCGGCCGCACGCCCTCGGGCTTCTCCAGGCCCTTTCCGCGGTGGGGAACTTCCTCGCCGCGTCGATCGGCATCGGGTTGGGTGAACTGCAGATCCTCGCCCACTCGAGCAAGCTCGCCGGCTGGGAGCCGTGGCGGTGGAAGTTTGTCATCGGGGCCCTCCCGGCCGTGCTGGCGCTGGTCATTCGCGCCGGGCTGAAGGAACCGGAGCGCTGGCAGGCGATGAAGGCCCAGGCGGAGAGCACGGGCACGGCCCTGGGGGGCTACGGTGCCCTGTTTGCCGATCCGCGCTGGCGGAAGAACGCGATCGTCGGCATGCTCCTGGCCTGCTCGGGGGTGATCGGCCTGTGGGGGATCGCCTTCTTCTCGCTCGATCTCGTGCGCAGCGTTTTCCAGAAGCAGTTCATCGCCGAGGGGCTCGAGGGGGCGGCGCTGGCCGGAAAGCTCGGCAAGTATGTCGGGCTCTCGTCGATGATGATCCAGGTGGGGGCTTTTGCTTCGATGATGCTGGCGGCACGGGTCTGCCAGCGGATCGGCCGCAAGCCCTTCTTCGCCCTGGCACTGGTCGCCGCGATGCTCTCCACGGCGATGGTCTTCAGGTTTCTCTCGAAGCCCTCCGACATCTGGTGGATGCTGCCGATCATGGGCTTCTGCCAGCTGTCGCTCTTCGCCGGCTACGCGATCTATCTGCCGGAGCTGTTCCCGACTCGGCTGCGGAGCACCGGCACGAGCTTCTGCTACAACGTCGGCCGGTTCATCGCCGCCGGGGGGCCGTTCCTCCTCGGCCAGCTGACATCGGGCGTGTTTGCCGGGTCCCCTGAACCGATGCGGCCGGCGGGGATCGTCATGTGCAGCGTTTTCCTTCTCGGGCTCGCAGTCCTCCCCTTCGCCCCTGAAACCAACGGCAAGCCGCTGCCGGAGTGATCGCTGGTCGGGGGGGGGATTTCGCGCTGAACCAGCGGGGCAGGAGGGCCGTAGGGCGTGGGCCATTCACCCCGCGCGGCGTGGTTCCCGTCGGGAGTCGGTTGGCTGTCGCGGGCGGCCTGGTCTGCTAAATTGACGTGGGCTGCGTTGCGGCCCGAGAGGTGTCCCCCGGTTCCCCGAAGTGGAGAAGCAGGAAATGCGTTGGGAAGGTCGTCGGCAGAGTGAGAACGTCGAGGATCGGCGCGGGATCGGCGCCCCGGCCATGGTCGGCGGGGGCCTGTTCGCCCTCCTCCTCATGGTCGGCCTGATGTTCCTCGGGGTCGATCCCCAGCAGGCGGTGGGCATTTCACGGGGCCTCGCCCCGGCGCCGCAGCCCCGGGCCCAGGCGCCGAAGCAACCGGCCAACGACGCCGGGTCGCGCTTCATCAAGACGATCCTCGCCGAGAACGAGGATGTGTGGGCCAAGCTCTTCCCGCCGAACTTCGAAGGGCGCTACGTCCCCGCCAAGCTCGTCATGTTCACCGGTCAGGTGCAAAGTGCCTGCGGCATGGCGAGCGCTTCTGCCGGCCCCTTCTACTGCCCGATGGACAAGAAGGTCTACATCGACCTCGCCTTCTATGACGAGCTGAAGCGGAAGTTCGGCGCCCCGGGCGAGTTTGCCCAGGCCTACGTCATCGCCCACGAGATCGGCCACCACATCCAAAACCAACTCGGCATCAGCAACAAGGTGCAGGCGATGCGGCCCCCCCGGCTGTCGGAACGCGACTACAACAAACTCTCGGTGCGGATGGAGCTCCAGGCCGATTTCCTTGCCGGTGTCTGGGCCCATCACGAGGCCCGCTATGCGGGGATCCTCGACGAACAGGACATCCTCGACGCCGTCAATGCCGCGGCCGCGATCGGCGACGACAAGATCCAAAAGCAGGCCCAGGGGTATGTCGTTCCCGACGCCTTCACCCACGGCACGAGTCAACAGCGCCAGCGCTGGTTCCTCTATGGCTTGAAGACCGGTGATCCGAAGCTCATGGACCGGGCCTTCGAAGTCGACGAGCCTTGATCTGATTTTCAGGGGCTCCACGCCAGGGCATCGGGCGCCCGACGTGGCCTCATCGTCGTTGCACGTTTGCGGAACGCCGCGGAAACGATCGGTCGTTCCATGAACATCCTCCTCACCGGCGCCACGGGCTACGTGGGGAGCTGTCTCCTCGGGGTCCTCCTCGAGCGTGGGCATGAGGTTCGCTGCCTCGTCCGCAAGGCGGGCAAGCTCACGGAAATCCTCGATCGCCTCGACGCCGGGGCAGCGGTGGGTCCCCCGGCCGCATCGCTCCGGTCGCACGTCAGCGTCGTCGTCGGGGACGCCTCCGACCCGACCGCACTTGTCCAGGCCTGCGCCGGGATCGAGGTCGCCTACTGGCTCGTCCATTCAATGGACCAGGGGGTCGATTTCGAACGCGCCGACCGACTCGCCGCGGAGCGGTTTGCCGAGGCGGCGCGGGCTGCCGGGGTGATGCGGATCGTCTATCTCGGCGGACTGGGGGCCGAGGACGACCGGCTCTCGGCCCATCTCCGCAGCCGGCACGAAGTCGGGGCGATTCTCCGGGGAACGGGGGTCGAGGTGGTCGAGCTCCGGGCCTCGATCGTGATCGGGGCGGGGAGCTTCTCTTTCGACCTCGTGCGGACCCTCGTCGAGCGGCTGCCGGTGATGATCTGCCCGGCGTGGCTCGCGACCCCCACCCAGCCGATCGCCGTCGACGACGTCGTCGCCTACCTCGTGGCTGCGGCCGACCTCCCCACCGGGCCGGCGGGGAAGGGTTCGAGGATCTACGGCATCGGTGGACCCGACCGAGTGTCGTACGGCGACATCATGCGGGAGTATGCCCGGCAGCGCGGGCTCCGCCGTCTTCTCATCCCGGTGCCGGTGCTGACACCTCGGCTGTCGAGCCTCTGGCTGGCGCTCGTCACGCCGCGTTATTCGAAGGTCGGTCGGAAGCTGATCGATGGGCTGAAAAACCCGACCGTCGTCACCGACCGAGCGGCCCTCGACGATTTTCCGATTCGGCCGAGGTCACTCCCGGCAGCGGTGCGCGACGCGATGGCCCGAGAGGACGCCGTCTTCGAGGGGCGGCGGTGGGCCGACATCGCCGATGCCGAAGAACTGCCACGCCGGTATGGCGGGCACTTCGAGGGGCCACGGCTCGTCGACCATCGCCATGCCACCGTCGAGGTCACGCCCGAGCGGGCTTTTGCCGCCATCGAGCGGATTGGCGGCCCACACGGCTGGTACGGGCACCAGTGGCTCTGGCAGCTGCGGGGCTGGATCGACCGGATCCTGGGGGGCCCGGGGATGGGACGGGGGCGCCGCGATCCCGACCGCCTCATCGCCGGGGAGGTCCTCGACTGCTGGCGGGTGGAGGCGTGCGATCCACCGCGACGGATCCGGCTCGTGGCGGAGATGCTGCTCCCCGGCCGCGGCTGGCTGGAATTCGAGGTGGTCCGCCGGGATCCGGGCCCCACCGACGGGGGCATGGTGACGATCCACCAGACGGCCGTCTTCGACCCGCGGGGCCTCGGCGGCCTCACCTACTGGTACGCCATCTGGCCGCTCCACGAGCTCATCTTTGGGGGAATGCTGGCCGGCATCGTGGCCCGGGCCAGGACGCACCAGGGAGGGCCGATCGATGCGCCGTGAGGGCGCCCGAGCAGCGCCCCCGGCCAAACTTCCCAGCCGTCGCAGTCGCGCTGGGGAGATCGTCGAAAACCCTCGATGTGGGGGCAGTCCCCCGTCAGGGCGGGTGGACTTTTGCCCGTTCGGGGCTGATCCTTACGGAGTCGAAGGGAACAGGTCAGCGTCCCCGACAGCCGTCCGAGTCCGCGCCGAACGATCGAGCCAGACGAGGAGCCGGGGAGCCCCCGGCCTGCCATCCGATCCATGCCGCTCACGCTCATCGCTTCTGCCGCGTCGGCCCTCCGAGCCTGGCTCCGATCGATCGCCCCAACGCGCGAGGCGATCGTCACGGTGGGCTGCCTCGCCCTCGTCTTCGGGCTGACCTACCTGGCAGCGTACTTCACCCGCAGCGAGCTCCTCCTCCGGGGGAGCGACGCGGCAACGATCGTCCGCACGATCGGCTGGGTCGTGCTGGTGAAGCTGGTCGTCTTTTACACCCGCGGCATCTGCCACCGGTCGCTCCGCCTGATCCGCTTCGAGGACTTGAGCATCCTTGTCCGGGCCACCACCACCTGCCTGCTGGTTCTCGTGGCGGCCAATTACTATTTCAACACGCTGCGGCTGGGCTGGATCCAGATTCCCCGGACCGTCCTCCTCCTCGACTGGGCCTTCACCCTCCTCGCCGTCGGTGGCCTCCAGGCGGCGGCGCGGAGCATCTACGAAGAGTTGATGCCCGCCGAGCCGGTCGGCCATCAGCGCAATGCCCTCGTCATCGATGGCTCACCGCAGGGGTTGGCGATCGCCGCCCAGTTGATGTCGGCGAAGCGCGGGGGGTATTTCGTGTCGGGTCTGCTCGATGACGATTCCACCCGACATGGCTCCCGAACGGCCGTCGCCCGCGTGATCGGTGGCATCGACCATGTCGCCGCCTGCGCCCAGCGGCTGCGTGTGACCGATGTCGTCGTCCGCTCCGGGAGCGTGTCCGGCCGCCGGCTGCGGCAGACCTGCGAGGCCTGCACCGCGATCGGTGTCCGTGTGTCGATCGCGGAGCCGTGCGGCGCGGAGGCCGACGCCGACGTCCGCGTGCGCGGCGTGGAACTGCGCGACCTCGTCACGCACCCCGATCCGACGGCGTCCGCGCACGGCCAGAGGCTCGCCTCCTTGGTGCATGACGAGACCGTCATGGTTACCGGCGCCGGTGGAGCGATCGGTGCCGAGATCTGCCGGCTCCTCGTGACGCTCCGTCCGGCGCGGATCCTGCTGCTCGACCGGTCCGAATGCAGCCTTTTCGAGATCTATGGGGAGTTGCAGGAGCGGGCCGCCGCGCCCGGGGAGGGGGAGATCGGCCTCGTTCCCTGCCTCGTCGACATCCAGGACACGGAGCGGCTGGAGGATGTTTTCCAGATCCACCGGCCGGCGATCGTCATCCACGCCGCCGGCTACAAGCACGTGCCGATGCTCCAGGGGCACCCCGTGGAGGCGATCGAGAACAACATCCTGGCCACGGCGACACTTGCCGACCTCGCCGAGGCCCACGGCGTGAAGACGTTCGTCGCCCTCTCGACCGACAAGGCCGTCAACCCGACGGGAGTGATGGGGGCCTCGAAGCTCGTCGCGGAGCGGTTCCTCCAGTCGCTCGGTGAGGGCTCGACGACGAAGTTCGTGGTCGTGCGATTCGGAAACGTCATCGGCTCCAGCGGGACCGCCGTCCCGATCTTTACCCGCCAACTCGTCCGCCGTCAGCCGATCACCGTTACCCATCCCGACGTGGCCCGGCGATTCCTCACGGCCTCCGACGCCGCCCGTCTCTCACTGGCGGCCGGGGCGTTGGCCGGGGGGAGCGAGACGTTCGTCCTCGACATGGGCGAGCCGGTGAAGATTGTCGAGCTCGTCAAGAGCCTGGCGTACGTGATGCGCGTGCCGAGGGAGGATGTCGAGATCCGCTTCGGTGGCCTCCGCGACGGGGAGAAGCTCGCCGAGGAGCTGTTTTTCGACGACGAAATCAGGCACTCCGTCGGGGGTGGTCATGTGTTGCAAGTCTCCCGTCCCATCCGGCCACTGGCCGAGGTCCGTCAGTGGCTCGGCGATCTCAAGGCCGCGATCCTCGGCGATGGCCCCGATGCCGCCCGCGGGGTGCTGATGGAGATCGCGGCGCTGGAATGCATGGCTTCCTCGGTGGGGACCGCGCCGCTGCGTGACGACGACGGTCCGCAGGAGTCGCGGTCGTGAACCCACCCCCGGCGCCGGAACGACTTTTCCCCACGCTCGACTCACTCGAGTCGATCCTCTGGCCTGGCTTGGCCCTCGTGGTGTTCGTCGTCACGGCCGTGCTCGTCGATGTGATGATTCTCCTCGCGACGCGGTTGCGCCTGGTCGACGTGCCGAGTGGTCGCAGTGCCCACTCCCTCCCCACCGCCCGGGGCGGGGGGATGTCCCTGGTGTTGACCTGTTGCTTGGCCTCGACGGCGGTCTGTTTCCGCTGGCCGTTCTATGCCTCCCCGGTGGCGCTGGGCGTCATCCTCCCCAGTTTCATCATCGCCATCGTCGGCTTCTGGGACGACATCCGTCCGCTCCGGGCCCTGCTCCGGCTCGTCGTGCAGATCGGCGTGGCGGTGGGGATCGTGGCCGTGCTCGGCCCGGTGCGCGGGCTGCACCTGCCGGGGTTGCCGGTGATCGATTTCGGCTGGCTGGCCTGGCCGTTGAGCGTCGTGTGGATCGTGGGGTTCATCAACGCCTTCAACTTCATGGATGGGTCGGATGGCATGGCGGCGCTCGCGGCGGTGGCCGTGGCGATCGGGTTCGTCGGTATCGCTTTCTGGGACGGCGACTTTCCGGTCGTCTTGCTGTCGTCCTTCGTCGGCGCTGCCGCCGCCGGATTCCTCGTCTTCAATTGGGCCCCGGCCCGGGTGTTCATGGGGGACGTCGGGAGTGCGTTCCTGGGGACCTTCTTTGCCGCCCTGACCCTCTTTGACGCGACCGGATCGACGGAACTGCTCTTCGTGCCGCTGGCGATGGCGGCTTGGCCCTACATCTACGACCCGCTCCTGACGGTGATCCGGCGGGTCTTGGGCGGGCACAATCCGCTCGTGCCGCACCGTGAGTTCCTCTTTCACCGCTTGGTTCGTGCGGGGATCAGCCATGCCGCCGTCGCGGTCCTCTATGCCCTGCTGGCCGCGGCGGGGGCGGTCGCCGGCTGGATGATGCTCGAGCCATCCGTGCCGACCGACGTACGGCGTTGCCTGCCGTTGACCGTCGTCTTCCTGGCGGCGGTGCTGACGGCTTGGACCGAATGGCGGTTTCGTCGGTTCGGCCCCGCGGCGCCGGCGGCGACGGTCGCTCCGACCACGACGGTTGGTGGGTCGGCGGCCTGATCGATGGGCGGCTGATCCTCACAGGCTGTCGGCGGGTCTCTGCGGGCAGCAGCGGCACGCCTCCTCGGACTCCAGTTGGATCGTCGTGTGGGCGATGCCGAAGCGGGCGCGGAGATCGTCCGACGCCGTGGCGAGCACCTGCTCGTGTCCATCCCGTGCGGGGACGACGAGGTGGACCGTCAGCGAGATCTCCGAGGTGCTCGCATTCCAGATGTGGAGATCGTGGACCTCGCTCACCCCCGGGATCGCGGCGAGGAGGTCGGTGAGGGCGGCCGGATCGATGCCCCGCGGCACGGCGTCGAGGGCCAGATCGATGCTCTCGCGGAGCAAACCCCAGGTGCCGGCGAGAATCGCCACCGTGATCGCGATCCCTACCAGCGGGTCGATCCGGTTGATCCCAGTGAACGCGATGACGATCCCCGCCACGACCACCCCGGCCGAGATGGCGGCATCGGCTGCCATGTGGAGGAAGGCCCCGCGGACGTTGGCGTCGGCGTGCGAGCCGCGGAGGAAGAGGAGCGCCGTCAGCGTGTTGATCACGACGCCGGCCGCGGCCACGATCCCCACCCACGGCCCGGCCACGGAGACCGGATCACGGAGGCGATGGATCGCCTCCCAGAGGATGCCCACGCAGGCGACGATCAGAAGCACGGCGTTGGCCAGGGCGGCGTAGATCGTCGACCGGCGGAAGCCCCAGGTGTAGCGGTTGCTCGGCGGGCGGCGGGCGAGGCGGGAGGCGCCCCACGCCAGGAGGAGACCGACCACGTCGCCGGCGTTGTGACCGGCATCGGCCACCAGCGCCAGTGATCCCCCCCACAGGCCGGCGGCGATCTCGACGAGCACGAACGCCGCATTGAGACCGACGCCGATGGCCATCGCCCGGTCGAGCCGCTCCGGCGAGAAGTGCCGGTGGCCGCCGTGGCCCGAATCGTCGTGGTGGTCGTGGTCGCAGGGCATCGTAACGACAGCTCCGGGGCCCGGCATGTGTTACAACTTTCGCGGGGCGGAGAGGATCATACGCTTCCCGACGACCCGTGGCAGCGGCACGGCGGGAGTGGGACGACATCGTGGGAGGGAGTCGGAAGATGACAGAGCAACCGCTGCGCGTCGCGGTCGTCGGCAGGTCGGGACGGGGCGACTGGGGGCACGCGATCGACGAGCTGTGGACGGCAGTCGAGGGGACGGAGCTGGTCGCCGTGGCCGACGAATCGGCCGACGGCCTCGCCAAGGCCGTCGAGCGGCTCGGCCGCGATCCCGGGAGCCCCCCAGCGGGATTCCGCGACTGGCGCGCGATGCTCGCGGAGGTCAAGCCGGAGATCGTCTCGCTCTGCATGCGCCACATCGACTGCCATGCGGAGATGGCGATCGCCGCCGCAGAAGCGGGGGTGGCGGGGATCTTCCTGGAGAAGCCCTTCGTGCGCACGGCCGCCGAAGCCGACGCGGTCATCGCTGCCTGCCGTGCCTCGGGAACGAAGCTCGCCTTGGCGATGGTCAACCGCCACAGCCCCACCTACGCGGTCGTCCGCGATCTCGTCGAGGATGGCCGTATTGGCCGGCTCCTCGAGCTCCGGGGCCGCGGGAAGGAGGATAAGCGGGGTGGCGGCGAGGATCTGTGGGTCCTCGGCTGCCACGTCCTCGACATGATGGCCGACCTCGGTGGCGCCCCCCGCTGGTGCCAGGCCACGATCACGCGCGACGGCAGGCCGATCACGCAGGCGGATGCCACGGAAGGCCCCGAGGGGCTCGGGGCGATCGCCGGCGATGCCGTCGAGGCGATGTACGGGTTGGCCGACGGACCGGTCGGGTTCTTCGCCAGCGTCCGCGAAGCCGGGCTGAAGCAGCCCAACTTCTCCCTCACGCTCGTCGGCACGAAGGGGGCGATCCACATCCGCCCCGACAACCTCCCCCACGCGTATCTCCGCGAGGCGCCGCTGTGGCGCGTCGACAAGGAGGTTCCCTGGCAGCCGATCGGCCCCGAAGGGATCGGCGCCGGACTCCCCGTCGAGGAAGCCGATCGGACCGCCGAGCGCGCGTCGTGGGCACGGCGGGCCGCTGCTGATCTCGTCGCGGCGATCGCCGAGGACCGGGAGCCGACGGCGGGGATGTTTGCCGGCCAGACAATGGTGGAGATGACGGCCGCGGCGTTCGCGTCGGGGCTCTCCGGCGAGCGCATCGTCTGGCCGATCGTTCCGCGCGGCAACCCGTTCTCCTGACCCGTTCTCCTGACGCAGGCGGATCGTCCCGTCCACCCTGACCTCCCCCGAGACGAAAACCATGCTTGCACGATTCCCCGTCGTTGTCATCCCTTTTCTCCTGGCCACGATCTGCACCATCGGAGCCGACGGCGCCTCCGCCGCCGACGCGGATCGTGAGATCCGCCTCTGGCCAGAAGGCGTGCCGGGGGATCGGGTGCCGGAGGAACCGGCCGAAAAGGTGGAACGGGGGAAGGACGACATCCAGCGCCGGTCGTTCGTCTCCGATCCACGGCTCATCCTCCATCCCCTGCCGCCGCGTGACGGGGGGCCTCGTCCGGCTGTGATTATCCTCCCAGGTGGGGGGTACAACATCCTTGCCGATGACCATGAGGGGGGGGAGATCGGCCGCTTCCTGAATGGGCATGGCATCGTCGCCCTCACCCTCCTCTACAGGGTCCCCACCGGGGCCTTCGCGAATCCCGACGCCGGGCCGGTGATGGATGCCCAGAAGAGCGTCTCGGTGGTCCGTGGGCGGGCCCTCGAGTTGGGGATCGATCCGCACCGCATCGGGCTGATGGGCTTTTCCGCGGGGGGCCACACGGCGCTGGTGGCCGCCACCACGAAGGCGTCGTTCCCGGGGGCCGACTCCGCCCCTTCGGCCCGGCCCGATGCCACGATCCTCGTCTACCCGTGGCGCGTGCTTGGCAACGAAGGGAAGGGGCTGTGGCCGGGGGTCGAGATCGACGCCGCCACCTCCCCGATGTTCATCGCCCAGACCGCGGACGACACCGCTTCACCGGCGCAGGGGGCGGTGGCGCTGTTCGCCGCGCTGCTCGACGCGCAGGTGCCGGCCGAACTGCACGTCTACGAGCGCGGTGGGCATGGCTACGGCCTGCGGCGCCGCGAGCAGGCCCCGGGCACCGCCGACTGGCCGGCGCGTCTGGTCGATTGGCTCGGCGGCCGCGGATTCACGCAACCGTGAGGGCGACGGTGAACGCGCTTGGAAAACAGCTTTTGAAAACAGCGACACCCCGGCCGGTGTGACGGGGTGTCGGAGAGAGTCGGCGGTGAGGCCCCGGACGGGGCGAGGCAACCGCTGGTCAGTTGCAGCAGTCGTCGGCCGGGACCGGGGTGGCAGCCTTGAGAGCGGCTGCTTCCTTGGAGAGCTTGAACTCCGGTCCGGCCGGGAAGTATTGGATGTCGTCCTGGAGGTAATAGGCGCTGGGGAGCGTCTGCCCGCCAATGTCGACCTGACAGCCCGTCAGCCCGACGCTGGCCAGGGCCATGCCCGCCACAAGGGCCGCGCGGACGCCGAGGCGGGTCGTGGAGTGGGTCCGCCGGTCCGGAGTCGATTGGTTCATGGTTCTCGCCCCTGCATCGGTGCTTTGTTCCGCGTCACGGTTCGCCGTCGGGCCAGGCCCGGCAGGGTCGATCCGCCGCCGACCGCAGTGGTATCGGCCAGCAGAACCGCCAAACTTTGACAAACCGTTGCGATCGTTCGAAACGGCGCCAGCGGAGCCCCCCGGCTGCCCGAAGTTTCCCAGACTACCGGTCGGTCGGAGGTCTGACCGCGGGGAGGGATTTCCCGTCACGGGCCCGACTCGGGTCGGCGGGCGCGTGGGGAGGGTGTACAACTGGCGGTATGTGGCGTGATGTTTCCTGGCAGTCGCTGTTCCGCCGATCGGCCGCGATCCTCGCGGTGACGGTCCTGTTGAGCCTGGGGGTGGCCCGGGCCCAGATCGTGCCCCGCGGGGCCCAGACCGTGCCAACGGTCGCCTTTGATGCCGCGCTCGCGGCGCTGGCCAACGGCGACTATGGCGTGGCCCTGGAAACGGCCGGCCGGGATTACGGTGCAGGGGTCCGTGCCGGGAACCAGCGCTGGATCGACTCGATCGCCTCCGCCACCGTGATCGGTGAATCGCAGTACGAGCTCGGCAGCCTGCGGGATTCGGTCGCTGCTTACGAGGAGGCGATTGGCCTCGGCACCGCGCATGCCGAGTGGTTGCTGGCGGTCCAGTTTCCGACCCAGGGACCGCAGCCTTCGCCGCGGCCGCGCGTGGCCACCTGGGGGCGGAGCGCACGGGGCACCAAGCCGGCGACGTTCCCCGACACGATGACGATCCGGCAGACGCCGGCCGATCCCCAGAAGGTGCTCCAACAGGGGGGGGTGCTCGCGGCCCCGGTCAATGTTCCGATCCGTCCCCAGGAGATCATGCGCGCCCTCGTGATCGCGATCTACCGTCGGGCCGTGATCCTCGGGCCGCTCGCCGGCGAGGGGAATGCGATCGATGGGTTGAACAACGCCCTCGCGAAGCGCCCAGCGCCCCCGAACCACTGGTCGCAGTCGTGGATCGACGTGGCGCTGGGAACCGCGGCCTGGTCGCAGGGCCGGCTCGATCAGGCGGTGCCGCTGCTCGAGCGCGGCGTGTCCCTCGGTGGCAAACTCGATCACCCCCTGACGGCCTGGGGGCTGCTCGTGCTCGGACGGATCGCGCTGGCCCGCGACGATTCCGTCGGCGCGGCGCGGTGGTTTGAGGAGGCGACCTACGCGGCGGCCGAGTTCGGCGATGCCCGAGCGCTCGAGGAGGGTTTCCGGATGGCGTTTGCCGCCCACCAGGCCGCCGGCACGCCGGGGGTGCCGGCGACGGTCCACGGAGGCTGCGAGTGGGCCCGGGGTGGATTGCCGGTGCTGCGGACCACCCTTCTCGGGCACGAGGCGGAGGCGTTGGCTGCCGCCGGCAATCTCCAGGGGGCGCGGGCCCGGCTCGGAGAGGTCGACGCACGGTTTCTCCGCGCGGATGCCGGCCAGGGCATGCCGGGCGCCGTCGTCGCGCATGCCGCGGCCCTGACGGCCTACGGCGCCGGCGATCCGGCCACGGGGGATGCCGAGATGGAGCGTGCCCTAGCCGTTGCCCGCCCCCGTTCCCCGCGCCTCTTCCAGACCGGCCGGCTGGTGGAGATGGTGATGGCCGGGGCGACGACGATCTCCGACCGACAGGCCGACGTGCTCTTCGCGCGGCTCCTCGGCGACCCGCCGCCGCGGGAGCTTGTCATCGATCCGCTGGCCACGCTCGCGGCGATGACGACGCCCCGCCCCGAGGCCCACGAAGCGTGGATGTTGGTCGCGGCGCGCCGTGGCAGCGATGCGGCCCTGGCTGCCGCGGAGGCTTCGGCCCGGGCCCGGTGGCTCGATACGCAGCCGGTGGGGGGGCGACGGCTGGGGCTCGAGCGCCTGCTCGGCCCCGACCCCTCCGGACTGGGGCCTGACGCCGTGGCCGGCCGGACAGGACTCCTCAGACGCCATCCGGAACTGGCCCGACTCGTCGACGAGGATGCCCGCCTGCGGACGGCGCTCACCGCCGCGCTCCTTGCCGCCGCCGGCGGGGATGGTGGCGGCGACGCCGGTCCGCCGCGCCGGGCCGGTCCGCCAGGCGAGCCGAGGGATTGGGAATCGTTCGCGCAGGGCTCGGCCCGACGCGGGGTGTTGATCGATCAACTCGCCGCCGGCCGGGAGCCGCTCGGGCTGGAGTTTCCCCCGCTCCTCCCCCCGGCCGACGTCCGGGGAAGGTTGGCGCCGGGCGAACTGCTCCTCTCCTTTCATTGGGGCGCGTCGGGGCTGTGGGGGGCGCTGGAGTCTCGAGACCGCGTCGCCCTGTGGCAGATCCGGCAACCGGCAGCACTGGCCCGGGAGCTGACCCACCTGGCGAAGGCCCTGTGTCTGTTCGACCCCCACGTGCCGGTGGGGACCGATCGGATCATCGCCTCCGACTGGCGGGCTGCGATGGTCACCGTCGAACGACTCCTCTTCGAGCAGTCGAAGGTCACGCTCTCGGAGGGGATCGAGGAGCTCGTGATCGTGCCCGACGGGGCGCTGTGGTATCTGCCGTTCGAGCTCCTCCCCACCGGTTCTGCCGGCGAGCCCGCCGACGGCGATGCGGCGATCGTCGAGCCCCTGCCGCTCCTGCGGGACGTCTGCCGTATCCGCTACGCCCCCACCCGGAGTCTGGCCGTCGTCGGGAGGCCGCCGGCGCCATTGGAACCACCGGCCGGGCGTGGGCCCGTTGGCATCCATGCCGGCCGGGCCGTCCGCGGGGAACGGCCAGAGGCGATCAGCGAGGCGGTCGACCGCCTCACGCACGCCCTCGAGCGCGCCGTCGTTCTCCCGGCCCAGCCGCTCCAGCAGCATGGTGTCGTCGTCTCGCCGTTGCTCCCGGCTTCGCTGTGCGAGACGCTCGTGGTCCTCGACGAAATCAATGTTGCCGGTGAGGGGCCGGTGGGCTTGCGCGGCCTGTTCGGTCGTCCGCCCGACCGCGGAGCCAAGGCCGGGATGACGTTCAACGATTGGCTCGCTTCGCCGCACAAACGTCCCCCGCTGGTCATCCTGCCAGGGGTCCAGTCGGCGATGGCCTCGGGGCTCACCAAGCTCCTCTCCCGGCCGGGAGAGGAGTTGTTCATCGCCGCCACCGACGTGCTGGCAGCCGGCGCCCGCACGGCGCTGGTCAGTCGTTGGCGGATGGGGGGGAAGTCGACCACCGATCTCGTGGCAGAGTTCGTCCGCGACAGTGACGATCCGACGGCGATCCCGGCGGCGAGTTGGCGGAGGGCGGTCGATCTGGTCTCCACCGAGGAACCCGATCCGGCGTTCGAGGGGCGGATCCGTGGGGTTGGCCAGACGGTGCTGACCGACATGCGGCACCCGTTGTTCTGGGCCGGCTATATGCTCATCGACGGTGGGACCAGCGCGCCGGTCGAAGCGGTCGCGGCGAAGGGCATCGGTGGCCGTCCGGCCGCGTTGCCGGCGGCGGGCAAGCGCGATCCGGCGGCCGTCCGGGGGGACCGCGGCCGGGGGGCGAAGTGATGCTCCTTCCGCTGGCTGCCGACATCGCCTCGGTCGGCGGGGCGTCGAACGCCTTCCCTCCGCAGCAACTGCTGCTCCTTGCCGCCATCACCTTCATCGCCGCGGGGGTCAACGCCGTGGCGGGGGGGGGTACGATCCTCACCTTCCCGGTCGTGGCGGAGATCCTCTCTGATGGCCCGGCCGGACTCGTCGCCGCCAACGCGACCAGCACCCTCGGCCTCTGGCCGGGCGCGATTGCCGCAGCCTGGGCGGGGCGTGGAGAGCGGGCAGGCCAGCCGCGCTGGACCAACTGGACCCGCTGGCTCCTGCCGGCGAGTGTCGGCGGGGCAATCGTTGGCGCCGCGCTGGTGCTCGCGCTGCCCCCGGCCTGGTTCGGCCGACTCGTCCCCTGGCTGATCCTCGGTGCGGCGGTGTTGTTCGCGCTCCAGCCCCGGCTTGCCGCCGGCTTCGCCGCTGGCGGCCAGGGGGCCGCCCCCAACGGCGAGCCGACCCGCGGAATGTTCCTCGTCGCCTGGGGACTCCAGTTCCTGGTGGCCGTCTACGGCGGGTATTTCGGCGCCGGGATCGGCATCCTCATGCTCGCCGTCCTGGGGTGCCTCGGGGTGGGAGACATCCACCGTCTCAACGCCGTCAAGAATCTCCTCGCGACGGCGGTCAACGGCACCACGGCCGTCGTGTTCGCGTCTGCGTCGATTCTCCCGGCCGGCGTCGGGGGGGGGACCGGCATCGTCTCCTGGCCGCTGGCCCTGGTGATGGCCCTGGCGTCGATCTGCGGCGCGGTGGTCGGTGTGCGGTTGACGCGGCGGATGCCGGCGCCGGTGGTCCGCCGGATCGTGGCCCTGATCGGTTTCGGCCTGGCAGGCTATTATTTCCTCCGTGGCTGATGTCCCCGGTCTTGTCAGGCGGTCGATGCTCGTCGAAGCGGATCAACTCACGAAGCGGTATGGCCCGTTCACGGCGCTCGAGGGCTGCTCGTTGGCCGTCCGTCAGGGGGAGGTGTTCGGTCTCCTCGGCCCCAATGGCGCGGGGAAGACGACCCTGCTTCGCCTTCTTCTCGGCTTCATTCATCCCACCTCCGGCACGGCCCGGGTGGCGGGCCACGACTGCGCCCTCGATTCGCTCGCCGTCAGGGCTGCGACCACCTATCTCCCCGGGGAAGCCCGCCTCTTCCGCCGGATGTCGGGCCATGCGGTCCTCGATTTCTTCTCCGGATTGCGCCGCGAATGTCGCCGTGACGAGGCCACGCGCATCGCCCAACGCCTCGATCTCGACTGTTCGCGCCAGGTCGCGCGGATGAGCACGGGCATGCGGCAAAAACTCGCCCTTGCCGTCGTCCTCGCCACCGAGGCGTCCCTCGTGATCCTCGACGAACCGACGGCCAACCTCGATCCGACGGCCCGGGCGGTCGTCCTCGATCTCGTCCGCGAGGCGCAGGCGGCCGGCCGGACGGTGATGTTTTCCTCGCATGTCCTGTCCGAGGTCGAGGCAACGTGTGACCGCGTCGTGATCCTCCGCGCCGGGCGGGTCGTCCACGAGCAGTCGGTCGCGCAGCTTCGCCGCCACCACCGCATCACCGCCCGGCTCGAGGGGGCGATGGGAGAGGTGCCGGCGGAGCTCCGCGAGCATGTCACCGTCACCCGCGACCGCGACGGCAGGGTCGTCCTCGAGACAGCCGATTCGTTGCGGCCGCTCCTCGGCTGGCTCTCGACGCTCCCTCTCGGTGAGATCCGGGTCGACCCCGTCGGGCTCGATGCCGTCTATGACCGTTTTCATCGCCATGGGTGACCAAGTGTGGAATACCGCCATCTGGCACAAGACCTGGGGTGACCAGCGCGGGCTCGTACTGGCGTTTGCGGCGCTGTGGGGGGTATTCCCCTGGCTGTTCCTCTGGCTGTCGGCGCAGATTCCAATGCCGGCGTTTCAAGACGTACTCCTCCAGGCGATCCCGAAGGACTGGCAGCGGCTCTCCGGGGTGCCGTTCTCCGACGTTGCGACCCACGCCGGCCGGGTGGCGCTGGCCTTCGTCGATCCGGTTGTCGTGCTCGCGGCGACGGTCTGGGGGATCACGCGGGGGAGCGATGCCGTGTCGGGGCAGCTCGAACGGGGCACGATGGAGATGCTCCTCGCGCAGCCGGTGCGGCGCCTGGCCCTGTGGGTGACGCAGGCGCTGGCGACGACGGCTGCGGCGGCCTGCCTGTGTGGCGTGCTGGCCCTCTCGGTGTCCGCGGCGGTGGCCTACGGTCCGTGGGCCGGCAAGGTCGAGCCGGATCGATTCCTCCTTCCCGTCGCCAATGTCTTCGGCCTGATGGTCTGCCTGGCCGGGATCTCCGCCTGCGTGTCAGCGGCCGACAGCTATCGCTGGCGGACGATCGGCGCGATGTCCGGCTTTTACGTCTTCTCCCTGCTGGCGAAGCTCGTCGGGCGGATGAGCGGGGCGTTTGGCTGGGTCGGCTACCTTTCCTTTCTGAATGCCTACGAACCGCAGCGGCTGGTCGGGGACGCCGCAGTGAGCTGGACGAATCTCCTCGTTTACGACGGCATTCTTCTCGGTGTCGGGTGCGTGGCGTATGTCATCGGCGGCGTGGTCTTCTGCCGTCGCGACCTCCCCGCCCCGCTGTGATGCGCCGGCGGCGCCCGCGGGACCGACGGGCCGTTTTCCCCGTCCGCCGATCCGTCTGGCCCCGAAGGTGGGGCCCGTCGCATACTGGGGGGAGCGGGGATGCCGATCTGTCCGGCCCCCATGGCCCCTCGAGGATACGACTCGATGAACGTTCTCGCGCATGTCAGCCGTCTTCTGCCGCCGTCGTCGCAGCGTGCGGATCGCCTCCGTCGCGGCCGGTGCTTCCTGGCTGCGGCATCGATGCTGCTGGACCCGGCGGCATGCCTCCCGCTCCACGCCGATGAACCGGCCATCGAGAGTGCCCCGGCCGCGGCGGCGGGGCAAGAGGATCTCGACGCGGCTGTCGATGCCAAGCTGGCGGCCCGGTCCCTCGATGATTTCGAGCGGGTCCTCGGTCTGGTTCGAGCCGCCCTCCGGAAAGGGCTCGAGGAGTCTTCTCGCGGGTTTGCCAACGACCTCTACACCGGCACGCTGGTCGATCGGGCGTCGATGCTCACCGAAGCCCTGTTCGACGGCGCCCCGGGGGCCCAGCAGCAATGGGAGCGGATGCGGGCCTACGCGCTGCGAGATCTGGGAGAAGTGGTGCAGCGCGACGACACGCTCGCTGCGGCGCACGTGATGATCGCTCGCCTCGAGGCGCTGCCCGGGGGGGATCGGCAGCGGGCCGTGAGCTCCGCCCGCCGGGCGGTCGAGATCGTCGGCGACGACCCGCTGCAGACGGCCCAGGCCCACGTCGTGCTGGGGAATCTCGCTGAAGACGATCCACCGGCTCGTCGTGCCGCCTACGACCAAGCGGTCGAGCTTGCCCCTCGGGATGCCGATATCCGACGGACGCGCGGGCTGTTCCTGATGATGGAGGGGGATCAGGAAGGGGCCCTGGCGGACTTCGACGTGGCGATCGCGGAGGATCCGGACGATGTCCGGATCCGTGAGATGCGCGGCCTGTCGTTGCTCATGGCGCAGCGGACCGACGACGCCCTCAAGAACTTCGACGACGCCCTCGAACTTGCCCCCGACTCCGCAGATATCCTCTTCCAACGCGGGCGGGTGTTCGCGTCGCAGGGAAACCTCGAGCGTGCGCTGGCCGATCTCGATCGGGCGATCGCCGCGGCCCCCGATGCGGCCGAGCCCCGCGTCCTCCGGGCCCGGTTGCACCAGCAGGCCGGCAGCACCGACGACGCCCTCGCCGACATCGCACACGTACTCGCCCGCGACCCCGACCACGCGGCGGCCCTCGAGCTCCGCGCCCTGCTCGCGGCCGACAAGGGCGATTATCCGTCGGCGATCGCCGATTTCCGTCGACTCGTCCGCCAGAGCCCCAACGACGCCGTCGTCGTCGGCCAGCTCGGCTTCCTCTACCTCGCAGCCAAGGAACCACGGGAGGCGATCCGCCGCTTCAATCGCGCGTTGGAGATCGATCCGGAGCAGTTTCTCGCCCGGCGCGGACGCGGGGATGCCGAGATCTCCATCGGCGATCACGCCGCGGCGATTGCCGACCTCGAAAAGGCCATGGAACTGCAGCCGGACAACGACACGGTCCTGAACAATCTCGCTTGGGTGCTCGCCACGAGTCCGGATGATGCGGTCCGGGACGGCAAGCGGGCCATCGGGATCGCCGTGAAAGCCTGCGAATTGACCGAATGGAAGCAGCCGCACGTGATCAGCACGCTGGCCGCCGCCCATGCCGAATCGGGGGATTTCGACGAGGCGAGGAAATACAGCCGGAAGGCCGTCGATGAGAGTGACGAATCGTCCGCGGTCCGTGACCAGCTGAAGAGCGAGCTGGCAAGCTACGAGGCGGGGAATCCGTGGCGCGAGCGGCAGTCGATGGAAGAAGGGGGAGGGCGCGGGGAGGGGGGAGGGCGCGGGGAGGGGGGAAGTCGCGGCCCGGAGAAGGATCAGCCGGCGAAACCGGAGCCGAAGGACCCCGGCCCCAAGCCAGGCGCGCGTCGCCCCTTCGACGACGACTGACCCCGGTTGCTCAGCGCCC
>JBBAVV010000020.1:0-50699 GCA_040397545.1 Pirellulales bacterium
TCCCAATCCGCGCGTTTTTGAATCATAGTTCAAGGATGGCCGCCCCGCCGTCGGGTGGGCGTCAGGGGGTGGGGGCAGAGGCTTTCACCGGCACGAACCGGAGGTAGTCGAGGCCGAACATCCAGGCTTTCGTGGCCGCGGGGTTCTCACCGACGAGGTCGACCGTCAGCGGCACCGTGCCGGGCTCGAGGTCGAAAACCCCGAGGGACACCTCCGGCGTGACGGTGACGACATCCTTGTCGTAGAGGTCGATCGGGGCGGTCGGCTTCGCGCCGTTCCACGACAGAGTGACCGTCCCGTAGTCGTGGGCCTTCGAGCAGACGGCGACGACTTCATAGCGGCCGCGGACCTCCACGGGCACATCGAGAACGAGCTTCGCGCCGGGGCGGGCGCCGGTCCACCAGATGTGGGAATTGCCACTCCAGCGCGCTGCCTTGAAGCTCGCCATGTCCTGCCGCCGGGTGTCGCCGGCGCTCTTGGCCGCGATCGTCATCGTCTCCCCCTCGACCGACCCAGGGATCCGGCCCTCGTCGTTGAACGGCGGCGGTCCTTCACCGGGGAGGGGCACCTGCGACGGGTGCCGCAGATACGAGACGAGGTCGCGAGCCTCCTCGGGCTTGAGCTGGCCGAGTTGGTTCTCGGGCATGAGCGACTGCGGCGAGAGCACGCGCGTCTCGACGTCGTCGAGGGGCACCGTCACCTGCTCGGTCGGGGTCTGGAGGGTGACGCTCGTCGGAGTCTCCTTGACGACGATCCCGGCGATCGATCGGCCATCTTTCGAGAGGACCGTCGTCATCTGGTAGTCGCGGCCGACGATGGCGCTGGGGTCGAGGAGGTTCGCGAGGAGGTACTCGAGATCGGCCCGGTTCGATCCGGTGATGTCGGGGCCGATCTTCCCCCCCTGCCCATGGAGGAGGTGGCAGGCGCCGCAGGTCTTCACGAACACCTCGCGGCCGTGGGACAGGTCGGCCCCCTTCATGGCCGCCGGCTTGAAGGCGTTGCGCCACTTCTCGAACTCCCCCTGGCGATCCTCCGGAGTGGTCCGGATCGTCCCCCACACCTCATTGAGCCTGGCGATGACTTGCGTATCGGCCGACTGCGCGAGCCGGCCGACGGTGAAGGCGGAGAGGTCGCCGCGCGGCAGCTTGCCGGCGTCGATGGCGTCGAGGAGCGCGATCGTCCAAGCCGGGCGCGAGACGAGCGTGGCGATGGCCGCCTGCCGGCATTCGTCGCTGAGCCCCTCGTAGGCGTCGAGGAGGACTCCCGGCGTGGCATCATGGGGCACGGCCGCCAGCGAGACGATCGCCCCCTTTTGGAGAACCGGATCATCGATCAGGGCGTGGAGCACCGGCGGCGTCCCTTCGTCGCGGGAGCTGACGAGCGCCTCGAGCGCCTCCTGACGCTCATTCATCGGGGCGTCGCGGTCGGCGAGCACGCCGCGCAACTGGGGGAGAACGCGCGGATCTCCGAACCGGACCGCCACCACCCCGGCGAGCCGCCGGACCGTTTCGTCGGCGTCGGCCGTGATCGCCTCATAGCCCTGCTCCCAGGCCTTCGGCGCCGTCATCCTTCCGCGGGCGGCCAGCGCCGTGACGATCTCCCCGAGGATCTCCTTCCGCGTGGCCGAGTCGGCGGCGGCGAGGCGTTCGACGAGCGCCTCATAGCAGCCCTCCTCGGAGGCAGCCCGACGGACGATGAACCGCGACACCGTCGGGATCTTCGCTGCCGCCGCCAGCGCCATCGCGCGGCGGGGATCGAGCGTCACCAGCGGCTCGATGGCGTACCAGTTCATGAGGGGGAGATTGTGGTCCCCGGCATCCTCGGCGTGCCCCACGAGCCCCTCACAGACCTCCCAGCGGACCTCGACCGGCATGCGCTGCAGCGCCGAGCAGAGGGCGAGGCGGACCACCGGCGAGGGATCGTCGGCGGCGAGTTGCCGGTAGCGGCCGATGCGGGTCTCGAGAGGAATGCTGCCGGTCTCGTTGGCGAGTTGGATTGCCCAGGCGCGAACGGCCGGATCGGGATCGTCGAGGAGACGTTCGGTGCGCGGGGCATCGAGCTTCCCCGTCACGTGCATCGCCCAGATGACGCGGAGCCGCTTGGCTGCCGTCGGCGCGGCGGCGAGCTTCGCGTCGAGCAGCCCGCCGATGTCGTCGGCCAGCCGGCCGGCGACGGCCCGCTCATGGAGGAGCCGGCGGGCGTGACGGACGAACCAATCATTGTCATGGGAGAGGAGATCAACGAGATCGGTGTCGCTCTTCGCCGCGAGGTCGACCTTGACCGCGGCGGTGTCGCCGCGGTCGTACATCACCTTGAAGATCCGCCCGTTCCCGCGATCGTGCGTCTCGTTGTCGTTGTGGTGGCACTGGTTGCGGTCGTACCAGTCGATGAGCACCATCTGGCCGTCGGGCCCGGTCTGGAGCGAGATGAACTGCGACCAGCTGTCGTTGGCGAAGAGGAAGTCGGGCTCGCCGTCGCCGACATAGCCCGAACCGACCGGCGACAGCCGGTCTTCGTTGAGCCGGGCGCCGTGGATGTTGTTCATGAAGAGCTTGTTACGGTAGCGCTCGGGCCAGGTGCCGCCGAGGTAGATGCAGGCCCCGCTGTGGGCGTGGCCGCCACCGATGGCGTCCGATTTCTCCCGGTCAGCGTTGTTCCACTGCCCCCCCGTCCAGTGGCGGTGGCGGGCGATCGTCTTGATGTCGTCGAACGTCCAGGGGTTGAAGTGCTGGCCGGCCTGCCGCTCGTACCGGGCCCCCTGAATGACATGGTAGAGGTGGGGGATTACGCAGGCGGTCTGGAAGGCATGCCCCAGGTCGTTGAAATCGACCCCCCAGGGATTGCTCGTCCCTTCTGAAAAAACTTCGAATTCATGACGTACCGGGTGATAGCGCCAGATGCCGGCGTTGAGCTTCGTGCGCTCGTCGGCCGGGGTGCCCGGCTTGCCGACGACGGAATGGGTGAAGACGCCGTGACAACCGTAGAGCCAGCCATCGGGGCCCCAGATGAAGGCGTTGAGCGTTTCGTGGGTGTCTTGCCAGCCCCAGCCGTCGAGGAGCACCTGCGGCTCACCGTCGGGGATGTCGTCGCCGTTGGCGTCGGGAATGAAGAGGAAGTCGGGGGCCGCACCGACCCACACGCCGCCGAAACCGACCGCGAGGCCACTGACGAGGTTCAAGCCCTCCTTGAACACCTTGCGGGAATCGAGCCGATGGTCGCCGTCGGTATCCTCGAAGATCAGGATCCGATCGCGGGCCTCCTCCGCTGCGACGCGCTTCGGATAGGCATAGGCCTCGGCGACCCACAGTCGCCCGCGGTCGTCGAAGCACATCGCGATCGGCTGGCGGACATCCGGCTCGGAGGCGAGGAGCTTCACCGAGAAACCGGGGGGCGCCGACATCGCCTTGGCCGCTTCCTCCGGCTCGAGGCCGTCGGCCATTGGGCGGCGCTTTCGCGGCTGGGCCTCCTCATGACGGGCGACCGGCACCTGCTGGCGCGACTGCGTGTGAACGAAGATTCCCTGTTTGTTGGCGACGACAAGGTCGGGCAGGCCGTCGCCGGTCGCATCGGCCGCGGTCACCTGAACGCCGACGCCGGAGTTGTCGTCGACGAGCTGCGGGACGAACTCCGCCTCGCCGGGGGCGGGACGGGTGCCGCGGAACCAATAGAGCACCGCCGGGGCCGCCGGCTCCGGATCACCGTCGGGACCGTGGGCCCAGAATCGCTTGCCGGTGACGATGTCGTCGAGGCCGTCGCCGTCGATATCGGCGACGTCGATGGCGTGGATCTGGGAGAAGACGGTGCGGTACGGGCTGTCGGAGGCTTTCTCACCGGTGATCGGCCGGTAGTCGAACGACCGGCCGCCGTCGGGGCCCTTCTCCTGCTTCCACCAACCCAGGCCGTAGCCATGGGCGGCAAGACTCGTGATCACGTCGTTGAGTCCGTCGCCATCGACGTCGCGAACGTGCATCTGGGCGCCCCCGGGGCCGGCGAAGGGGACGGGGTGGAAGGCCCACAGCGGGTCGCCGGCAAGCGACGCGGGTTGCTGCCACCAGCCGTTCTTCTCGAGGATGTCCGCCTTGCCGTCGCCGTCGACATCACCAACGCCCATGCCGTGCGTGAACCGGCCACCGGCCACTTCCCGCGAGATCCGGTGGAAGACCCAGGGCTTCGTCGGATCGTTCTTCCCGATCGGGGCATAGCCGAAAAACCCACCGACCGAGCAGACGATCTCGGGCGTGAGGTCGCCATCGAGATCGGCGAACGTCGGCGACTCGTTGTCGACTTGCGCGAGGACGCGGTGGCGTGGCCATGGCCCCTCGTGCCCCTGGGGGTTCTCGAACCACGACGCATCCTGTCCCGGAAAGCCGTAGACGAGGACGTCGTCCCAGCCGTCGCCGTTGAAGTCGTGGCCCCAGCAGAAGAAGTTGTCGGAGTAACCGCGGGGGTCGAACGGCTTCGGAGGGTAGATCTCGTGACGCTCGGCGAAGGAGGGGCCGGCAAACCACCATGGCCCGGCGGCGATGTCGGGGACGCCGTCTTTGTTGAAGTCGCCCACCCCGGCCCCCTCGGCGACGAAGCTGCTGTCGAGTTTGTGCCGGGAGAACGTGACCATCGGCAGCGACGTCTCTGCGGCGTCGTCCGCCGCCGCGGGCCGGAGCAGACCGTCGTGCGTTCCCTGCCTGCAGGAGAGGATCGTGACGAGGAGAAGTGCGGTCCCGGCGAGACGGCGTGGTCCGATGGCGCGTGGCATGGCTGGTGAACCCCCCGGAGACTGGGCCTGGAAACCGACGCTCGCCGGACGAAACCGACCGGCGCGGCGAATCGCTCCGCAGCGTATCCCCTGGCGGGGGCCGCGGGCAACGGAACTCCACCGCGGGGCGTTACCACAGCCCCATCAGCCTCGTCGCGGCGGTGGCCGTGAAGGCGAGGATGAGGGTGTCGAAGAGCCGCTGTGGGATCCGTTTTACAACCTGCTTCCCGGCGAGCACCCCAACGAGGACCATCGGTGCGAGGAGGAGATTCAGGAGGAGCGTCTCCGGGGTGATCAATCCGAGCTGCCAGCTGAACGGGAGCTTGAGGATGTTGAGGAGGAGAAACAGCCAGGCCGCCGTGGCGATGAGGATCTCCTTGGGGAGGGCCAAAGCGAGCAGATAGAGGGCGATGATCGGCCCCGCCGCGTTGGCCAACATCGTCGTTACGCCGGCGAAGCCCCCCGCCAGCCACCCGAACCAGACGGCGTGCGGAAAGTGTCCGAACCAAGCGGGCCTCCACAGTCGCGCTACCTGGAGAAGGGTGAGCCCGAGGATGATCCCCCCCACCACCGGTTTGATCGCCCCCTCGTCGAGCCGATCGAGGAGGCACCAGCCGACGAGGATCCCTGCCACCGATGGGGGGAGGAGCCTCGCCACCATCGGCCATTGCACGGCCCGGCCGACGAAGTGGACGGCGAGGATGTCCCCTATGACGAGGAGGGGGAGCAGGACGCCGGTCGACGACCGGGCCCCGAACACCGCCGCAAAAATTACGATGTGAACCATCCCCAGGCCGGCCAGGCCGCTCTTCGACATCCCCACGCCGGCGGCCGCGAGGGCCAGCAAGGCGAGCGTGGCCGGGGAGAGGGCGGGGAGGAAGCTGGTGTCGGGCACGGCTGGTGGATGGGGCGGTGGGGGCCAGGGGCCGTGGGGAGACGATACCACGGCCGGCGGCGGGCTGGGATTGCGTCGCGCTCACTCGATTTTGACTCGACGCGAACTATCCTCGAACAATCCTCGTAGATGATCTCCTGCGGGCCCGGCTTGTCCGGGTTGCCCATGAACCGGCCTGCTCGACACCACGGCGCCGAAAGTGGAGAAGTAGCGATGGATCGCGAGACGCTCGAGACCCTCTGTCAGACGTTTGCCGCCCGCCAATCCTCCTGGCCGCAGCCAGCGGCCCCCGTGGGGACCGATCCAGTGCCGGAGATCCTCCGCAGCTTCCGCCTCGCCGAGATCTCCGCGGCGGAGATGGAGTCGCTCCTCGGCCTCGTCACCGCCGACGAGGCGGACGAGACAACCGGCCTCGTCCTGGCCGGTTTCGACGCCGGCCTCGACGAACCGCCGGTGCTCATCGACGATTTCCCCGACTTCGACGAGATCGTCGCCGCCGGGATCGTCGAGGACGAAGATGACGACGCTTCACCCTCTGGGAGTTGCCGTGGCGTCGTCGAGATCCGACTCTCCTCCGCCCGACCCGGTGCCGATGTGCGCCGCCGGGATCTGCCGGGGTGATGATGCCGGAGAGAGAGGGCTTGTCCGATCTACCGATGGTCCTCCTCGAACGGTCGGGGGTCGTGGCGCTGGCCAAGCCCTGCGGCCTCGCCACCCAGGCTCCCGCCGGATTCCCCTCGGTCGAGTCGTGGCTCCGTAACCGGCTCCCTGCCGGCGCCTACCTCGGCGTGCCCCACCGACTCGACCGCGCCGTGTCGGGCGTCCTCCTCATGGCGACGACCCCGCGGGCCGCCCGCCAACTCTCACGGCAGTTCGAGCGGCGCCAGGTGACGAAGACCTACGTCGCGATCGTGGTCCCCGGGGCCGCTGTCAGCCCCGTGGCGGGAGCGCTGGTCGAATGGCGCGACCGGATTGCGAAATGCCCCGCTGCTGCTGCGGCGGCGGTCGTCGGTCCGGAGGATCCGGCGGGACGGGAGGGGGTGACCTCGGTTCGGACCCTCGGGGAGGTGGCGCCCGGAAGATGGCTCCTCGAGCTGGCGCCCCTCACCGGCAGGATGCACCAGCTGCGAGTCCAGGCTGCCTTCCGCGGGATGCCGGTCGTCGGTGACACGCTCTACGGCGGGCCGGCGCTCGCGGCGGGCAGCGACCCCGACCACCGGCGGCTGCCGATCACCCTCCATGCCCTCTCGATCCGTTTCCGCGATCCCGACTCGGCCGAGGAGCTCGTCGTCACCGCGCCGCTCCCCTCCTTTTGGCCCGCGGCCGTCGCCCCCCTCCTGCCGGGCCGCTGATGGCCAGAAGCGCACGGCGCCGTCACCCCCGCGGCAGGCTGCCGAGGTGACGCAGCCACTGCTCGATCCATGGGGGCGACCACGGGTTCCACGTGGGGTAGGCGACCGACACCACCGAGAGGGCCAGGAGCAGCAGCGCCAGCCACCGCCCGGCCCGGTAGCGCGCCAAGCTGTCGGCCGCCGGCACCGCAGCCACCGTCCACAGCGGCGCGAGCCAGAACACCCAGCGGAAACCACTCGAAACCCCGCCGTAGTTGCGGTCGATCTGGGAGCGCGTCAGGTAGAAGAGGATCACGACGGCCGACACGAGAAGGATCGCCACGGCGAGATGGGCCTGGCCGGGGGGGGTGGGCCGGCGCCGGGCCATGATCAGGAGCCCGAGTCCCCAGGGGACGAGGATCCAGGCGGGGGTCAACGAGAAGATCCCATGGTGGCCAAACAGCGCGTGCCAGGCGTAGACCACTGCCGAGGGCTCTCCCCGGTCGACCCCCTTCGGATCGCGCCAGTAGCTGGTCAGTTGCTTGCCGTTGGAGAGCGCGAGGGAGTAGTCGTACCAGTTGTCGGGATTGGCCGAGGAGGTCCCGGGGACCGGCGCGGCAGGCGCGGCAGGCGCCGGTGGGGCGGGAGAGGCGGCGTGGCGGTGGGCATAGGGTGGAAAGACCGATCCGTGGGCCAGCCAATTCGTTCCCAGGGCGACCGCGGCGACGACGAGGGCCGCCGGGAGCGCTGCGCGGAGCGTGGGCCGCGGGTCGACCAGCCACAGTATTCCAAGGACCGCGACGCACCAGGCGAGGGCGGGGAGTTCGAAGGCCGCGGTGAGGGCGGCGAGGGCCCCGGCTGCGGCGAAGGCCGGCAGCGAGCCGCCACGGCCGACGATCCGCAGCAGCCACCACCCGCTCCAGGCGGCCGCGGCCGCCGCCGGGAGGTGGTTGGTGAGCGACACGGCGAAAGGTGAGAGGAGCGTGCCGAAACAGATCAGGGCGGTCCCCCAGCCGCGCCCCCAGTCGGTGCCGCCGACCGTCTCGATCATCCGCTGGGTGGCCACGAGGAGGAATGCGAAGGGGAGGAGGCAGCAGGCGACCAGAAGCATCCGCGCCATCTCGAACGGATGATCGCCGAGCGTCCAGCCGGTGATCCGATGGAGGGCCCAGTAGGGGGCGGCACAGAGCACGGAGAGGAGCGGCGGCTTGCTCGAGTAGAGGCGGATCCGGCCGGATGCGTCGGCGTGTGCCACCGCGTCGATCGTGTCCCAGCCCGGTTCGACGACGAGGTCGTCGATCGCGAACGTACCCCGTTCCACCAGGGCCCGGATGGCGAGCCAGCGACTGCGATCGTTCGCCGACAGGAAGGGGCGCTGGAGGCGCCGTCCCTGCTCGATCGAGGCCGCGATCGCCTCGGCGTCGACCGCCGGCCCGCCAGCCACCTCGGCCTCGCGAGCCTTGGCCACGGCCTCGGCGACGAGGCGCTTCTCGAGCGCGATCTTGTCGACGCTCGTCACGGCGCCGATCCGGCCGAGGAGGCTGCCGAGGGCCACGGCGAAAAGGATCGCCGCCAGGTGCCGCCGGTTGCGCGCCCGGGCGGAGGGAACGATCGCGCCGCACGCGGCGATCCGGCGGCGGCGGATGTCAGCGGCGATCCGGGCCAGATCGATGAGGCCGGTGAAGAACCGGGTGAAACCGTACTTCGACCGCCCCAGCTTCCGCGGCCGGTGGTGGACCGCCTTCTCGACGACCCGGTGGCCATCCGCGGCGGCGAGCACGGTGATGAAACGGTGCATGTCGTCGCCAAGCCGCAGCGACCGTGCCGCCGGGGCTCGGAAAACCTTCAGGCCGCAGTTATGGTCGTGGAGCAGAAGCCCGCTGACCCAGCCGACGAGAAGATTGAAGATCCGCGACGGGAGGGTCTTGTGCCAGGGGTCGAGTCGCGGGGTCTTCCAGCCGTTGACCACGTCGGCGCCAGCCCGGCCGGTCGCCGGGTCGGCAAGGAGGGCGAGCATGGCGGGGATCTCGGCCGGGTCGTCCTGGCCGTCGCCGTCGAGCATCACGATCCGCGGTGCCCGGCAGCGGGCAAAGCCCTCCATGAGAGCCGCCGACTTCCCCTCGCCGCGGGGCTTGTGGATTCCCACCACGCGCGGATCACCCTCCGCGGCGGAGCCGATCTCCCCGCGGGTCGTGTCGCTCGATCCGTCGTCAATGACGAACAGCTCCCAGGCGAGCCCGGCGCCATCGAGCACGGTGCGGATCTCGGCGATCAGCGGGCCGATGTTCCCCGCTTCGTTGCGCACAGGGACGACGAGCGAGACGTCCGGCGGCGAGGCGTCGGGTGCGTTCATGCATTCGGACCAGACGGAAGCCCCTTCCGGCCGGGCTGACGGGAAGGGACGCGTGGAGGGTGCGCCGGACGACAGCGGTGCCGTGGAGGCCGGCCGCGGCGAACCGGGCAGGATACCCCCCGGGAGCCCGATCCGCCATGCCGGAACGGCGCCAATCCGCCATGATGGGCGTGGATCACTTTTTCAAACCACCGTTACAATCCGTCCACGAGTGCCAGCCCCCGTTCCCCGTCCCATGGACCCGCGGTTCCCGCCGCGCCGCGGAATGCTTCTCAACAGCCTGATCCCGACCGACACGCCGCCGAAGCGCGTGGCGCGGCTCGTCTCCTTCGGCGTCCTCCTCGCGCTCGTCGCCATCTTCGGCCTGCTTTCGCTGCGGGTGATGTCGAGCTTCCTGCTGCCGTTGCTCCTGGCGGCGATGCTCGTCGTCATCTTCGGGCCGCTCCATCGCTGGCTGCGCGATCGGATCATCGGTCCGGACAAGGGGCCGGAGTGGATCCCCGCCCTCCTCACGACGCTGTTTGTGCTCCTCATCGTCCTCGTGCCACTGTTTCTCCTCGTCGCCCGCGCCGGTGGCGATGCCGTGCGGATCTTTCGGGCGGAGAACGGTCTGAAGCTCGATCCGGCGGTCCTGTCGGGGCTCGTCGAACGGATCAACGACACCACCGGGATGCATCTGACCGCCGATTCGGTCAACGGCGAGCTGCGGCGGATCGCCGAGGAATGGATCGGGCCGGTGGCGGCGCGGACCCCGGTCGTGATCGTCAAGGGGATCATCGGCCTGGTGGTGATGACGGTGTCGCTCTTCTACTTCCTCGCCGACGGGCGGCGGATGCTCGCCACGGTTACCCGTCTGATCCCCCTCGATCACCGCTATCAGTGGCAGCTCCTCCAGGAGTTCGAGGAGGTGAGCCGGGCGGTCGTCAGCTCGACGCTTCTGGCGGCGATCGTTCAGGCCGTGCTCGCCGGCCTCGGCTTCTGGGTGGCGGGTCTGGGGAACGTCTTCCTTCTTACGCTCCTGACGTTCTTCGGGGCCCTCGTCCCGTTCGTCGGAGCCGCGGCCATCTGGGGGAGTGCCAGCCTCTATCTTCTGTTCTTCGCCAAGAACACCTTTGCCGCGGCCGGCCTGGCCGTGTGGGGGATGGGGGTGGTCTCCACCGTCGACAACATCATCAAACCGATCGTCCTCCACGGACAGTCGAAGCTCCATCCCCTCCTGGCGCTGTTGAGCGTCCTGGGGGGCGTCGGTGCTCTGGGTCCGATCGGGATTTTCGTCGGTCCGATCGCCGTGGCCTTCCTTCAGGCGGCCCTGACGATGCTCCAGACCGAGCTCGACAGCCTCGACGTCGGGAATCAGGCCGGCGGCTCCCCCGCCGGGCAGGCCGATTCCGGGCCAGTTGGACAAACCGCCGTCGAGAGGTTGAAATCCCCCTGACGGAGAGCCTGTTCACCGGAGAGTATTCGCATGTTGCTCGAAATCGTTGTCCTCCTTGCCGGGATCCTCGCGATGGGGATCGAGGGCGCGTACGTGCCGACCGAGGGAGGGGGCGGGGACTACCTCGTGCGCGTCGAACCCGATCTGGTCCGCAACGGCACCCAGACCAGTCCGCTGACCAGCGACGTGCCGGCCGATGCCCGGGATGTCCGGCGCGTGAAGATCTTCGTTTCCGACACCTGGCCGGCCGGTGTTGATCGGCTCGTCTCCGACGCGGCGAAGCGGCCGCGGGTCGAGCGGACGTCGCAGAAGACCTCGCTCCTCTCCGGTGGCGAGGCGGGAGCAACGGTGGGAGCGGTCACCGATCGCCCCTGGCCCCTTCTCATCGGCAGTCTTCTGACGCTCTTCCTCTCGCTCGGTGCCAACGCCTACCTGGGGCTCCTTTTGGCGAGCATGCGGCAGCGCTACCTGCGGGATGTCCAGCAGGGGGTGGCCGTCAGGTAGACGTCGTCCGGAAGGGCTGCCGATGCCGGGGCGTTATCCGCCAAAAGGTTGTCTGCTGGTCGTCCGCTTGACTGGGATCGTTTGGTGACCTGGGATCGTTTGGGGCTCTCCGTGCTGCCGTTCGCGCTGGCGATTTTCACCGGGGCCTTCCTCCTCTTCATCGGGCAACCGCTGGTCGGGAAGTACATTCTCCCCTGGTATGGCGGTGGTCCCGGCGTCTGGACAACCTGCCTCCTCTTCTTCCAGGGGGTGCTGCTGGCGGGCTATGCCTATGCCCACCTCCTCACGACATGGCTGTCGCCGCGGCGGCAGGCGCTGGTCCATGGCGTCGGTCTCGCGCTGGCCCTCGCCTTCCTCCCCATCGCCCCGGGGGAAGGCTGGCGCCCCCGCCCCGGCGATGACCCCGTCGCCTCGATCCTCCTCCTCCTCACGGCAACGATCGGCCTGCCGTTTGTCGTCCTCTCGGCCACCGGACCGCTCCTCCAGCGGTGGTTCAGCCTGGTCTACCCGGGCCTGTCGCCCTACCGGCTCTATGCCCTCTCCAATGCCGGGTCGCTCCTCGCCCTCCTCGCCTACCCGACGGTGGTCGAGCCGCGGCTGACGCGTGCGGCCCAGGCTGGTGCCTGGTCGATCGGCCTGGCCTGCTTCGCCACGGCCTGCGTGGCCTGTGGCGCGCGGGTGTGGACCGGCGCTGGCCGTGCGGAGCCCGGGAACCGGGCTGTCGACGCCGGGCTCGAAGACGAACAGGCCGGCGACGGCGTGCTCTGGGTGGCACTCCCGGCGATCGCGTCGGTGCTCCTGGTGTCGACGACGACCCGGCTGTGCCAGGACGTGGCGGCCATACCGCTGTTGTGGGTGCTGCCGCTGGGGATCTACCTGGTGACATTCGTCGTCGCCTTCGACCACGCCGCCTGGTACCGCCGGGGGCCGTTCACGGCCCTCGCCGCGCTCGGTGTCGTCGTCACCTGGCAGATCCTCGCGGAGGGCAACTCCGCCCCGCTCAAGCTCCAGTTGGCAGGGCATCTCGCGACGCTGTTGGTCACCTGCATGGTCTGCCACGGCGAGCTCTACCGGCTCCGACCCGCCCCCCGTCACCTCACCCGCTACTTCCTCGCCATCGCTGCCGGAGGGGCGATTGGCGGCTTGGCGGTGGCCGTCGTCGCCCCGAGCGTGTTCAACGACGACTACGAACTTCCGGCGGGGCTGTGGATGCTCCTGGTGGCGCTCGGGGCCCTGTCGTTTCGACACCACAGCCGGGCGATCCCGCTGGCCGCGGGCCTGGGAACGCTCATCGGCGTGGCGGCGGTTCCGTGGCTCCGGAGCCTGTGCAACCACGGCGGCACGTTCGCCTCCGAGGCGGCCCGATTCCTCCCCACCGCTGCCCCGTGGGTGGCAGGCTTCGTCCTCGTCTTCCTTGCCTGCCTGTGTGACGTGTGGCACCGTCGGCTCGATCCCCCCTGGCGGCCGGCGGCGGGGGGCTTTCTGATGCTCCTCGCCGGGGCCGCCGGAACCGCCTTTCTCCTCCTCACCGGGGATCCGGGCGACCGCGCGATCTTCCGTAGCCGCAACTTCTACGGGACGCTCGAGGTGATCGAACCGGCGCCGAGCGACTCCCGCGAGCACCATCGGCTCCTCGTCCACGGGGCGACAACCCACGGCCTGCAACTGACCGAGCCGGGGAGGACCCGGATTCCAACCACGTACTACGCCACCACCAGCGGGGTCGGGCGGGCGATCGCGAGCCTCGGGGAGGGGGATGGTGAGAGGGAGGGGGATGGGGATGGGTGGCTCGAACCGCACTCCATCGGCCTGGTCGGCCTCGGCGTGGGGACGCTCGCGGCCTATGCCCGGCAGGGCGATTCTCTCCGCGTCTACGAGATCAACCCGGCGATCCGCGACCTCGCGCGAGAGCGATTCAGCTTCCTCGACGAATGCCCGACGACGGTCGAGGTGGTGATGGGAGACGCGCGGCTCGCGATGGAGCGGGAGATCGCCGCCGGTGCCCCCCAGGCCTTCGATCTCCTCGCCCTCGATGCCTTCTCGAGCGATGCGATCCCCGTCCATCTCCTGACGCGTGAGGCCTTCGAGACCTACCTCGCGCACCTCGCGCCGGAGGGGATCCTCGCCATCCACATCTCCAACCGGTACCTCGATCTCGCCCCGGTGGTGGAGCGCCTCGCCGACCACTTCGGCCTCGCGATCGTCTCCGTGAACGACCCTGGAGGTGATGAGTGGTGGATTTACAGCTCGACCTGGATGCTGCTTTCGCGCGACGCAGACGTGCTCGAGCGCGAGGGGATCGCCACCGCCTCAGATCCCTGCGGGGAGGGGGCTGGGTGCAGACTGTGGACCGACGACTTCGCGAGTGTCTGGTCGATCCTCATCCCGTGACGAGCGCGTGATGGGGCCCGATCAGGCCCCGCGGCCGCGGGATCGCTTGCCGCGCGGAGCAGGCTTCGAGGCTCCCCCCGCCTTCTTCTCGCGCCGCGGTCGACCGGGGTCGGCCTCGTCGGCATCGTGGTCGATGGCCAGGTCGAGATCCTCGCTCGCCTGGGACGGCGGGATCATCCCGGCGACCATCTCCATGTGCGGGTAGCTCGTGCGGCCGTGGCCGACGCGCGGAACCGGCGTGGTGCCGACCGACGTCGGGAACGTGGCGGCGCCGGCGGCCGTCGCGAAGGGGGCCGTGACATACCCGACATAGCCGAGCCCGGCGAGGTGCCCGGAGTGGATCACCGTGTGCGACGGGAGGCGATGGCCGTCGGGCACAGGGTAGCCAAGGCCCCCCTGCGAATGCCGCGGTATCACCGAGGGGAACGGCGTGAGAAGCGGTGCGGACGGAAGCGGTGTCGCCGGCGCCGGTGGCGCGGTGGGGATGACGGCCGGCGCCAGATGCTGGACGATGACCCGGGCCCTCGGCGTGGGCTCCGGCGGCAGGGGGATGGGCAGGGGGCTGGGGATGCGGAGGTGGGCGACAGGCTCCGGCCGGCGGACCTCCACCCGCACCGTCTCCGGCTCCGGCGCGACGACCCGCGCTGCGGGGAGGGAGGCGACGGTGGGATCGGCCCCGGAGAGCGAGCGCACCGACGCCCCTACCGCGCGGAAGATCTGCCCCACATGGGCATGGCAGGTGAGCACGAGCATCTGCCGCTCGCGGGGCTGGTCGGCGACGAACTCCATGAGCACCTCCGCCGCGGCGCGGGCCCGGCTATCGTCGAAGTTCACCAGCGCGTCGTCGATGACGACCGGCAGATGAACGCCATGCCGCTCGAGATCGCGGACGAGCGCCAGGCGGAGGGCGAGGAACACCTGCTCGCGCGTCCCGCGGCTGAGCCGGTCGGGGCTCCAGGAGAGGTCGTGGGTGTCGTGGACCTCGAGCCGGGCTTCGTGGATCGATGTGGTGATCCGGGTGTAATGCCCCTCGGTCAGCCGCACGAGCCAGCGCGAGGCCTCGCGGAGGACTGCCGGCTGATGGTCGCGGGCGAAGGCGGCCCGCGTCGACTCGAGCATCTCCCGGGCCGCCTCGAGGGTCCGGCGACGGTGGAGTTGGCGATCGAGATCGTGTTCAAGGGTGGCGATCTCGAGTTGGATTCCCTCGGTGGAATGGTCCTTGGCGGCCGCCTCGACGCGGCCGGCGGCAGCCTTGCGCGCTTCGCGGGCCCGATCGAGCGCCTCGCGGGTAGCGACCGTGACGAGGTGGGCCTCGGCGATCCGCTGTTCGAGGGTCACCTGCTTCGCCCCGGTCATCCACTGCTCGAGCTCGGGGAGGTCGGCGAGCCGGCGGCGCGCGTCGCCCCACGCCCGTTCGGCCACCTGGGCCTCGAGCCGCGCCTCGTCGACGAGGGGGCGGCGGTCAACGAGGGGGAGGAATTCCTTCTCCGTCTCGACATTCCAGCGGGCGATGATCTCGCGCACCCGCCGATCGGCGAGCTTGACCCGCGCCAGTGCCTCACGGTGCCGGCGACGGGCGCGGACGAGCCGGGCGGTCATCTTGCCCCGGAGGCGGTGAAACGTTGTCTCCCGGCGGAGCCGCTCCCGCAGCTGGAGGAGGTTCTCGAGCGCCGTGCCCTCGGGGAGCATGTCGCATTCGACGAGGACTTCCTCGACCTGGTGCCCCATTGCCGCGAGCTCGTCGCGGCGGAGTCGTGCCTCCTCCGAGGTCCGCTGCCGCTCCTCGTCGAGGGCCAGGAGGGCCGTCTGGTGCCGGGAGAGCTGACGGACATCGGCGGGGGAGAGGGTGGCGGGGAGGGCGCGGGCCTCGAGAGCCTTCCGCCACGACGTCCGGGCGGCAACGCGCCGCTGCGCCGCGTGGCCGAGATCCTGCTGGGCGGCTTCGAGCCGATCGGAGAGGAGGTGGAGTGAGCCCTCGCGCGTGGCGAGGGCCTCGAGGCGCTCGACCTCGTTCTGGGCCGCGACGAGCCGGCGGTCGATCGTCGGGGCATGCTCCCCTGGCCAGCGCTCCACGCTGCCGCGGAGGGCGTCGAGCTTCTTGTCGAGGAGGCCGCACTGGGCCGAGGCGTCGTCGCGCTGCTTCCGGACCATCGTCACCTGTTGGCGGGCCGATTCGAGGCGGTCGCTGGCGGCGCGGTCGAGCGACCAAGTAACGACCGATGCCAGGCCGGTGCCGACCAGGCCGAGCGCGGCCATCGCGTAGGCGAGCGATCCGGTGACCGCCGCGGGGAGGAACAGGCCCGAGAGGACCAGCGCGGTCCCGGTGACGAACATCGCCCCCAGTCCGAGGAGCCACTCCAGCGGGATCAGCTGCCCGCGGAGACTCGCGGCCACGTCCCGGTCGAGCGCCGTCAGCGATTTCTCGAGCTCGATGACCTGGTCACCGGAGGCGATCCGGTTGCGGAGGAGAGCGGCCCGTCCGGCCGCCTCCTCGATCGCGGTGGCAAGCGACGCTCCCGCGGTCTGCGTGGCGGTTGACTTCAGCGCTCCGCGCGTCGACTCGACGGCCGCCTTGGCCTCGGCCACGGCCTGCTTCGCCCCCTTCAGAGCTCTGGCCGCCGCGGCCAACTCGCGCGCCTTCCCGCGGAGGCTGCCGAAGGAGCGGGCGAAGCCCCCCGGGAGGCTCATCTCCGCGAGGGTGTCGGGGGAGGCACCGGGCTTCGCCTCTGCCACGAGCAGCCGGACGAGCCCTGCAGCCCCGAGCTGCTCGCCGAAGCGGCGCGCCGCCTGCCGCGCCGTCGCCGCGGCCCGGGCCGACTCGGCCGCGAGCCGTTCCAGCCGCGGCTGCTCCTCGCACAGGGCCGCCACCGCGGCGCGCTTCTTCCAGATCTTCTCGTCGGCGGCGTGCGACTTGATCTCCCGGGCGATCTTTCCGCGGATCCGCTTGCGCTTCGCCGCCGACCGGGCCAGACCGTCGCGTCGCTTGGTGGCCAGCTGCCAGGCGTCGAGATCGGCATGGATCAGCGGGGCGGCCTCGAGCTGCGCCAGATGGTCGGTGGTCCGCCGCCACTCGCGGAACAACGGCTCGAGGGGGACGACGGCGCGGATCGTCTCCTCGGCCAGCTTCGCCTGGTGGTGGCCGGTCTCGGAGGTGGCGATCTCGGCATCGATGCGCACCAGTTCGCTCCCGAGGGCGCCGGCGGCGACGGCCGGTGCCCCCATGCTCGCCAGCCTCCCCAGCGCATTGCTGCGGCGCTGCCGGAGCGATTCGATCGGCGACACCTCCGGGTCGGTGGAGTCGAGCCGTTCGATGGCGACCCGCAGACTGTCGAGGACGCGCGTCACCCGGCCCCGATCGAGGCCGCTGGCCAGTTCGTAGAGCCGGCTCCCACAGCCCTCGGCCTCGAGGGTGTGGAGCTCCTGGAGCTCGTCGAGGCCAAAGGCCATCACGGCGGTGAAGGTCCGTTCATCGATGTCCCCCATGTAGTCCTGGAGGAAGAGGGTCGTGGCGGTGCCGCCGTCGGCTGCCGAGACGGTGAGATGATCGGCGACCGGAAGATCCTTCTCGGCGGTGTAGTCCTGCCGCGAGAGGCGCTCGAGGTGAGGGCCCTCGTGGCGGCGTTCGATGAGGATCCGGCGGGCATCGAGCCCGGCGCGCGCCTGGAGCCGGCCGCCGCAGGGGATGTGCGGATCGAGGATCCCCCGGCGGAACAGATGGCCGAAGCCGAAGAGGACGCCGCGGACGAACTCGAGGAGCGAGGTCTTGCCGGTCTCGTTCGTGCCATGGAGCACTTCGACGCCCGCGCCGAGCCCTTCGACCGTGACCCCCTCGAGGGCGCCGAAGCGGTCGATGTGGATCCGCTCGATGATCATACGGATGCTCCTCCGGTGGCGGGGCGCCGGCCCCGCCGTGGTCGATTCTTCAGGTTGATTCCATCAACTCCAGCGCCACCCAGGCCGACTCGCGCCCCCCTGGGGCTGCGGCATGCTTCTCTGCCTCGAGGACCTTCTCGGCGAGGAGTGACGCGAACGAAGCCGTCGTGCCGGAGGCGCTCGAGGAGGCGTTGCGCACCAGCGCCCCGAGCGGTTCATTGCGGTCGGCCTCGAGCTCCTGACACCAGACGCGGAACGATCGGGGGTCGAACAATTCCCGCAGCCGGCCCATCGTCTCGGCCGAGATCTCGGAGACATGGATGCGGCGGGTGAGGCTCCCCCCGCAGTCGATGGCGACGCGGACGACATGGAGGGGACCGGCCGGATCGGGCGTCATCGACTCGAGCGCTCCCCAGATGGTCGTGGCGAGCTCCTCGTCGTTGCCGGCCAGGGACTCGAGCGTCAGCGTCCGCCAGGTGACCCGGTGCGTCGGTACCTCCCGCCAGGCCGGACGGGCATCCGTACCGACGGGAAGCATCAACGCCGACGGCGAAGCGCCCCCCACCCCGTGGCCCGGCGACGGCGGGGGAATGGGGGCCGGCCCGAGGGTCGTCAGCGTCACCGCCCCACAGGCGCCGGCGGCCGCCTCGCTGGCGAGGCGGGCCTGGAGTGCGGGGAGGGGGTGGACCCCGGCCGGAACCGCCTGGAGGCGCCTCGATCCCCACACGAAGAAGGTTCCCGACGCGGGACCCGGGCCGGTGGCCAGAGGGGCATGGAGGCCATGCACCGGCGCCGCACCCTCGGCATGGATCGAGCTCCAGGCGTCGTCCCAGCCGACGACGATCCGTCGCTGAGCGGGGAGAAGGGAGGAGTGCGCCGAGGCGAAGGAGGGGACGAGTTGCCCGACGCCGGTCGTCGCCACCATCGGGCCACGCGCCGAACAGATCTCCACCGACAACCCGCGAATGTCGAGCCGTTGCGGCGCCGCCGGCGTCACGAACGACAGGCCGGTCGGTTCGGCGAGGGCCCGGGCGACATTGGCGCAATCGGTGGCGTCGTCGGCGACCCACACCGTCAGGCAGCCTTCGGCCGCCAGAGCGGTGATCTGGCCGCGGAGTCGCGCCGCCTGGGCAGGGCTCGCGCGGAGGGGGTCGAGCGTCGAGCCGAACAGCACCAGCGCCGCGGCGCGCGATTGGCGGGCCGTGGTCACCGCCACTTCGAACGCCTCCCACGGCGCGGCGGCGAAGGCGTCGATGACATCGGCCGGGGCGGCGGCCGGCAGCGGCAGCGGGCGGTCGAGCGCCGCATCGAAGGCGAAGACGATGTCTGCCACGGCGAGGCCCTCCAATGACCACTGACCAGGTCCGTACCTTGTGGGCCACGCCCCCAGGGCGGGGGCCGTCGAGGGGCGCGTGCCGGCTGCGGCAGCGCGCCCCGCTGAACGGGGCCCTTCCGGTGCCGGTCCATGGCCCGTGAAAGGTAGGGAAGATGGGGGCAATGTAACGCGTGCCCCCCGATCGCTCCAGCGGAAAAACCGGGGCGTGGGGAGGGGACTTCCCCCGGCGGGACGACCGGAATCGACGATCGACTCCGGTCAAGTGGAGAGGAGCGGTGGGGAGGCGGCGAATCCCGCGGCGAGTCGGGGGCTCCAGGCGGCCTCGTCGGCCGTTGGCCCGACGGCGGCGAAAACCCGGCTCCGCAGCAACACCCCCTTCTCGACCCCCGCCGGGAACAGCGCACACTCCACGCGCGCCTGTCCCCCTGCGCAGACTACCGTCAGCGTCTGGGGTTCGGAGGGGTGGAGCATCACGAGCACGCTCCGGCCGTCACCGCGGCGGACGAGGACGATGGCAGGGTGGGGGATGGCCCGGGGGGAGAAGACGGGAGATGCCCCGGGGTGCCAGATGGCCGAGAGGATCTCGGCCGCCGCGACGACGGAACTGACCGCCAGCGTGGCGTCGGCCCGCAGCTGCCGCGTCGTCGCCGAGGCGACGAGCTCCCAGGCGGCCAGCCCGGCGTCGGCGGGATGGGCGCGCCACAGCCCGGTGGCGCGGAGGCCGCGGTCATCCACCGGCTCCCAGATGGCGGTGATGTCGTCGCCACGCACCCAGGCATCGATCGGCGGCCGCCCCTCCCCGACGTCGAATCCGAGCAACCGATCCCCCGCCGGGGTGACGAGTCCTGAAGCGGGGGCCGTCAGATCGAGGACGGCGCGAGCGGCGCGATCGTGCGCCTGCCCCCCCGAAAGTGACCAGGCCACCACGCCGCGATCGCGGCCGGCGGTGGAGTGGGGCGACACGGAGGCGGATCGCGACATGGGAACCCTCGGCGGAGAGGCGATGGAGCTGGGGCGGGGGAAGCGTGCAGGGGAGTGGACGGCGATCCCCCGGCGAGTGTAATCGGCGGTGCGGGAAGTCCTCCATGGGAGCCGGCCGGTTCGACCCGCGGCAACACCCACCGGCGCGCGGAGAAAAAAACGCCCGGCTCGGTACTGGCCGAGCGGTCGTGGAGCGCCGCCTGCCGCGCTTCCGTGGCGGTCTGGTAGGGTGATGGGGGCGGCCGCGGTGCCCGGAAGTTGCCCCCGCGTCGCGTCTGTCGAGGAGTCTCCGCTGATGTCCGATCCGCTCGCCGTCTGTGAAGCCGCTGCCCGTGCCGGAGGGGGCGTGCTCCAGGATTGGGTGGGCCGGTTCGCGGTCTCGTCGAAGGGGCCGCGCGACTACGTCACCGAGGCCGACCTGGCGGCGCAGGCCGAGGTTCAGCGGATCGTGCTCGGGGCGTTTCCCCACCACGGATTCGTCGGCGAGGAGTCGACCCCGGAGGAACAGACCCGATCCACGGGCGAGCACCGCTGGATCGTCGATCCGCTCGATGGCACCACCAACTATGTCAAGGGGATCCCCGCCTACTGTACGTCGGTGGCCCTGGCGCGTGGCGACGAGCTTCTCGTCGGGGCGATCTACGATCCGGTGCGGGAAGAATGCTTCACCGCCCGCGCCGGAGGGGGTGCGTGGCTCAACGGCAAGCGGATCGCCACCGCGGCGACCGCCGACCTCGGCGCGGCAGTGGTGGCGGTGAGCTTTCCCGCCCAAGTCGACGGCACTTCCCCCGCCGTCCAGGATTTTCTCGCCGTTGTCCCCCATGCGCTGGCGATCCGCCGGAGCGGCTCGTCGGCCATCAATCTCGCCTACGTTGCCTGCGGGCGATTCGACGCCTTCTGGGTGCGGAGCATCAGGTCGTGGGACGTCGCCGCCGGGCTCCTCCTCGTCCGCGAGGCCGGGGGCTGCATCGGCCCGTTCGCCGCCGGGCCGGAGCTCGTCCTCGACACCCCCGCGTTCATCAGTGCCGCCACGCCGCGGCTCCTCGGCGAGCTTCAGCGCGTGCTCCCCCGGTGGCTCGACGGGAACGAGACCGCGCCGCGGTGAACCGGGGTGTCGGTGGTGCCGGTCGTGCCGATCGGTCGCGTCGTGCCGTGGGCGTCGGGCTGGCGGGCGCCGTCGCTTCCCGAGGGCGCAGCGTGCGATCCTGGTCGCGGGAAGCTAGTGTCGGGGGGAGGCCTTTGATGACGATCGATCGAGCCGTGGCCCGACAACCCCCGGGGTGGTGATGATGAGGCGGAAGCGAACCATCACCGCGCTCCATCCCATGGCCGTGCGCCTCCTGCTCCTGTTCGTGGCGACCGCCTGGGGGGCGCTTGCGTGGGCGCGGCCGCAGGGGGAGCCGCCCGCTGCGGGGGGGATCGCCGTCCCTGCGATCCCCGGACCCCTTGGCGGCGGACCCCTTGGCGGCGGGCCCGGCCCGGGTGTCCCCGCGACGGCGCCGCCCCGGGGGGAGAGCGCCAAGGCGGCGCGCGCGGAGAGCGGGGGACCGCGCCCTGTCGAGCAGCCCCCGGAGATCTTCTATCTGCCCGACGACGGGGGGCGTCTCGTCCCCGTGCCCGGCTTCCAGTACCGCGACTTTCTGGAATTACTCGGGCTTCGCGACCGCTTGCCCGGCGTGCCCCGGCCCCCCTCGTTCGTCATCGAGAGCCTCGTGGTCGAGGCCCGTCCCGACCCACGCAAGGGGGCCGATGGCTGTGGCGTTGAGATCACCCTCGGAATCCGCCAGCTGCGCGACGGCTGGGTCGACGTTCCGTTGCGACTCGGTGGGCTGATCCTCTCGGCCGACCCGCGGGTCGATGGGCCGGGGAGATTCATCCTCGAGGGCCCGCGCCCCGACCGCGATGCCGGGGCCAACGGCTACCGCGGGTGGGTGTCGGGGAGCCGCGACGATCGGCACACGGTGACCATGAACGGTGTCGTGGCCCTCGAATCGCTCGCCGACCGCGAGACGTTCCTCCTCGATCTGCCCGTCGCGACGACGTCCCGGTGCGTGATTCGCACCCCCCGGGCGGAGCCGGTGGTGACCGTCCAGCCCGTCGGGCTCCCTCCACGCGTCGAGCCCGACGACGGCGGCGGGAGCCGCGTCGTCTGCGAAGGGATCGGCGGGGAGACGCGATTCCGGGTCGCAGGGCGGGGCGCCACGGCGGCGGGGGCCGGCGTCCTGCCGCAGGTCACCGTGGAGAGCCTCGTGCGGATCGATGGCCGCGTCGCCGTGATCGACGCGACGGTGCGGATCGAAGGCCTGCCGGCGGAGCAGGGGTCGGTGCGGTTGACGCTCCCCCCGCGCTGCACGCTCGTCGGTGTCCGCGAGCCGGCCTCCCGGGTCCATGCCGCCGACGAGACCGGCGCGGGAGGCGAGGGCCCGGCGACGATCGAGGTGCAGCTGGACCGGAGGGGAAATGGAGTGGCGGTGGTGGAGCTCGAATGCGAGTGCCCGGTCGATCCCTCCGGCCGCACGCCGTTGGATCCACTCGGTTTTGTCGTCGAGGGGGTGCCCGGCTGGAGACAGCGGGGACGGACAGCGCTGGTGGTTGCGGGGGAATGGCAACTCGATTGGGACGATCCTGGTGCCAATCGCCGCGTCGATCCGGCACCGGCCGCCCGTCAGCCCGGGTTCGTCGCCGCCTTCGCCCACGACGCCCAGCCGGCGAGCCTGCCGATGCGGGTCCGCCCCCGCAGCAGCCGGGTCGTTGTCGAACCGGAATACCGGTACACGATCGGCGCCGCCCGCGTCGTCCTCGAGGCCAAGTTCCGCGTCTCCGTCCGCGGCGCGCCGGTGACGCGCCTGTCGCTCGGCCTCGAGGATTGGACGATCGACGAGGCCTCCCCCGCGACCCTCGTCGATGCCGCGGCGGTCGCGTCGCGCGACGGGGAGGTCGTGATCCCGTTCCTCCAGCCGCTTGTCGGCGATGCCGTCGTCGAACTGCGGGCCGCCCTCCCCGTCGACCGGTCGGGCGACCGCCTCTCCTGGACGATGCCGCAGCCGCGCGCCGACCTCGTCGGTCCGGCGACGGTGACCGTGGTCGCCGATGCCGACATCGAGGTCCTCCCCGACAGCGAGAGGATCCGCGGATTGGTGCGGCAGGTCGTGCCGGCCTCGCGGCGCAGCGACGGAGACCGGGGGCTCCTCGTTTACCGACTCGACGGCGCGGTGGGGGAGTTCCAGGCAACGCGACGATCGTTGCCGCGCCGCGTCGAGGTGGCGATCGACGTCCGCGCTACCGTCGGCGAGCGCCAGACCGTCGTCGAGGAGACACTCGAGCTCGACGTCGCCCATCTCCCCCTCGAATCGATCGATATCGTCCTCCCCCCCGCCGTCTCCGCCACGGGGACGTTCGAGATCCGGCAGGGAGCGCAGCTCCTCTCCCCCTTTGAACTACCCAACGGCGATCCGACGTCGCCCGGCGGAGAGGGCACGCCGCTGCGCACCCTTCTTGCCGTGCCGCTGCTGGGGGCGGGGGAGGTCGTCCTGCGGTGGACCGTGCCGACGCCACGGCCGGAGGGGGACGGCGAGGTCGTGGAATGGCCGCTGGTCCTCCCCCGTGGGGCGCGGATCGGACGGCAGTCGTTCACGCTCGTGACCGACGACAGCGCCGTTGTCGATGTCCGCGGCGACGTCTGGAAACGGGACGCGGCGGCGAACCTGTCGGTGGCCGAGCGGACCTGGGCGGCGACCCGGATCCATGAGTCGGTAACGCTGACGTTCTCGCCGCAGCCGGGAAACGGCGGCGGCGACACGGTCGTCGAGGCGGCATGGCTGGAGACGCGGCTCCTTGCCGATCGGCGCGAGGATCGATTCCGCTATGCCGTCACCACCACCGGCCGGAGGCTGGTGCTCGCGCTCCCCCCGACCTGTCTGCCGGTGCGTGACGGCAAGCCCGATGCCGCGGCGGTGGAGGTCCGTCTCGACGGACGGCCGATCCTCGGGGCGGTCCGCCCCGACGGCGCCGTGGCGATCGACATGCCGCGCGCCCCGGGATCCGTCGCGGGCCGCGCTTCAGTGCTCGTGACGATCGGCATGTCGCGACCGCGGAGCGTTGCCGAAGGGGGCGGATCGGCGTGGTTCGTCGGAGGCGTGGTCGGTCCGCTCCTCCTCGAGGCGCCGCGGTTCGCCGATGGAACGCTCCAGCGCCGGTTTTTCTGGGACCTGATCCTCGATGATGAGGAACACCTCCTCGCCGGCCCGGCCCAGTGGACATCGCAGCAGCGCTGGGAATGGGGCGCGCTGGGGCTGAAGCGGGCACCGATCGTGTCGCGTGGGGTCCTCGCCGACTGGGTGTCGGGGGCGGTCCGATCGGCGGTGCCGCGGTCGGCGCTGGCCGATCCGAACGGGGGGGGCGACCCGGCCCGACCGAACGTCCCCCAGGAGCCGCCGTTCGTCTCGGGGCGGATCGTGTTCGCCGGGACCGGATCGCCCGGCTCGGGCACCGTCTGGCTCCTCCCCACCTGGCTCCTTGTCCTCCTCGTCTCGGGCCCCCTCCTCGCGCTCGGGCTGACGATGGTCTACCGCCCCGCCTGGCGCCGGGTGCCGGCGGTCTTCGCGCTGGCGTTGCCGGCGACGCTGGCGGCGGTGGCGTTCCCCGCCATCGCCCCGCTCGTCGTCCAGGCGGCGATCCCGGGATGCTTGCTGTCGTTCCTCGCGGCCCTTCTGCGGCGGGGCTCCGGGGAGGTGGGCCCGACGGTCGCGCCGCCGCGGCCCCTCCCCCTCGACGACTCGACGCGGTTCGCCTCCAACCCATCGCTGATCGTCAATCTCGAACCGCCGTCGGCGGTTCGGACCGAGTCGCCGGGAAGGGGGTTGCCATGATCCGCCCCCGCGACGCCGGCCTGTGGATCGCGCTTGTGGCGCTGCTGATCCCCAGCGTGGGCGCCGAGCCCCCGTCCCCCGCGGCTCCCTCCTCCGGCGCGTCGCCCGCGGCGACGATGCCGTTCCACCGCGTCCGGGTTCCGGCGGGGAGGCTCGGTGAGGTGCCCCTCGGAGGGCACCGGCTCGTGCCGGTCCCGCTCGAGGAGTTCGAAGCGGCCCTGTCGGCCACCGAGGGGGATCCCGGGGTGACCGGCGCTCCGCGCCCCGGCCACCCATCGGCCAGCGTCGTCAGGGAGGCGACCTGCAGCGCCACGCTCGCCCCGGACGGTCGCCTGCTCGGCACCTCGACGATCGACCTGGCGGCGGAGGATCTTCCCGCCGCGATCTCCCTGGGGATGGTGCCGGTGCTCCGGGGCGCCTGGGAGGGGGACGATGCCGGCGGCGAGGTGACCCTTCATGGCGGGGTGAAGGGGCTCGGCTGCATGGCATCGCGCCCGGGGCGCTATCGTTTCCAGTGGGAGCTGCCGCCGCCGGAGGAGGGGAGCAGGTTCGTCGTGCCGCTCCTCCCCGCGCTGCGGACGCGCATCGACCTCGGGCTCCCTGCGGGAATGTCGCCGCTGGTCGAAGGAGAAGCCGGTGCGGTGCAGGTCGTGGGCGGGCCGGACGTCGGGCCGACCGGGGAGGGGATCTGGCGGATCGACGTCGGGCCCCGCGCGGCCGTCGCGTTCACACCGCTGACGACGAAGGAGTCGCCGCAGCAGTTCGGCTGCTGGCAACGGGCCGTCATTGGGCGCGGGGAGGTGCGGGTCACGGCCGTGTTTGTGCCGACGGCGCCGTGGCGGACGGTGCTGCTCGCGGTCGACGCCGATCCGCGTCTGTCGCCAGAGTCGGTGACGGTCACCCTTCCCCGGGCCGGCGTCCGTCCTGCCGACATCGGCCCGCGGGACGTGGCAGGGACGACGGCGGTGCGGCTTCCCGCCGCATCCCTCGGCACGATGGCGCCGGTGACGATCACCGCAGTCGCCCCGCTGCCGATGCGCGGAGAGGGGGGTGAAAAGCCCGCCGAGTCGGGCGCTGGGTGGCTGCCGCTGGTGTGGCCGATCGCGGCCGAGTGGGCCGGCGGCGGGATCGTCGTCGAATGCGACCCTGGGCTGGCGCTGGTCGACATCAGTGCCGAGTCATGCCTGCCGGTGGCGGAGGAGAAAATCGTCGCCTGGCCGATCGTGGCCAACGCCGAGCCGGCGGGGGACCGGGCGCGCGTGTCGTTCGAGGCGCAGGCCCCGCAGGCCCGGGTGCGGGTCGGCGTGGCGCCGCGGGGGGCGGAGCTCGACGTCGCCCGGGTGACCACCGTCGACATCGGTCAGGCGGTCGTCACGGCGCGCGCGGCGTGTGATCTCCGCGTCCGCAGGGGGGAGGCGTTCGAGGTCACCGGCCGAGTCGCGCCGGGGTGGTTCATCGATTCCGTCGAGGCCGTCGAGTGGCGTGGCATCGGCGTCGAACGGACCTCGGCAAACGCCTCGCTCGACTGGCGGATGGTGCGCGACCTGCGCGGAGACCTGCTGCGGATCGGTTTTCCCACCGCCGCGACCCCGCAGCGGGGATTCACGCTCGCGATCGCCGGTCATCGCGCCGGGATCACCACCGAGGTGCCGTTCACCGGCGCCGAAATGGACATGCTGCGCCTCGACGGGGAGACCGCGGGCCAGGCCGTCCTCGCTTTCACTTCCCCGCCCGAAACGACGATCGAAATCGATCCCCCGGCACCACCGCCGGCGGCGCTGCCGGAGCGGTTGGCGGGCTTGACGGCCAAGGCCGCCATCCGCGCCTGGATCCCGATCGAGGACGGGGCGATGGCGGCTCCGGCCAGCCTGCTCGAACGGCGGCCCCCGGTCGAGGCCGACACCCGGGTGCGGCTCACGGTCCTCGACGACCGGATCACCGAGTCGTTCACGTTCTCCTGCACCCCGGGGGCCTCGGCGCTCGATGCGGTCGTCGTCCATTTCTCGGAGCCGACCGACGACCTCCTCGAGTGGTTGCTTCTTCCCCCCGCTGGAGGGTCGCTGGCCGTGCGGCGGATCGATCGTCGTGGCGAGGGTGGGGGGAGCCTCGACGAGGGGGAGTCGTGGCTCGTCGAACTGCAGCCCCCGGTCCGCGGGAACGTGCGGATCCGGGCCGCACGCGCCATCCCCTTCGGCGGTCCGGTGGCGGTCCCGTTGGCGTGGGTCGACGGCAGCGATCCCCAGCAGGGGGGCGTGGTGATCGTCAACGCCAGCCGTCGTCGGCCACAGATCGTCAACCGCCGCCTCGAGGAGCTGCCTCCGGCCGGACGGTCGGGAGACGACGATCTGCCGAAGGGAACGCTCGCCGAGTTTGCCTTCACGCCACCGACCGACCGCTCACCGGCGGTGACGCCCGCGGCCGAGATCGTACCCGGGGGGCGCGATCGTGATGACGAGGCCCGGGCCTGGGTGTGGAGCGAGGAGACAACCTGCTGGTGTCATCCGACCGGCGTGACCGAGTACGAGACCCGCTTCGACATCGAGAACCATGGCCGGACGGAGGTGGCCGTCACCCCGCCGGCGGGAGTGTTGGCGCGGGGCGTAGTGATCGACGACGTGCCGGCGACGGTGTTGCCCGACGTGATCACGGGGGCGTGGCGGGTCGATCTCCCGGCGGACCGGCGCTTCATCCGGCTCGTGGTCCGCTCCGAGACCTCCGCCGCCCCCTCCCCTTTCGCCTGGAATGTTCCGCTCGCCAGTGCCGGGATTGATGTTCCGGTGCTCGAGAGGGTCTGGCAGGTGCTTCTGCCCGACGGCGTCGACATCGTCACGCTGCCGATCGGATTCCGCGAGGTTGGCGCAGCCCGCACCGGCTGGCTCGAGCGCCTCCTTCCCGTGACGATCCGGGGGCGATCGGCGCCCGGGGCCGAGGTCGCGCGCCCACGGAGTCGACAGGGAACGATCGACGCCGGCTTCCGTGAGCGGGTCCTCGTGCAGCGTGCCGGGCGCGGTGCCGGGGTGAGCGTCCGTCTGGTCCATTCGCGCTGGCTGTGGGGCGGGGCGTTGTTGGTGTGTCTCGCCTTCGCGACCCTCGGGTTCCTCACCGCCAGCCTCGTGAGGCGACTCCTCGTGGCGGTCACTCTCGCCGTCGCAGGCTTGTGGCTGCCGCTGCCGCTCGACGGCCTGGCCCGCGCCGGCCTGTGGGGGCTGGCGGTCGCCGCGCTCCTGCGGCGGGCCGTCGGCCGGTGGCGCGGCACGCTCCCCCTCCTCGTCGTGGCGCTGCTCCTGGCGCCCGCTTCCGCCGCCGCCCGGCAACCGCTCCCCACCGGCCTGGCGCCGACGCCGGCCGACCCCTCCGCGGCGGAGGATTCGCTCCCGGTGTTCATCGTTCCGGGGCTTCGCTCTTTAGAAGGATCTGACCCCTCCGATGAGCGCGGCGATACGGCCCTCGTTCCCGAGCCGCTCTACCGGGCCCTCTCGGCGGCCCTCGGGCGGAAGGCGGCCTTCGGGGTCCGCATCCACGCCGTTTGCCTCCGCGCACGCCCCGGAGCCGACGGGGCATGGACGCTCGACGTCGACCTCGATGCCGATGCCGGCGGACTGATGACGCTCGTTCAGGAGGACGGAGCCCGCTGGCATGCGGCGGGGCCGCGCGTCGATGGCCAGACGGTCGTGCCGACGCCCGACAGCGATGGCCGTCGGCTCGGCGTCGGTTTCGCCCATGCCGGTCGGCACCGGCTCGAGGTCGGCGTGATCGTCCGGCCGACCCGCGCCGGCGAGGTCGACAGCGCGATCGTCGCGATCCCCTTCTCCCCCCGCGCCGAGTTGGTCGTCGAGGGGCCACTCCCCGTGGCCCGCGGCGACGCGTCGGTGCTCCAGGTCGATGCGCTCGGAGCCGACGGTCTTCCCCGGCGCGTCCGCCGCCCCGCGGATGGCAAGCGGGCGGCGACCGGATTCGATGTCAGCCGCGCGACGCGCGTCCGCCTCGCTTGGGCGGGAGATGGCGGAACGCGGATCGTCGACACCATCCCGATAGCGGAGAGTCGCAACGATCTCGCCTGGGCCGACGGTGGCTGTCGACTGACGGCGACCTACGCGATCGACCCCGGCGATCAGATCGTCCGCAGCCTCGTCCTCCGTGCCGATCCGCGCCTCGGGGCCTTCGCCCTCACCGAGCCGGGATTCATCCTGACGGCGCTCGGCGGCGGGAGATTTCTCGTCGATGTGGCGAATCCCCGTCGGGGCCGGATCGCCTTCGGGACGACCTGCCTGATGCCGTTGGCGGACCCGGTCGGCTTCTTCGATCTGCCGTCGGCCTGGCTCGAGGGAGCGACCAGCGACGCCCGCACGACCCAGCTCGAACCGTCCGCTGAATTGATTGTCAAGGCGACGCTCCCGGAGGATGCGACACTTCTCCCCCCGCGCGGCGCGGGGACACCCGTCGGGGGGCTCGTGTGGCGGAGTGAGAGCGGCCGTGGCGTGCGACAGGGGGAGTTTGAAGGGGGGGGATCGGCCGGGGTGGCGCGCGCCAGCACGCTTACCTCCGTTGCGGCGCGAGTCTCCGTCGAGCGGCGCCGGCAGCCGCCGCGGGGGAGCCAGCGGATGGATGTGGGGTTTGCCGCCGATGCGATCCGCCTCCGGCTCGAGGCCCGCATCGATGCGCTGCTCTCACCGCTGGTGGCGATCGGGCTCGAGATCCCGGAGGGTTGTGACATCGATGAGGTGTCGCTCCGCGAGGATCCGGGGGGCGTCCCCGCCGCGGCAGAGATTGTTCCGATCGGGGTCCGGTGGCGCCGTGATGGCCCCCGGCGGATCGTCGTCGTCGTCCAGCGGCCGCGCCCCGGTGTCTTCCTCCTCGCCGTCGCCGCCAGTCTCCACGGAGCGCCGGCCAGCGCCGGCAGCCTCCCACTGATCCGGGCCGTTTTCGATCCGGGCGGACCGCTGACGGCGACCTGGCGAATGGCGGAGGGGCGCGTCGCGATCGTCGGCGGCGGTGGACCGGGGGGCGAGGCAGCCTTCGCCCCCAGCGGATCGGTGGAGGTCGCCGCCGATGCCCCGGCCCCCGCGTACCGCGTCATCGACCGCGCGCCCGACGAGGCCGTGGCCGCGCCGGTCGCAGCGCTGGTGGCCCTCCGCGAGCCGAGGGTCGAGGTTGCTTCCAGCGAGGGGCTTGGTGAGGCCCGGGTCGAGTTCGCCGAGACCCACTTGGCGATCGATGCCCGGGGACGGGCCTGGGGGGTGTCGAGATTCGATGTCGTCGCCGCCGATCCGCTGGTCCGCATCCGGATCCCGGCGGGGATGCGGATGTTCGACGTGTTCGTCGACGGGCGGATCGCCAACGACGCCATCCCCGCCCGCTCGAGCATTGCCGAGAACGCCTGGGAACTGCGGTTGCTCGATGTCGGGTGGCCCCGGTCGATCGTCGCGGTCTATGCCGGTGACGTCAGCAACGGCCTGCCAGTTGACGGCATCCTCGAGATCCCGGAGCCGGGCATCGTCGGGCTCGCTTCCCTCCACGCCGCGTGGATCCTCGAGCTCCCCGACGGGGTCGTGGCCCGAGCGCTCCCGCCGACGGCCACCGTCGACGAGGAGACGATGACGGCGGCCCGACAGGGGGCGATCGAGCGACTCGCGACCGGCTTCGACCGGGCGATCGCCCGGGCCGCGCCGGACGACGCCCGCCGGCTCGGGGATTTCCTCCGGCAGCGTCGCCGCGAGGCCGTCCTGCCGTTGCCCGCTGCCTGGTCGCACGTCGGGATGCGCGACAGCCATGCTGCCGCCGCGTGGGCGGCCCCGATGCGGTTTCTCCAGGGGCGGGATGCGCCCAGTCTGCGGATCGTCGTCGCCCGCCGCACCGACGCCTCGTTGTCTGGGCGGGTGATCACGACAGCCGTCCTGCTCCTCGGCATCGTCGCCCTCCTCGAGGCGCGGCGGAGGAGTCCGCTGGTCGCGCGCTTCGCCTCGGCGCTCCTCGGTCCCTGGTGGGTGGCGCCGAGCTTCGTGGTCGTCGCGGGGGGGGTCTGGGTCACGACGCTCGATCCGACCTGGCCGGGATGGCTGGCGATGGCCATCGGCGCGGCGCTGGTGTCGGTGTGGATGCCGCGGCAGTCAGGGCGCTGGTTCGGCTGGCGAGCGCCGCGGGGGGGAGGGCAACCCGGGCGAATCGTGACTGGAGAGACTGCCACCCGGCTCGGCCCCGGCCCCCGGCTTGCCACCGGGAGCAGCGCCTCGCCCTCCGGTTCGACCGTCCGCCCGGCCGGCTGATCGGGCCAACGCCCTCCGCGGGCCGCGGCTGCCGGGCCCTGTCGGCCCGCCCCCCCGCCGGAGCGTCGTCGCCGCAAGAGCGTTTTTCCCGTGGTTGCGTGGGGGAAAGCGGTCTGGTTCCGCGTCGCGGCGGTTCGCTAGTGTCCGCCCCCCCGCGATCGGCATGACCGCGGGAGCCGCGATCGCGTGCCGAAGGAACGGCACGTTGATTCCCACGGAGGTGGAGTCGACATGCTGGAACGATGCTTCGTGCGACCGGTGCTCGTGGTGCTCGCCGCCGTGCTCGCCCTGGGGGCCGGACGGGTCAGTGCCGCCAGCCATCGGACCGCGAACTTCGTCATCGACGCGCCGACCGACGGCCAGGCGAGAAAGATCGGCGCCGCCGCCGAGCAGTATCGTCATGACCTCGCGGTGGAATGGCTCGGCAAGCCGCTGCCGCGGTGGAACCGCCCCTGTCCGATCAAGGCCCAGGTCGCCCCGCATCTCGGGGCCGGCGGCGCCACGAGCTTTGTCTTCGACGCCGGCGAGGTGTTCGGCTGGACGATGACGATCCAGGGGAGCGAGGAACGGATCCTCGACTCGGTCCTCCCCCACGAGATCACCCACACGATCTTCGCCAGCCACTTCCGCCGTCCGCTGCCGCGCTGGGCCGACGAGGGGGCCTGCACGACCGTGGAGCATCCGGTGGAGCGTGCCCGGCAGCACCGCCTTCTGATCGAGCACCTCACGACCGGCCGGGGGATCGCCTTCCCGGAGATGTTCGCGATGCGCGAGTATCCCGCCGACGTCCTCCCTCTCTACTCGCAGGGCTATTCGCTGGCCCGCTATCTGATCGAGCGCGGGGGCCGGCACCGCTACGTCGCCTTCGTCGGCGACGGCCTCGCCACCGACGACTGGACCGGCGCCCTCCAGCGTCACTACGCCGTTCCGGGAGTGGCCCAGCTCCAGCACACCTGGCTCGACTGGGTCCGGCAGGGCTGCCCGGCCCCCCCGGCCTCACTCCTGGTCGCGGCGCCGGCACCTCCGGCCGCGTTCGCTCAAGGTCCCACGGCCCGTGGGCAGAGCCCGGAGCCGCTCCCCGTCCCGCTCCCCGAGCCGCTTCCCGAGTCCCCCGCTCCCCAGGCCCGCCCGGTGGCGATGGCGGGGCGGCGTTCGATCTACGCCCTCCAGGCCCGCCGTATTCCCGACGGTGGCCTGCCGTCGGACCGGCCCGAGCCGGCCACGCCGAGGCTCGCTCCGTGATGGGGCGTGAAGCAGGGGGCGCTCCGGCGAGCCAGCCGGCGCCGCTCGCGAGCGTTGTCGCCCGTGGTAATCTCTCGGACGGTTCTGATCGTCTTCCCCGTTCCCGAGCATGAAGCGTCCCATGAGCGTGAGTCCGTATACCGCCGTGATTCGGCGTGATGGGCGATGGTGGATCGGTTGGGTCGAGGAGGTGCCGGGCGTGAACTCGCAGGGCGAGACGCGCGAGGAACTTCTCGCCAATCTTCGAGAAGCCTTGAGCGAAGCGATCCAAATGAATCGAGAAGAGGCCCGCAAGGCCGCCGGCGAGCACTTCGAGGAAGTGGCCCTGCAGCCGTGAAGCGTCGTGATCTGGTTCGCCACATGGTGGATCATGGCTGCGAGTTGGTCCGCGAAGGTGGAAGCCACTCGTGGTGGGGGAATGTGGTCCTCAAGCATCGATCTGCCGTGCCGCGGCATCGGGAGATTCCCGACTTCCTCGCGAGAAAGATCTGTCGCGACCTCGGCATCCCGGTGCCGGGTGGGCCCGATGAGGCTGGAGAACCGGACGGCGGATCGACGCCCGCGGAATGACGCGGCCGATCGCCCGCCGCATATGCCGCGCTCCAGGGGCTCGGAGGCCTCCTCGGCTTCCTCGTGGTGCCGTTGCTGGCGGCGGCGCTGTTCGCGTTTTTGCTGTTGATCCCGGCGATCGGTCTGATCGACGCGCTCCTGCGGGTAACCTGATCGGTTCGGGCCGCGGCGATACGCTGAAGCCCGACGGTTTTCGCCCGTTCCCCGAAGCAGGGTGTCGATCATCGCCCCACGTTGCAGGAGACCGATTCTGTGAAACCCGAGCAGCTCTTCAAGACGGTCTGGGCCGGTTACGCCGCCGGTGCCACGGCCCTGGTTCTTCCGCTGATGCTCGCGATTCAAGTGTGCTTCGGCTTGCTGACGCCCGGCGGCATCGGGCCGTTGGAATCCCTCGTGTTCCTCGTCCTGCTGCCGTTCGTCTTCATCATCCAGGGCTTCTTCGTCGGGTGTCTCGTGACGCTCGGTTGGTGGGTGATCGGCAAGGTACAAAGCGCCCGGCGGTGAGGCGTGCGGTGGCTTCCCCGCGGCCATTCGAACGCACGGGGGCCGTTCGTCGCCCTCGAACGCGCGATCGGCTCGAAAACGTTGTGGCGGTCGCATCAAGACAAACAGGGCCGGACATGCACCTCGACCTGGACGCACGAGAGGCTGACGATGGCCAATCCTCTCCGGGGTGAAGTCTGGCTCGTTGCTTCGCCGCCGTCCGGAGTCGTTTGGCGAAGGGGGCAATCGCTGCGATGAACTGGCTCGTGGTCCAAATCGCCAGCGGTCGGGCCTTTTTTGTGGCCGTGGCCCTGCTGGTCGCGGCCGTCGGGCTTCGCTCGAGCGCCGCACCGCGGCTGTGGCGTGGTGCGACGTGGTGCTTTCTCGTGGGGCTGATCGGCCTGTCGGTGGCTGCCGCGCCGCTGCCGATCTGGGCCTACGCCGTCATCCTGCTTTCGATCGTCGTGGGGTGGTGGGCGAGTCGGTTCGGCGCGAATGCCGCGACGGCCACCGCCACGAGTGCCCTCGCTCTCCTCGGAGTCGGGCTCCATGAAGCCCGTTACCAGATCATGCCGGTGCTCGCGGAAGTCCGCGACCGGCAGATCGCCGTGATCGGTGATTCCCTCACGGCTGGCCATGGCGAGAGTGATCTGACCCGGAAGTGGCCTGCCATTCTCAGGGACCGGTACGGAGTGGCGGTGCAAGATCTCTCGAAGGCGGGGGCAACCGCGGCGTCTGCAGCGAAGGGGCTCGAGCAGGTATCGATCGCTGCGCCCGTCGTCATCGTGGAAATCGGCGGGAACGATTTCCTCGGGGGAGGTCCTGTCGCAGCCTTCGAAGCGGGGCTCGATGCGCTTCTGAAAGCGGTGTGCCAGCCAGGGAGGCAGGTGGCCATGTTCGAGCTGCCGATTCCGCCGCTCTATGAAGGCTTTGGGAGGGTTCAGCGCAATCTTGCCTCGCGCCATGGCGTGGCCCTGATCCCCAAGAGAATCCTCCTTTCGGTCATCGCAGCCGCCGACGCCACCGTCGATTCGCTCCATCTGACGCAACACGGGCATGATCGAATGGCGGATGTCGTGTGGGCGCTCCTGGCGCCCGCGATGCCGGAGGCATCCGGGCCGGCCGGGCAGGGGGATGGAACCGGCGGCGCGGGCGGGTAGTCTCTCCGAGGGGCGAAGCCCCGTGGGCTTCTGCGATTGGGTCGGCACTTTGGGCGGCAAAGACCGCCTTCACATCATGTCAAGTCATTTGTCATCCATTGGCTTTCCCGTCAACGAACAAGCCGACTTGAACGCGCTCGTGGGCCGGATCGGCCCGCTGGCGACATTCATCGAAGCGGACCACGGCGGGTATTGGCGATGGTCGTCGGAGTGTGGGGCAGAAATGTGGCTCCAAACGAACAACGACGACGAGCTCGTCGGAATGACGCCGTTCTTCGCCGGCGGCGGTCGGATTCGTGTTCGACTCACTGCTCGCGTCGCACGGCCTGACGATACGCCGCTGGAAGGGGCATTCCACGGTTGGGCAGACCCGGATGAGGGCGACATGGACTCCGGCGCCTACCCGTTTGTTTTCGACGCGATTGACTCCGACCGATACGCAAGCGTCGCCTTGCCGCAGATCGTCGATGTCCAGATTGCCGCCTTTGCCCACGAGATCTCGGTGCATTCATCACTTGAGGCGTACAACGAATCCCAGACCGGCGAGCTGAAGTTTGCGTCCCGGTCGTTCATCCCGTCCGGTCTGTTCAAGCCCGACGGCGATTCAGCGGGTCCGCCGACTTCGACGGCGATCTTCACTGGCCATGTCGTCGCCACGGAAGTGAAGAAGAACAGCCTGTCAGGCGAGCCGTATTATTGGGCACTTGTCGACACGCTTGGCGGCTCGTTCGACGTCGTCATCGATCCAGAGTTGTGTGAGGCACCGCCAGTCATCGGTGGTGTCCTTTCAGGCTCGTTTTGGCTCTGCGGACGATGCATCTTCTGATCCATTGGCCGTCCTCTTCGACGATGCCGGGCATTTCCAGGACGAGTTTCGCGAAATCATGATCGGGCATTCGTCGCTGGGGCGACGGTTGTTGGTCGCGTTCACGGAACGCGATAGGATCATCAGCGCGAGGAAAGCAACTCGACGGGAGCGAGACGACGATGAAGAAGCCACGGGCCCGTAAACCTGCGGCAAAGCCGGCCGACGAACTTGGCATTGAATATCGTTTTGACGCTTCCAAAGCAAAGCCGAGCCGATTCGCGTCGCAGGTGGATCAAACTCGGCTGGTCGAGCCACTTTCGGCAGGGCGGTCCGAATCCCCTCGATCGATGTCGGCCTGCCCATCGACGGGAGATGAAGCATGCTGGTTCCTGGGCTGCTCGTGCTCTTTCTCGGAGCGGTCTATGTGCTTGTTCCGCATGCGTGTGAGCCACGATTGAAGGGACGTTCCAACAGCTTGGCGTTGCCTTACGTGCCTGTCGCCCTTTTTCTTGCGTCGATGACCGTGCGAGGGATTTGGACGGGCTCGTTCTCGATGATGATCGTACCGCCAGTCACCGTGCTACTGCTGTCCCTTCACACGCTCTGGATGTTTCGGGCATCGTGGAGAGACAAGTTCCGACGTGACAACGCGTCGGCTGCACTTCCCCAAAGCGGACACCAACGCGAAGCCGATTCCGGCGACTCAACTCATCGTGACTGACCGGCGGGCCGATGGCGGCGCCACTGGAAACTACGGCCCTCCACGGGCTGGGCAATTCCCCCGTGGGCCCCGTGATCCGCGGCCTGCTACTGCCCGGCGACGAACCACGTGAGATGGTAGAAGACCGGTGCCGCGAAGCACATCGAGTCGACGCGATCGAGGACGCCGCCGTGGCCCACCACGAGCGTGCCGTAGTCCTTGACGCCGCGGTCGCGCTTGATCGCCGACATCGTCATCCCGCCGGCGAAGCCCATCACCGCCACGACGAAGCCGACGAGCGCTGCCTGCCAGGGCTCGAAGGGGGGCGCTGCCCACCACAAGACGGCGGCGAGCAGGGCCGTGCTCGTGGCACTGCCGAGCAGGCCCTCCCAGGTTCGCGTCGAGCTGACCTCGGGGGCCACCGGCCGCCGGCCGGCCATCCGGCTCCAGACATATTGCATGCAGTCGGCAAACTGGACGAGGAGGATGAGAAAGAAGAGAAGCCGGAAATTGGCGTCGCTGTTGGCCGGATCCTGCCCGCGGATCCTCACATGGAGCAGCGCCGCGGCGAAGGAGAGGCAGTAGACGCAGACGACCAGCCCGGCCTGGATCTTCGCCGTCCGCTCGAGAAAGCGCCTGTAGTCGCCTGCCATAGCCACCCGGGCGAGGACGAAGAGCGTGCCGTAGAGGGGAAGGAAGACGCTGAACAGGTCGTAGCGGTCGTAGGCCACGAGAACGTAATGGAGCGGTGTGAACAGAAAGAAGACCCAAAACAGCGCTCGGTGGTCGCCCTTCCGCGTGGGGGTGAGCGTGATGAACTCCCGCAGAGCCCAAAACGACACCAGCCCGCACAGGACCACCGTCGTCGTCGTCCCGAGCCAGAAGGCCGCGGCGAGGACGGTGCAGATGATCCACCACCCCCGCAGCCGGAGGTTGAAGGCGTTCACCGCGGCGGGATTGAGGCCGCGATCGGGGTTGCGGGCGAGGAACTGCCCGACGGCGGTGGCCACGAGGAGGAGGAGGAGAACCCCGGCGATGAGGGCGATCGTGCGGATGTCGTTCATGGCAGGGCGTTCATTCCTTGAGCGCCTGCACGGCCTTCCGCGCGCGGGCGAGGAAATCGGCCTTCGCCTCGCCATGCTCTAGCCACATCGGCGGCCCGAAGCTGATGCAGGAGAGGAGGGGAACGGGGAGAAACTCGCCGCGGGGGAGGATCCGGTTGAGGTTGTCGATGTGGACCGGCACGAGCTCGATGTCGGGGCGCTTCTTGGCGAGGTAGTAGAGGCCGCTCTTGAACTCCCCCAGATCGCCCGTGACGCTCCGGCTCCCCTCCGGGAACACGATCAGCGAGCGCGTCCCGCCGATCTCGCGGAGCATCAAGTCGACGGGGCTCTGGTGGACCTTGATGTCGGTGCGATCAATCAGAAGCGCGTCGAACACCTCCTCGGCAAGCCAGCGTCGCAGCACCCCGCGCGACCAGTAATCCTTGGCGGCCACCGGGCGGGTCAACTCGCGCACCGGTTGGGGGAGTGACGACCAGATCAGGAGGGCGTCGAGGTGGCTGGTGTGGTTGGCGAAGTAGAACCGCTGGCAGGTGTCGGGCTGGCAGGCGATCCAGCGCACGCTCGCCCCCGACAGCAGCCGCGCCAGCGCCGCCAGCGTTAATCCGGCAGCACGGCAGACAGCGGTGCGGCCGGGGACGGCACGGCGGGGTGAGGCGACGTCGACGGGCATCGGTTCGGCTTGATAGAGCATTTGGTCAATTGTCGATCGTCGATGCGGTGGGGGTCAATCGTCCCGGTCTGATCGTGGTCCAGAAGGTGCGACGGGCACGAACGGCACGAACGGATTGTGACGGCGCTCGTGCCCGACGGTGGTTTCGGGGCCATGCCCCGGAAAGACGACCGTCGCGGCGGGGAGCGTGTAGAGCCTGCGGCGGATCCCGCTGGCCAGGGCGGCGAAGTCGCCGTCCGGGAAGTCGGTCCGGCCGATGCCTTCCCGGAACAGCACATCCCCCCCGAACACGACCGGCGGCGTGCAGCCCTCGACGAGGAACACGACATGCCCCGAAGAATGGCCGGGGATCTCCATCGCCCGGAAGGAGAGCCCGGCGACGGAAAAAGATTCCTCGTCGTCGAGGAGCCGGTCGGCGGGGGGGCTGGTGATCGGGAGGCCGAACAATCCGGACAGATTCCCCATCGGATCGACGAGTTTCGGGGCGTCGCCGCGGCCGACGACGATTGGCAGTCCCGGGAAGGCCTCTCGCAACGTCCCGTTGCCGGCGATGTGATCGGAGTGGCCGTGTGTGATCAGGATCGCCCGGGGCACCAGCCCCTGCTCTGCGATCGCCTCGAGGATCGCGTCCGGTTCGAATCCCGGATCAACGACGACACAGTCGCGGCTCCCGGCCGCGGTCAGCAGATAGCTGTGCTCCGCGAACGGCTCCGACTCGATTCGGGTGACGGCAATCTGGGGGGCCGGGGTGGGCGCGTCGACGGTGGCCATGGGGGTGCCGGGGCGGGGGGCGCGGGCGGGAAGAGGAATCTGCGAGCATGGTTGCCAGAGCGGGGAGGGGCAAGGAGCGAGGGTTTTTCGGCGTAAACCCCGCCCAACGGGGAACTTTCGACGGGAAAGATGAGATGGTTCCGGGCGGACGCGGCCGCTACACTCCCCCCCCTCGTGCCGACCGACGATCCCGCTGGGCGGTCAGGTCGGTGTGCCGTCGGATTCTGACGGCGATTCCGGTCCCGTTCGAACGGTTCATGCCGGGGACGGCCGGGGGCGATGAAGGGGTACGCGGTGTCGACAGCCGAGCGGGCTCATTCCAGACCCCGCTTCTCCATGGAGGGTGCGCGATGGCCTGGGTGCGACAGGACAGACAGTTTTCTTCGGCGGGCCTGGGCGTGATCCTCGCCGTTGCCCTGTTGGCGCCTGCGGCCCGCGGCCAGACGGCAGCCGACTTCGGCCCGGGGCTGCTCCCCAACGGCGGCCTCCCCCGCGGGAACATCGGCTCGCCGGCGGCGGTCCCTTTCACCGAGGCGGAGCATCCGCTCAAGCCGGCCCTCGAACTGGCGGAGAAGGGGCTCAAGGGGATCCAGGACAACATCGAGGACTACTCGGCGACCGTCGTCAAGCGGGAGCGGATCGACGGCAAGCTCGGCGAGCACGAGTACATGTTTGCCAAGATCCGTCAGAAGCCGTTCAGCGTCTATCTCTCGTTCCTCGGCCCCGACAGTGTCAAGGGGCAGGAAGTGCTCTACTTCGACGGCCGCAACGACGGCAACATGCTCGCCCATGCCGGCAGTGGGGTTCGGGCCCTCGTCGGCACCGTCTCGCTCAAGCCCCAGAGCATGATGGCGATGTCGGGCCAGCGCTACCCGATCACCGAGCTCGGGGTCGAAAACCTCACCAAGCGGCTCGTCGAGGTGGCGCGGCACGACTCGCAGTATGGCGAGTGCGAGGTCAACTTCTACCCCAACGCCAAGGTCAACGGCCGCGTCTGCACCTGCATCCAGGTCACCCACCCGACGCCGCGGAAGAACTTCCGCTTCCACCTCGCCCGCGTCTTCATCGACGACGAGCTGACGATCCCGATCCGCTACGAGTCGTACGACTGGCCGCTCGAGGCCGGTGGCCAGCCGCTCCTCATGGAGGAGTACACATACATGAACGTGAAGGTGAACAACGGTTTCACGGATGCCGACTTCGATCCCAAGAACACGACCTACAAGTTCGGCGGGAAGTGATCCGGCAGGCCCGCGCCGCCGCATCCGCACCACCGCCACGCTCTTCACGCCGCCCCGCGTCGACCCGATCGACGCGGGGCGGCGTCGTTTTCGCGCGGCTGCCGCCTGGAGGGGATACGCCCATGGTCGATCGACCACCACGATCGCTCCCCCACGCACGGGCAGTCAGGGCGATGCCGAGCAGGTACCTCCCGCCCTTCCGGGGATGCGGACCGAGACTTTGAGAAAGGCTGTGACGGGCACCGGTGGCAGAGGGGGGCCGGTGGCCTCCGGCGCCGGTAACTGCGGCTGACGCGGCGCGAGCCCGCGCGCGGTCCTACGGCACCAGTCGGCCCCAGGCGGCACGGAGCTGTTCCTCACGCGGCAGTTCGAGGCGGGTGCCGGGAGCGAGGCTGACGCGCGGGTCGAGCGTCCGGTTCCAGGCGAACAGCGCCTTGTAGAGGCGGCCATCCCCGTAGGTCGACTCCGCCACCGACCACCAGGTATCCCCCTCGCGGACGACATAGCCGCCGCCGGCGCTGGGCGCCGCGGCATCCTCTCGGGCCGATCGGGGGTCGAGGGGGCGGATGGCGGCCGTAGGGACAACGCCTTCCCGGGGATCGGATCGATTGGGGGCGCCCGCGAAGGCCGGGCGCCGCGTGGGGGGGGACTCCTCGTCAAGGGCACGGAGCGGAGAATTGCCGGCCAACCGCGACGCGGGGAACGCGGCGTCGGCGGGGATCGGAGCGAGGTCGGTGGCGGTGATGGGGGTGAGCCGATCGGAGGCAGGGCGGCGGGAATACCGCCCCGCGGCCAGCGCAGCGTCAGCGCGATCGGCATCGACCGCGGCGGAGGCATCGTGGTCGGAGGCGTCGCCGGCGGATGGTTCGCCGCTTTGCAACGCGGTCTGTTCGTCGCCCGGGGCAGCGGGGGGGAGGCCGAGGCTGCGAAACGGGTCGGGGGGAATGGCCGCGGTAGGAGGAAGCGCCGTCAGGGCCGGGGGATCGACGAGATCGACCCCGCCGCTCCCGACTGATTCGAGGTGGATGTCGGGCCCCGCGCCGTTTGGCGCGCGGGGGACGAGGAGCTTCATCGACAGAACGCCGACAAAGGCCCCGGCCAGCGTTCCGAGCATCGCCAGGAGAATCGTCTTTTCCCGGCGACTGCTGCGGCGCGGGGCGACCGGCGGCGGGGCCGGCTTGCCTGCCATGGGCGCCGGCCGGGGAGGGGCTTGGGAAACGGCCTGCGGGCGGGGCGCCGGCGCGTCGATCTTGGCAACGGGCGCCGGCGCGTCGACCTTGGCAACGGGCGCCGGCGCATCGACCTTGGCCACGGGCGGCGGCGGGAGCGGGCGGGGGACCGGGCGGGGAGGGGGATTGGGGATGCCCCGCTCCTCGAACACCTTCGCGAGGCGTTGGTCGAGATCGTCGTCGCTCTCGGCGTCGTGGGTGTGGTCCATGCGTCCGCCTCCGGGGCGATCGAATCTCCCTGCAGGCCGCAGATCGGGGGATCGCCGCCGCTGGGCAGCCGGGGAGCGAGGGGCAATTTCCACCGCTGGCCAGGGGGCGGATTTTGCCCTTACCGACGCTGTGGCGGAAGGGGAGAATCCGCGCCGATTCGGGGGCACTTGTCCGCGGGGGAGAGGCTTCGCCGAGAGGCTGTTTTCAGCCCGTGCCGGGGCCGTCGAGCGGATCGGGGAGGCGCCGGGCGGCCCGGAGGCGCGCCGATCGGCTGCGCGAATTGCGGGCCACCTCCTCGTCAGAGGCGTCGACGGGGGAGCGCGTGAGACACTCCCACGTCTGGGAATTCCGAAAGGCCTGCTTCACGAGCCGGTCTTCGAGCGAATGGAACGAGATCACCACCATCCGCCCGCCGGGGGCGAGCCGGGTGGGCGTGCGCTCCAGCGCGATCTGCAGACTCTTCAACTCCTCGTTGACCGCGATCCGCAGCGCCTGGAAGGTGCGTGTGGCCGGATGGATCCGGGCCGGCGGGTGTTGGCGGGGGATCGCCGAGGTGACAATCCGGGCGAACTGCCGCGCGGTCCGGATCGGCTCCTTCTCCCGGACGGCAGCGATCCGCCGCGCGATCCGTCGGCTGTAACGCTCCTCGCCGTATTCGTAGATCAAATCGGCGAGGCTCTCGGGCCGCAGCCGGTTGACGAGCCGCCAGGCCGGCTCCCCCTCGGTCGGATCGAATCGCAGATCGAGCGGACCGTCGGCATCGAAGGAGAAACCGCGTTCGACGTCGGCGAGCTGATCGCTGGAGAGCCCGACGTCGAGGAACACCGCGTCGACTTTGTCGATCGAAAGCGCGTCGAGGACCTCGGGAATGTCACGGAAGTTGGCCTGCGCGAACCGCACCGGCAGCCCGGCGAGCAGATCGACGCCGCGGGCGATGGCGCCGGGATCACGGTCGATGGCGATCACTAGGCCGGTGGGGCCGACCGCCTCGGCGAGGAGCCGGGTGTGCCCGCCGCCGCCGAGCGTGCCATCGACGACCCGGTCTCCCGGCTTGAGGGCAAGGAAGCCGAGCGACTCGGCGGGAAGAACGCTCGTGTGGATCGTGGAAGCCATGGCGGGAGCGAGGGCGGGAGAGCGGTCCGGTGAGAGGGCCGTCGGTTGTACCACGGTTCGCGGCCGGGGCATTCCGTCGGCCGCCGCCTCCGGCGTACCATGCCCCGATGCCCGACGCCGATGCCTACGACTACGATCTCCCCCGCGAGCTGATCGCCCAAGAACCGCTCGCCGACCGGAGCGCCGCGCGGATGCTCGTCGTCCGCCGCTCCGACGGCGCGCTCGCCCACTGCCACGTCCGCGATCTCGTCGAAATCCTTCGCCCCGGCGATCTCCTCGTCGTCAACGACACCCGCGTCGTGCCGGCCCGGCTCGAGGGGCGCCGGGAGCAGACGGGAGGGCGGTGGGAGGGGCTGTGGCTCGAGTCGCCGGCCGACGGCGTCTGGCGGCTCCTCGCCCACACCCGCGGGCGCGTCGCGATCGGCGAGCGCATCGTGCTGGTCGATGCGGATGGAGCCGATCGATTCACCCTCGAGATGACCGGACGGGGCCCCGGCGGCACCTGGCTGGCCCGTCCCGATCAGGCCGGCACCGTCGAGCAGCTCCTCGGCGCGGTGGGGCGCGTGCCGCTCCCCGGCTATATCCGCGGCGGCGACGCCCGCGCCGACGACCTCCCGCGCTACCAGACGGTGTTTGCCAGGCTCGCCGGTTCGGCGGCCGCACCGACCGCGGGGCTCCACTTCACCCCGGCGCTCCTGGCGGCCCTCGCCGACCGCGGCATCGGGATGGCGAGGGTGACGCTCCATGTCGGCATCGATACCTTCCGGCCGATTGCCGTCGACAATCTCGACGATCATCCGATGCACAGCGAATGGTGCGACTGCCCACCGGAGACGGTGGCCGCCGTCGCTGCGGCCCGGGCCCGTGGGGGCCGAGTCGTCGCCGTAGGGACGACCGCGGTGCGGACGCTCGAAACGGCTGCCGCGGCCGGCACGCTCGCCCCCTGGTCGGGGCCGACCTCGCTCTTCATCCGCCCCGGACACTCCTTCCGGGCCGTCGACTGCCTGCTGACGAACTTTCACATGCCGCGGACGACGCTCATGGTCCTCGTCAGCACGTTCGCGGGGCGGGAGCTCGTGAAGCGAGCCTATGCCGAGGCGATCACCCAGCGCTACCGCTTCTTGAGCTACGGCGACTGCGTGCTCTTCGAATAGGTTCGCTACGAACCGCAGCGCCGCCAGGGAGCGGCCGGGGCCGCCATGGCAGGGGGGCGACCGCGCGCTTTTCGGCCCTCGAGACTGGGGGAAATGGTCTTCCGATCCACGGTGGGGTTTGCCACCATAAAGGACCTGAAAACCGCAGCACCGGCCCCGATTCGACGAAACCGGAAATCCCCGCGCATGGTTGACGAATCGTTCCCGTCGTGCCGATCCTCACCGTCCGGTGTCGAACCGCCGGCCATCGCCGGCGCGTCGCCGCGGTCGCTCCACTGGCTGCCACCGGCCCTGGCGATCGCGGGGATGCACCGTTCGGGCACGTCGTACGTCGCGTCGCTCTTCGACGGGGCCGGCATCAAGCTCGGGGAGCGGCAGCTGGGGGTGGGGCACGGCAACGCCCGCGGGCACTTCGAAGACCTCGACTTCCTCGAGCTTCACCAGCGAGCGCTGCGAAGCTGCGGGTTCCACGGCGACGGCATCGTACCGGAGGGGCGGATCACGTTTCCGATGGGACTGGAAGCCCGCGCCGGAGAGATCGTTGCCGCGCGCCGCGCGGCGGGCCTGCCGTGGGGCTGGAAGGATCCGCGCACGCTCCTGTTTCTCGACTTCTGGGCCGATCAGGTTCCCGAGGCGATCTGGCTGATGGTCTTCCGCAGCCCTTGGGAGGTCGCCGACTCGCTCTATCGGCGCCTCGACGAGGCCTGCATCACCGATCCGCTCCTCGCGCTCCGCGCCTGGGAGCACGCCAATCGCATCCTCCTCGATTTTGCCCGCCGCCGGCCCGAGCGCTGCCTGGTGCGTGAGCTCGGGCAAGTGATCGCCGATCCCGCCGGCACGTTCGCGGTCCTCCGCGAACGATTCGGCCTCCCGTTGGCCGATCCTCCGCCCCGATTCGAGGCCGAACTGCTCGGCGGCGACGCTGCCGCCCGCGGCGCGCAGGCTTCGATCGTGCGAGCCCTCCTGCCGGAGGTCGACGCGCTCTACGGCGAGCTGCGCGACGTTGCCGAATCGCGCATCCCACTGCCGACCCCATGGCGGGCCACGGCGGAGCCGGTGGCGGCGGTGGCGATCTGGGCGCGGGCCAGCCGGGAACGAACGATCGCAGCCACGGCTCAGGAGCAGGCTGTCGGCGCCGCACGGACGGCGGCGGAATGTCTCCTGGCCGAGGAACAAGCCCGGTCTGCCGAGAGCGAGCGACTGCTGGCCGAGGAGCGGGCCCGGTCTGCCGAGAGCGAGCGACAGCTGGCCGAGGAGCGGGCCCGGTCTGCCGAGAGCGAGCGACAGCTGGCCGGGGAACGGGCCCGGTCTGCCGAGAGCGAGCGACTGCTGGCCGAGGAGCGGGCCCGGACTGCCGAGAGCGAGCGACAGCTGGCCGAGGAGCGGGCCCGGACGGCCGACAGCCAGCGACAGCTGGCCGAGGAACAGGCTCTCGCGGCCACGGTCATCTTTGCCGTGCGCGCGGAAGGCCAAGGCCTGCTGACGGCGGAACGCGACGCCGGTGAGCGGCGCCTCGTTGCCGAACGGGAGGCCCGGGAAATCGAGCTCGCCGCCGCCAGGGCCGAGACGGCAGCGGTGCAGAGCAGCCTCGACGTCAACCTGCGGCAACTCGGCGAACGCGATGCCGAGCAGGTCGCCACGATCGGACGGCACCTGGCGGCGATCGAGTCACTCGTCGCCGAGATCAATCGGTTGAAGCAAAGCATCGAGGACTCGGCAGCCGAGTCATTGATGCCGCTTCCCAAGCCCCACACGCTCGCCAAGCTGCGCCGCGAGGCATCGCGGGTGGTCCGGCAACTCACGGAGACCGCGGGCGTGCCCCCCCTGCAGAAGCGTCCGACGCGGGGCTCACCCTGACGGGAGTGCCCGCGCCATTGGAGGGGGCGGAAGCGTGTCGACCAGCGTGGCGAGGTGGTCCATGATGACCTGGGCCTCGTCGCGGTCTTTCTTGAGCGCGACGAAGCATTCGGACATGCGGGCCAGTGCCCCATGGAGGATCGCCGTCACGATCGCCCGACGATCGGCAGGCAGGGAATTGCTTCGTTCCGGTCCGCACACCGGCACGAGGCTGCACAACGCGATATCGGCCCGGTTGCGATCTGCGATCCAGGCGATCTCATCAGGCGTCAGGGCGGAACGGACATCGCCCACACCGGCCACATTCCGAGATTCCGGCAACTCGATCTTCCCGCAGCCGAGGAGGCCGGCGAGTCGGTGGCAGTCGGCGGCGAGCGACTCCTGGCGCCCCACGAACGAGCAGCGTGCCAGCACATCGGCTGCGGGGAGATTCCGCCCCGGCGTGCTCCCGCCGGGGCCGATCGAATGCCCGTTCCGCAGGAACCGTGACTGCAGGTTCATGTCGTCGTCGTCGTTGATCGTGCTCCGGAGGAGCTCGAAGAGGTCGATGTCGCCGTAGCAACCCGCGAACGACATTCTCAACAGGTTTTCGTCGGCATTCTTGGTGAGGTGGTGGACGCGTTCGCTGATCCATCGATCGACAGGATCGCGGAGAAACGTCACGTACCGGTGGGGCCGATCACCGAGGACCCGGTGGACTCCGTACGGAAAATGCCCCGCAATCGCCTCGACGCCCGGGTGTCGTACGAGCAGCGCTCGCAAATCCTGCTTGGTGTGGCGCATCTCCCAATACATCGGGCTATTCCAGACCACCATGCGCTCCGGTCCATAGACGCTCTCCAGCCAGCGCTGGAGCGTCTGGCCGCCGGTCTTCGGGATGTGCATGAAAAAGGTGATCACGATGGCCCCCTCGCCGCCCGGGGAAAACGCTCGTTGTCCTGGGCCCACGACCTCGGTGGACCGTATCAGAGCCGAGGGGGGGAAAACAACGTTGAATCGGCCTTCAGGTAGCGGGCCACCGGGCCTTGATCCGGAGCCGGAAGGAGTGGAAGGCGATCGTCGGTATCTTTCCGCCGGCACCGGCTCCGCGCTTTGGAAACTGGTCTTTGTCGACGTGGCCACGTTTGACAGATTCCGTGATCTGGATCGACCCCGCGTCGGGATCCCGCCGCGGCCCCCTGACAGGCTGCCCGAACCGGTGCCCATGGAGAGATCATGAAGATCGGTCGCAACATCGCCGAGTCCTTGGCCCGGGTGCCCACGCTTTCCGGCCCGGTGAGGACCGTCCAGATCGCGCTTCGCTCCCGCCGCTCACGGCCCCACGACATCGTCCCCAGACGCCGCTCGGTGCTCCCGTCGGATTGGTTTGCCGACCCGAGTCTCCTCCATGTGGTGGCAGTCTCCCACGAGGCGACCCGCAGCGGAGCGCCCACCGGGCTGCTGCGTCTCGTCAAACAGGTGCAGTCGCAGCCCGGGTGCACGGCCCGGGTCGTGCTCCTCACCGGAGGCTCCCTCGAGGGGGATTTCCGGGCGGCCGCGCCGACCGTCTCGCTCCACCCCTACGCCGGTTCCTTCGAAAGCGTGGCCGCGAGCCTGGCCAGCAGCGGCTGCCGGTGCGTGGTCGTGTGCAACACGATCGCCACGGCCGATGTGGCGGTTGCCTGCCGCGCCCACGGGATTCCGGTGGTGTCGTGGATCCACGAAAAGCCGACGGTGATCGACGAATACTTCGGCGGCAAGCCGACGATCAGGGCGATGGTCAACGCGTCGAACGCCGTCGTCATGCCGACCGAATCGATCTGCCGCGAGATCTGCCAGCGCTACGGCGTCGACGCCCGAAAACTTCACGGTATCTTCTACGGTGTCGATCCGCCCCGGCCGCCCGAGCAGCGGGTCAACTCCCGTGCCGATGTGCGGCGCGAGCTGGGCATCCCCGCCGCCGCACCGATCGTGATCTGCATCGGCCGCGCTGAGCTCCGCAAGGGAACCGACCTCTTCGTGCAAGTTGCCGCGAGCGTCATCCGGGAGCGGCGGAAGCGGGGTGATGCGGATTCGGTTCTGCCGCACTTCATCTGGGTCGGAGCCCGCGACGAGACCTGCTGCCGGTGGACCGATCACGACATCATTCAGACGGGCGCGGGGTGTGCCGAGCGGATCCACTTCGTGGGCGAGCGGGTCGACCCTTACCGCTTCCACGAGGCAGCGGATGTCTTCGTCCTCACGTCGCGCGAGGAGACCGGTCCGTTCGTGGCCTTCGAGGCCGCGGCCCACGGTGTTCCGGTGGTCTACTTCTCCGGGCCGATCGGCGCCTCGGAGGTGCTCCTCCCCTCCGAGGGGACCGCCGTGCCGTATCTCGACACCGCTGCTTTGATCGCCAAGGTCAACGCGCTGCTCGATCACGGTGCCGGGGCGTCGCCGGCGGCCATGCCGATCGAGACCAGGATTTCCTGGGACCGCTGCACACGGCGGATCTTCGAGTTGATCAGGGATCACTCGGGCACGCCGACGGTCGGCGCCATCCAGGCCAGGGCCAAGAAGGTTCTCGTCGTCTCGTATGGGCCACCGCCGGTGCCGGGGATCAACGCGGTCGAAGGGGGTGGTCTGCGGTGCTGGGGACTGTCTCGTGGTCTGAAGCTCGCCGATCCGTCGCTCGTGGTGACCCTCGCCGTGCCCGAATGGCACACCGTGCCGCTGCCGGAGCGGCACGATGGGGTGGAGATCGTCCGTTGGCGACAAGACAACGTCGCCGGCCTCGTCGGCGCTCATGATGTGGTAATCGCCAGCTACTGCCTGGGCGATGACAGCGTCCGGATCGCCGACGCCATCCAACCGAGCCAGAGGCTCGTCCTGGACTCCTACGTGCCGATCCACGTGGAGGTCTGTGCCCGCCGTTCGGCCGACCGCGACGCCGAGCTCAAGGCTTTCGAGCGCGACCGTCGCCTCTGGGAGAAGGTTCTCCAGCGCGGCGACTTCTTCCTCTGCGCCAGCCCCCAGCAACGTCTCTACTACCTCGGTGTCCTCGCCGCGATCGGCAGGATCAATCCACTCACCTACGACAACGATCCGACGTTGATCGTGCCGTACGGGGTGCATCACGAGGAGCCCCTGGCGCGGAGCCAACCCTGCCGCGATCGTGTCGGCGAGGGCGACGTCTGGAAGCTCCTCTGGTTTGGCGGGGTCTATCCCTGGTTCGACATTGCGGGGCTGCTCGAGGCGGTGAAGATCCTCGATCGAATCCACCCGACGCGGCTGGTGATCGTTGGCTCCCGGAATCCGTTCGTCCGCAACGACGACTTCGACCGCTGCCACGAGCAGTTCATGGAGCTTGTCCGCCGGCCCGATCTGGCACCACTCGTCCATCTGGTCGACTGGGTGCCGTTCGAGGATCGCGGCGACTGGTACCTCGATGCCGATCTGACGATCATGGCCAACCAGCCGGGCCTGGAGAACGCCTTGGCCTGGCGGACGAGGGTTGTCGACTATCTCTGGGCACGCGTGCCGGTGGCGACCAACGGCGGGGATCCGATCGGCGAGGAAATCATCGCCGCCGGGGCGGGGTTAAGGATCGAGCCGGGCGATCCGCACAGGACTGCCGAGGCGATCGCCGCCGTCCTCCGGCATCCCGAGGTTCGCGCCGTGATGCGGGAACGGTGCGATGCCCTGCGCAGCAAGTATCTCTGGCCGAATGCGGTCGGCCCGCTCGTCAAGGCCATCGACGGCCACGCCGTCGGGCGGACGGACGCGAGCGGGTGAGATCGGCAGGAAAACGGGCTCAGGCGGACGAGGGGCGAACGGGAACGCTGGAGCGTGGATGCGCATGAACCTCGAAACGATGCTGCCGATGCTGCGTTGCCCGCGTTCCGGAGGGACGCTGGCGGTGCGTGGAAACACCCTCGTCTCCACCAACGGAGACGTCTATCCGCTCGTGGCCGGCAAGCCGGTGCTCGTGCGGACGATCCGTGACTGGCATCTGATCCCGCCGCCGGCGGAGAAGGTGTCGCAAAACATCGCGTCGTACAGCGCGCATTCTCCCGTCATCCGGCCGGACTCGGTGATCCTCCATCTGGGGTCGGGGAACGTCCCCTCAGACGATCCCCGGGTCATCTCCTGCGACGTGTTGCCGTGTGCGAACGTAGACGTCGTGTGCGAGGCGGAATCACTCCCCTTCGCAGACGGCTCCATCGACTACGTCGAATCGGGCGCCGTGTTCGAGCATGTCTACGATCCTCGAACCGCGATCGGCGAGGTGAAGCGGGTGCTCGCGCCGGGAGGTGAGTTCAGGATCGACACCGCCTTCATGCAGTCGTATCACGGCTTCCCGTCGCACTACTACAACATGACGCCGCAGGCCGTGGAGACCGACCTCGTCGGGGCGTTTGAGCTCCGCCAAGCCTGCGTGCCCGACTCGGCCACACCGCTGATGGCGGTGGTGATGGCCATGGATCGCTACCTGGGCTTCGTGTCCGAGCCCCTCCGCAGGAGGCTGCTCGACGCCCGGTTCGGCGACGTGCTCGACGAAATGCGCCAGGACCGCTCCCCCGCGAGTCCGCTGCTGGCCGACTTTGACGACTACGCGAGCCGCTGCCTGGCAGCCAGCTACGTTGTCGTGGGCCGCAAGCAGCACGACTACGACGCGGGGGTCGCCAGGATCGCAACTGGCGGGCCGGCAGCTATCGGCGCGTGGCAGACGCTGCTGCGGGAGTACTACGCCCTCCGGCTGGAGCTCATGCAGCGGCATCACGAAATCGGTTACTACCGCCGCAAGTCCGCGGAGAGGGGTGCACCGCAAGACGGGATCGACGCACCCCAGCCGTTGGCGGAAGCGCTCGCGGCCTGCGTGCCGACGTCGATGGTCGATTCCGCCGCGGTCGAGAAGGCCCTGCACGAGGGGCGACGGCGGGAACAGGCCTACCGGGTGGTGCGCGACGCGTGGATCACCCGCTACCTGGTGGCCGGCGGAACGTGAATTTCCCTGCTCGTCGGGCGCGTCGGATCGTTCGCCAGCAGGGGCTCGGTGGCAAGCAAGGGGATCGACAACGATGAGCGACATCGCTGAACAGACCGTCGACGCCACGCCTTTCGAGCACCGTTTCACGTCCCTTCGCCGTGTCATCCATCCCGGATCGCTCGGCATCGAGATCGGCCCGCGCGTCTGCAGCGCCAACTCGCGCACGGACGTGATTCCGACTTCTGCGGTCACCGCTGGCGGTTCACGCCGGCGGTGTTCGAGTCGATCCTCTTCGATCTCCGCATCCTCGGTCTGGTGGGCCTCGAGGTCGACGAAGTCATCCCCATGGTGCACGGGGAGTTCTCGGTGAAGCTTCGGGCCGCGACGGCGGACGAGCTCACTGTGGAGGAGATCCGTCGGCGGAGAACCGATCTCCGCATCCGGGCCGACGACGAGGCGGCGGTGGTGTCACGGGCCTACCGGAGGCTCGAGGCGG
>JBBAVV010000020.1:50799-74151 GCA_040397545.1 Pirellulales bacterium
GCGGCCCGGGCCGCGTTTGAGAGCGTCGCGCGGGCGGCGTGAGGATTCAGTTCGTCCGCGGCGTCCACCTCCGCCACTCCCCTCGCAGCCGACATCGCTGCGTCATTCCTCGGCCCTGCGCGAGTCGGCTAGAATACCGGGGGACATCCCCCGAATGCCCCGAGGACGTTGCCGATGTCGCAGACGCATGAAGAACAGGTGCTCGTGGTGCCGCGGGCGGTGTTCGAGCGGGTGGGGGTGTTTCAGGGCTTCAGTGCCGATACCGCCGCTTACCTGCCCCACCTCCTCGATCCGCGCCACACCTGCTGGCAGCCGCGCGGGAAGGTCGAGGAGGATCCCTCCTTCAAGCAGCTCATTCCCTACTGTGTCCTCTCCGCGATCGGCGACGATGGTGTCCGTCGGTTCCTCGCCTACACGCGCGGGGGTGGTCAGGGGGAGGCACGCCTGCGGGCGAAGCGGTCGGTGGGGATCGGCGGCCATATTTCCACACTCGACGGCGGGGTGGGGGACGACGCCTCGTATGAAGCGGGGATGCGCCGCGAGCTCGACGAGGAGGTGGCGATCGGCGGAGCCTGGACGTCCCGCTGCGTCGGCCTGATCAACGACGATGCCACGCCGGTGGGGAGCGTCCATCTCGGCATCGTCCATGTCATCGACCTCGACTCCCCGGAGGTGTCGTCGCGCGAGGCCGATCTCCTCGACTGCGGCTTTGCCACGCTCGCGGAGTTGCTCGTCGACCGCGAACGCTTCGAGACCTGGTCGCAGATCACCCTCGACGCCCTCCAAGCCGGCCGGCTCGCCTGACCGCGACGGCTGGAGCATCAGCGTGCCTGCATGCCAACCTACCTCGACAACCACGCCACCACCCGCCTCGATCCGCGCGTCCTCGACGCGATGCTGCCGTGGCTGACGGAACGCTACGGCAATGCCGGCAGCGCCACGCATGCCATGGGCCGGGAGGCGCGCGATGCGGTCGACGCCTCGCGCGCCCGGATGGCGGCAGCGGTGGGGGCCGATCCGCGCGAGATCGTGTTCACCTCGGGGGCGACCGAGGCGATCAACCTCGCCCTCCAGGGGGCGGCGTCGCGGCACGGGTTGCGCGAGGGACGGCCGGGGAGGATGCTGACGCTTGCCACCGAGCATCCGGCCGTGCTCGATACGCTCGACCATCTCGCCCGCCGGGGCTTTTCCGTCGAGCGGCTGCCGGTCGTGCCGCAGTCGCGCCCCGGCTTGGCCGGGAGGATCGATCCGGCCACGATCGACGCAGCGTGGGACGACGACACGTTCCTCGTCTCGGTGCTCTTGGCCAACAACGAGATCGGGGTCGTCCAAGACGTGCGCCCGATTGCGGCGATCGTCCGGGCCCGCGGCGGGCTCCTCCATGTCGATGCGTCCCAGGCCCTGGGGCGGATGCCGGTCGATGTCGAGGCCCTCGGCGCCGATCTGGCGAGCTTCTCGGCGCACAAGTTCCACGGTCCCAAGGGCGTGGGGTGCCTATGGGTGCGGCGGCGCGGCCGGCCGGTGCGGATCGATCCGCTCGTCTTCGGTGGGGGCCAGGAGCGCGGCCTCCGCAGTGGCACCCACGATGTCGCGGGAATCGTCGGCATGGCGACGGCGGCGGAGCTGGCGGTGGCCGAGCTGGCGGCCGACATGGCCCGGCTGCGGCGGCTGCGCGATCGGCTCATGGCGGGGCTGGCGGCGGGGATCGACGGGCTGGTTTTGAATGGCCCACCGCTCGACGGGATTCTGGCCGACGGCTCGCCGCTGCGGCTGGTGAACAATCTCAATGTCCGCATCCCCGGCGTCGACGGGCAGACGCTCCTGGCGACGCTCGATGCCGAGGGGCTCGCCGTCAGCTCGGGCAGCGCCTGCTCCGCGGAGCAGCCCCGTCCCAGCCATGTCCTCCTGGCCCTCGGCCTCGACGACGACCAGGCCCGGTCGAGCCTGCGGTTCGGCCTTTCCCGGTTCACGACCGGCGAAGAGATCGAGACGGCGGTCCGGCTCGTCGTCGCCGGGGTCGCCCGGCTACGGGCGCTCGGGGGTTAACGGGGGCGACGGGGGACGGAGTTCCTGGGAGCCGCCGGCGGCGGATCAAAGGCTTTGCCTGTCGCGAGCCTCCGGGTAGAATAAACTCAAGCTCGGATGCTGAAACTCACAGCCTCGGTCGCTCGACGGTTCAACCGCAGTCGATCCGGGGGAGCTTGTCTGGGCGTGTTTGAGGTCGTCTAAAATCCTGTATTCCCGTTCCGCTCGGAGAAAACGCACCATGTCGGTCATGCTCACGGAGAAGGCAGCCAGCGAAGTCAAGAAAATCATGGCTGACCAGAAATACGAAGAAAACACGGTTCTTCGCGTCGGGGTTGCCGGCGGTGGCTGCAGTGGATTTCAGTATTCTCTCGGCTTCGACACGAACTTCGATCCCAAGGCTGATACCCGCTCCGAGCAGCACGGCGTCGGGATCGTGGTCGATAAGAAGAGCGACCTGTTCCTCGACGGCACGACGCTCGACTTCCACGAGGGGATCGACAAGCGCGGCTTCACCTTCAACAATCCCCAAGCCAAAAAGAGCTGCGGCTGCGGCAGCTCGTTCCAGGCCTGATCGGTCAATCGGTCTCTATCCCACGTCGGTCGGGGCCGGTTTGACCGGCTCCGACCGATGTTTTTTTGGGGACGGGTTTCGTTTTTTTGGGGACGGTTCTTGAGGGTGTCCCCGGAGGAGGTGGTGTGACGACGCGACACGAGAAGGTTCGGATCGTCGGTATCGGTGACGACGGCGTCGACGGCATGACGGCCCAGGCGCGACGGCTTCTCGAAGCGGCGGAGGTGCTCCTCGGGCCGGAGTCGTGCGCGGGCCTCCTTCCCGCCGCGATTGCCGGCCGTCTGGAAGTGTCCAGCGGGCTCGACGATCTCGTCGAGCGGATCGAACGCCACGCGGGAAGCCGCGTGGTCGTGCTCGCCTCGGGCGATCCCCTGTTTTACGGCACCGCCCGGTATGTCTGCGGCAAGCTCGGCAAGGACCGGTTCGAGGTCGTGCCGCATGTCAGCAGCATGCAGCTGGCGTTTGCTCGGGTGAAGGAGGGCTGGGAGGAGGCGTTTCTCGCCAACCTCTCGGGGCAGTCGATCGAGCGGGTCATCGACCGCGTCCGCACGAGTGACACCGTCGGCCTGTTCACGAGCGAGCAGTGGCCGCCGGCGGCCGTGGCCCGGGCCCTCCTCGACGAAGGGATCGATTCCTTCCAGGCCTATGTCTGCGAAAACCTCGGCTCCCCCGACGAGCGCGTCACGCAAGGGAGCCTGGCCGACATCGCCAGGGAGACGTTTGGCCCGCTGAATGTCATGATCCTCGTGCGGAAGTCGCGGGCCATCGACAAGCCGGGGCAGGCCGGCTCGCGTCTGTTCGGCAATCCCGACGATTCTTTCCTCCAGTCGCGTCCCAAGCGCGGGCTGCTGACGCCGGCCGAGGTCCGCAGCTTGGCGCTGGCGGAGCTCGGCATCTCCGCCACGAGCGTCGTCTGGGACGTCGGCGCGGGGAGTGGGTCGGTGGGGCTCGAGGCGGCGCGGATCGCGCGCGACGGGCAGGTGCATGCCATCGAGATGGATCCCGACGATCATCGGCTGATCCTCGCCAATGCCGAGCGCTTTGGCGTCATGAACCTCCACGCGGTGCTCGGGCGTGCCCCCGACGCCTGGGCCGGGCTCCCCGATCCCGACGCGGTGTATGTCGGCGGCAGCGGCCGCGATGTGGCGATGCTCGTCGAGGAGGCCTGGAAGCGGCTCAAGTCCGGCGGACGGCTCGTCACCGCCTGCAACAGCATCGAGAATCTCGCCGCGGTTCACTCCCTCCTCCGGGCCCGTTCGGCCGACACCGCCCACTGGCTCGTGACGATCGCCCGTGGGATCGAGCAGCTCGATCGGATCCGGTTTGAGTCGCTCAATCCCGTTTTCCTGATCGCGGCCACGAAGCCCTGAACTCCGCCGGTGCCCCGTGCCCCATTCTGACCATCCCCTCCACCCCGCCGTGCCGGTGCTCCCGCGGGGGACGTCGATCCTCGGGGTGCCGGGAGGGAGCACCGGCACGCTCGACGTGATCGCCGTCGGAGCCCATCCGGATGACGTCGAGATCGGGTGTGGCGGGACGCTCTCGCTCCTGGCGGCCCGGGGGGCGCGGATCGGGATCGTCGATCTCACCGATGGCGAGCCGACGCCCCGTTCGAGCGGGCCGGAGGAGCGCACGGCCGAGGCGCTGGCCGCGGCCCGCGCGCTCGGCGTGGTCCACCGCGAGCATCTCGGCTTCCCCAATCGCCGGCTCCTCGATGCCTTCGAGATCCGCGTCGCCCTGGCGCGGGTCTTCCGCCGCCACCGCCCGCGGCTCGTCCTCGGCCTGGGGGACCGTACGCCGCTGGCCTCCCCCGATCATGCCCAGGCGTTGGCGATCACCGAGGCGGCCGTCTTTTACTCGCGGTTGTGCAAGTGGGACGACGTCTTCGACGGCCTGCCGGTGCACACCGTCCCGCAACTCCTCACCTACTTCCTCACCCCCAGCATTCCGCAGATCCCCACCGGCCACTTTCCCCTCGTCGTCGACATCGACGGCCACCTCGACCGCAAGCTCGAATCGATCGCCTGCTACCGCTCCCAGTTTCCCCCCGAGAAGACCCATGTGCTCGCCCGCGTACGGGCCTCCGCGGAGGTGATCGGGGCGATGGCCGGCTGCGGAGCCGGCGAGCTCATCGCCTCGAGCCGGGTCCCCTCCACGAACGATCCGCTCGGGATGCTTTTTCCCCTGCCGGCCCCGGCTGCGGCGGTGACCCAATGAGCATCGCCACCGGCGACCGAGTCGATGCGATCGTGATCGGCGCCGGGATCAGTGGGCTGGCCGCCGCCACGGAGCTCGCCAAGGCAGGCTGCCGGACGATCGTCTTGGAAAAGTCGCGTGGGATCGGCGGGCGGATGGCCGCGCGGCGCGTCGGCGCGGCCGTCTGCGACCATGGAGCCCAGTTCTTCACCGTCCGCACCCGCGCTTTCGGCGCGATGGTGGCGGAAGCGCAGGCCGCCGGTGCGGTCCATACCTGGTGCGATGGCTTTTCGCGCCTGGCCGACGCGGCAGCGGCGATCGAGCCGGCCGGCGACGGCCACGCCCGCTGGTGCGGCACGCGCGGCATGACCGATCTCCCCAAGCGGCTCGCCGCGGCCCTCCCTCGAGACCTCGTCGAGGTCCGCACCGGCGTGCGGGCCGCGGCGGTGGGACTCGTCGATGGCGGCCTCGCGGTCACGCTCGAGCCGCCGGAAGGGGAGGCGCCCCGGGTGCTCGGCGCCCGCGGCCTCGTCCTCTCCTGCCCGGTGCCGCAGAGCCTCGATCTGTTCGCCGCCGGCGCTGCCTTCGGGGCCCTCGATGGCACTGCGGTCGAGATCCTCCGGGGGATCGACTACGACCCCTGTTTCGCCCTCATGCTCGTCCTCGACCGGCCATCGCAGGTGCCGCCGCCGGGGGGAATCCAGCTCGCCTCGGGGCCGATTACCTGGGTGGGGGACAATCTCCAGAAAGGGATCTCGACCGTGCCGGCGCTCACGGTCCATGCCTCCGGCGACTTCAGCCGCGAGCGGTTCGACACCGATCCGGCGGCCGTGACTGCCGAGCTCGAATCGCTCGCTGCCGCCTGGATCGGCGGGGCGACGGTCATCGAGCGCTCGCTGCAGCGGTGGAAGTTCGCCCAGCCGCGCGTCATCGTGCCGGCGCCGCTGGTGTCGCCGTCAGCCGAGCCGCCGATCGCCTGTTGTGGCGATGCCTTCAAGGGGCCGCGGGTCGAGGGGGCTGCCTGCAGTGGCCAGGCGACAGGGCGATGGCTGGCGCGGCTCCTCGCCGACAGGCGCTGACAGGTCGAGGGTGTCGGGGTGAGGGTGCCGCGGCCGGCGCGGGAAGGGCGGCTTGTATCCCCCGGCTTGCATCCAGATGGGGTCGCGCCCGAAGATGAGGGGCTTTGGGGGTGATCGATCGATCCCTTGCCCCCGTCTACCTGCCCGTTCCCCGGAGATTTCATCCATGGCCGTGTCCAAGCTCTTGCCCGAAGTCGAAAAGTTCCTCTCATCGGCGCCGCTCAAGGGGATCGTGGGGGGCAAGGACGTCGCCGGCTCCGCGGGGGAGACGATGAAGACGATCGATCCGGGCAACGGCAAGACGCTCGCCGAGTTCTGCTGCTTCTCGCCGGAGGATGTCGATCGGGCCGTTGGCGCAGCGGCCCACGCCTTCAAGAAGAGCGGCTGGGCGACGATGCCTGCCAACGAGCGGGGCGCCCTCCTCCACCGCCTCGCCGACGCCGTCGCGAAGCACAAGCCGATCATCGGCCAGATCGAGGCCCTCGATGCCGGCAAGATCCACGCCCACGCCCTCGGTGACGTGCAGAACTTCATCGACACGCTCCGCTACTTCACCGACATGGCCCTCCATGTCGAGCACCGCACGACGCTGGCCGTCTCCGGCCACGATGCCCGCACCGTCCGCCATGCCTGGGGCCCGTGCGGCTTCATCTTCCCCTGGAACTTCCCCTTCCTTCTGATTGGCTGGGGCGTGTCGCCGGCCCTCGCCGCTGGCAACACCGTCGTCATCAAGCCTGCCGAGGATACGCCGCTCTCGGCGATCTATCTCGGGCAGCTCGCCCGTGAGATCGGCATCCCCGACGGCGTCATCAACGTCATCCCCGGCACGGGAAGCGGCGCTGGCGCGGCCCTCTCGAAGCATCCCGGGATCAAGCACATGAGCTTCACCGGATCGCCCGAGGTGGGGCGGCTTGTCGGTCAGGCCTGCGGCCACAACCTCGTGCCAGTCAAGCTCGAGCTCGGCGGCAAGGGGGCGGCGGTCGTCTTTGAAGATGTCGACGTCGCCGGGACGGCGCAGAGCCTCGTCAACGCGATCACCTTCCACTCCGGTCAGGTTTGCTGCGACGCCACCCGCTGGATCGTCCACAAGAAGATCTACGCGGACTTCGTCGACGAGTGCAAGTCGCGGCTGCGGAGTGTCCACGTCGGCTACCAGATGGACGACGCTTCCACCATGGGACCGGTCGTCAACGCCAAGCAGCGGCAGCGCGTTCTCGGCTACCTCGAGAAGGGGCAGGCCCAGGGGGCCGAGGCGGTGCTCGCTGGGGGGGCCGCGGAGGTCTCCGGTCACGACGGCTTCTATGTGAAGCCAGCGCTCCTTACCGGCACGCTCGACAACGTCGCCGCCCGCGAGGAGATCTTCGGACCGGTCGCCTACATCGCCCAGTTCGGCAATGAGGACGAGGCGGTCTCGATGGCCAACGACACCGACTATGGCCTCGCCAACAGCGTCTGGACGAGCGACCTGTCGCGGGCCAACCGGGTCGCCGAGTCGATGGTCGCCGGCAACAGCTGGATCAATGCCCACAACGTCTTCCCGCGCGGCGTCCCCTACGGCGGCGTGAACAAGAGCGGCATGGGTGGGGGTGTGCTCTCGATCGAGACGCTCCTCGACTACTACCGGACGCAGTCGGTCGTTCGCCCGCTCTGAGGCGGCTTTTTGTGATTTCAGAGGCGGCGGCCGCTCTCTTGGGGGCGGCCGCCGTGTTTTTTTCCAGGTCGGGGTCGCGCGTGGGTCGGGGTCGCCCCTGCCGTCGCTCCGGACGTTCGCTCCGGGCATCCTGCCCTCCGCTCACTCGATGCCGCCTGCGCTCCGCCATCCATGGCTCCGCTTGCCGGCAACGCCGGCTCGACGGCAGGGGCGACCCCTCCTTCGGAGCCGTGAGAGGAAGAGGCGGGGCGGGGGAGTAATCTAGTATCGCGTGGTTTTCTCTGCTCCGCTTCTCTTTGCACTCACCATGTCCGACGTCGACTGCATCATCGTGGGGGCCGGGCTTGCCGGGCTCGCTTGTGCGCGGGAGCTTTGCAAGGCGGGCCGGAGCGTGCTCCTCCTCGAAGCGGGAGACCGAGCCGGGGGCAGAGTGGCCACCGATGCGCTCGAAGGATTTCAGATCGACCGTGGCTTCCAGGTCTATCTCGAGGCCTATCCAGAAGGGCGGCGGCAGCTCGATCTGGCGGCCCTGCGATTCGGGTGGTTTGAACCGGGGGCGCTCGTCGTCGATGGCGGCAGACTCCGCGAAGTGAGCGATCCCTGGCGCCGCCCTTTGGCTGCGGTGAAGTCGCTCCTCTCGGGCACGGTCGGCTTCGGTGACGGCCTCCGCACAGCCCGGCTGCGGAGCGGGATCCTCGGTGAGTTTCGTGCCGGTCGACTCGATCCACAGGTCCCGGTCGCCGCCGGCGAGCGGAGCACGCGCGCGCTGCTCGAAGCGAACGGCTTTTCCGCCCCCTTCATCGCCCGCTTCTTCGCCCCCTTCTTCGGTGGCGTATTCCTCGAGCATGGCCTCGAGACGAGTGAGTCGATCTTCGGCTTCACGTTTGCGATGTTTGCCCTCGGCCGCGCCGGTCTCCCGGCCGGCGGCATGGGGGCGATCCCTGCGCAGCTGGCTTCCATGCTCCCCTCCGGTGCGCTCCGCCTCGGTGCCCGCGTCGAATCGATCGCCCCCGGGCATGTCACGCTCGCCGGTGGGGAAAGGATCTTTGCACGGAGCGTCGCGGTGGCGACCGACGCCGACGTCGCGACCCGCCTGCTGCCTGGGATGGTGCCGGCGCCACGCGCCTGGAAGTCGACGCGGATGGTCGCCTTTGCGGCGCCGCAGTCGCCGCTCAACCGGCCGATCCTCGTGGTCGGGAGTGATGCATCCGGCGCCATCGACAATCTCTCAATCCCCTCCGACGTGGCCGCCGGCTACGCGCCGCCGGGGGCGGCGCTCGTGGTCGTGACGGTTCGTCCCGAGTGCACGCTCACGGATGTCGACGCGGTTCTGGCGGTCAAGCGGGCAGCGGTGAAGCTCCTCGGCGCGGGCGCGCAAGCCTGGGAGCATCTGAAAACGGTCCACGTGCCGCGGAGCCTCCCCGACGAAACGCCGGCAGCCCGCCGCCTGCGGCCGGCTGGCCCGCGCGTGGCCGACGGCCTGTTCGTCGCCGGTGACTGGTGCGCGAGCGGCTCGATCAACGGGGCGCTCGTGAGCGGCCGGATCGCCGCCGAAGCGGTGCTGGCGGAGCGGCTGTGACCTGGAAAAGTGAGGCCTCGACGATGAAGATCCTTGGCTTTCGGATCCTCCTGGGGATCGCATTCGTCGCTGGGGGCGGTGACGCGGGAACTGCCGCGCCGCCGGCGTCGCCACGTCATCCCGTGCCGGTGCGGGCCTGGTTCCAGCCCAAGTTCCTCGACACCCGGCCGGAGGTGTACGTCGGTATGAACCTGATCACGTCGCTCGTCGAGGCGGACGTGGCGGAGCGCTGGTCGGGCAAGGGCGTGGTCACGCTCAAGTGGGCCTTCGGACCGCAGTCGGAATATTCGCAGGGGAAGACGGAGTACTACCGGGATCAGTGCGAGCCGTTCATCGACGGCAAACCGTTTCGCTTCAGGGGCGTGGGAATCGACGAGTGGAATCCGGGGAGCGAACGCTTCGCGGAGGAGAGCAGGCTGGCCGCCGAGGGCTACCGAGCCGCGCGGGCCATGTGGCCCGACAACCTCGTGGTGGCGTGGGTCACGCAGCCCGACGAGACCTTCCTCGCGCTCCTCGCCGACGGCACGTTCGATCTGGCGATCATCGAGGGGTATTCGTTCATTCCCGACGTCGGCGGGCTCACGCTCGACGGGATCAGGGAACGTGCGAGCGCGGTGGAGAAGGCAGGGCTCATCGATCGGTGCATCGTCTGCTTTGGCTACGTCGCTGCCGGCGCCGACAAAGCCGGGCGACGGATGACCGCGGACGATCTGGCGGCGCTCGTGAGGACAGTAAAAAATGAGTATCCACAGATGCCGGGGGTGGCGTTTTACGGCTTCGACGACGGGGACCCTGGCACGCCCGACCTGATCGCCGCGGCAGAGCGACTGGGCTTGGAGATGTATCCCTCGAGTGAGCACGGCGTGAGCTGTGGTGATCAATGACGTCATCGCCAGGCTCGCTGAGCGGATCGCCCGGGTCTTGTTGACCGATTGGCTGGACGGGAAGGGCTAGCGCATCGGCTCCACGCGATCGAGCTCTTCCCAGATGCGGATGAAAGGCACGACCTTCTCCGATCCTCGGCTTCCGTCCCCGGTCGGCGTTACCACCCACCGCTCGACGACGTCGAGGCAGAGTGAGTCGAGGAGGCGGAGCTGCGGCTTGTCGAACCCGCACGGTGCCGACTTGACCTCGATGGCAACGGTGCGGCCGTTGGAGAGATGCACGAGGAGGTCAATCTCGACCTTCTCCTTCGAGCGGACATGATTCAGCCTCGGCTGGAGGCCGCGATTGACGAAGAAACGGGCGACCTCCGACACGGCCAGGTTCTCGATGAGGTTACCGGCCAGCGGGGAAGCGAGCAGCGGCTCCCGGTCCGTCCATCCCTGGAGGCGGGTGGCCAGTGCCACATCCTCAAAATAGAACTTCGGCGACTTGATCAGCCGCTGATTCAGGTTGGTAAAGAACGGCTGCAGCCGCCGCAGAATGCCATTGGTCTCGAGGATTGAGAGCCATGATTGCACGGTCGTCAGCTCGACTCCCGACGCGGCGCCGACCTCGGAGAAGTTCATCAGCTGGCCGACGCGGGCGGCTGTCAGCTGGAGGCATTTGGTGAACGCCGCATGCCGCTCGATGCCGGCGGCAGAGACGATGTCGCGCTCGATGAAGGTGGCGATCAGATCGTTCAGGTAGCGGATCGGATCGAGGGTCGGGGAGACGCGAAGCTCCGGCCAGCCACCGAGAAGGAGGTGGTCGTCCAGGCGCCATCCGGCGGCCAGTTCATGGATCGAGAGCGTGTTGAGATCGAAGTAGCTAGCGCGGCCGGCGAGCGATTCGCGGACGTGTCGCTGGAGGAGCGTTTGGTTCGAGCCGGTGATCCAGACGTCGGGCGGATCCGCAGAGCCGGTGCCATCCCTGGTGGAGCGACGGTACTCATCGATGCGGCGTTTGAGTTCCCCGAACAGCGGCGGGGCGAGAGAGGCCTCGTCGAGCACGAGTCGCGTCGGAAGGGCATCAAGAAACGACCTGGGATCATCGATCGCCTGCGTCCGCAAGGCGACGTCGTCGAGATAGACGACACGATGGGTCGTCATCCGCTCGAGGACGGACGTCTTGCCGACCTGGCGGGGACCCTTGAGCACCTTAATGGGGAGCGCCCCGGCAGCGATCCGCCGGCCATCGAAATCGCGGGGAATCCACATTGGGCACCTTTTCGACCAATCTAGTCCAATGGACAAGATCGGTCAACACGTCGATCTCGCGGCATTTTTTACGATACTTTCTCAATGTCCGCAGGGCGGTGTCGTACGCCATCGGAGATGACGGCGGGAGTCGGCCACCACTCCTCCGATCCCCGCCCCACGGCCTCGTCGATCACTCAGCGCCCCCCGTCGTCGTCCACCTCGCCCCCGATGGCGCCATCGTCGTCCGCCAGATGAAGATCGCTCCCGGGGGGGATAGCTTGGAAAACGTCATGAAACCCCACGAAACGTGTGGCGAAATCTCTTTGAGCCTTCTCCGCTGGCGACTGATCTGGGCGGTTGTGGCGGGCGTGGTCGCCGCGACCGGGTGGTCGCTCGTGCTTTCATGGACTTCGGGGCTTCCGCGGGTGAGCGATGTGTCGCTTGCTGCCGCCGCCGAGAGGGGCAACACCCCAAGCACTTGGCTTACGACGTTCGCCGTAACCGCGTTCGCTGCGTTCCTCCTGCAATGGTTCGTGCAATCGCTGATCTCTCTGCTGATCCGCTTGTGCCGGCTCGGACCGAAAAGCGGCGATCGATGATTCCGCGGATCTGCGTTCGCTGTTTGGTGCGCGGACTGCAGATCATGATCCGGAACGGAGCAAGGAAGCGCCGATCAGGGGAGGCCAGGCGGCAGAGAGCGCCCCGACGAAGTCCTTGGAGCCTAGCGGTCATGAGTCGCTATGCTTGAGTGACTTTCTCAGGTGGGATTCTGCGATCTGAACCTTCGTCCTGTCCCTCGATGAGCAACCTCCCTACGACCACGCCTGCCCCGACGCTGCCCGGCGCCATCGTCGTCTGCCAGATGGAGGTGATCCCGGGGAACCCGGAAGTGAACCTCGCCCGGATTCTGCGGGGTATCGATGAGGCATGTGCGACCGGGGCCGCGCTCGTGCTCTTCCCCGAGATGGCCCTGCCCGGCTACCTCCTCGGCGATGAATGGGAGAACGACGCCTTCCTCCGCGACCTCGGGAGCATGAATGACGAGATCGTCGCCCACACGCGCGGGGCTTGTGCGGCGATCTGGGGGAACGTGCGGGCCGTGTTCGGCGCTCATGAGCCGATCCTCGGCCGTGTGCCGGCGCTTGGCCTCCGCGGTGAGGATGGGCGGACGCGGAAATACAACGCGGCGTTTGTCGCTGTCGACGGGGCCCTCGTGGGCAACGGCGTGTTTCCCGGCTATACGCCGAAATCGCTCCTTCCCAAATACCGCGAGTTTGACGACGCGAGGCATTTCTATTCGCTCCCCAAGCTCGCCCAGGAGCTCGGCGTCGCGCCGGCCGAGCTCGTCGCGCCCTTCGAGCTGGCGATTGGCGGAACGCGGCGGAAGGTGGGCGTGCTTCTCTGTGAAGACCTGTGGGACGACGACTACGCCTTCAAGCCGGTCGACGTGCTCAAAGCGAAGGGGGCCGACGTGATCGTCAACCTCTCCGCCTCCCCGTTCGGCATCGGTAAGCAGGCGAAGCGCGATCGCGTCCTCGCCGCCCGCACCCGCGGCTGCGAGTGCTTCTATGTCAACGCGACCGGCGCCCAGGACAACGGGAAGAATGTCTTTCTTTTCGACGGCGCGAGCCCCGTCTCCATCGACGGCCGCAAGGTGGCGCAAGGAGCGTCGTTTCGCGAGGACACCGTCTCGACGGTGTCGGGCCTCGTGGCTGATCCCCCCGAAATCGCCAAAGTTCATGCGGCGATTGTGGCCGGGCTGAAGGCGACGCTTGGCCGGATCGGAGCGCGGAAGGTCGTCATTGGGCTCTCCGGCGGCATCGATTCGGGCGTCGTGGCGACGCTGTGCGTGGAGGCGATCGGGAGTGACAACGTCATCGGCGTCAACATGCCGAGCCAGTTCAATTCCGCAACGACGCGCGGCCTCGCCGCCGAGGTGGCCGAGCGCCTCGGCATTCGCTTGCTCGTAGCCCCGATCGAAGCGGCGGTCGACGTGTCGCGCCGGCAGATTGAGGGGCTCACCGGGGCTCCCGTCAGGGGCCTCGTCGATGAAAACATCCAGGCCCGCGACCGCGGCAGCCGGCTCCTGGCGGGGCTCGCTGCGCAGCTCGGCGCCATCGATCGCTGCGGCGTCGTGTTCACCAACAACGGGAACAAGACCGAGGTCGCGCAGGGCTACTGCACGCTCTACGGCGACGTCGGCGGCGCGGTGGCGCCGCTCGCCGATCTCTACAAGACGCAGGTCTACGAGCTTGCCCGTCATCTCAACGCCACCCGCGGCGAGCCGATCCCCGCCGGGATGCTCGCGGTGAAGCCCTCGGCCGAGCTCTCCGCTGCCCAGAATCCGGAGCAGGGGGGAGGGGATCCGTTTCAGTTTGAGTATCACGACCGGCTCCTCTATCAGATGGTCGAGCTGCGTCGGGATCCGGAGGAGATCCTCGCCGACTTCGCCGCCGGCCGGCTCGAGAAGGTGCTGGGGCTCACCGCCGGAGAGACTGTCGTGGGAACGTTCTTCCCCGATGCGGCAGCGTTCATCGCCGACCTCGAGCTTGTCTGGCGGCGGTTCAAGGGGAGCTTTTTCAAGCGGGTGCAGGCCCCGCCGATCGTGGCGGTGAGCAAGCGGGCCTTCGGCTTCGATCTTCGCGAGGCCCAGATCGGGGCCCGGTTCACGCGGGGCTATTCCGTGCTCAAGGAGCAGGTGCTCGCCGCAGCCCGCGGGTGAGCCTGGCTATACTCCCGTCAAAAGAGGAGGAGCGATGCGAGCGTTTGCCGTTGGTGGTCTCGTGGCGTGGTTGGCGGTGCTCTGCGTGGCCGGGCCGGCGGCGGCGAGCGAGCCGGTCCGCGTGATGAGCTTCAACATCCGCTATGGCACCGCCGACGACGGCGTGAACGCCTGGCCGAAGCGGAAGCAGTTCCTCGCCGATACGATCACCCGTTTCGACCCCGATCTTCTCGGAACGCAGGAAACGCTTGCTTTCCAGCGTGACGAGCTCCGCGGGCTTCTCCACCGCTACGAAGCCGCCGGCGTCGGCCGCGACGATGGCCGGGAGAAGGGGGAGATGGCAGCGCTGTTTTACAAGCCGGCGCGCTTCGAGAAAATTGCCGGCGGTGACTTCTGGCTGTCGCCAGAGCCGGAGACGGTCGGCAGCAAGGGCTGGGATGCGGCCCTGCCGCGGATCGCGACTTGGGTGAAGCTCGCCGACAAGGGCGATCCAGCTGCGGCGCCGATCCTGTTTCTCAACACCCACTTCGACCACCAGGGGGCCGGGGCCCGCCGCGAGTCAGCCGCGCTCATCCATCGCTGGCTCGGCGAGCACGGCGCCGGCTGTCGGCTCGTCGTCACCGGTGACTTCAACGCCGGCGAAGGGACGCCCCCTTACGAGGCCCTGTTCGCTCCGGGCGACGACGGCCAATCTACCCTGGTCGACACGTTTCGCGTCGCCGTGCCGAAGCGCGGCGCGGCCGGCCCCGAGGGGACGTTCACAGGTTTCGACGCCGCCAACACCGGCGGCGAGCGGATCGATTGGATCGGCTGTTCACGCGGCTTCCGCGTGGCCGCCGGTGGCATCGACCGCACCGAGCGCGACGGCCGCACCCCATCGGATCACGCGGCCGTGACGGTCGTTTTGCAACCCGCCGAACCGGCCGACGCCGTTACGGCCGACGGGCGGCTGGAGGCCTTCTTCCGCGATCACCTCCAGGAAAGCTTTCGCCTCCGGCCGCTCGAGGCCAGCACCCTAGGCGATCACGCCTCCGATCATCTCCTCGACGACATCTCGCCTGAGGCGCGGGCAGCGTGGCTCGATCACTGGAAGCGCCAGCTTGCGGCGCTCGAGCAGGCGTTCGGCGGTGCGGCACTTGAAAAGCTCTCCGTCGATGGCCGGATCGACTACGAAATCATCCGCGACGATCTTCTCCGCAGCATCTGGCTTGCCGAGAACGAGCGGCCCTTCGAGCAGGACGCGCGCGTCTACGGCGCCTACACGACCGACTCCGTCTACGCGCTCCTCACCCAGTCGACGCTGCCCAAAGAGAAGAACATCGAGAACGCGATCGCGCGGATGAAGCTCATCCCGCCGGTCGTGGAGGCGGCCAGGGTGTCGCTTGTCGACCCGACGCCGACGATGCTCGAGACAGCGATCGGGCAAAACCGGGGCTCGATCGCCTTTTATCAAAAGGATCTGTTTTCGCTCGCGAGCGACTCGCCGCAGCTTCCGAGCTTGCGCGAAGCGGCCAAGCCGGTGGTCGCGGCCCTCGAGCGCCATCAGCAATTTCTCGAGCGTGAGCTCCTTCCCCGAGCCCGCGGGGAGTGGCGGCTCGGGAGGGAGAAGTTCTCCCGGAAGCTCGAGCTTGTCCTCGACATGGGGTGGGATGCCGAGCGGGTCGTCACCGAGGCCCGGGCCGAGTTTGAACGGGTGCACCGAGATCTCGTCGCCGTCTCCAGGCAGCTGTGGCACAAGCACTTCCCCGGCAGGCCGCTGCCGCCGGAGGACGCGGCCGGGCGGCGCGAGCTCGTGCGGCTCGTGATCGGCGCTGTGAACCGCGATCATGGCGCCCCGGAGACGCTCGTTCGCGACGCCCGGGAGACGGTCGCGGGCCTGAAGAGCTTCATTCGCTCCGCCGACATCGTCGGCCTTCCCGAGCCCGATCGCTGCCAGGTTCTCGAGATGCCCGAATTCCGCCGCGGCAATTCTGCGGCCTACCTCGAAAACGCCCTGCCGCTCGATCCCTCAGGCCCGAGCACCTACGCGATCAGTCCGCCCCCCGCCTCCTGGGACGAACGCCGTCGCGAAAGCTTCCTCGAGGAATACAACCGGCAGATGCTCAGGATCCTCTCGATCCACGAGGCCTATCCGGGGCATTACGTGCAACTCGAGTGGTCGAATCGCTGCCCGTCCCTCATCCGCCGGATCATCCAGTCAGGGACATTCATCGAAGGCTGGGCGGTCTACACCGAGCAGATGATGCTCGACCAGGGCTACGGCGACGGCGATCTGAACTTGAGGCTGATGCAGCTGAAGTTTTATCTCCGCGCCGTCTGCAACGCCTTGCTCGATCACGGCATGCACTGCGAGGCGTGGAGCGACGAGAAAGCGCTGCAGTTTCTCATCGACGACGCCTTCCAGTCGGAAGGGGAAGCGCGGCTGAAGATCGTCCGCGCCAAGCAGAGCTCCGTGCAGCTCTCCACCTACTTTGCCGGCCGCACCGCCCACCACCGGCTCCGGCAGGAGATCCAGCGAGAGCAGGGGGAGGCCTTCGAGCTCGGCCGCTACCACGAGGCGGTGCTCTCCTCCGGCTCGGTGCCGGTGAAGCATCTTCCGGTCCTCGTCCGCCAGCGGCTCAAAACCCCGCGATGAACCCCGGTTCACGCCGCCGAGGCCCGTCCCGAAGGGGGGCGTCACCATGGGTTGAGCTGCCGATTCGGCCGGTCGCTGTGGCATACTGTCGCGGTCGGGCGTGGCAGTATCGACCGGCTCATTTCACTTTGGGGGATTCTCCGTGATCGGCGTTCATCGACCGTTCCGTCTCTTCGTCGTTCTCCTCGCGTTGGCCGTGAGCGCGCCTGCCATGGTGCCGGCCGATGAGCTTATGCCTGCTGAAAAGCTCTTCCGACGCGACAATCTCGTCGCCTGGTGCATCGTCCCCTTCGACGACGAGGCCCGATCGCCTGCCGATCGCGCGGCGATGATGAAGCGGCTGGGGATCGTGAAATATGCCTACGACTACCGGGCCGAGCATGTTCCGCAGTTTGATGACGAGATGCGGGCAATTTCTGAGCAGGGGATCGAGCTTGTCGCCTGGTGGTTTCCGGGGGAGCTCAATGACGAGGCGAAGCTGATTCTCGGTGTCCTCGAGCGCCACGGTATGAAGCCGAGCCTATGGGTGAGCGGGGGCGGCGGGCCGACGGCCAACGCCGACGAGCAGAAGGCCCGCGTGGCGGCGGAAGCCGCGCGGATCCGCCCCGTAGCTGAGGCGGCCAAGAAAATCGGCTGCACGGTCGGCCTCTACAACCATGGCGGCTGGTTCGGCGAGCCGGAGAATCAGATCGAGATCATTGAGGCGCTGCGTGCCGGGGACGCCCCGGTCACGAATGTCGGCATCGTCTACAACCAGCATCATGGGCATGTCCACGCCGGGCGATTCCGCGAGTTGCTTACGCGGATGAAGCCTTATCTCCAGGTGCTCAACCTCAACGGGATGTTTGCCGACGGCGAGGCACGCGGACTGAAGATCGCCCCCATCGGTACCGGGGAGCAGGATCTGGAGCTGCTCAAAGTCGTTCAGGAGAGCGGTTTTGCAGGGCCCTTCGGTGTCCTCAATCACACCCAGCTCGACGCCGAGGATCGGCTCCGTGACAACATCGTGGGGCTCGAGTGGGTGGCCGCGAAACTCGACGGCAAGGATCCGGGGGCACTCCCTGGCATGAAGACGTGGGAGGCTCCCGCCGCTGCACCGAAGGCGGCGGCGACGACCGGCGGCGTTCCCCCGCATGATCCGGCCGTCGTGGCGGCGCTGGCGGCCGCGGCGAAAGGGGAGGGGGCAAGTGCTGCCAATGGCGCCCGCGTCTTCACCCGGCACACACTCGCCTGCATCTCCTGCCACAAGGTGGGGGAGCATGGTGGAAACGTCGGCCCAGCGCTCTCGAAGCTTGGAAGCGAAAAGACCCACGAGCAGATCGCCGAGTCGCTCCTCTGGCCGCAGCATGTCGTCCAGCCCGAGTTCCGTACGGTGACAGTCGTGACAGCTGACGGGGCGAGCCGGCGCGGATACCGGGAGCGTGAGGATGACGCGTCGGTTGTCCTCCGCGACCCGGCGTCGGGGGCGCGCGAGGTCCTATCCAAAGCCGACATCGAGGTCATCGAGGAGACCGGCAGCATGATGCCCGACGGGCTGATGCAGTCGCTCCATCCGCGCGACCGGCGCGATCTCGTCCGCTTCCTCGCCGATCTGGGCCGGCATGCGGACCTGCCGGCGGCCACCGTTGCCGCGGTGGTGGCCGCCGCCCATCCCACCGTTCCTGCGGCCTTCGAACCCGATCGGGCGCCGCTCTCGCCCGAGGCGTTTCCCGATTGGCAGCTGCCGGTCAACCGCGACCGGCAGTACGACTTCTACGCCAAGGAGGCGCGGTGGTTCCGCGCCATCTGCCCCACGCCGCCGCTCCTCCCCCAGTATCCCGGCCTCGACGGCGGCACCCTCGGCCACTGGGGGAACCAGAACGAGGAGACCTGGCGCGATGGCCGCTGGAACGACACCATCCTCGGTTCGGTGCAGGCCGGAGTCCTCCACGCCTTCGGGAAGACGATCGTTCGCGGGGTCTGCGTCCAACTCGGGGGTGGAGTCAACGTCTGCTTCGATCCCGACACGTTCACCTACCCCGTCGCCTGGCAGGGCAAGTTCCTCGGTCTCTCCGATACGCGCTACGGCTTTCTCGGCGGTCTGAGCCCGGGGGGCACCCAGCTGCCGCTGTCGGACTCGGCAACCCTTCCGGCCTTGCCGGTGGGGAAGTTTGCCTACGAGGGATTCGTCCGCCGGGGGACCGAGATCGGTTTCCTCTACACCGTCGACGGGATGCGGGTGCTCGACGTGCCGATGGTGAAGGATGGCGCGTTCGAGCGCGTCGTCGGCCCCGTCGACACCCATCCGCTGAAAAGTCTCCTCGACGGCGGCCCGCCACAGTGGCCGGAGTCGATTCGCACGAACATCGTCCGCGGTCATCAGGTGCCATGGGCCGTCGACAGCTTCGAGCTGCCGGTGGAAAACCCCTGGAAGGCCCTTCTCTTCTGTGGCGATCACGACTTCCTTCCTGACGGTGATCTCGTCGTTTGCACGATGCAGGGGGATGTGTGGCGGGCGCGGCCGATCGATCCGGGGGCCGATGGAGAGCCGCGCCGGCTCGCGTGGCGGCGGATTGCGGCCGGGCTCCATCACCCGCTCGGGATGGCGGTCGTGGATGGCGTGATCCATGTCCTCGGTCGCGATCAGATCACGAAGCTCATCGACACCAATGCCGACGGTGAGGCCGATCGCTACGACTGCTTCTCCCGTGCCTACGCGGCGTCTGCCGGCGGCCATGATTACACCTGCGGGCTCGTCCGCGATGCGCAAGGCCGCTTCATCACCGCCTGCAGTGCCCAGGGGCTCGTGCGGATCTCGGCCGATGGAAAAACAGCCGAGGTGCTCGCCACGGGGCTGCGCAATTCTGACGGCGTCGGCATCTGTCCCGACGGCACGATCACGGCCGGATCGAGCGAAGGAGACTGGGTGCCGGCGAGCCTCGTGGGGGCCGTGCCCCCGGGGCGGCCGCGGCCGGGGGAGCCGCCGCTCCATTTCGGCCACAAGGGCCCGCTGTCGGGGCGCGTGCCCGATCTGCCGCTGGCCTATCTGCCGCGCGGCATCGACAACAACTGCGGCGGCCAGGTGTGGGTGCCGGAGGGGGCGATGGGACCGCTCGGTGGGCAGCTTGTCCATCTGTCGTTCGGCGCGGGGACGGCGATGGTGCTCCTCCGCGACGAGGTGGCCGGGCAGCAGCAGGGGGCGATCGTGCCGCTGCCGGTGTCGTTCCGGTCGGGCTCGCATCGGGGGAAGTTCAACGACCGCGATGGGGCGATCTATGTCAGCGGCATGGCCGGCTGGGGCACCTACACGGCCGCCGACGGCTGTCTCCAGCGCGTCCGCTACACCGGGAAAAGCCTCCAGCAGCCGATCGGCTTCCACCTCCATGACAACGGCGTGCGGATCGACTTCGCCGAGCCGGTCGACCCGGGCGTTGCGGCCGATCCGGCCCGCCATTTCGCGCAAAGCTGGAACTACCGCTATGGCGGCGGCTACGGATCGGATGAGTATTCTGCGCAGCATGAAGGGCTCCGTGGCCACGATCATCTGCCGATCACCGCCGTGCAGGTGCTCAGCGGGGGGAGATCGGTGTTCTTCGAGATCCCGGAGATCCAGCCGGTCGATCAGCTCCATCTCCTCGTGGCGACGGGGGCTGGGGTGGAGCATGATTTGGTCATCACCGCCAATCGGCTCGATGGCCCGATGCCGGGCGCGCAGGAGCGGACGCTCCCACTCCGTCCCCATCCGCTGATCAGTGACACCGCGCGGGCCCTCAATACGAAGCCCAATCCCTTCGCCGTCCCCTCCAAGGAAGTGACGGCGAAGGTCGAGGTGGGGGTCGGCCCGAATCTCTCCTTCAGCCCGCGTCGGCTCGACGTCCGGGCCGGGGATCTCGTGGAGCTCACCTTCACCAACCCCGACACGGTGCCCCACAACTGGGCGCTCTTCAAGCCGGGGACGCTCTCCCGGGTGGGAGCCGCAGTGAATGCGTTGGTGACCGATCCGGAGGCCGCCGCGCGGCAGTATCTCCCTGAAACGGAGGATTGTCTGGCCTGGACCGACATCACCCCTCCGGCCGGGAAGATGGTGATCTGGTTCCGGGTGCCGGAGGAGCCGGGCCGGTATCCCTTTCTGTGCACTTTCCCGGGGCACTGGATGGCGATGCAGGGAGAGTTGATCGCGGCGCCGGCCGGGGAGGGGGGCACGCAGAAGTGATCCTCCGCGGGGTGGGCCCACGGGCTACAATTGCCCCCATGAATGACCTCCTCCGTAACGGCTTCCGGATCATCGCCCCGTTGGCCATCCTGGCCGCGGCCCTGGCAGCCTTCCTCTGGATGGGGAGCCAGCCTCCGCCGGAGCGAAAGGCCGTCGAGGCGCCTGTGGCCCTCGAAGTCCGGACGGTGGCAGCGACGGCTGTCGACCATGGCTTCGAAATCGAGGCCGACGGCGTGGTTGTGCCGCTGCGGGAGGTGACGCTCGCAGCGGAGGTCGGTGGGAGAGTGGCGGAGAAGTCGCCAGCCTGCAAGGCGGGGCAATTCGTCACCAAGGGCACCTTGCTCTTTCGCATCGATCCGCGGGATTACGAGCTCGACGTTTCCCGCCTCGAGCGCGAGCTCCAACAGGCCGTGCTGACGATCGACGAGATCGACGAGGAGCTGACTCAAAACGCCAACTCGATCGAGCTCGGCAAGCGGCAGTTGGAGATCGCGAAGCGCGAGGCGAATCGGCTCGACACCCTTGCCCAGGGGAGGATCGTCACCGAGTCGGCGGCTGATCAGGCGGCTCGCGACGAGCTGACCACCACGAACACGCTCTCGAATCTCCAGGGGCAGCGGCGCGTCCTCCAGAAGCGCCGCAATCGGCTCGAAGAGGCCCAGCAGCTCGCGTCGACGATGCTTGAGCGGGCAAGTCTCGATCTGGCCCGGACGACGATCACGGCGCCGGTCGATGGCATGGTGGTGGATGACAAGGTGGAGCAGGAGTCGTTCGTCGCCAAGGGAACGCCGTTGGTCGTCCTCGAAGACACGAGTGCCGGTGAGGTGAAGACGAGCCTGCGAATGGACGAGGTGGCGCAGGTCTGGGGGGGCATGAAGGATGAGGTCGCTCCGCCGGACGTTGATCGGTCAGCCTCCGGCACGGGGGGAGCGGCCCTGGCCAGGGGGCCGCACGACCTCCGGGATGCCCGGGCGAAGGTGCTGTTCACGCTCGGTGATCGGGCCTACGAGTGGGACGGCCTCCTCTCCAGACAGGAAGGGCGGGGGATCGACGAGAAGACGCGAACGCTCCCCTGCCGGGTGATCGTCCCCGATCCGACCGCCGTCGTCGCCCTCGACCGCTACGGTGCTCCAATGCCCGACCTTCCCCCGGGAGCGCCCGGATCCCTGCTCCGCGGAATGTTCGTCGAAGTTCGCGTCAAGGTCGATCCGCCGGTGAAGCTCGTTTCGGTGCCGCAGGAAGTGGTGCGGCCGTCCGGCGATCTGCTCGTGATGCGCGACGGGAGGTTGGCGATCCTCCGTCCCCGTCCCTACCACCTCGGCAAGGGAACCGTCGTCTACGAGGAGGGCCCCAGTGGCCTGGTCGCCGGCGACCGGCTCGTCAGCAGCCTGATTTCCAATCCCCGCGACGGCATGGCCTTGGCCGAGGCGGCTCCGCTCCGCACCGTTGTGCCGGGGGAAGAGTCTGTCAAAGGTGACCGTGGTGCCCCCGCGTCAGGTCCGACCACATCGGAGGCAAAGCCATGAGATCCATCATCGCCTGGACGGTCCGCAACACGCCCGCCATGAACGTCCTCGTCGTGGCGATCATGGTGATCGGGTTCATCAGTTTCAGCCGGATGCGCCGCGAGGTGTTTCCAGAGTTCGAGTTGGAAATCGCCCTGGTATCGGTTCCCTATCCCGGTGCGACACCGGCGGAGGTGGAGGAGGGGATCTGCCAGAAGGTCGAGGAAGCCTGTCGGAGTGTGGCGGGCATCAAGAAGATCACGAGTGTGGCCAGAGAAGGGCTCGGTTTCTGCGTCTTCGAGATCCGAGACACCGTCAAGGACGTGCAACGGGTGGTGGGGGAGATCCGCTCGGAAGTGGAGCGGATCCCGAGTTTCCCCGCGCTCGCCGAGGATCCGAAGGTGGAGCAGGTGACGCTCCGCACGCCGGCGATCAAGGTCGGTGTCCTCGGGCCGCCGGAAACGGGGCCTGTCGGCAGCATGGCGGCAGAGCGCGACGAACTGTCGCTGCGGGACGTTGCCGAGCGCGTCCGCGAGGATCTCCTCGCCCTCCCCACCGTGTCAGCGGCCAACATCGGCGGTGCGAAGAGCTACGAGATCACGATCGAGATCTCGGAGGCGACGCTCCGCAAATACGGCCTCACGCTCCAGAAAGTGGCTGAGACCGTCCGCCGCGAAAATCTCGAACTCCCCGGCGGCACGATCCGCAGCGAGAGCGGCGAGATCCTGCTGCGCGGCAAGAACAAGCAATATGTTGGCGAGGACATCGCCAAGCTCCCCCTCGTCACGCTCCCCGACGGGCTCGTCCTGACGGTCGGCGATCTGGGGAGGGTGCGCGACGGCTTCGCCGATGTCGCCGGCCGCAACCGGATCAACGGCCGCCCCGGCCTCGTCGTTTCGATCGACCGCAGCTCCGGCGAGGACCTTCTGGCGATGGTCGCGGCGGTGAAGGGCTACGTGGCCGATCACCGCATGCCCGAGGGCTATTCGATCGTCACCTGGTCCGATGCCTCGGTCGACGTCAAGGAGCGGCTCGACATGCTCCTCTCCAACGGCACGCAGGGGCTGGCAA
>JBBAVV010000021.1:0-72979 GCA_040397545.1 Pirellulales bacterium
GCCGTCGAGGCCCCGCATGCCCCCCGCCGTCCGGTTCGTCTTCGTGATCCACGACCATCAGCCGATCGGCAACTTCGATGGCGTCTTCGAACAAGCCTGGAAGGATGCCTACCAGCCGCTCCTCGATCTCCTCGAGCGCCACCCCGGCATCCGCGTCGCCATCCACACCAGCGGCGCGCTCGCCGAGTGGCTCGACGCCCACCATCCGGAGTATCTCGACCGGCTGGCGCGGCTGGCCGACGAACGCCAGATCGAGATTGTCGGCGGGGCGTTCTACGAGCCGGTTCTGGCGATGCTCCCGCCGCGCGATCGGGTCAGCCAGATCCGCCGCTACACCGCCTGGCTCGAGCGCCGCCTCCACACCCGGGTCAGCGGCATGTGGCTGGCGGAACGGGTGTGGGATCCGGGCATGGCCGGTGATCTCGCCCGCGCCGGGGTCGAGTGGACGATCCTCGACGACACCCACTTCAAGGCTGCCGGTCTTGCCGAGGATCAGCTCGACCGCCACTGGCTCACCGAGGGAGACGGGGCGACGCTCGCGGTCTTCCCGGTGAGCGAGCGGCTCCGGTATGTCATCCCCTTCGGAACCCCGGAGGAGGCGATCGATCATCTCCGCAGCCTCGCCGCCCGGCGCCACGGGAGCTTGGCGGTGTTCGGCGATGACGGGGAGAAGTTCGGCGTCTGGCCCGACACCCATCGGACCTGCTTCGAGGAGGGATGGCTCGAGCGGCTGTTCACGCTCCTCGAGGCGAGCGCCGATTGGGTGGAGATGTGCCTCCCGTCGGAGGTCGTCCGGCAGGTGCCGCCGGCCGGCACGGTATGGTTGCCCGAATGCAGCTACCGCGAGATGACCGAGTGGGTTCTGCCGCCGGAGGCGCAAGTGGCTTGTGTCCGGGCCCGCGTCGGGGCGGCGGCCGATCCGCGCCTGGCGGCCGTGGCGCCGTTCATCCGCGGGGGGAGCTGGCGCAATTTCCGCCTCCGCTACCCCGAAGCCAACGAGATGTACGCCCGGGCGATGGCGGTGAGCCAGCGGCTCGAGGGGATGCGCGGCGCGGGGGATGCCGATCCCGAATGGCTCGAGCAGGCGACAACGGCGCTCCACCGCGGCCAGTGCAACTGTGCCTACTGGCACGGGGCCTTCGGCGGCATCTATCTCCCCCATCTCCGCAATGCCATCTACGGCCAGCTCATCGAGGCCGACACGCTCCTTGACCGGGCTGGTGGCGGCGGGAAGGGAACGGGGATCGAGGCGGTCGTGCGCGACTGGGACTTCGACGGCCGCACCGAGATTCGCGTCTCCAGCGGCCCGTTCGATGTCTGGCTGGCACCGGCGCGCGGGGGGATCCTGTACGAGCTCGATCTCCGCGCCCAGCGCCACAACCTCCTCGCCACGCTCGACCGTCGCCCCGAGGCCTATCATGCCGCGGTCCTCGCTGGCCCCGGCGCGGCGCGGAGCATCATCGATGCCTCGCAGCCGGCGAAGTTCAAGGAGGAGGGGCTCGAGCGGTTCGTCCGTCACGATGCCTCGCGGCGGAAGATGCTCGTCGACCATTTCTGGGATGTCGACGTCGATCCGGCGGCCGTTGCCGACGGGACGGCGATGGAGCGAGGCGACTTCGCCACCGGCGCCTACGAGGCGGCGGTGCGGCAGCGCGACGATCGGGTCGAGGTGGTGCTGGCCCGGGCCGGGAACGCCTGGGGGATCCCGTTCACGCTCGGCAAGACGGTGGCCCTCGCGGCCGGTGGGCGGACGATCGACATCGCCTATCGGATCGAGGGGCTCCCCCCAGGCTTCCGCCAGCACCTCGCGGTGGAGTTCAATTTTGCCGGGATGCCGGCCGACGCGCCGGGGCGAGCCTTCCGCGATGGAGAGGGCCGGCCCCTCGGCCACCTCGGCACGCGCCTCGATCTCGCCGGCGCGACGACGATCGGGCTGGTCGACGACTGGGTCGACATCAACGCCCGGCTGACGGTGTCTGGAACGCCCCCGGAGGGGATCTGGACGTTTCCGATCCGCACCGTGAGCCAGTCGGAGGGGGGCTTCGAGTCGGTCCACCAATCGGTCGTCGTGATGCCCCACTGGATCGTGAAGGGGAATGACGCTGGGGTATGGGAGACGACGCTCTCGCTTTCCATCGATCGCCTCGCCACGTCGGGGTGAGCGCGTCGGAGCAAGTACGGCGGCGCGCCGGATCAGCCCCGCGCCAGCCTGAGCCAGTCGAGCGGCGGGTCGGTGACGGTGGCGGCGTGGGGGAGCACGGCGACCGCGATTCGGGGAAGATGGCGGACGATCTCGTCGGCCCCGTCGCGGGCGATCCGGCGCGGAGCGGTGGGGGCGTCCTGGTTGACGAGGCCGTCGGCATCGATCTGCGAGAGCACCACGGCGGCGATCTCGAGCCCGCGGGCCCCGGCCGCGAAGCAGGTCGCCAGCACCCGGCCGACACAGCCGAGCCGACCGCTGTCGACGACGATCAGCGGCAGGCCGAGGTCGGCGGCGAGATCGGCATTCAGGAGTCGCTCGGAAAGGGGCGAGAACAGCCCGCCGGCCCCTTCAACGATCACGACATCGCTCGTCGCGCACCACGCGAGGACGCCGTCCCGAAGGAGCGTCTCGTCGATCATCCGCCCTTCGGCCCTGGCGGCGTGGTGCGGGGCGAGCGGGAGGGCGAAGGACTGTGGGCCCACATCCGACAGGGTCTTTGGCCGCCCTGCCGCCTCCCAGAGGGTTTGGGCATCACTGGGGCCCCCGGGGAGAAGACCGCTGGCGACCGGCTTGGAGACCCCGGCCCGGATCCCCTCCGCGACGAGCGTCCGCAGGATCACAGCGGCCACGAACGTTTTGCCGGCATCGGTGTCGGTGCCAGTGACGAAAAGGCCCGAAAATCGCATCGAAGCAGGAGCTTGCACGCCGATTCCCCGGGGATTCGACTCGATTGGTTTGCCTTCGAATGACGAACGTTCTACACTAGAGAGGTGTTTGAGACTCTGTCTCAATAAGTGAGGGGTGGCTGACGTGGCCCCTCTGACCTGTCGCTGACGTGAGCCGATGTCGACTTGGCTGCCGCCGGTCGGGGGGAGGTGATCGTGACGAGTCTGAAAGAGGTGGCGATCGGTTCGACCGCGGAGGTCGAGTTGATCACCGGATCCGACCCGACGTCCGAGCGCCTCCTCGAGATGGGGATCACGCCCGGCGTCCTCATCACGGTGATCGGGGCGGCGCCACTCGGATGCCCGCTTGAATTGGAAGTCCGGGGCTACCGGCTTTCGATCCGACGCAGCGACGCCGCCCGGGTGGCGGTCTTCCCGTCGCTTGGCGCGCGCTCGACGCGGGCTGGTGCCATGTCGGTCCGTCGCTCCCTGCCCCGCTGACCTTCCCCGGGATCGGCCCCGCCATGAACGTGACCGCCGCGGGGGTTGCGGAATCGCCCCCGCCACTGACGGTCGCCCTGCTGGGCAACCCGAACACCGGCAAAAGTACGCTCTTCTCGGCGCTGGCCGGGATCCCCACACGCGTCGGCAACTACCCCGGCGTGACGGTCGAGGAGAAGGTCGGCCGCTTCGTCCATGCCGGGCGCCCGATCGATCTGATCGATCTCCCCGGCACGTACAGCCTCTCGCCGAAGAGCCCCGACGAGAAGGTGGCTGTTGACCTGCTCCGCGGCCGGTTGGCGGGAATGCCGGCGCCGGACCGGATTGTGATCGTGGTCGATGCCACGAATCTCGAACGCAATCTCTACCTCGCCAGCCAGGCGATCGAGATCGGCCTTCCCACCGTCATCGCCCTCACGCTCGGCGACGCCGCGGCTGACCGGGGTATCGAGGTCGACGCGGCCGAGCTTTCACGCCGTCTGGGCTGCGGGGTCGTGCCGGTGGTGGCGCCACGCCGGCAGGGAATCACCCGGCTTGCCGATGCGATCCTCGCCGCGCTCCCTCCCCGACAGCCCGAAGGGCTCGCGGCGGCACTGGCGGCGGTCGATCCCGCCCAGCCACCGACGGCGCGGGAGGCGATCGGTCGCTATGCGTGGATCGAGCGGGTGATCGAGGGGGTCGTCCGCCGGCGCCCGGTGGCCCGGACGATCGACGACCGGATCGACGCGGTCGTCACCCACCGCGTCTGGGGCACGCTCCTATTCGCGCTGATGATGCTCGCGGTGTTCACGTCGATCTTCTGGCTCTCGGCGCCGCTCATGGAGGGGATCTCCTTCGGCGTCGACACCTTCGCCGAGGTCGTTCGTGGCCTCCTCCCGGAAGGCGCCGTCCGCTCGCTCGTCGTCGACGGGGTGATCGCCGGGGCGGGGAGCGTCGTCGTTTTCATCCCGCAGATCGCCCTGTTGTTCTTCTGGATCGCGCTCCTCGAGGGCTGCGGCTATCTGTCGCGGGCCGCGTTCCTCATGGATCGACTCCTGGTGGGGGTGGGGCTGTCGGGGAAGTCGTTCATCCCGCTCCTCTCGAGCTTCGCCTGCGCGATTCCGGGGATCATGGCGGCCCGGACGATCGAGAATCCGCGCGATCGCCTCCTCACGATCCTCCTGGCGCCGCTCATGAGCTGTTCGGCGCGGCTCCCGGTCTATCTCCTCATGTGTGGCGCGTTCGTCCCCAATGTCCCGTTGGCGGGGATTCCCTGGCTCCGGCTGCCGGCGCTGGTGCTCGCGTCACTTTACGCCCTCGGCGTGATCGTGGCGGCGCTGGCTGCCTTCGTGCTCACGCGGACGGTATTCCGCGGACCGCCACAGCCGTTCGTCATGGAGCTTCCCGGCTGGCGCTGGCCGCAGCCGGGGATCGTCCTCGAGCGGGTCCGCGAGGCGACCTGGTCGTTTCTCTCCGGCGCCGGTACCACGATCCTCGCCATGAGCGTCGTTCTCTGGGCGCTCTCCCACTACCCGCGCGACGAGGCGGCCGTCGAGGCCGAGGTGGCGAGCGAACGGACGAACCTCCGCGTCCGCCTGGAGGGAGAGGCCGACGAGGCGACGGTCGCCGATCTCGCTGCGGCTCTCGAAGCCCTCGACACCCCGGAGGGTCTCGACGCCGCGCGCCGCGGCGCCGCGCAGCGGTGCAGTTTCCTCGGGCTCGCCGGCCGCTTCATCGAGCCGGTCGTCCGGCCGCTGGGGTGGGACTGGCGACTGGGATGCGCAGCGATTGCCAGTTTTCCGGCGCGCGAGGTGGTGCTGGGGACGCTCGGCGTGATCTACAACCTCGGTGACGTCGATGCCGGGAGCGAGGAGGGGGGGACGGCGCTCGTCCGCCGCCTCCGGGCCGCGACCTGGGACGGCAGTCGGCGGAAGGTGTTTACCCTCCCGGTGGCCCTCTCGATCATGGTATTTTTCGCCCTCTGTGCCCAGTGTTCGAGCACGTTGGTGGTCATCGGCCGGGAGACCGGCAGCTGGATCTGGCCGCTGGCGTCGTTCTCGGCGATGACGGTGCTGGCGTGGCTCGGGGCGCTGGTCACCTACCAAGTCGGCACGTTCTTCGGAGGATGAGGCTTCCTGTGCCCGCGCTCCTCCAGGATGCGATCGTGATCGTGGTCGCCGTGGCGGCGGCCGCCTGGATGGTGCGGTCGCTCGTTGGCCGCCTCTTCGCCCCCTCGTGTGCCCCCCCGGCGGGGATTCCGTCGGGGCACGACGGCTTTGTCCCGCTCGACCGGATCGCCCCCCCGCCGGGGCGCCGCTCGTAACGGTCCAACGCGGCAACGCCCCGCAGCGCATCGGCCTCACCGGGCCTGAAACTGCCCTTTGGGGGACTTGGGCCAGTTGCTACCCTGCCGCCGGGTTCATGAAGCCTACCCCGCCCGATTCCAGGCCGGGCCTGCCGCGGCCTCCATCCGCGCGGGCCTGCGGGTTATCGATCTCACGAAGGGACAGTCCATGCAAGACGGCGACACGGCCCTGATTGAGGCGGAAACGGCGTCCCACCGCACTCCGGCGGCGGTCGCGCCCGATTCGCTCCCCGCCCGGCCCCGGTCCCCGCGGTTGGCCGTCGCACTCATGACCCCGTGGGATCAGCAGTGCGGCAATGCCGAGTATGCCAAACGGCTCGCGGTCGGGCTCGAGCGGTTTGCCGATGTCCTCCCCTTCGACATGCAAAACTTCATCGACGGCGACCGGCGGATCCCGGCCAGCGAGATGAACGGCTACTTCGCCGATCTGATCGGCCGGGTGAACCGTTCGCGGGCCGATCTCGTCCACATCCAGCACGAGTTCTGCTTCTTTGCCCGCCGGATCGGGCCTTCGAATCAGCGATTCGCCGACGTCTGTCGCCGGCTCGACAAGCCGTTGGTCGTGAGCCTCCACACCTGGCTCAAGAGCATGACGCGCAACCAGCGCAACCGCCCCACCTCCCAGCTTTTGGAGGGGATGTTCCACCGGCTTCGCAACCGCCACATCAGCGCCGCGATCCACCGTGCCGACGCGATCGTCCTCCACAGCAAGGACACCCACAAGTACTTCGTGGAGACGTTCCCGAAGCTGAAGAAACGGGTCACCGTGGTGCCGATCCCGATCGAGCGGGTAGCGAGCGAGCATGTCAGGCCGGCGTTCGTGAAGCACCCGCGCGAGACGTGGGTGATGATGCCGGGCTTCGTGAGCCGCTACAAGGGGCACGGTCACCTTCTCAGTGCCTTCAAGCACCTCCCCGACTCATTCAAGCTCGTCGTCGCCGGGGGCATCCACCCCAAGGACAAGACCGGCAACGACTACTGGATGGATCTCATCCAGCAGGCCGACGTCTGGGGGCTGCAGTCGCAGATCATCTTCACCGGATTTCTCGGTGATCCGGCCGAACAGGGGGCCGTCCTCTCCCAGGCGGACGTGTTCGTCCTGCCGTACGACGAGGTCGGGCAGTCAGGATCGGCAGTGCTCGCCGACGCCCTCTCTTACGACAAGCCGGTGATCACATCGCGGGCCAAGTCGATGTTCGTCTATCGGATGGAAAAGCAGACGGCATTCTCGAGCATCGCCATCGATGTCGGAGACGCCGAGGCCCTTGCCAAGACGATCAAGGAATGTGCCAGGGCGGAGGAGAAGTTCCACCCCGACGCGCAGAGCCACCGCGATGCCGCGCGGGCGGCCTATTCCCTCGACAAGACACAGGCGGCGTACGAGCGCGTCTACCACTCCGTGCTCACGGGGGCCGCGCGGACGGCCTGACGCGGCAGAAAAGCTCCACAAAGGGGATGAGCGATGCAGATCCACGTCACCGGCGCCCGGGGGTTCCTCGGGTCGCACGTCGTCACGAGCCTCGGGAAGCGCGGGGTGGAGGTCAGGCCTCTGGGGCGCCGTGACGGTGATCTCCGGGATCCTGCGGTGGCCGAGAGGCTCCTCGCGGACGCCGACACGATCATTCATCTGGCCGCGGACGTCGGCGGGGTCGGCTATCTGCGCAGCTGCGCGGGGCGCGCGTTCCACGACAATTTCCAGCTCGGCCTCAACGTCATCCGCGCCGCCTGCCGCGGCCGTGCCCGCCGCGTCGTGCTCGCCGGCACGCCGTGCGCCTACTCCGGCTCGGCCCCACTCCCGCTCCGGGAAGCGGCGCTGTTCGAAGGGGTGCCGTCGGGCGACACGGGGAGCTACGGCTACGCGAAACTCGCCTCCTCGATCGCCGCCGCCGCGATCTGCTCGATGGCGGGGCGCGACACGGTCACGGTCATCCCCTCGAATCTCTATGGCCCCGGCGACACCTTCGACACCGACCGCGGGCATGTCGTGGCGGCGCTGGTCCGCAAGGCCCTCCTCGCCAACGAACGCCGGCAGTCGACCTTCGATGTCTGGGGGGACGGGTCAGCGACGCGCGACTTCGTCTATGTCGGTGACGTAGCGGAGGGGATCGCCACGATCGCCCTCGAGGATCGCCCCTTCGGCGGTGAGTCGTTCAATCTCGGCTCGGGGCGCGAGACCTCGATCGCAGAGATCGCCGAGGCGGTGGCCCGCGCGGTCGGTCCCGGGCTCCGCCCGAGCTTCCTCGCCGACAAGCCGGTGGGTTACACGCGCCGGGTGATGTCGGTGGAGCGGGCCGCCGAGGCGGTCGGCTATCAGGCTTCCACGACGCTCGCCGCTGGCCTCGCCCGCACCGTCGACTGGCTTCGCACCACCGGCCGCGTCGCCGCCTGGCTCGAGGCGGAGCGGGAAACGCAGACGATCCCGTTGGCTCCTTGCCGCGACCCGCTCGGCGGCGACACCTCTGGCACCCGCGCCGCCTGACACGCCCTTTCCAATCCGCCCCGCCGCCCCTTCGAGGAGGTTTCCCATGTTGACCACCACGCTTACCGAGTCGACCAAGACTGCCACCATCGACCCCGCCCCGCCGCTTTCCGGTTCGGATGCCCGCAGGGCCTTCCTGATGAGCCATCTTCCCTCGCACCTCCGCGGTCTGGAGATCGCCCCGTATTTCAACCCGATGGTCGACCGTGCGAAGTACGACGTCTTCTACGTCGACTGCATCGACAACGACGAGATCCAGCGGAAGGCGGCTCAAAACCCCGGCTCCGTCGGGCAGAACGTGCCTTGGATCGATGCGGTCTGGGTTCCGGGGAAGCGTCTGTCCAAGTGCGTGGGGGGGCGGAAGTTCGCCTACGCCGTGGCCTCGCATGTCATGGAGCACGTTCCCAATCCCCTCGGGTGGCTCAACGAGATCCTCGAGTGCGTCGAGGTCGGGGGCCGGGTGGCGATCATGCTGCCGATGCGCACCCAGTCCATGGATTATTACCGGCAGAACACCACCTTCGGGCAGGTGGTGGGGTGGTCGGTCGAGCAACCCGCGTTGCCGACACCGACGCAAGTGATGGACTTCCTGTCGCAGTCGTTTTTCCATCGCGGCGAACCGCTCGTGGAGGGGGCGATGCCCCGCTTCGAGGACATTCATCGGCATTACTCCGACAAGGACGCCTTGAACTACGCGCACTTCGTCTGGAATGAAAAACACTACCTCGACGTCCATTGCTCGACGTGGACCCCCGACTCGTTCAAGGAGATCTTCAGCCGGCTCTGCAAAGTCGGACTTCTCAACTGCGACGTTATCGGTCCGTTCACGGGATTCCCCGGGGCCACCACGGCCGAGTTCCTCGCCTATCTCGAGAAGCGGGCCTGATCGGCCGTCCGGCGTAGCCCAGGGGTGCCGACTCGTCAGAGGCGTGCGGCGCGGGCGGAAAGAGGGCTGGAAAGCAAAAAAAACCGGGGCGTCCATGACGGACGCCCCGGCTCTTTTTCAGTCCGCTCGACGGGGAGCGGTCATGCGTCGGCCGTGGGCCGATCAATACATGTCGTAATCGCCGCCGTGGCCACCGGCCCCGGCCTTGGCCTTGTGATCCTTCGGCTTCTCCGCGATCAGCGCATCGCTCGTCAGCAGGAGCGTGGAGACACTCGTGGCATTCTGGAGGGCGGTCCGCGTCACCTTTGTCGGGTCGATGACGCCGGCCTTGACCAGATCCTCGTACTCATTGGTGGCGGCGTTGTAACCGAAGTTGCCACTCCCGGCGAGCACCTTCTCACAGACGATCGAGCCGTCCTGGCCGGCATTCGAGGAGATCATCGTCACCGGCGCCCGGCAGGCCCGGACGACGATGTTGAAGCCGACCATCTCGTCCTGAGAGAGCCCCTTCGGCTTCACCTGGGAGCTGGCCCGGAGGAGCGCGACGCCACCACCGGGGAGGATCCCCTCGGCGACGGCGGCCCGGGTGGCGTGAAGGGCATCTTCGACGCGGGCCTTCTTCTCCTTCATCTCGCTCTCGGTGGCCGCACCAACGTTGAGCTTGGCGACGCCACCGGAGAGCTTGGCGAGACGCTCTTCGAGCTTCTCGCGGTCGTAGTCGCTCGTGGCGGCGTCGATCTCGCGGCGGATCTGCTCGATCCGGGCCTTGATCTCGCTCGTCTTGCCGGCCCCTTCGATGATCGTCGTGTTGTCCTTGTCGATGATCACCTTCTTGGCCCGGCCGAGCTCGGCCAGCCCGAGGCTGTCGAGCTTCATGCCGAGATTCTCGAACACGGCCGTGGCGCCGGTGAGGATCGCGATGTCCTCCATCATCGCCTTGCGGCGATCACCGTAGCCCGGTGCCTTGACGGCACAGACCTGGAAGGTGCCGCGGAGACGGTTGATGACGAGCGTGGCGAGGGCCTCGCCGTCGACCTCCTCGGAGACGATCAGGAGCGGCTTGCCGGCGTTCACGACGGCCTCGAGGAGCGGGACAATGTCCTTGACGCTCGAGATCTTCTTCTCGAAGACGAGGATGTAGCAGTCGTCGAGGACGCACTGCATCTGCTGGGAGTTGGTAACGAAGTAGGGGGAGAGGTAGCCGCGGTCGAACTGCATCCCCTCGACAAACTCGATCTCGGTCTTGAGGCTCTTCCCCTCGTCGACCGTGATCACGCCGTCCTTGCCGACCTTGTCCATCGCCTCGGCGAGCTGCAGGCCGATTTCCATGTCGTTGTTGGCGGCGATGGCAGCGACCTGGGCCATCTCCTTCTTCCCCTTCACCGGGATCGACATCTCCTTGAGCTTCGCGGAGATCTCCTCCACGGCCTTCTCGATGCCGGCCTTCAGCTGGACCGGATTGACCCCCGACACGACGGCCCGGAGGCCCTCGTTGAAGACGGCCTCGGCGAGGACGGTGGCGGTCGTCGTGCCGTCACCGGCGACGTCGCTGGTCTTGCTGGCGACCTCGCGGACCATCCGCGCGCCCATGTTCTCGTAGACATCCTCGAGGTCGATTTCCTTGGCGACGGTGACGCCGTCCTTGGTGACGGTCGGGGAGCCGAAGCTCTTTTGGAGGATGACGTTGCGTCCCTTCGGGCCGAGCGTCACCTTGACCGCGCGGGCGAGCTTGGCGACACCGCGCCGCATCGCCTCACGGGCTTCCTGATCGAAGGCCATCATCTTTGCCATGGGTCCACTGCTCCTGTCGCTGGGTTGGGTTCGGAAGGTTTGGGTTGGATGGTTTTTTGGGCCCGAGCCAGACGGATTTCCCCTTCAGCCGGGGCCGACCGTCAGGCACGAAGGTCAGGGGAGAACGGCGAGGATGTCGTCTTCGCGCATCAGCAGCAGTTCGTCGTCCCCCACCTTGAACGGCTCGCCGGCATAGCTCGTGAACACGACCCGGTCGCCCGGCTTCACCTGGAGCGGCTGGCGCGTCCCCTTGTCGGTCAGCTTTCCCTCGCCGACGCTGACGACCACGCCGCGGGCCGGCTTGTCCTTGGCGGAATCGGGCAGGAGGATGCCGCCGGCGGTCTTCTGGCCACTCTCCTCGCGCTCCACGACCACGCGGTCGCCGAGGGGGATGAGATGCGGCTTCTTCTTGGCAGACTTCGTCGCGCTGGCGGACATCGTCGGAAACCTCGTGGGTGAGGGGGAATCGGGTAGAGCGGAATACGGTCAATGGGGCCCCGGGACTCACCACCGCTGGCTAGAAACACCCGTTGGCAGGCTGTGAGTACACGACCGGACCGACCGCGCGAGGCGGTCGCGAGTGCGTAGCAATCAAGAAAACCGGCGGATTTTCAAGTGGAACTAGGTCATGAATGACTGTTTCCACGGACAGTGAGTGCGGCCGCGGCCGGGAACACCCCGCGCAGGGGGCTTCCAGGCTCGAGGACCGGTCGGGACTGCCGACCGGGACATCCATGAACCCCGCCTGCCTTCCAGCAAGCAATCGGCGCGCCAAACGGCTTCAGGGCTGGTGGAGAGGTTTTAAACCCTTGTTTGGCGGCCCTTTCAGACCGATCCAGCGGGGCGATCCTTCGCGTCCGGCCGCTGCCAGTTTGGCAGTGAATCGCATCGGGACGGTCATCCCCTCCGCTGGCAACGGTCGGTTTCGCCACGCATCGTCCCGTTGCGGGGGGCGATGGCAAACCGACTGCCGAAAGGCTAGGCTCTGCCGAAAGGATACCGACGTCCGGGAGTGCCCGGTCGGGGTCTCCTGGCAGGGGTCCTGGGGACCTGGAGCTTGGACCTTACCGAGGGTTTCGTCTGCATGCCGACGCATCAAAGGATCGACGTGTCGAAGGTCGGCGACGTGACCGTCGTCCGGTTCAACGACCGCAAGATCCTCGACGAGGCCAAGATCATCCAATTCGGCGCGGAGCTTTTCAGCCTTGTCGAGCTCGACAACCGGAAGAGCATCCTGCTGAACTTCGATGGCGTCGAGTTCCTCTCGAGCGCGGCGCTCGGCAAGCTGATCACGCTCGACCGGAAGGTGAAATCGCACAAGGGCCGGCTCAAGATGAGCAATATCCGCCGCGAGATCTATGATGTGTTCCAGGTCACAAAGCTGAACAAGGTCTTCGACATCCATGACGAGGAGGCAGAGGCGATCTCTGCCTTTTGAAGGTTTTTCGGCATTCTTCCCCCGGTGGGATCGAGTGGTTCTGGGCATGTGCCCGGCGGATTGGCATCCGGTTGGATCGATCAGATGGCACATGACCCCTCTGTCCGCGCCGCGAATCCCTCACCGGACGACATCGGTGCTTGGCGGCTCGCCGTCCACCTTCCCAGTGAGCGTGGGGCGAGCCGGATCGTGACCGAGGGGCTCCTCGAGCAACTCGGCATCCATGGCTGGGAATCGTCGGACGTCTTCAGCATCCATCTGGCGGCTGAGGAGGCGATCGTCAACGCGATCGTCCATGGCAACAAACTCGACCCGCACAAGCAGGTGTACGTCGAGTGCCTGGTGTCGCCGGAACTGGTCCGGGTGGAGATCACCGACGAAGGGTCCGGGTTTGATCCCGCCCAGGTTCCCGACTGCACGTCCGACGAGCGCCTCGAGGTTCCCAGTGGCCGGGGGGTGATGCTGATGCGGACGTTCATGACCCGCATCGAGTACAACGAGAAGGGGAATCGGGTGTTGATGGAGAAGCGAAAAGGGTGACGGGGATATGCCAGTCCCGGCCTGATCCCAGCCCGATTCGAGCCCTTTTCCCCCCGACTGCCAGCCCGTGTGTACGGGCTTTTTTCCCCCCGATTCATCGGGTATTCTTGGGGCTCCGCCGGTGAACCGTCACCGTGGGGGAGCCGTTTTGTGGTTCGACCATTCCCCGATAGCTCAACGGTAGAGCGGCCGGCTGTTAACCGGTAGGTTGTAGGTTCGAATCCTACTCGGGGAGCTACTCCACGCTCGCAAGAGGTGGCAGTCAGAGGCAGGAGGTTTGAAAAACCTTCTGCCTCTCGGCGTTTCTGGGGGTTGTGAGGCTGGACGGTTTCTTCGCCTCCTCGGTCTGCCACCCGCCGCCGTGATCCGACGCGGCACCTTTGCTTCACCGTCCTCATGCGACTCCGACGGCGATGCGGTGCTACGGAGGACAAAGCGTCGTCAAGCTGCTTTGGATGCAGGATTGCGACGGTCGCGATCGCCGCCGTTGGCGGGACGCACGAGCAACGCTCGATCGCGGATTCCCGGAATCGCTCACGGAATCCTCATCGAAAAGACATCATTTTCTCGCCGGATGCTCATTCACGGCTGACGGTGGAATGGTCATTTCGAAAATATTCCTCAGGGGTGCGAAGCACTTCGCACCTCCGTTCCCCCCTGCATCCCAGGACGCTTTCATGAACACCTTGCCCCGGTCGGCATCGCCCCTCGGAAGGCCGCGCGCGTTCACACTCGTCGAACTGCTCGTGGTGATCGCCATTATCGGCACCCTTGTGGGGCTCCTTCTGCCGGCCGTGCAGGCGGCCCGTGAGGCGGCACGGCGCACCAGTTGCACCAACAACATGCGGCAGATCGGTCTGTCGTTTCAAAACTATGCCACGGCGTTCAGCAGGCTGCCCAACTCCCGCCCGGTCGCCAAGACGACGCCCGCGAGCGTGATGAGCTGGCCGGTCTTGGTGCTCGATTACTTCGAGGAGGGATCCCTGGGCCGCCTCTACGACAAGACGGTGCCTTGGAATACCGGAGTCAACGCCGTCACCGGCCAGACCGTGGTTCCGCTGTTTGTGTGCGCGTCGGGGCCCGGTGCGACGCGGCTCCCCGCGGCAGGAACCGGCAAGGACATCGACGGCAAGGTGATGGGGCCGCTCGATTACATCGTGATGCACCGCCTCCGCCACCGGTTCTACACCGCCAACGGCCTCACCAACCCCGCCGGCACGGCCGACCACGACGGCGCGCTGGTCAACGGCCGCGACAGCAAGCTCGCGGAGATCGTCGACGGCCTCAGCCACACGATCTTGGTGATGGAGAGCGCGGCGCGGCCGAACCACTACCTGGTGAAGAAGTCACAAAACAAGCTTCTTCCCCGCCCCGAGGGCTTCGGCTGGACCGATCCCGATGGCGCCGCCGGATCGATGGACGGCACCGACGCGGTGACCGGCGCCATCAATGGCACGAGTGGCACAGGGAAGTGCATCATGAGCTGCAACAACGACAGCGAGCCCTACGCCTTCCATCCCAGTGGCATGAACGTGGCGATGGCCGACGGGTCGGCCCGGTTCATCGTCGATTCGATCCCGCCGGAAGTGTTCGCGGCCCTGCTGACGGCCAAGGGGGGCGACCACCCGGGCGGCGACTACTGAGCCGAGGCGTAATTCCGTGCCGGAAGGATATTCGGTGGCCGACGGCTGCCGGACCGAACGGCGCGGTGATTGAGGGAAGGTTGCGGGAGGGGCACTTCCAGGCTTCTGGCCAGGGGCGATAATGCCCCACCGGAGGACCGATCAATGGCGAAAGCAACCTGCCCCGTGACCCGTGCCGAGTTTCTCGAGAACGCCACCCCGATCACCGTCGTCATCAACGGCGTCGTCATGGAAGCCGGCGCGCGGGAGTTCTCCACCGGCTCCCTCGGCTGGTACTCGAGCGCCACGATCGCCGTTTCCGTCGGCGGCACGCCGGTCGACGTTCAGATCGGCCTCAACATGACGGTGGCCGGCTCGAAGGACTTGCCGAAGAAGCGGAAGTGACCGGCCGCGGAGCGCTCGAGCGCCGGTTGGCCCGCGCCGGAAGGTGTGGTGTGCACCCGATGGCCGGTCAGCGGGTGAGCGAGAGAACGCCGACAGCGAGGCGGCCGTCGGTGTGGAAGGGATCGCCGCCGCCGTTGGTGCCGCGGAGCTCGTGGTGGAAGCTGTCGACCCAGTAATAGCCGTGGAGCGTGCCGGCATGGTGGGCGTCGACGAGCAGCTTGTCGCGCTCCCGATCGACCGCGGCACCGATGCGGTGCGTGATCCCGCCTGTTGTTCGGCTGATCTCCACACGCTCGTCGTACGTTGCCGCGCCGAGCCACAGCGGCTCGCCATCCTCGTCGACCGCCTCGGACCGCCAGAAGCGGACATGATGGCGCTGCTTGGGGCTTTGCCCCACTGGCTGCTCGAAGGCCAGATCTTGCTTCCGCCCCCACACGAAGAGGTCACTCACCGGTGCGTGCGGATAGGGTTTTTTGAGGACGACGTCGGCGGCGATTCTCATCGACGATTCGAGCGTGATCGGATCGGCGGCATACCATCCGCCCCGGTGGAGCGCGTGATGGAGCTCCAGAGCGGATCCTACGAACGCCACGTTGATCGGATCCCCCGCGTGGCCACGGCCGGTCTTCGTCCGCCGCGGCGCGGTTGAGAGCGCCGGGTGGGGCGCGACGAAGCGGTCGACCGCGGCCTCGGCGGCCGACTCGGTGGCCGGGTCCGAGCCAACATTCGCATCCTCTGCCGCCACGGCCCTCCCGGAAAGCACCGCCCCGAAGGGGAGCGTCACCGTGAGCATCCAACCAGCAGCAACGAGCGGCGTCCATCGGGCCTGTGGCCGGATCAGGAACGGGATGAACGGGCTCAAGGGCACCTCCACGTCGGGGAAAAGCGTCGGGAGAGTAGGACTCCGGCCGCCGCGTCTCAAGCCCGATCGGCGGCCCACTGGGGTATGCTCGCAGGGGGGAGCGACGCGATCGGCGAATCAGAGTTCGCCTCGCAAGGCCGTGCCATGATCGCCGGCCCCTGGTCCTCCACCCACGCCACGTGATGCCACCACTCTCCGCCGGGAGCCCCCGCCATGTCGCGCTCGTTGTCGAGGCCTTTACCGAGCCTGGGGATCGTTCTCTTCGCCGCCCTGCTCCTGGCGGCTTCGCTGCCGGCGCCCGCGAGCGCCGCCGAAGGTGAGCCGCAGGCGGCGGAGCGCTTCGGCGTGGCGGCGTTCGATCTCGAGCGGCTGTCGCGCGCGCCGCAGGTGTACCCGGCCGACGGCTTCCAGGTCGGCCCCGAGGGGGATGAGCGGATCAGGCCGCTCTTCTTTGCCGGGCCGGAATACCAGGGGCGACCGACTCGCGTGTTCGCGTGGTACGGAACCCCGGCCACGCCGCCCGGCACGAAGCTCCCGGCGATGGTCCTCGTCCATGGCGGCGGCGGGACGGCCTTCGAACGCTGGGTGAAGGTGTGGAACGATCGGGGCTACGCGGCGATCGCCATCGATCTGTGCGGGTGCGTGCCGCGCGGAACGTATGGCCATTGGGAGCGCCATGCCGACGGCGGGCCCCCCGGCTGGGATGCGGCCTTCGGCCAGGTCGAGGAGCCGCTCACTGACCAGTGGCCGCATCAGGCCGTGTCGGCGATCGTGCTTGCCCATTCGCTTCTGCGATCGTTTCCTGAAGTCGATGCCGGGCGCGTCGGTCTCACCGGGATCTCCTGGGGGGGTTATCTGACCTGTCTCACGGCGGGGGTCGACCCGCGCTTCCGCCTCGCTGTGCCGGTTTACGGATGCGGCTATCTCGCCGACGACTCGGCCTGGCTGGCACGGTTTGCCGAGATGGGGCCGGAGAAGGCCGCGCGGTGGTCGGCCTGGTGGGATCCTTCGAGTTGGCTGCCGCGCGCCGAGATGCCGATGCTGTGGGTCAACGGCACGAACGACTTCGCCTACCCGCCCGGCTCATGGCAACGCTCTTATCGGCTCCCGAAGGGCCCGCGCACGCTCTGCCTGCGGGTCCGGATGCCCCACGGCCACGGCCCCGCGGGGGAGAATCCCGACGAGATCCGCGCGTTTGCCGACGCGATCCTCGGGGCTCCATCCTCCGTCGCGCCAGCGGGGCTGGCGATGATCACGGGGCAGGGGTTCTCAGGCACGACGACCTGGGTGACCTGGCGCGGGGGGCAGCCGATCCGCACCGCGGAGCTTTGCTTCACCGCCGCCGCCGGCCGGTGGCAGGATCGACTCTGGGAAACGCAGCCGGCCACGATTGAGCCGCCAGCCGACGGCACGGAGGGGCGAGCGAGTGCCGTCATCCCCGCCGGGGCGACGGCGTGGTATCTGAATCTCGTCGACGATACCGGCCTCGTCATCAGCGGCGAACACGCCGTGCGGTGAGCAACGCCGCCGGCGCTATTCCCGGCCCGCCCTTCCCGTCACCCGGGCCGCGATGATCGTGTCGGTCTGTTGGCTCGCGCGGAATCCCCGGTGGCGGAGATCACGACAGCTTGTCGAGGGCGTCCAGAAGGCTCATCGCCCGCCGCGGGCTCCCGATCATCTCGACGAACTTCTTGGCGGCGATGAGATCGGTGAGCGTGAAGGCGTCGTCGGAGGGGGGCGTGGGGGCCGTCGCTGCCCGGGGGGGCCGCGGCGGGGCAGCGTCGCGCTTCTTCTTTCGCGGGCGCCGTTCCACGCCCATGTTGCCGAGGATCTGACTCACCTGGGGAGAGACGACCTCGATCCCCCGGGATTTCAGAACTTCGATGATGTCCCTGGGACGGGGGCTGCCGCCGGCATCGAGGATCCGCCGGGCTTCGAGCCGGATCTCCTCGCTCTTGTTCACCTTGGCATGATCCGCGATCGGCTCCGGCACGGTCTCGGGAGCAAGGTGGACCGGTTCCAGCGTCTCGAGGTCGGTCTTGGCTTTCTTCGTCATGGGATCCCGTGGTTGAAGGGGGGCGGAGCGTCGACGCCACCATGATACCTCCGCGGCAGGGGGCGTCGGCAGGTCGGTCGATGGCCCGTTTGCCGCGGTCGAAGGCGGGCAGGCCGACGGACTTCCACCTGCAGTTCCGGGGCACCATTGCGCTACGCTCATGAAGCGGACTGCCCGGGGATCACCCGGGACGCCGACGCTGGCCGAAGCGCTCTTGGCCGACTTGGCGTTTGGATCGACCTAGCCGATTCGTGTTTCAGACGGCTCCTGCCAACCTTACCCGTGGAGCCTGAATGAGTGAAGGTTGACGCCGCCACGCCACGCCACGCAGCACATCGATGGTGCCCTCGGCGGCCTCAGCGCGGGCTGACGGCCACTTGGGCACGCGAAAAACCGTTTAAAAGTGGGCAAGCCCATCAACCACAGGCCTTCTTGATTTGTACCGATAAAAAACCTATATTTTATGAGAAAGTACTTTTTTATGTGATTTAGGCAGATTATCGGTCGTTATGGAAAAAGCAGAAAATACCCTCCGCGACCGGTTTTGGGCTGAGCTTCCCAGGCTTCCGTCTGGACTGTCGCTTCAGCAACGCGAGCCGATCGTCGCCACCCGTCCGGGCCGCGGTGGCGCAGCCGTTTACGATGTCATCGACCTCTCCACGCCGGCAGGGCCGATCCCACTCCTCGCGGCGTATCAGGAACGGCTGCTCGCGAGCCAGGTCGAAGCTGTCGCGGCCCGGCTGGCGGCGGTCGTGTCGCAGCGTGGCGAAAGAGCCCGCGCGCTGGGCCGGCGGGACTCTCGCAGCCTCGTGCCGACGATCATCACCGACCTCGCCAAGCCGAGTGTCGTCGCGGCCTGCGAGCAGCGGGGGATAGCGCTGCTTGACCGACGTGGGACGATCGTACTGAACGCTCCGCCGTCATTCATCCATGTCGTCGGTCGAGCCGCGGTCGAGCCCACCTTGCGCGGGCGGCTGTTCTCAGGCAAGGCCAGCCGAATTGTGCGGTTTCTGCTGTCAGTCGCGGCGACTGAATCACCACCCGTCGCTCGTTCGACCCGGACAATCGCGGCGGCGTGCGACCTCTCATACGTGTATGCGTATGGCGTCCTGACCAAACTGGAGCGGGATGGATTCGTGGACCGCTCAAGCCCGCACGGTGGGTTCCGCCTCCGCAATCCTGTCAGGTTACTCGAGGCTTGGATCGCTTCGGGCGAGCAGGCGGCCCACGCAACCGAGGCGTTCTACTGCCCGGTTACGTCGCGCCAGTCCTTGTTTGTGGCCGCGAATCGCGTCGCAGGGGCGACGGGCACGGCACCGCTCTTCACGTTGGCGAGCGCCCTCGAAGAAGACGAGGTCCACGTCGCTGCCCTTCCCCATGGGATTTACTGGCCAGGGGAACTGGGCCCGATTGTCGAGGCGTTCGGGCTGACGCGGATGACGCCTCGCAACTTCCGCGTTCTCCTTCCGGACCCTATCGTGTGGACCACGGCTGGAGGCCTGCTGCAGGACGATCCCTCGCGCCCCGCCTCCCACGACGCCATCGGGCAGAACCGCGTATGCATGCCGCAGCTGATCGTGGATTTCTCCGCCATCCAGGGCCGTGGTCACGAACAGGCCGAGTTTCTCCTCGCGCAGTATGCGGCCAAGCTCCCATTCATCGAGGATCGGCCGTGAGCGGAAACGATAACACCGACGCGATCCGGTTCGAAGCTGTTCTTGAGGAGCTGCGCCGGCTCGTCAACGAGTTCACCCGGATTGGCGTCGAAGTCGTCCTCGTCGGGGGGCAAGCGCTGGCGGCAGAGCAGCGGGAGTCGGGCGGCTCTGGTGTGATCATGGTTAGGACAGAAACCGGGCTTTTCATCGAACGTGGTTATTCGCTTGAGCCCGATCTGCTGATCGATGTCAGCCGTGCGGCCCAACGCGTCGACGCGATCGGGGATGTGATGAGGAACTGCGGTTTCGAAAGGATCAGGACGGCCCGGTGGAGCAAAAGCGCCGGCACCGTGGCCGTGGACATCTTTATTCCGGATGACGCCGAGGAGTGGGATGATCCGGGTGCGACGCGACTGCCGAAGGGCGCGGTCGCATTGCTGAGGCCGAGGCTTGTCCAAATTCGTCTTGAGGGCGGCAATCTCGAGATTCTCGTGCCTGATCCGGTCGGCTTTCTCGCCATGAAGTTGGAGGCGAAACAGCGTCTTCGCCCGGACATGAAAAAAGACTCGTTCGACATGTACGCGTACGTGTCGATGAAGGGGATCGACACCATCGCCAGGGCGATCCTTGCCGACTCACATGACGGCCCGGCGTTGACGGGGGGGCTGGCTTTGCTCTTTAGAGACGAGGCGGCGCCCGGCGTGCGGGATGTCCTCGCCTACGCGGACGGTTACGATTCTGCTGAGAAAGCTCTGCTCGCCCGGGCGGTTGTTGATCTCTTCCAGCAACTTGCCCAGCGTCTGTCGGGCGATCGCTCGCGGCATTGAGCCCTCCACTGCGCCGATCCCGCGTCGCACCGGATTTGGAGAGCCGGTGCGTGGCCCGTTTGCCGCGGTCGACGGCGGGTCGGCCGACGGACTTCCACCACAATTCCGCGGCCCCGGTGCGGTACGCTCATGCAGAGGACTGCCCGGGGACCACCCGGGACGGGAGCGATCAGACCGGCGGAGATGCGGCCATGCCGAACATGCAGGAAATCGAGTCGGAGCCCCGCGGAACGTGGTGGCAGCGCTTGCTGATCGCGATTTTCTCCCTGGCGCTGACGCTCCTCTTCTTCTGGGCGCTGGGATTCATTCTCCAGGACATTGGCCGTCTCCCCGGGCCTGACTGGAATCGGCTCAGCGGCGATCGGCTCGATCCGGTGATGGCGGCCACGACCACCCGGCTCGAAGAGGAGCAGGCCGGGATCAAGCGCAAACTCGAGAACGAGGAACGCCGCCGGCAGGTACTCCGCGACAGCACCGCCACCTCGCAGAAAACGCTCGGCCAGCTTCTCGAACTGCAACGGATGAGCCTCGAGCAAAAGTCGAGCCTGCCGGAGGAGCAGCAGCAGGCCCTGGCGGAGAGCCAGCGGGTGTTCCTCGCCAACCAGCAGCGCGACCAGGAACTGACGGAATCGATCTCGGACCACCAAGAGCGGCAGGCGGCGATCGCCGAGGAACTGCGGCAGCACCTCCTGCAGGTGAATGTCGCCCAGACGCCAGTGCGCGAGGAGTACCAGCGGCTCCAGACGAGCCATCGGCTCACGCTCGCCGCGATCAAGATCGGCGTTCTCGCCCCGCTCCTCGTCCTCGCCGGCCTCCTCTTCGCGAGGCTCCGCAACAGCCTCTTCGCGCCGATGGTCTATGCCTTTGGCGCGGCGGTGCTCGCGCGGGCCTTCTTCGTGATGCATGAGTACTTCCCCGCCGAGTACTTCCGCTACATCCTCATCGCCACCGCCCTCGCCGTGATCGCCTGGCTCCTCGGCCGGCTCCTCCAACTGGTCGCCCGTCCCGGGGGACGGGCACGCCAGAAGCAGATTCGCGAGGCCTACGAGTCGTTCGTCTGTCCCGGCTGCCGGTTTCCGATCCGCCGCGGCCCGCTCCGCTTCATGGCCTGGACGCCCCGCAGTCTGCGTCGCGTATCGCGGCCGCTGGTCGGGGCGAGTGACGAGGCCTACACCTGTCCGTCGTGTCGCCTGGAGTTGTTTACGGCCTGTCCGGCCTGCAAGGGCGTTAGGCACGCGCTCCTTCCGGCCTGCGAGCATTGCGGCGCGGAGGAGAAGCCCGCCGGCTGACAAGCCGGCTGCGGCGCCGGCGTGATCCCCACACGATCTCCCTTGGACGTTCCCCGGCGAGTCAGAACAGGATCCGGGCCAGAAGCATCCCTGTGGCCACCGCCGTCACGGTGGCGACGAGGCCCGGCATCATGAAGGAATGGTTGACGAGATACTTCCCGATCCGGGTCGTCCCGGAGCGATCGAAGGTCATCGCCGCGATCAGCGAGCCGGTCGCGGGAATGAGGAAGTAGCCGTTCACGGCCGGGAACAGCGCGATGAGCTGGGGCGGGGCGATCCCCAGGGAGAGCCCCAGCGGCATCAGCGCCCGCGTCGTCGCTGCCTGGCTGTAGAGGAGCACCGACGTGAAGAACAGGCCGATGCCGAACGTCCACGGCGCCGCGGCCGTCCACCGGGCGATGGCCGGGAGGATCGTCGCCTTGTGGTGAGCCACGAAGCTGTCGCCGAGCCAGGCCAGGCCGAAGATCGCCACCACGGCCACGAGGCCGGCGCGCAGCGTCGGTGTCCGCGTCACGTCGTCGGGCTTCATTCCCGTCACGGCGAGCATCACCGCCGCCGCTGACAGCATCACGATCTCGATCGCCACCGGCATCGGCACAGGCTCGCCGGCTCCGCGCGGCTGTCGGAGCCAGGGGAAGCTTCCGAGGATCACGACGAGCCCCACCGCGGCCAGGAAGATCCCCACCGCGCGGCGCCCCGCGACCGTGGCCGGGGGGCGTTCCGGGCCGCCGTCGGGGGGAGCGACGAGCCCCGCGGCGAGACGGGCTTGGTAGTCGGGATCGTCCTCCAGGTCTCGGCCGACGAACATCGACACCACCGCCGCCGCGACCACGCCCAGGAGCGATGAAGGGACGCAGATCAGCAGGATCTGCGGCAGCCCCCAGCCGGTGAGGCCGTGCTCCGCAAACAGCGCGATCATCGCGGCGGTCGCCGCCGACACGGGGCTCGCCGTGATCGCCTGCTGCGAGGCGATTGCCGCCACCGCCATCGGCCGCTCCGGGCGGATGCCGCTGCGGTGCGCCGTCTCGTAGATCACCGGGAGGAGCGGGTAGACGACATGACCCGTCCCGGCGACGAACGTGAAGCACCAGGTCGTGAGCGGGGCGACGAGCGTCACCTGCTGCGGGTGGGCGCGGATCACCCGTTCCGCGACGCCGACGAGGACTTCCGTTCCCCCGGCCGCCTCGAGCACCGACGCGGCGGTGACGACCGCGAGGACGATCAGCAGGACATCGACCGGCGGCGCCGTGGGAACGACGCCAAAGCAGGCCGAGAGCACAAGCAGCCCCACCGCTCCCCACAGGCCCAGGCCGATGCCGCCGGTGCGTGCCCCGATCCAGATCGCCGTGGCGACGACGAGGAACTGGAGCACGATGCCGATCGCCATGCCGCTCCTCCAGAGGGCCGTGAATCAGGGCTTTTCGCCGTGAAAGCGCGGAGTTTACCAGGACTGCATCGACCGGGGGTTGCTATCCTCTGCCTGGTGCCTCCTTCGCAAGCCTCGGCGGTCTCTGCCATGCCCACCCCTGCGGACGACCCCGAGCCGCCGACAGACCGCGCCGGTGAGTCGGAGCTTTCGGCCGAGGTCGCACCCGCCGAGTCGCCGGCTGCGGCAGTCCCGGCGGCCAGGGTGGCGGGGTTGGATGTCATTCGGGGCATCGCCCTCCTCGGCATCCTCCTCCTCAACATCGTCGACTTCGCCTGGCCCTCGCAGGCCTACGACTCCGTCTCGGCCCTCTCCTACACGACCGACTCGGTCGGTGAGATCCCCGATCCCGAGGCTGCGGAGACGAAGCAAGACGAGACGACCGACGACGAGGCGAAGAAGGACGAGGCCGACAAGGAGGAATCCGAGTCGGAGGAAGTCAAGAAAGACGACTGGATGTTCCTCGCCGATCCGAAGCCCGACCTGAAGGGAGCCTTTCCCCGCGGAGAGGTGCGGATCGCGGCCGTGTCGACGGTGTGGGACATCGTCGAATGGGCCGTCGTCCGGGTGTTCTTCGCCAACAAGATGCGGACGCTGTTCTGTCTCCTCTTCGGCGCGGGGCTTGTCTATCTGACAGACGGCCTCATCGGCAAAGGGATCCGCCCGGTGTGGCTCTACTACCGGCGGATGCTCCTCCTTCTCCTCATCGGATTCCTCCACGGGACGCTGGTCTGGCAGGGGGACATCCTCTACGGCTACGCCGCCGTCGGTCTCTATCTCTATCCCTTCCGGCGCCTGAAGGCGAAGACGCTCGCACGCGTCGGCCTGGGGATCTTCCTCTCGATCATCCTCCTCGGCTGGATCGGGATCGGTGTTTTTCAGTTGATCAAGGCGCGCGGGCCGGTGCTCCAGGCGCGGGTTCTCGCGGCCGCGGCGGAGACGCTCGCCGCGGGGAGTGTGGAGACCGTCGAGAAGGCAGCCGAGGTGGGCGTCGATGGCGAAGCAGCGACCGAAGCGCTCCCCTCGCCCGAGGCCGGCCGGAGCGCCGCCCGTAAAAAAGCCGTCGAAGCCCTCGGGTTTGTCGATCGGCTCATCCTCCGCGGCCACCGGGCCCTCCTGCGGCGCGACGACTCTCCGCATCCGGAGCGCCTCACCCGCGACATCCGCCTCCATCGCGATGGAACATGGCTCGAGCAGGTGAAGGCCCGGATGAAGAACAGCCTCTGGAGCCGGCTGGGGACGCTCACGCCGGTGTCGCTCCTTGCCCTGGGGTGGCTGATGATCCTGGGGATGAGCCTTGCCAAAAGCGGCTTCTTCGCCGGTGATTGGCCGGTGGAACGGTATCGCCTCCTCGCCTTTCGGCTTGTCCCGCTCGGCTGGGTGATCGAGGCCCTCGTCCTTCTCCTCCAGCGCCGTCTGCGCCGGGATTCAATCTTCAATCTCGGCGTGCTGATTCCGGTCGAGCAGGCGGTCATTCCGCTCCTCGCGCTCGGCTACGCTGCGGCGATCGTCCTTCTGATCCGCTCGGGGCGCTGGTGTGGCGTGACCGACCGGTTGGCGATGGTGGGGCGGATGGCCCTCTCCAATTACCTTGCCCAGTCGATCCTCTGCACCACGCTCTTCTACTCCCACGGCCTGCGGCTGTACGGCTCGGTGCCGCGCGTGGGGCTCGTGCCGATCGTGCTCGCCGTCTGGGCCCTCGAACTGTGGTGGAGCCCGCGGTGGCTCGCCCGGCACCCCTCCGGGCCGGTCGAATGGGCCTGGCGGAGCCTCGCCGCGCTCGAGCGCCAGCCCTGGCGGCGAGTGCCGGCAACGGTGCCGGATCAGGTGCCGCAGAACGTTTTAGAGGGGCCACACCCGGACGGCGGCCCGTCGCGATAGGGGCGATTGGCCGGCGTGTCGTCGAACGGGTGGGTAACGGCGTGGGATGCCGAGCGGATTGATACGCCCCCGACCGTTGCTTCAGCAACTGATTCCCGCCCGGCCGACCTTGGCGGCATTCCGTCGATCGGCTTACCATTTGGCTCACCGTTCTGTGAAACAGGGAGGTCGGTCGTCTCACAGATCGGCCGTACGTTCTTTCCGACTCTTTACCCCAGGGAGACCCGTCATGCGTTCCATCGTCCTGGTCCGATTCCTGGTGTGCGTTCTTCTCCTCGGCTCTGTCGCGCGGGCGACGCCGGTGACGTTCTCCGATACCACGTTCAATGCGAGCGACTGGAATGCCGCATCCGGCCCGGCCCAGTCGCCGTATCTCTACGCTGGAAACGTTACGCCGACGACGATGTCGGTGACGCAGTCGATGGCCCCAGGGACGGCGTCATTGTTCGTGTCGATCGGACACTCGGTTGGATGGACCGACGTCGCTGTTGTCAACAACATCTGGAGCTACCAACCAGCGGCGTCGGGAGCGATTGACAGCCTCGACTTCCGCATCTCGGAGCAATGGCGGAACAACATCTATGACGTTCCCTGGCGTATGCTCATCGTCCAGAACGGAAAGTATTATGGGTCTGCAGACTCCTATCGCGCGTATGGGCTGGTAGGATCCATGGACCAGTACCAGACGTTCTCGGTGACTGGCCTCACCGCATCTCAATTCAACGAACAAACAAAGCAATTTGCGGTCGTCGATACGGCATCTCATCCCGACTTCGACGCATCGGGGAGCGAGATGCGTTTCGGACTGATGATGTTGTCGGCGACCGGTCTCGGTTACACCTGGAACACCTATTTCGGAGAGTACACGCTGACCCTCAACACGCAGGCGAGCGTCCCCGAGATCGATCCGGCCGGATTCGGCAGCGTCTTCGCACTTCTGACCGGAGTCCTCGGCCTCCTCGAGCGGCGGCGGTGGCGGGCAGGGTGAACCCGGTCGAACGACCCCCGAGTGAATTGTGACGATCGACGGATCGCGATCAGAGAACGGGAGCCGGGACAGCCCCGGGCCCTGGCGGCGAGTGCCGGATCAGGTGCCGCAGAACGTTTTATAGGGGCCACACCCGGACGGCGGCCCGTCGCGATAGGGGCGATTGGCCGGCGTGTCGTCGAACGGGTGGGTCACGGCGTCGAGGAGCTTTTCAAACGGGTCCATCTCCCCGGCTGCTGCGGCGGCGAGCGCTTCCTCGACGCGGTGATTGCGCGGGATGACAAGCGGATTGGTGCGCCGCAGGAGCGCTGCCACGCCGGCCATCGGCTGCGGCTGGCGGCCGAGCCGGGCCCGCCAAGCCGCCCACCAGTCGCCAAGGGGCCCGGCGTCGAAGGGGGGCGTCGCGGCCGGAGCCTCGGCAGCGGCGGCGAGCGCCGCGAACGTGGCGGTGAAGTCGGCGCCGATCCCCTCCATCGCCGCCAGGAGCGCCGTCACGAGGGCCTGGTCGCCATCTTCTGCGGTGAGCAGGCCGAGCTTCGCCCGCCAGCCGGCCAGCGCGTGCCTTGCAAAGCGGGTGGGGAAGGTGGCGAGCACGGTGCTGATCCGATCGAGCGAAGCCTTCTCGTCGCCGGATATCGTCGGCAGGAGGCTCTCGGCGAGACGAGCGAGATTCCAGTGGGCGATGCCGGGCTGGTTGGCCCAGGCGTAGCGCCCCTGCCGATCGATCGAGCTGAAGACGGTGGTGGGATCGTAGGCATCGAGGAAGGCACAGGGGCCGTAGTCGATCGTCTCCCCCGAGACGGCCATGTTGTCGGTGTTCATCACGCCATGGACGAAGCCGACCTGCATCCAGCGGGCGATCAGGGCAGCCTGCCGGCCGATGACCGCCTCGAGGAATGCCAGCGCCGGCTCTTCGGCCTCCGCGAGGAGGGGATCGTGGCGGCGAATGGTATGGGCGAGGAGCGCCGGGGAGAGCGTCGGATCGGCGACGGCCGCCGCATACTGAAACGTGCCGACGCGGATATGGCTCGCCGCCACGCGCACGAGCACCGCGCCGGGAAGGGCCTCCTCACGGAGAACCGCTTCGCCAGTCGTGGCGACGGCGAGGCTCCGCGTCGTGGGGATGCCGAGAGCGTGCATCGCCTCACTGACGAGCACCTCGCGGAGCATCGGCCCCAGCGCCGCCCGGCCGTCTCCGCCGCGCGAGTAGCGGGTGCGCCCCGCCCCCTTCAGCTGGATGTCGTGGCGGGAGCTGTCGGGGCCGAGGTGTTCGCCGAGGAGGATGGCGCGACCGTCGCCGAGGTTCGTGAAGTGGCCGTACTGGTGGCCGGCATAGGCCTGGGCGATCGGGTCGGCGCCGGGGGGGAGCGCATTGCCGGCAAACACGGCGGCGCCGTCGGGCCCGGCCAAGCCCGCGGCGTCGAGGCCGAGCGCCGTGGCGAAAGGGGCATTGAGATAGACCAGGCCGGGGCTCCGCACCGGCACCGGAGTGGAGCGGGTAAACAGCCCCGGAGGGAGCCGCGTGTAGGAGTTGTCGAAGCGCCAGCCGGCGGCATCGATCGCGGAGGGCATGCGGAGACCTGCGGAGGGCGATGGAGATCCCAGGATAGCAGGGGTGAGCGGGAAGCTTCGGTCACCGGCGGCGGGTGGCGGGGGCCTGGCTCAGGGAATGCTGGCTCAGGGAGTCCTGGGGCGGCGGCGTGTCGTCGACACGGTTCCCCCGGCCCCGACGAGATCTTCGCGCATCATCCGCACTTCCCGGTTGGTCTCCGGGGCGAGCTCCTGGAAGGAATCGATGCTCTCGTAATTCATGTCGCGGCACATCTCCTGCCATGCCCTGGCGAAGATGAAACGCTGCCGCTCGAGCCATGTGTCGTCGGGCGACGGCAGCCGCGGGGACTCGGGCCCACCTCTCGCCCTCTGAATCGTCTTCACCGACACAGCGCGGATCTCGGTGTCAGTCTCGTCGCTTCCGGCCGAGTGGGTGTCGCCCGGAAGGGGGCTGTCGGCGAGCCGCTCGCGAACAAGCGAGCTGCAGCCGCAGGCGCCAATGAGAAGAACGAGGGTGAGGATGGGGAAAAGCATCCTGGCGCGAAGGTGCATGCGCGGGGTCTTCCGGTGCTCGAGGGGAGGGGGGAGCGCGGGGGATCAGTAGGTCGACATCGTGGCGGAACGGTCCATCTCACCGCGAAGCTCGCGGACCTGCTCGGTCGCCCCGCCGCCGAAGTTCTCGACTCCCTCCCCCTCGTGGAGATCCCAATCCTTGCGGATCTCGCGGACGGCATCGTTGGCGTCGCGCTTCGACCGCTCCATCCAGCTGTTCCAGGTGGCCGACGACGACTCGACGAGGCTGCACCCGCTGCAGGCGATGGCAATCCCGAGGATCCCCAGGGACAATCTCACGGACATGGATCCTCCACGATAGTCGTTCTGGGGCGGGGCAATTGCAGCCGCAGAGCCGCCGGGCTGCACGACAGAAGAGTCCATCGCACATCAGCGCCCTGGCCGCAAGGTGAGGGCGCTCGTATGCAGCCTGGACGAGCCGGCCGAAGGCTGCTCCGTTCCCCTGTCCGCCCGACGGGGAAATCTGGGTTGAATGCGCTTGTCGACTGCGGTGGGTATCCTTGGACGCTCCCCCTGGGCGGTGCGATGGCCCCCAATGAAGAATCGACACCGCCGTCGCTCTCCTCCGTGCCGCTGGTCGGCATGGCGGTGAACGCTGCCCTGGCGACGCTCAAAATCCTCGCCGGGGTGTTCGGCAATTCCTATGCCCTGATCGCCGACGGGATGGAGTCGACCAGCGACATCGTCACGTCGCTGGTCGTCTGGGGGGGGCTGCGGGTGGCCGTCGCCCCTGCCGACGAGCGGCATCCGTATGGCTATGGCAAGGCGGAGGCGCTGGCGGGGATCGTGGCCTCGGTGGCGATCATCCTCGCGGCAGTGCTGATTGCCGTGCAGAGCATCCGTGAGATCCGCACACCGCACCACCTCCCCCATTGGTCGACGCTCCTGGTCCTCGTCATCGTCGTCGTCGTCAAGGAGGTTCTGGCACGGTGGGCCGGAGGGATCGGCGCGGAGACGGGGAGCACCTCGCTCCAGGCCGACGCCTGGCATCACCGCGCCGACGCCCTGACGAGCATCGCCGCCTTCATCGGCATCACGATCGGGCTCGTCGGCGGGCCGGGCTGGGAGCCGGCCGATGACTGGGCGGCGCTGGTCGCCTGCGCCGTGATCCTTGTCAGTGGCGTGAAGCTGATGGGGATGGCAGTGCGCGACCTCCTCGACGCGGCCCCGCCGAAGGCCTTCGAACACCGGGTGCGCGATCTCGCCCTCGGCGTCGAAGGGGTGCGGGCGGTGGAGAAGTGCCGGATCCGCAAGAGCGGCACAGGCTACTTTGTCGAGCTCCACGTCGAGGTCGACGGTGACGCGAGCGTGGCGGCCGGGCACGTGGTCGGGGGCAAGGTGCGCACGGCCCTGCGGAGCGCACCGCTGCGGATCGCCGATGCCTTCATCCACATCGAGCCGTTCACGCCGCCGGCGTCAGGAACACCTTGACGAGGATGTCGGAGATGCCGACGAGTGCTGCCCCGGCGATCAGGCCGGCGCAGATCGGCTCGTGCGATCCGATCCACAACCGGTGGCCGGTGCTCTCCGGGTGCGCCCCGTAACGCGATTTCATGACGGTGAAGAACAGGGCGCCAAAGAACATCGCCATCACCGATTCGGGGGTGAGGACGACGCCGAGGCCGATCGACAACGGGCTCAAAGGAAACTTCCCCCCTGACCGGATCCGCACGACTTCCAGGACGATCCCCGCCACGACGGCGATCGCGATCGAGACCTGGATCGACGGGGTCAGAAGCGTGCCGGATCCACCGCCGAAGACGGCCGAGACGAGCTCCGAGACCCCCTTCCACTGCAGCGCTGAGGGGAAGCCGAACTGACCCCCTTCCGGTGCCATCGCATCCTGGACGCGCATCCCCGGCTTGTAGTCGGAGAGGAAGAGGAGATTGAAGAGGGGGGCGCTGGCGAGGGCACCGGCAAAGATGCCGATGCAGTGGGCGACGGCCTGTTGCCTCGGCTTCGCCCCGAGCATGTAGCCCGGCTTGATGTCCATGAGGAGGTTGCTTGCATTGCTCGCCACCTCGACGCACATCACCCCGGTCATGAGATTCGTCGGCGCGTGCTTCGGGTCGAGTGCGCCATAGATGAATTGGGGGATCTTGGAGAGCGAGCCGGTGGGGGTGATGCTCGTCAGCCCGGTGCTCGAGGCGGCGATGAGCGTGAGCACGGCCACCAGCGGCACCGCCGAGAGGCCGTAGAGGAAGGGAACGCCGAACCAGGCCTGGGCCATCGCCGCTCCGATGGCCCCGAGGATCGGGATGCCGAGAGCCGAGAGCAGGTTTGGGAGCTCGATCGCGGCGAGGGGATCGGCCCGCTTCGGGCCAGTGTCTCTTCCGCCGCGGAAGGCTTCAAACGCCTTCGTGAACACCTCCGGCTTGGCAAACAGGCTCACCAGAGACGCCACGACCATGATCGTGATTCCCCACCACAGCGACCAGGTGTTGACGACATGGATCCGGCTATAGGTGCCGTCGGCGCGGGGGAGGAGATTCCCGGTGGCGATCATCAGCGGCACGATTGCCGCGAAGTTCAGGAGCATGCCGAGCATCATGCTCCCTGCCGCCCGCATCCCCATCAGGCCGCCGGCCCCGAACATCGCGATGTCGAGAGGGAGGAATGTCAGACCGAGCTGCGGGAGCGGCACTTTCGCGAGCGTCGGCATCGGCACCTTCCCCAGCTTCTCCAGCGCGTAATACCACTCGTCGAGGGCATGGGGGAGGTGGAAGGATGACGTGAATCCAAGGAGGCGCTCCTGGAGGAGCCGCATGAGGTTTTCCCCTTTCAGCGCCTCGAGGGTGCCGGAAAGGAGCCCAGCGGTGACCAGGGCCCGGGCCTGGGCCATCCCTGAATCGCCGCTGCCGCTGTAGAGCGTGTCGAGGACGACGCCACAGGCCTGCCCCTCGGGGAAGGGGAGCTGTTCGTCGTTGATGAACCGGCGCTTCATCGGGAAGGCGACAAGGACCCCCAGCAGGGAGAGAACGACATTGAAGGCCGCCATCTGCCACCAGGGAATGATCGTGTTTTCGATCCACATGTAGGCGGCCATCCCGGAGATCAGCGGCCCGGTCATGTAGCCGGCGGCGGTGGCGACGCTCTGCGCGGCGTTGTTCTCGAGGATCGTCAGATCACGGACGCCGACCTTCGAGAGGATGCGGAAGGAGGCGTAGGCGAGGATCACGCTCGTCAGCCCGACGCCGAGCGTCCAGCCGGTCTTCGCCCCGATGTAGAGATTCGTGGCAGAGAGGATGCCGCCGAGAAAGAAGCCGGTGGCGCCGGCCCGGAGCGTGAGCTGCGGCATGTCGCCGCGGTAGATCTTCGCCAGCCACCAGCGATCCTTCTCCTCGGCCGTCCAGTCGCGGGCCTGCTCCGGGGTCAGCTGCTCGATGGCCATCGGTCCTCCGTGGGGGCTTGCGACTCGCTCACTCCAGATCGATCACGACGCGGTCGACAGTACCTTCGAACCGGAAGGGAACATCGTAGCTGGTCGTCACCGGCGTGCCGGTGTCCTCGCCGATGTCGAGCGACTCGTCGAGCGTCACCCGGATCGGGATCGTCCGCTCGATCCGCCCCTCGGCGACCGGCTTGCCGTCGACCTCGAGCGTGGCCATCCCTCCCTTGCCGATCCCGCCGCCGTCATAGGCGAAGCGGAGGGCGACAACATGCCGACCGGGGGAGAGTGGCTCGCGGCCGGCGATCTCGGTGTGGGCGATGTCGACGAAGTTCGAGTGGTAGACCGGCTTGCCGTCCCGGAGGAAGAGCCCCATCCCACCGAACAGGCCCCCCTGTGTGATGATCATCCCGCTGGCCTTCTCCTTCACATCGACGTCGGCCGTGATCCGGAACGACGTGTTCTTCATGTTGGGGCTCGCCCCCTCCGGGATCCTCGTCATCCCGTCGCCGTAGGTGAACTTCGTCCGCCCCCGTGTCAGGCTCGGGCGGATGGCCGGATCGAGGCGGGCGGTCTTGCTGTTGTCGATCGGCAGCACGTCGTGCCGAGCGGCCTCGGTGTAGAAGAGGAGTTGGAGCTCGCGGAGCTTCTCCGGCTGGCTGGCGGCGAGATCCTCCGCCTGGGAGAAGTCGACGTCGGTGTGGTAGAGCTCCCACTGGTAGCCATCGATCGCGTCGACATCCGCGGCGCTGGGGTCCCACGGCGGCACCGGCGGGGTCGTGCAGGCGACCCAGCCATCGTGGTAGATCGCCCGGTTGCCGATCATCTCGAAGTACTGCGTCGATCGCCGGCTGGGGGCAGCGGCATCGGCGAACGAGTAGGCCATGCTGACGCCGTCGATCGATTTTTGCCCGATGCCGTTGACGACCTCCGGCGGCGTCACGCCGCAGGCTTCGTAGATCGTCGGCACGATGTCGATGACATGATGCCACTGGGTACGCACGCCGCCAGAGTCGGCGATCCCCTTCGGCCAGGAGACGACCAGGCCGTTGCGCGTGCCGCCGTAGTGGCTGGCGATCTGCTTGGTCCACTGAAACGGCGTGCACATCGCGTGCGCCCAGCCGATGGGATAGTGGTTGTAGGTCTGCCAGGAGCCGATGTCATCGACGCGCTCGAGCACCGTGGCGAGATCCTCCTTGACGCCATTGAAGAATGTCATCTCGTTGAGGAGCCCTTGCGGGCTCCCCTCGGCGCTGGCGCCATTGTCGCCGACGATATAGAGGACGAGGGTGTTGTCGAGCTCGCCGGCGGCTTCGATCGCCTCGATCACCCGGCCGGCGTTGTGGTCGGTCTGCTCGAGGAATCCGGCATACACCTCCATCATCCGGGCGTAGACCTTCTTCTGATCGGCCGTGAGGCTCGCCCAGGCGGGGATGCCGGGGGCGAGGGGGACGAGCTTCGTGTCGGCCGGCACGATGCCGAGCTTTTTCTGGCGGGCGAGCGTTTCCGTGCGGATCGCATCCCAGCCGGCGTCGAACTTACCGGCGTATTTCTTGACCCATTCCTTGCGGGGGTGGTGCGGGGCGTGGGTGGCGCCCGGCGCGTAGTAGAGGAAGAAGGGCTTCTCCGGGGCGACGGCCTTTTGGGTGCGGATCCACTTCACGGCCCGGTCGGCGAGATCGTCGTCGAAGTGATAGTCAGGATTTTCGAGATAGGGCTCGACCGGCTTCGTCCCCTCGATCGCCGCCGGCCGCCATTGGTGGGTGTCGCCGCCGATGAAGCCGAAGAAGTGCTCGAAGCCGAGGCCGGTCGGCCAGAGATCGAACGGCCCGGCCTGGCTCGTTTGCCAATCGGGGACGTTGTGGTTCTTGCCAAACCAGGCGGTGCTCCAGGCATTGAGCTTGAGAACCTCGGCGACCGTCGCCGTGTCCTTCTGCATGACGGAGTCGTAGCCGGGGAAGCCGGTGGCCGCTTCGGTGATCGCAGCAGAGTGGACGGCGTGATGGTTGCGGCCGGTGATCAGGGCGGCGCGGGTGGGGCTGCACAGGGCCGTGGTGTGAAACTGCGTGTAGCGGAGGCCGCGTTTGGCGAGCAATTCGAGGACCGGCGTCTGGCAGGGGCCGCCAAAGGCGCTCGAGGCTCCGAAGCCGACGTCATCGAGGAGGATGAGGAGGACGTTCGGCGCGCCTTTGGGCGCTTGAACCGGCTGCGGGAAATCGGGGGTGGAATCCTTGGCACGGAGATTGATCGTGCCGCGAAACGCTGCCGGGGGGGGCGGAAGGACCTTGGGGGTCGATCCGCTCGGTTCGGCAGCGGTGCGGCCGGTGGAGAGGCTGCCAAAGAGCACGACAAGCCACAGCGAACAGCGGATCAGCAGGGACAGGGAATGGTTCGGCATCGACGACTCCTTCGGGGGATCTTCTCGGTGTGTAAACGTGGCAGATTCAGTGTCAGTCGGGAAGGAGCAGAGAAATCCCTGCCAAACCCCTGTCTACACAACGGTCGTTTCAACAGGTATTCTTGACAGGCTCTTCTCTTTTCCCGGAACCTCCCCATGACGCCGGCCAACTGGACAGTGCTCTCGCTCCATCTGGCGGCGATGCTCCTCACGGCGCTCGTCCTCGGGCAGGTGGCGCGGAAGCTCGGCATCCCGGCCGTCGTCGGCGAGATCGCCGGAGGGCTTGTGCTCGGGCCGACGATCCTTGGCCGGCTCTCCCCGGACTTGTTCGCCTGGCTTTTCCCCCCGTCCGGCCCAGTGACGAGTGCCCGCGACGCGATTGCGCGCGTGGGGATGCTGTTCTTCATCGTCACGATCGGCCTCGACATCTCCGTCAGCGAGTTCCGCCGCCTCGGCCGCAAGGCGCTCTCGGTGGGGACGGTGGGGACGTTTGTCCCGCTCATCCTCGGCTTTCTGATGTGCTACGCCTTTCCGACGGTGATCGGTGTCACCGACAAAGACCGCTTTTCGACGGCGCTGTTCATGGGCTCGCTCCTGTCGCTTTCGGCCAACCCCGTCATCGCGAGAATCCTCCTCGACATGGGGCTGTTCAAGAGCGACATCGGGCGGACGATCATGTCGGCGACGCTCGTCGACGATCTCGTCGGCTGGGGGCTGTTTGCCGTGATCCTCGCCGAGTTCGGCCCGCAGGCCACGGCCAAGGGGCAGGGGGCCATCGTCCTCGGGACGGTGTTCCTGTTCATCGGCGGCACGATCCTCCTCGGCAAGCTCCTTCTCCCCCGGATCATGGAATGGATCCATGACACCCTGCCGCGGCCGAGCGCCTTCATCACGGCGGTGATCCTCCTGGCGTTCCTCGGGGCGGCGGGCTCGGAGCACCTCGGGCTCCATTCGTTCCTCGGGGCCTTCATCGTCGGCATCGCCCTGGCCGACGTGGCCCAGCGCCATCCGGAGCCGTTCGCCACGATCGCCGACTTTGCCTATGCCGTGTTCACGCCGATCTTCTTCGTCTCGATGGCGATCAAGGCCGACTTCATCAAGGGCTTCGATCTCTGGCTCGTCGCCCTCATCACCGTGGTGGCCTTCCTCGGGAAGATCTCCGGCGTGTTCGTGGGCGGAAAGATGGCGGGGATGGACAACCGGCAGTCGCTCGCCGTCGGCTGCGGCCTCAATGCCCGCGGGATCCTCGGGATCGTGATGGCGCAAGCCGCTTTCGAGCGCGAGCTGATCGATCTGCGGCTGTACGTTGCCTGCGTGCTGATGTGCGTGTTCACGACGATGGCGGCGGGGCCGGGCTTGGCGCTGATCCTCGGCCGCCGTGGCGTGCCGGCCGCCGAGGGCTGAGCGGGCCAGGTCACGGCGCCGTGGGGCTTCCCAGATGGCGGAGGAGAAACTCGGCCCGGCGTCTCGAGGCATAGGGCGTTTCGGCGGCGCCGTGGCCTGTCCCCGGCATGACGAGGAGCTCGAAATCCTTCCCCGCCTTCACAAGCGCGTGAGCCACCTGCATCGTCGAGGCGGGATCGACGTTCTGATCGAGCTCGCCGACGACGAGCAGGAGCGATCCCTTCATTCGGTGGGCCTGGACGGAGTTTGAGGCCTCGTCCCAACTCGCATCGAGCGGCCAGCCCATCCACTGCTCGTTCCACCAGATCTTGTCCATCCGGTTGTCGTGGCAGCCACAGTCGGCGACCGCTGCGGAATAGAAATCGGGGTGGGCGATGAGGGCCCGCAGCGCGTTTTGCCCGCCGGCGCTGCCGCCGTAGATGCCGACGCGGGTGAGATCCATCCAGGGGCGCGTGGCCGCCGCCGCGCGGATCGAGGCGATCCGGTCGGGGAAGCCGGCGTCGCCGAGGTTCTTGTGACAGACGTCGTGAAACGCCTTGCTCCGGTTGGCCGTCCCCATGCCGTCGGCCTGGACGACGACAAACCCCAGCTCCGCCAGCTGCGACATCGAGCCGAAAGATGGCCGCCACGCCACCGGCACATGGCTGTCGTGCGGACCGGCGTAGACGTTTTCGATCACGGGATAGCGGCGGGCCGGATCGAAGTCGGAGGGGCGGAGAAGAATGCCGTGGATGTCGGTGACGCCGTCGCGCCCCTTGGCGACAAACCGCTCCGGCTGCGGCCAGCCGGCGGCCACGAGGCCTGAGTCGTCGGCGACCTCGAGGTCGCAGAGCTTGGCGCCGTCGGCGGCCCGACGCAGCTCATGCCGCGGCGGCAGATCGACGCGCGACCAGCGGTCGATGAAGGTCTTGCCATCGGGGGCCCAGGTGAGCTCGTGCGTGCCGTCCCCCGCGGTGAGCATCGTGAACCCGCTGCCGTCAAAGTTCACCCGAGCGAAGTGGACGTGATACGGGCTTTGGGTGGGGTCGCGGCCAGAGAGACGGAGGACGAGGAAGCGGCTCTCCTCGTCGACCTCCACCACGCTCCGCACCGGCCACTCCCCCGAGGTGATCGGCGTCGTAGCGCCGGTGGCGATGTCGACGGAATAAAGATGGTGCCAGCCGCTCCGCTCGCTGCTCCAGAGGAGCTTTCCTTCGGCGGGGAGAGAGCGGAGCCAAGCCCGGTTGACCCAATCGATAAACGTCTCGCTCTGCTCGTTGACGACCGGCGAGACCCGGCCGGAGGGGACGTCGATCCGCACGATCCGCATGACCCGGTGGCCGCGCTCGTTGTAACGGAAGAGAAACGACGAACTATCGGGGAGCCAGAGGAAGTCGGAAATCTCCCAAGGCGTGGCGAAAAGCGATTGATCGAGCGACACCTCGGCGAGAGCGTCGAGATCGAACAGATGCGGAAAGCGCTCGTCGATCCGGTCCCCCGGCTTGTCGTAGCGAAACTCGATCACGCGCGGCTGCGGCTGGTCTTTCGGCGTCGACTCGACGATCGTGACGGTGCGGTGCTCCCCCTCGCGCAGCTTGAGGGCGATCATCCACCGGCCGTCCGGCGAGACGAAGCGTTCGTCGGTGAAATGGAAGTCCTTCGTCGCTCCGCTGGAAAGTGGCTTTTCACTGCCGTCGGCACGCTTCGCCACGAGATCGCCGTCACGCAGAATCACCTCGGCGCGCGGGGGGCCGGCGGCGGGCTCTGGTGCCCGGGGCCGGCGTCGTTCCCCGGCTCCGCGCGACCCGCTGGGCACGACGTCGGGCTCGAGGGAGTCGATGCGGAAGGTCGATCCGCCGAGATCGGCCGCTGCGGCTGCCAGGAGCGTGCCGTCGCCGCGCTCGAAGCCCCACAGGTGGCCGGCGAAGGTGGGTTGATCGCGCGAGGCTCCGGGGGCGAGCTCGCCGTAGGAGCGGCGCTCGCCGCCGCCGTCGATCCACACCGTCTTCAGCGCCTCGCTTGTCGCATTCTCGAGCCGGATCGACGTCTCCGGCCCGTTGCCGCTGCGCAGCGGTCGGTCGAGCCGCACGCGCCGCGCCCCCGCGGAGCGCAGCTCGACGGCGAGGGGATCGTCGGGCGCGAGAATCCGCTTCTCACCGGAGCGACAGTCGACCCGCACCACCTCGTGGGCGTAAGCGCCAGTGCGCACCCGGTAGACGAGCACGGCGCCGTCGTCGATCCAGCGCGGCTCGAGGGAGTGCCGGAAGACGAGGCCGCTGACGCGTGTGTCGTGCGACGTCGCCCGATGCCAGGCAGCGTCGAAGTCGTCGAGCGGCTCCGCAGCGGGGCTTGCCGCGGCGGCAACGATGCAGACGGTCGCGAGGAGGAGTCGGATCACAGGGCGCTTCATTGGCGTGGGGCCTGGGGCGCGACGAGCCGGCGGTCGAAGAAGTCGGAGATCGTTCGCCACAGATGGATCCGGTCGGGAGCGCCGGCGATGCCGTGGGTCTGGCCGGGATAGATCATCACCTCGAAGAGCTGGCCTTGCTTCTGCATCCGGGCGACGAGGGCCGTCGTGTTTTCGAAGACGACGTTGTCGTCGGCCATGCCGTGGATGACCAGGAGCGGGTCGGTGATCGTCTCCGCCACGCCGAGCACACCCGAACGCTCGTAGGGGCCCTTGTCGACGGCCGGATTGCCCAGGTAGCGCTCGGTGTAGTGGGTGTCGTAGAGCGACCAATCGGTGACCGGGGCCCCGGAGGCGCCGGCGGCAAACAGCCCCGGATAGGCAGCCAGCAGCCGCAGCACCATGAAGCCGCCGTACGACCAGCCGTGGACGGCGATCCGCTCGGGATCGACGTCGGCCCGCGCGCGGAGCCAATCGACGCCGACTTTCTGATCGCGGACCTCCACGTCCCCCATCTTCAAATGGATCGGATCCTCAAACGCCTTCCCCCGGCCGCTCGTGCCCCGGTTGTCGAGGGAGAAGACATGCCAGCCGCGGCGCACGAACCACTGCGAGACGGCATTCCCCCAGCGCCTGGCCGCCAGCGGGCCGACCCCTGGCCCGCCGTAGACGATGACCAGCGCTGGGGCCTTCGTGCCGGGGGGGAGCGTGGGACGCAGATGGGAAGAGTGGAGCGGCGTGCCATCGTCGGCGGCGAGCGTGCCGAACTCGGGGGCGATGTGGTCGGCGAGATAGGGGGCATAGGGATGATCCCCCTCGACCCGGTTCTCCTCGATCCAGGCGATTCGCTTTCCGTCGGCGTCGGCCAGATACGTCTGCGGCGGCTGCGTCGGCGTCGAACGCGTGACAAGCGCCCGGGCGCCGGTCTTGTCCATCGAGGCGTCGTGCCAGCCCCCCGGCTCGGTGAGGCGCCGCGCGGGCCCGGCGGGCTTCCCGGCGGCGGGGAGATCAACGGAATAAAAATGCTTCTCGATTGGTGTCTCGATGCCAGCGGTGAAGAACGCCCTCCCTTGGATCTCGTCGACCCCGACGACCTTCTCGATCCCCCAAAGGCCGCTGGTCACCTGTTCGAGAACACCGTCGCGGGTGAGAAAGAGGTGGCGGTATCCGTCGCGCTCGCTTGTCCACAGGAGCCGGCCGTCGCGGAGGACCCGCAGATCGTCGGAGAGATTGACCCAGGTGGCGGAGGTTTCGGTGAGCTCCGTCCGGGGGGCGCCGATGGCCGGGTCGAAGCGGAGGAGGTCGAGCCGCTTTTGATCGCGCGACTGCCGCTGGACGAGGATCGACTTGGAATCGGGGGTCCAATCGACGCGGGCCACGTAGATGTCGGGATCGGGGCCGAGGTCGAGCTTCACAGGCGCCGTCTCGGCCGGGGCGGCGGGGTCAAACACGAACAGCTCGACACGCGCGTTTGGCGTTCCGGCGCGGGGGTAGCGCTGCTCGAAGAAGCGCGTGCCGTCGGCGCCTATTCTCCCCCGTGGCACCAGTTGGACGTCGCTCTCGTCGACCCGCGCCACCACCAGCCGCGAGTCGTCGGGGCTCCACCAGTGCCCCTCGCGCCGGTCCATCTCCTCCTGGGCGACAAACTCCGCACTTCCCCACGACACCGCCTCACCGCCGTCGGTCGTCAGGGCGCGCTCGGCGCCGGTGGCGAGATCGTGGAGGAAGAGATTCTGATCGCGCACGAACGACACGGACGTCCCGCGCGGCGAGATCCGGGCGTCGAGCTCCGTCTGTGGCGTGTCGGTGAGGCGGCGGACGGCGCCGTCGGCAACAGTGGCGACGTAGAGATCGCCATCGAGGGGGACGAGGATCGAGGTCGAGTCGGGAGCCCAGGCATACGAGATCACGCCGCGCGTGCCGCCGACCCTGGCCCGCTCGCGGCGCATCTTCTCCTCCTCGGAGACCTCCCCGCCGCCGAACTTCGTCGAGTCGACGAGCATCCGCTTCATGCCGGTAGCGGTGTCGAGGGCCCACAGGTCGTAGCGATCGCGGTCGTCGGCGCGCGGCTCGAGGAGCGTGGCGAGCTTCCCGTCGGGGGAGAGCGCCAGGCCCCGCGGCACAGGGCCGGAGAGAGCGGGGCTCGCCATGATCCGCTCGAGGGTGAGGGGCTCGTCAGATCGGGCCGCGGGGAGTACTGCCGCGGCGGCGAGGCCGACGAGGAGGGCAGGCAGTCTGCCGAGATTCAAGGGGCTCATCGCTTGCTCCCGACCGTGCCCACGACAGGCTGGCTTGGATGCGGGTGGGGATGACGGTGGAGGCGGGATTTCAGCCCGAGCGGCTTGCCGGGGTTCGAAAGCTCCTTGAAGACATGCTCGATGTTTTCGCTTTGGGCCTTCGAGTCCTTGCCGGTCCATTCCTTGTAGAAGGGGACGTCAAAAGTCTCCTTGATCGCGTCGAGCGACAGCCCCTTGTCGATCCCCGCCTTGACGGTGCCGCGGAGCTCGAGGAACCAACGCTTCTGGTTGGCGAGGATCTCCGCGCCCCCCATCTCGCCGTGGCCGGGGCAGAGCGTCTTCACGCCGAGATCCTCCATCGCGCCGAGGACGGCGATCCAGCTTTCGGTGTTGGCGTCGCCGGTGTAGTTGAAGGCCCCGTTCACGCAGGCGTCGCCGGTGAACAGGATTCCGTGCTTCGGCAGCCAGGCGACGGCGTCGCCGGCGGTGTGGGCGTGGCCGAGGAAGAGGAGCTCGACGCGCTGGTCGCCGTCGTCGAAGACGAGCTTGTGGGAGAAGTAGAGGGAGGGGATCTCGTAGGAGAGGGCGCCATACTCGCTCGCCCGGTTTTTCTTCGCCCCCTCGAAGCCGTCGGCCCCCTTCGTCTGGAAGAGGGGCTGGCTCCGCTCCTGGGCGACGACCGTCGCCCCGAGCTTCACATACTGCTGGTTCCCGTCGGCGTGATCGCCGTGGTAGTGGGTATCGAAGACGAACTTGATCGGCTTGTCGGTCCGCTCCCGGATCGAAGCGATGACGTTTTCCGCCTGGCCGGGGAAGTTGGCATCGATGACGAGGACGTGGTCACGGAAGACGACGAAGCCCTGGTTGCAACCGGTGAACACCGGCTCGGTCTGCGCCTTGCGGAAGAAGACACCGGGAGCGACCTCGGTGATCGTCGTCTCCTCGGGGGCGGCCGAGGTGGGCCGTGCGCCGACGGCGGGGAGGAGGAGAGCAAAGAGCGCCAGAAGGAAGCGCGCGAGGAAACGGAGAGGGATCGACATGGAGCTGTTCCCGATATGAGACGTGCCGCGGCCGCCGTGAGCCGAACCGGCCGACAGGATACGGCTGGCCCGGCAGGGAAGGAAAGCGGCAGGGCGGGGGATCAGGGGGCGCTGGCCGTCGGTTCGCTCCGGGCCAGCAGCGGATGGAGGACGTTGGCGGCGAGGATCGTGGCGGCGCCGGCGTAGAAGCCGGGGTGGAGATCGCGGTGCTCGCCAAACAGCCAGGCGGCCCCGAGGATCCCGTAGACCGGCTCGAGGTTGTTGGCGAGGTTGGCCGCGTAAGCCGTGATCTGCCGGAGGAGGCTGATGTGGACGGCGTGGGCGAAGACGGTGCAGACCAGCGCCAGGATGACGAGCCAGAGCCAGTCGAAACCCTTCCAGGCAAGGAGCCCGGCGTAGCCACCCGAGGCGGGGATGAGGGGGAGCAGGACCAGGCACGCGCCGAGCGCTCCGAGCATCTCCCACACCACCATCACCATCGGATCGAGCGTGCCGGTGCGGACGAGGCGCCGGTTGAAGACGGGGAAGATCGCCGCCAAGAAGGCGCCGAAGAGCGCCAGGAGCAGCCCGGCGAGCCGCCCCCGTTCAAACCCGGCGACGAGCAGAATGCCGACGGCCACGAGGCAGCCGAGGGCGACCTCGAGCGGCCGCACCTTCCGCCCTTCGAGCCCGGGCTCGGTGAAGGCGGTGAACAGCGACGTCGTCGCCATCCCGGCCAGGCACATCGAGACATTCGCCAGGCGGATAGCGCCAAAGAAGCAGAGCCAATGGATCCCGGCGATGGCGCCGATCCCGACCAGCGCCGCGATCATCCGCCGGGGGGGGAGCAGCGCCGCGCGCCGGCTCACGACGACGACCACCGCAGCACCGATCGCCGCCAGCGCCGTTCGCCAGATGACGACGGCCGGGGCAGAGAGGCTGATCACATGCCCGAGAAAGGCCGTGGCCGCGAAGAGGAAGACGATGCCGTGCAGCTGGAGATAGGGGAGGGGCATCCGGGCAGTCTGACCGCGGGGGGGAAGCAGCGACAGGGGAGCCGTCGCTTTCGCCGTCAGACCGGCCGCGGCGATTCCGTCGGCCTTGCCTGTGGCGGGCGTCATTGCTTTGCCACGAGGAGCCTATCGGCGTGGAGCCGCTCGAGAAACATCGCGGCGGGCAGGATGTCGATACCATCAATGACGAGGTGGTCTGTTCCCTGATAGACGACGATGCCGCGGCGGACCGACTCGGGACATTCCTCGAGGAGGGTCTTCAAGCCGCTGGTCCACGCCGGCTTGAAGCGCTCCCCCGACTTAACCTCAATGGCGATCAGCTCGCGCGGAGCGGACAGCGTCTTGGGCCTCGTCTGGAGGAGAAAGTCAACGTCGAAGCTGCCGCTGACGGCATAGTGGAACAGCGGTCGATTCCTGTTCGAGAGCGCTTCGTGGGCGCGCAATTCATGATGGATGAGTGCTTCGAGAGCGAATCCCTTCCACACCTGGTCGGGGGAATCGACCATCAATCCAGCCGCGGCCCGGGCGACGCCGGTGTCGAAGAGGAAAAACTTCGGATGGAGAGTTTCCCTGGTGCGGATCCCCAGCTTGATCGCGGGGACCCTCGTGGCCAGGAGGGTGTCTTCGAGGATCTGGAAGTAGCGCTCGACGGTCGTTCGCTTGACGCCCGATTCGCGGGCCAGATTCTCGATGTTGAGGATCTGGGCGTTGTAGAGCCCGGCAATCTGAAGCACGCGGACGAAAGGGTCGAGATTGCGAACGAGCGCCTCGGCCCGGATCTCCTCGCGGATGTACATTTCGACGTAGGCAGCCAGTGTTCGCGCCCGGTGTTGCGGGTCGCTGACGACCAGCGGCAGGGTGCCCCACTCGCACGCCTCGGCGATCGTCCAGCCTGGCGCGTATTCCGGGTAGAGGAACGGAAACATCCATTCCTGCAGGGCTCTGCCAGCGAGCAGATTCGCCCCTTCCCGGCGGAGCTTCCTGGCGCTCGATCCGGAGAGCGCGAAATGGATCCCGCGGCCCGATTCGTAGATCCGATGGACTTCGTTGAGCAGCATCGGGAGAAGCTGGATCTCGTCGATCACCACCCATGATCCAGATGGAAGCGGCGCCACCAAATCCACGAGGTCCGCCGGGCTGCGACTGAATTGGAGGTAGCGGGCCGAGTCGAGCAGATCGATGAAGAGCGCCTCAGGGAGGACAGCCCGCAGCCAGGTCGACTTGCCGGTTCCGCGTGGCCCCAGAAGGACGAAGCTCTTCTCCGGCAGTCGGTTGATCCGCTCGATCCGAGCACTGCGATCCATGGATCCCTTTTCCCGCAGGCGGGTTTGGCAATGAAAATGTGACCCAGAAACATCGATCAGCAAAATATAGCACGGTGTGGTGGAAATAGCTGCATAATCCACCACTTCATGGTTGAAGATGATAAAAAGGCTCACTTTCGGCCCCTAGAAGCCGCGGAAAAGACCGGCAGGGTGGGGGAAAAACGATCCGGCCCCGGAGCGGCGGGCGCTCCGGGGCCGGTGTCGATTGACGGAGGCCGAGGGAGCCGATCAAGCCCGCGAACGGCGGCGGGCGCGGCGCTCGAGGAGGCCGAGCGATCCGATCAGGAGCGTGAGGGCGCTGCCGACGGAGCTCGGATCGATCTCGGGGACCGCAGTCGTCTCGAAGCTAAGCAGGCCGGAGAGCTCGCTGAAGGTGAGCTTCTGATCGCCGAGGAGCGCCGTCCACACCCCGCCGACACCGAAGAAGGTCAGGCCGCCGTAGCTCCCGCTCCCGGTGCTGACAACCGAGAAGAAGGTGCCCGTGGGCGAGCCACTGAAGCCGAAGAGGTCGAACGTCGTGCCGTCGGCGAAGGGGGCCGTGTTGGTAAAGTTGAGATCGAGCATGCCGCCGTAGCCGAGGCCGCCGGCGGTGGTGATCGCGAGTTTGTCGTAGTCGGTGCCGGCGGTGCCCGCCGCACTCCCCACGCCGATGATCTGCATCAGCGTCGTGCTGCTGGCCTGGAGAGCGAGCGAGCCGACGGTCAGCAAGCCGGGGCTGTTACCGGGGGAGATCGTGCCCCCGGCGAGGACGGTGACCAGCGACCCGATCGTGCCGCTGCCGCCGAGCGTGGCGAGGTTTTCCACCGTCACATCAGAGTTCGCAAGCGAGCCGTTGATGATGAGGGCCCCACCGGAGACAGTCGTGGCTCCGGTGTAGCTGTTGCTGCCGGCGAGGATCGCCGAGCCGGCCCCGAGCTTTGTGAAGGTGCCGCCGGAGCTCGAGAGATTCGAGGCGAGGGTGACGGTCTGGCCGTTGGTGTCGATCTTGTAGGCCTGATTGGCGGCATTCGAGAACCGGGCCGAGTAGTCGGCGGAGTTGCTCGCCGACGACTGGAGCGAGCCACCGTTGAACCCGATCGTGCCGGTCGAGCCGAGGGCGCTGGCACTGCCGAGGGCGAGCGTGCCGCCGCCGAGGGTCGTGCCGCCGGAGAAGCTGTTGGAGCCGGAGAGGGTGAGGTCGCCGACACCGAGCTTCGTGAGCGTGCCCGCCCCCGACATGATCCCGGAGTAGGTGCCGCTGGTCGTCTGGTCGAAGACGACGGCGGCACTGTTGGTGATGTCGCCGCGGATGCTGCGGGAGGTGCCGATCAGCCGGCCGGCGGAGACGGTCCAGGGGCCAGCGTTGGTGTTCGTTCCGGTGAGGGTCAGGTCACCGGCACCGAGCTTGAAGAAGTTGCCGACACCGGAGAGGACGTCGGAGAAGGTGCCGCTGGTTGCCTGGTTGAACCTGAGGTTGCCGCCGGTGACAGCGATAGCCCCCTGGAGGCTCGTGGTGTCACCGATGAGCGAGCCGGCTGAGATCTGGGTGCCGCCGGAGTAGGTGTTCGTGCCGGTGAGCGTGATGTCGCCAGCGCCAAGCTTTGCCAGCAACCCAGAGCCCGAGATGGCGCCGGCATAGGTGCCGCTGGTGGCGCTATTGAACCCGACGGCCGCGTTGTTGACGACGCTTTGCGGCATGGCGCTGGCCCGGCTGGCGACGAGCGCTCCACCGGAGACGGTCGCCGTGCCGGTCATCGTGTTGGTGCCGCTGAAGGTGATCGTGCCACTGTTATTCAGCAGCATGTTGCCCGAGCCGGAGATGAGGCCGGCGTAGGTGCCAGACGTGGTCTGGTCGAACGTCAGTTGCGAGTCGTTGACGATGTTGCGCTTGAAGGTGTCGGTCGTGCCGCGGACGGCCCCTTCGGAGATCAGGAGGGTGCCGGTGTTGCTGCCGCCGGAGCCGGTGAGCGTGAGCGTGCCAGCGCCAGTCTTCGCGAAGGTGCCCGTGCCGAACATCCGGCCGGCCCAGCTCTCGTTGGCCGCGCCGGAGGCGAAAGTGACTCGGGTGAGCCCGCCAGTCCCAAAGGTACCGGAGGTGGCGAGGCTCGCGGCCGAGCCCTCGAGGAAGCCGGCCTGGATCGAGCCGCTGGTGAAGGTGTTGGCCCCGGTGAGGGTGACCGTGCCGGCACCGGCCTTCGTGAACGTGCCGCCGACGCTCGTCAGATCGGCGGCGAGGGTGAGGTTCTCGCCATTGCTGTCGATCGAGTACTTCTGATTGGGGGCGTCGGAGAAGCGAGCGGAGTAGTCGGTCGTGTTGTTGCTTGTGGCCTGCAGCGTGCCCCCCTCGAAGCTGATCGTGCCGGTGGTGCCGATGGCGTTGGCACTGTTGAGGGAGACCACGCCGGCGACGAGCGTCGTGCCGCCGGTGTAGGTGTTGCTGCCACCGAGGAGGAGCGTGCCGGTGCCGGTCTTCACGAGGTCGCCCGCACCGCTGAGCGTGCCGTTGTAGGTGGAGGTCGGCGACGGACCGTTGCTGTTCTGGGCAAACTTGAGCGTGCCGGCGAAGTTGAGATCGCCGACGAGCACGCCCGAGGTGCCGCTGCCGGTGGTGCCGGTCGAGGCGACCAAGAAGCGGGTGGCGTTTGCGTTGTCAGAGATGCCGCCGATCTGGAGCGTGCCCCCCTGGTTCAGGGTGAGGGTGCCATCGGCACCGCGCGAAAGCGTGCCGGAGACGACGACGTAGCCGCCGTTGTTGATCGTCACGCTGCCGGTGCCGCTGCCGCCGATCGTCAGGCTCGCAGTGGGGGCACCGCCGATGCCGCTGGCGTTGTTGAGCCAGGTGCCGCTGGTGACCGTGACCGTGCCAAGGGTGCCGGCCGCGGCTCCAAGGGAGCCACCGCGGACCGCGATCAAGCCGCCGTCGACCGTGAGCGTGCCGAGGCCTGCGCCACTGCTCGTGCCGCCGAGAGTCAGGAAGCCTCTCATGTCGGCTGTGCCTGACGTGCCGACACTGAGCAGGCCGACGGAGGTGGTGCCGCTGCCGACATTCGTGTTGTTTGCCCTGAAATAGCCGTTGGTGATCGAGACCGTACCGCTCCCCAGTTCGCCGATCCTGAGGTCGGCGAGCGTCGACACGCTGCCGCCGGTGACCGTGATCAGGCCGCTGCTCGACCCCGAACGGCCGAGATAGATTCCGTTCCCCATGTTGAGGACACCGCTGCCGCCGACGAGGCCGCCGGTGACGTTGAGCGTGCCGCTGCCGCCGCCGGTGCCGCCGAGGGTCAGAAAGGCCGTCGGGCTCAAGGTGCCGCTCGACACGTTGATCGTGCCTTCGCCGTTCCCCTGGCCAACGAGCAAATTGTTGCTCGTGACAAAGCCGCCGGCGACGTTGAGCGTGCCGGTGCCGCTTTGGCCGAGCTGGAGGATGCCGTTTTGGGTGCCCGAGACCACGGGAGTGATCAAGGAGCCGCTGTTGGCGTTGATCGTCATATTCAGCGGGATGAACCGGGTGCTCGGCGCCGTCCCGGAGAGCTGGAGCGTGCCGGAGTTTTGCAGCGTGAGCGTGCCGTTGCCGGAGACGGTATTGCTGATCGTGAGGAGGTTGCCGGCCGACTGGTTGAAGAGGAGCGTGCCGTTGTTGACGAGATTTGCCGACCCACCGACGGTGGCGCCGTTGTTGAGCTGCACCGTGTCGGAAACAAGGATTGTGCCGGCGGTGTATTGCGGGCCGAGTTCACCGCTGGCGGTGCCGTAGATCGTGAGGGTGCCGATTCCTTCGGGACCAGCAATCGCGGCGCTTCCAGAGAAGGCAAGCGTGGCAGCCGAGAGGATCGCGGCAGCAGCAAGATGAAACTTCGACACGGGACACTCTCCGGAGAACAGTCGTTCAAAAGCCTTGGCGACAACCACCACTGCCCATCGATGCTGCGGTCGGTCGCAACCGGCTAGCCTGCAAGCGCCACGGCTTGCTGGGAAGCGAGGTCCAACCCACGAGCCCGAGAGCGTAGGGCCTGACGGGACAATTGCAAGCATGGGTGGCGGAACCCTGGATCGGTTGAGCGGATAGTGCAAAAAAGAAGCGGAGAGCCGCCGATCTCGGCTCATTTTCCACCGTTCTGTGTCAATCCTGATTTTTTCGCAAGGTTCTTTTCGGGCCCTTCCCACGGCCCGTTGAAGCGTCCCAGGAAGAGGATCGTGTCGTGGCGGGCGTCGCGGACGAGAAACAGGAAGGGGCGATCGGCGCGAAACTCGACTCGCTGCGGCGGAGGGGGCCCGGGGGCATTGGCGATCACCGCCGTCGCCGCGGCCGCTTCCGTCCCCTCTTCGTGGACGATGACAAACGCCTTGTGGAGGACGCGCGACACCGAGAGCCGCTCAGTCGTCGTCATCCCGGTGAGGTCGGCCGTGCCGGGGCGGAAGAGATCGCTGAGGCCGAGCTCTTTGAGATGGCGCACCGGGTCGAAGCCGTCGTCGAGGCGGAAGCGCGGCAGCCAGAGATCGACCTCGATCCGCTCACCCCCCCGGCGCCAGGCGAGGAGCGCCTCGGCCGTCAGCTGCTCCTCGACTGCTGCGAGCCCATCTGGCGCTTCCGGCAACACCACCACCATCTCGAGCTCCTCCCCCCGGTAGGGGATGGCGACCAACTGAAAACCGTCGAGCCGGGCATGGTCGTAGCGGCCACGCCGGTGCATGAGGGGGACCTCGGCAGGGGGGCCGCCAGCGCGGTGGAAGGGCTGCGGGGAGGTGGCGGCGATGTCGAACTGCTCCGCCCAGTTCCCCTTGAAAAAGATGGCGCTGGCCAGGCACAGCCGTGTCAATTCGCTCACGGCCCCGGCCGGGAGGAGCGCGCCGATCCGCCCCTCCGTGCGCGCGGCCACCCAGGCATTGATCCGCTGCCGCTCCTCCTCGGGCCGGTTTTGGAAATCGGCCTCCTCGAAGCCGGTGCCAAACCGCTCGGCAAGCGCCGTGCGGAAGCCCTCGTCCCAGGCGAGGCCGGCTTGGCCCCACAGGGCATTGGCGGTGGCGAGGGTGTAGGGGCGGTCGGCAGCAGCGTAAAACCGGCCGAGATCGCCGGCGGCAAGGAGGGCTTCGGCGTCGGCCGGGAGATGGAGCACCGCCACGAGCTGCTCGAGCGTCGCCCCGCGGGCGCCGGTCGCCGTCATCGCCAGGGCCGCATGAATGGAGAAGGGGGAGAAGAACAGGTTTTCATGGTCGGTGCGGAGCTGGCGATAGAGATCGATGGCGAACCGGTTCGAGCCGGCGGCCACGGGGTCGAGCGCGTCGGACCAGGCGGGGACTGGCGGCGACAGAGCGTTGCCGGTCGGCCGGCGGACGCCCGTGGTGGCCGTGGTGGCCGTGGAATTGGTGGCGGCGACGTCGGAACGTGGCGGGGCGGGGGGCGCGGGGCGACCGCAGCCAATGAGAAGAAGCCCGAGGAGGCAGACGAGGGCAGAACGCATGGAAATCGTTCCCGGGTGAACGTGGGCCACGATGGCCATGAGTTTATGCTGATGACGCGTGGAGCGAGGGCCACGGGCCAGGCTGGGGGATCGCGTTTCCCCGAGAAGCAGAGGAGGGAGCGAATGGTGACTCGATCCATGACTCGATCCATGACTCGATCCATAACTCGATCGATGAGGCGATCCGTCGGCCTCTTGGTTGCCGTGGGGCTGGCGCTTGGACCCAGCGGGCTCTTCCCGAGAAGAGCTTTTGCGGCCGATCCTGCTGCGGCGGCCGCGGCCCCGGGCGCTGCCGAGCCGGCGCCGGAATCGGTCGAGGCGATTGCGAAGCGCGTTCGCGATTCGATCGTCACGATCCGGTTTTCCGGCCGTGGTGGCGGCGATCAGGGGCTCGGCACCGGGTTTGTGATCGCGGCCGACGGACTCATTGCCACGAACTTCCATGTCATCGGCGAGGCCCGGCCGGTGAGCGTGGAGCTCTCCGACGGCAGCCGGCACGACGTCACCGCGATCCATGCCTCCGACCGGGCCGCTGATCTGGCGATCGTGCGGATTGCCAAGCAGGGGCTCGCGCCGCTGGCGCTCGGAGCGCCGGAAAAGCTCCTCGACGGCGAAGAGGTGGTGGCGGTCGGCAATCCGCACGGCCTCGAGCGGAGCGTCGTCGCGGGCAGGGTGTCGGGGCGGCGCGAGATCGACGGCCGGTCGATGATCCAGCTGGCCATTCCGATCGAGCCAGGGAACAGCGGCGGGCCGCTCCTCGACCGGCAGGGGAAGGTGCACGGGATCCTCACGATGAAGTCGCTCGTCACACCGTTCCTCGGCTTCGCCGTCGGCGTCGACCAGCTCCAGCCGCTCATCGACCGGCCCAATCCGATCAGCATCGACCGCTGGCTGACGATCGGCACGCTCGATGCCAAGGAGTGGACGACCCTCGGCGGCGCCCGCTGGCGGCAGCGCGCCGGCCGGATCGCTGTCGAAGGTGTCGGCACCGGTTTTGGCGGCCGATCGCTCTGCCTGAGCGTCGCAGCGCCCCCTCCACTCCCGCACGACGTGGCCGTCTGGGTGAAGCTCGACGACGAAGCCGGCGCTGCCGGGCTCGTCTTTTGTGCCGACGGGGGGGAGCGCCACTACGGCTTCTATCCCACCGCCGGCAAGCTCCGGCTGACGCGCTTCGACGGCCCCGATGTCCTCTCTTGGAAGATCCTCGAGGAGGCCCCGAGCCTCCACTATCTCCCCGGCGCGTGGAACCACCTGCGGGTCCGCCGCACCGCCGACGGCTTTGTGTGTTTCCTCAACGATGCGGAGATCTTTCAATCGACCGACAAGGGGCTCGGTGAAGGAAAGGTGGGGCTGGCGAAGTTTCGCGACACGAAGGCGGAGTTTCGTGGCTTTGCCGTCGGAGCGGAGCTGCCGCCGGCGCACCCGCCGGCCGAACAGCTCGCCCGGGTCGCCGGCCTTGTCCATGATCTCGGCGCGACCGGCGCGGCGCCTGCCGATCTCGTCGCGACGCTCGTCACCGAGGGGAGCAGTGGCGACGCGGCACTGGCCGCTCGGGCCGATGCTCTCAACCGGGAAGCGAAGCGTGTCCGCGAGCTGATGGCGCAGGTCCAGGCGAAGCGGACGATTGACAGCCTCGAGAAAAGGGCCGCCGCCGAGCCGATCGATCTGTTTGGGGCGGCGCTCCTCGTCGCCGCCCTCGACAATCCCGATCTCGATCTCGACGGGTCCCACAAGGATCTCGATCGGCTCGCGGCGGAGGTGGCGGCGGCGGTGCCGGCCGGGGCCGACGACGCCACGAAGCTCGCCACGCTCAACCGGGTGCTGTTCACCGAGCTCGGCTTCCACGGCAGCCGGGGAGACTACTACAACCGCTCGAATAGTTATGTGAATGAAGTCCTCGACGATCGCGAGGGGATCCCGATCACGCTGGCGCTTCTGTACATGGAGCTCGCCGAGCGCCTCGGGCTGTCGATGGAGGGGGTGGGGCTGCCGGGGCATTTTCTCGTTCGCCATGCGCCGGCGGGCGCGGAGCCGCGCTGGATCGATGTCTTCGACGGCGCGGCGATCCTCGATCGCGACGGCGTCGCCAAGCTCTACCGCGATCTCCAGGGGCGCGAGCTGACCGACGATCTCCTGGCGCCTGTCGGCCCGAAGGCGATCCTCGTGCGGATGATCAACAATCTCCTCTCGATCGCCACGCGCGAGGACGACGCGCCGGCGATGCACCGCTACCTCGACGCGATGCTGGCTGTCGATCCCGACGCGGCCCGGGAGCGCGTGATGCGGATGCTCGTTGCCAACCGGCTGGGGCGAAAAGACGCGGCCCGGGCCGACGCGCTGTGGCTCCTCGAGCGGGCCCCGGACGACATCGACCTCGCCGCCGTTCACCGCTTCCTCGAAGCCCTCGACCGCGGCGGGCGGTGAGGGGCGGGGCTTCGGCGTGCGATCGCGGCAGGCCCGGAGGTAGAAGAGATTCCGCAAGCCCGTTCCCGACGGTTCGCCGAGGGGGAGGCGTCGGGCGGATCAGGCCGTCACGAGCGGGGAGGCGTTGGCATGAAAACGATTCGATTGTCCGAACGAGCCGGGGAGGACGGTGTGCTTCACCTCCGCATTCCGGTCGGGTGTCCGGATGCGGAGTTCGATGCCGTCGTTGTCCTCCAGCCGTCGGATCCGCGAGGCGATCGAAGTGCAGGAAGCCATTCGTGGCCTGCCGGGTATTTCGAAGGGGTGGCCGGTTCGATCGATGATGAGACGTTTGATCGGCCTCCGCCCCCGAAAAACATCGCCTCTGTGGGGAAGTCTCACGTGGAAATCGTTCCGGGGTGACTTTTTCCCCGGACCGTCTAAACTTGCCCCTGTCAGGAGAGAGTCGCAAGACCGCCGAAGGCTGAACGCTCAGGCAAACGGACTGACGACCACACTGTTGGAGAGTGATGCGTGGCCTTCGGGCCGGGCATCCACCGAAGGGGCAAACCGCGGGCGCCGCCCGCGGCGAATCTCTCAGGTTCCAGGACAACAGGGTTCCCCCGGATCGGCCCGTGCGCTGATTCGAATCCAACCGGAGCCCCGCCATGTCCCGCCCCGCCGCCACCGTGAAGTCGCTTTCCCATCTCGAGAACGCGGCCGAGTTCCACGCCCGCCACATCGGCCCCGACTCCGCCGACGAGCGCCACATGCTCGATTTGATCGGCGAGGCCTCGAGTGAATCGCTCGTCGCTGGAATCGTGCCGGCGAGCATCGCCCGCCGCCGCCCGATCGACATCCCCGCCGCGATCCCCGAGGCAGCGGCGCTGGAGGAGCTGCGGGGGATCGCCGCGCGAAACTGGATCCTCAAGAGCTTCATCGGCCAGGGCTATCACGGTACGCACACGCCCGGCGTGATCCTGCGGAACATCCTCGAGAACCCCGCTTGGTACACCGCTTACACGCCCTACCAGGCCGAGATCAGCCAGGGGCGGATGGAGGCGCTGGTCAACTTCCAGACGATGGTCTGCGAGCTTACCGGGATGCCGATCGCCAATGCCTCGCTCCTCGACGAGGCGACCGGCGCCGCCGAGGCGATGACCCTCGCCCGCCGCTCGGCCGGGAGCAAGAGCCCGGTATTCCTCGTCGACGCTCGGCTCCACCCGCAGTCGATCGAGGTCGTGCAGACGCGCGCGGAGCCGCTCGGCATCGAGGTGGTCGTCGGCGACGTTGCAACGCTCGTCGACAGCCACGACGCCTTCTTCGGGGCCCTCGTGCAATATCCCGCCACCGATGGCTCGATCGCCGACTTCCGCGGCCTGGCTGAAAAGATCCACGCGAAGCACGCGCTCCTCTGCGTGGCGGCCGACATCCTCGCGCTCACGCTCCTGACCCCGCCGGGGGAATGGGGGGCCGACATCGTCTTCGGGTCGACGCAGCGCTTCGGGATGCCGATGGGCTGCGGCGGGCCGCATGCCGCCTTTTTTGCCTGTCGCGACGCCCTCAAGCGATCGATGCCGGGGCGGCTTGTCGGCGTGAGCATCGATGCCCATGGCCACCCCGCCTACCGGCTCGCCCTCCAGACGCGCGAGCAGCACATCCGCCGCGAGAAGGCCACCTCCAACATCTGCACCGCGCAGGTGCTCCCGGCGGTGGTGGCGAGCATGTATGCGGTTTATCACGGGCCCGATGGCCTCGTGCGGATCGCCGAGCGCGTCGCCACCTATACGGCGATCCTCGCCGCCGGCCTCGCCAAGCTCGGCGTGGCTGTTCGTCGCCAGGGCGCCTTCGACACGCTCGCCCTCGAGACGGGAGAGCGGACGGCAGACTTCGCCGCGCGGGCCCGCGCCGCCGGAATGAACCTCCGCACGCTCGACCCCCAGACGCTGGCCATCAGCCTCGACGAGACGACGACGCGCGACGATCTCGTGGCCCTTTGGATGGTGTTTGCCCGCGACGGGGAGGCGATTCCCGCGGTCGCCGACTTCGACGGCGCGATTGAGCCGCTCCTTCCGGCGGCGCTCGAGCGCACGAGCCCGTTCCTGACGCATCCGGTGTTCAACTCGCACCACGCCGAGACGGCGATGCTCCGCTACATCCGGAGTTTGAGCGACAAGGATCTGGCCCTCGACCGGAGCATGATCCCGCTCGGCAGCTGCACGATGAAGCTCAATGCCACGAGCGAGATGATCCCGATCACCTGGCCCGGCTTCGCCAACATCCATCCCTTCGCGCCGGCCGACCAGCTCGAGGGTTATTCCTTGCTCGACCGGCAGCTGCGGCAGTGGCTCTGCGAGGCGACCGGCTACGCCGGCATCTCCCTCCAGCCGAATGCCGGCAGCCAGGGGGAATATGCCGGGCTGCTTGTCATCCAAGCCTGGCAGCGGTCCCGTGGCCAGGGGCACCGGACGATCTGCCTCATCCCCTCCTCGGCCCACGGCACGAATCCCGCCAGCGCCCAAATGGCGGGGATGGAGGTGGTGGTGACCGGCTGCGACGCCCATGGCAACGTCGACATGGTCGAGCTGCGGGCCAAGTGCGAGCAGTATTCCGACCGGCTGTCGGCGGTGATGATCACCTACCCGAGCACGCATGGCGTGTTCGAGACCGAAGTCGGGGAGCTGTGTCGGCTCGTCCACGCCCATGGCGGGCGGGTGTACATCGACGGCGCCAACATGAACGCGCTGGTCGGCACGGCTTCGCCGGGGGAGTTTGGCGGCGACGTCAGCCACCTCAATCTCCACAAGACGTTTTGCATTCCGCACGGCGGCGGTGGGCCGGGGGTGGGGCCGGTGTGTGTCGTCGAGGATCTCATCCCCTTCCTCCCCGGGCATGCCACGGGGGGGCGGCCGACGGGGGCCGTCGGCGCTGTCTCGGCAGCGCCGCTGGGCAATGCGGCGGTGTTGCCGATCAGCTGGATGTATTGCCGGATGATGGGAGGGGACGGCCTGCTGAGAGCGACGGAGGGGGCGATCCTCGCTGCCAACTACGTCAGCGCCCGGCTCCGCGATCACTTCCCCACGCTCTACACCAGTGCCAACGGCCGAGTGGCTCACGAGTGCATCCTCGATCTGCGGCCGCTCAAAGAGACCAGCGGCGTCACGGCCGAGGATGTCGCCAAGCGGCTCATCGACTACGGCTTCCATGCCCCCACGCTCAGCTTCCCCGTGCCGGGCACGCTCATGATCGAGCCGACGGAGAGCGAGCCGCTGGCCGAGCTCGATCGCTTCGTCGACGCGATGATCGCGATCCGCGGTGAGATCCGAAAGATCGAGGCGGGGGAGTGGTCCCAAGACGACAACCCGCTCAAGGCCGCGCCGCACACGGCCGCGACGGTCGTGGCCACTGATTGGGAACATTCCTACTCGCGGGAGACAGCCGCCTTCCCGGTGCCGGCGCTGAAGCGGGCGAAATACTGGCCGCCGGTGGGGCGCGTCGACAACGTTCACGGCGACCGCAACCTGTTTTGCAGTTGCGTGCCGGTCTCGGCCTGGGCGGAGACGACGCAGGCCCCCTGATTGGCTGGGGTGACCGGACCAACGGTTTGCCTCGGCGATCGGCCACGAGCCGAGGACTCATCCGCCCTACTCCTTGTGCTCGATCATCCTCACGCGCCGGCGTCCGTGCCCGCCTGCTTCTTGCGCCCTTTCTGCGCCTCCCGGCTACGCGAGCGGATTCCAGACCTTCTCGAAGCCGAAGCTGCGGAATTCGCGGATGTTGGCCGTGGCGAAGGAGCGGACGCCTGCGTGCCGCAAAGTGAGCGCCAGCCGGATGTCGTAGATCCGCCGCGCTGACTCGGTCTGGCGGGCCACCCCCCACACCTTGTCCATCAGGCCCGGGCCGGGATGGTCGAGCAGGAGCCAGGCGGGATTGCCGCGGAGGTTTTCGATCAGCGCCACGGCGGCGGCGGCGGAGAGCGGCTTGGCACAGATCGCCGCGTTTCGCAGAAGCGTGTAGACCTCCGTGAGCACCAGTTCACACAGAGCGAACGATTCATTCCCGACCATCGACTCGAGCCACGCCCGGGCAGCCCCGTGATCGGGGTGCGACGCCTCGAGGGCAGGGAAGAGGATGTTCGTGTCGCAGGCGATCATGCCGAGACCGCTCATGATCGTCGCTTCATCCGGGCGGCCGACGAACCGAGATTGGCCTCCTCGCGCCACGCCTCATCGGCAAATGGATCGATCCGCAGCCGGGTGTTGGCTGGGGGGCCGAGCGACCAGGCGCCGGCCCTCCCGGCCTGCGGCCGGCTGGCGAGGAGCAGCTCCGCCCCGCGGCGGAGAGTCTCCGCCAGCGACCACTCCTGGGCTGCGGCGAGTTGCTTGACGCGGCGGTAGAGCTCGTCGGGAATCTGGATCTGGGTCTTCACCATCGCTCACTCCCGGCTTTCAGGCCCTGTCTTGAGGCGCAGGAACCATCGGCATCCATCAAAATGATATTCCATCAAAATAGTGGACCATGGGGCTCGGTTCAAGCGAGTGCTGCAAGGGCCGGTCACCCTCATTGGGTTGCCTCGGCCGCACCGCCTCCTCGAGCTGCCCATGGCTGGCCAGCGCCGCCCCCACCAGAAAATGCCCCTGTGGATTGCCGAACTGGAGGCCGATGCACTCGGCGGCCGCGTCGGCCACCCTGTTTGGAGCCAGACTGGCGCAAAAAATCTCTTTGTGAGAATCGGTCGCTGTAAGGTTTTGGCGTGGCGACGGCTGTTTACTCTAGGAGGAGTCTGTTTTCATCCGCCGCCGTCGCGAGGGTCTCCGGTATGGAGTCCATCGGCCGTGGGGTGGGGCGGCGCTCGTCCGGTCAGCGTGCTTGGCCCCGGAGCCTCTCCGTGGGCTTTGGCGCCACTGACCGATCAGGGAGGACGGTCGAGCGTCGGTCGTCTCTCCATCCCGTCGGTTTCAACTTCCGAAAGAGTTTCATGATGAAAACCGTTCCCCGCATGCTTCTCCTGGCGACCGCGCTGCTGGCCTTCCCGGCAGTTCGTGGTGCCTAGGCGACGTCAGTCAATCTCGTCTCCAACGGTGGCTTTGAGCAGACGAGCAGCGGCGCTAACAAAATGACCTACCTGCAGACGACTCCCACAGGGTGGTCACTGGCCGCCATCGATCAGAATAACACTGCGTGGGGTATCGTTGGCACCTATAGTTTCGTGATGACGAGCCCGACTGCGACGGTCAATGCACCGATCGGCGGTCCCTTTTCCATGGTGGCCGGGACCGTCAGCCCAGACGGCGGCAATCTGTTCGCGGCCACCTCCCAGGTTGGATCCTCGGGTCGGCAGCAGCTCTCCCAGACGATCACCGGTTTGACTGCTGGGAATGAGTACACCCTCTCGTTTTACGAGGGGCTGGGACAGCGGACGGGGTACAGCGGAGCGACGAGCGGCTCCTGGGAGGTGACGTTTGGCAGCGAGACCTACACCTCGCCGACCGTCAACACCCCCTCCGGTGTGTTTAGCGGCTGGACGCAGCGATCGACAACGTTCACGGCGAGCTCCGCGAGCCAGTTGCTGATGTTCGTCTTCAATGGTTCTCCCTCGGGGCGTTTTCCGGTAGGCGTCCTCGACGGCATCTGGCTGGGAGAACCGTTGCCGGTTCCGGAGATCGATCCGGCGTCGTTCGGCAGCGCTTTGGCGCTCGTGGTCGGGGCGCTTGGCATCCTCGAGCGGCGGGCCCGGAAGCTGCTGGTGGCTGCGGTCGCCTGATCCGGCGACGGAGTTTTCGTTGCAGACAATGCACCCGGGCCGGGCATCTCACGATGCCCGGCCCGGCTTTTTCCTGGTGAGGCCTCGAGGTGTCCTGCCAGCCAATCGGGTCAGCTTGGATGGCGGGCGTTTATCGCTCTTCGCCAGATTGGGTGGCTGGCCCCTTTTCTGGCCCGGCGGCGATTCAGGCCATCACGGCGACAGTCGCCGCTGCTGCCCGCATCCGCCGCCGCTGCTCGAGCATTGCCACCGATCCGATCACAAGTGACATCGTGCTGGCGAGGCCATTCGGGACGATTTCGGGGACCGGAGCCGTTGTCGCGCCGAAGGAGATATCCAAGGTGGGATAACTGTTGGCGTTGTTGGAATAGTTCGCGGTGTTGTTTCGGAAAGTGTCCAGCATCGTAAAGCCGTTGGTGACGGTGTAATTGGCGTTCGTTGTCCCGTTGGCGAATCCGGTGGCGCGCTGAAGTGCGATATTCTCAGTCGGCGCGTAGAGGATCAGAGCATAAGCGGTGTTCGATTGCAGCGAAAAAGCGCTGATGTTCGTCAGGTCTGCCGAGGTCAGATCCAAAGAGAAATTCGTCGCCGTTGTCGTCGGCTTTGTGAAAGCCACCGTATCGACTGCGTACGCCGTCGTACCAGCAACCGCGCTTTAAGCGGTCGTGTTGGTGGTGTTGCGCAAAGCAATCGTCAGCGAGGTCGAGTTCGCTGTGTTAGCGGAACTGTTCAGCCCGAGATGAACCCAGTCGATGGCAAATGGGCCAGAGTTCCCCGTTGTGAAGGCGATGCCGAAGTTTTGGGTGTACGTGCCGTTGGTGGCGGGCCAATTGGCGTTCGAATTCGCTGCGCTCGTCGGTGTGATGTAGGTGATCGTCTCACCCGTCGCGACTCCTTCAAGCCACGATGAAGCCATCAACAGGGCCCCGACACTGGCGACGGCGACAGCGGCCCGGCGACGGGCGGCCTGCGAACGAGCGAGAGACTTCATGACTGGAAAACTCCATGGTGGGAAGGGGAGCGGTGCAGGAACCCGAGCCCTGCAAGCTACGGGAACCGTTTTGTTGGTCAAGCACTCTGGGCACAAAATGCACGAAGAGGTGGTATATCCGGGCACCAACGTGGTCCAGGCGCGCCTATTCGCGCAAGACACAATACGGAAAGCGCAAAGGGCTTGGCACAAGAGAGAGGCCGACGGAGGAGGCGCCAGTGGAGTCGACAACCTCTTCACTTGCCGACGACAGCGGCAAAGTGGCCCAGCAGGGCCGGATGACCCCGCACGCCCGCCACTCGCATCGCGGCGGTCGTGATTGACGCGATCAGCCCCGTCGCCTTGGCCTTGACGGCAAACAGGTCAGAGCGGCCGATGCTGGTCAGCGCGATCAGCAGCCCCTTTCTCGCAACGGCGATCAGCCGTGGTGCTGGCACCTTCTTTTCCGCTGTCGGTTCGCGCAGGTGCTTGTGCGGCGGTTGCCACTCGTCATCGGCGGTCGTGGTGCTCTCTTCGCAGGGCTTCGAGTCGACGCCGCAGCGGCGTCCAATACTGGCGGTCTGCCTCACGCTCCCGGTCCTCCTCCTCGCGCAGGAGCCGTGCCAGCGCCGCTTCGTCGCCAGTCAGCGCGGTCAGGAGCAGGGGCCGCTGCTCGGCGAGGCGACGGCAGCTGGCAGGGGCATCGCGGGCCACCTCCGTCAAGTACGCGGGCGTCCGCAATTCCCGGAGCCAGAAGTCGACCGCCGTATCCGACGCGGGCCGCTTGGTTTGGGTCCAGTGGGCCTCCACGAGCCGGGTGATCATCGGCCAGTCCTTGTCACGTTGCGTCTTCTTCGCTGTCACGAGGTCGGGCAGGGAGAGCACTTCGATCGTTTGTTCCCCCGTGTCGATCGTCGTCCGACGGTCCCACAGCGTCTCAAAGGGGGGCAACCCGCGCATCCGGCTCATCACGTCGAGCCGCATCCCCTCGACACCAGCCGCCCGGCAACGGAAATGGATGGCGAGCCCTTCGTCGAGAAACCGTTGCTGGAAGGGGGGCACCGCGATCGGATGGGCGTCGAGATCGAATACCGCCGCACGGAGGCGGTCGAGATTGGCGGCATCGGAAACAATGACGAGATCGGTGTCGCGGCTAAACTCCGCCCCGCCGTACAACACGCAGGCCTGGCCGCCCATCAAGAGCGCCCGTACGCCATTCCGCTGGATCGAAGAAAGGACTTTGAGAATCGGGCTCGGGGTCAAGCGAACCTCCCAGCTTCAGGTAGGTCTCCCACAGCTTGCTGCTTTCCTCGAGCCGCTGCAACGGCGTGAGCGCATACCAAGCCGCCCACTCCCCGTCGTCGAAACGGGTGTCATCGGTCACCGCTGGTGAGTCGCTGTTGGTCGCCATGCGCATGACAACGATTCTAGCTTGCAAACGAGCAACGGAGCCGGGAGAAGGCATCGTCCAGCGAATGGGGGCGGGACGAGTGGCGGGCGTTTATCGCTCTTCGCCAGCTTTGGTGGCTGGCACCTTTTCTGGCCCTTTTCTGGCCTTCCCCTCCGCCTGCTCGTTATTCGGCGGCCGCGTCGGCGGCTTCGTCGGCCCGGCCGGCATGGAGAAAGCCGTGGGCGAGCACCAAAAACGCCTGGGCATTGTGCGGGTCGGCCGCGAGGACGGCGCGGGCGGCTGTCTCGGCGTCGCTCCAGGTCGTGCATGAAGCGATCCAGCCGTCGCCTTAGGCCTTGTCGGCAGCCGGTCAAAGCGGCCGATGCTGGCTCGCGCGCTCAGCAGCCCTGTGCTTTGCAGAGAAAGTTGGCAGCCCCGACGTCGAGTTCAACCCACCGGCGGCAGCAGTCGATTGATCGCGACGGCCACAGCCTCGCCTGAGTCAGCCACTACGCTCGCGCACGAAAGCAGTTCGTGCGGTTCGAGGCTCGCCTCATGGGCATAGCCGCTGCCAGCCGGCTGCCCGGCTCCAACACGCCCTACCGGCTCGCGAAACACGCGTGTCTGCCGCGTCGTCGCGTCGATCACCCACACCTCCGGAATACCGCGCCGGGCATAGAGCGGCACTTTGACGCCGAGATCGTAGGCGAGGCTCGAGTCGGCCACTTCGATAACGAGCAGCACGTCGGCCGGGCCAGGATGCCCCGTTGTGTAGAAGTCGGCCCGGGGCTTGAGGATCGCGATATCGGGCTCGGGCTCGCTGATGTCGTCGAGCCGGAGAGGATTTTGGCAGCGGATGAAGACCGATGCTTGCGCACTCCGACCAAAGTGCCTGGTGAGCAGATCGACGATCGCGGCGTGCAGGGCTCCAATCGGCGACATGTCGATGATCTCCCCATCGATCAGTTCCACCCGGTCTGCGGGCCCGAGGATGCCCGTCTCGCCCATCCGATGAAACGCCTCAACGGAAATCAGATGGCGGGTCGGGGAGGCAAATGGAATCGTGACCATGGCGACGGCACCCTCGACGGAAAGAGCACGGCAACGTGCTGCAGAAGTATCCAGGCGAACACTCAAGCGTCAATTTTGCGTTATCTTTGATGGCTGGCACCGTTTTCGGGCCAGCAACAACGATCAGCCCGCCGTGCCCGCACCTTCTTTTCCGCTGTCGTCTCGCGCAGGTACTTGTGCGGCTGTAGCCGCTCGGGCGTCGTCTGCGACAGGCGTCCAAAGAGGCCGTTGTGATCGCCGTTCTTCGGCTTGAAGTTGGTCAACCAAGGCATCAAGCGTCCCCCCTGCCGAGGCCAACAGCGATTCGCGGACTGAGCGGATCTCATCGAGGATCGGATTCTTATTCATCGGCGCTCCCGAGAAATTCGGCCGGTGTACAAATCAGCAACTGCCCAAATCCACGATCGTCCAAGAGTCGGTAGATCCGGGGCAACTCCCGTGCATTGGCGATATGCGAGCAGTTCAGGGTCAACAGGAACTGTACCCCTGCGACGGCAGCAGCAGCAACGTGAAGAGCGTCGGCGGCAGCCTTGTGCGGCATGATCGATGCGGCCACGATCTCGCCGGCGAGTGCTCGCACCCTGTTGTCGATCGGCACAGTCAGGAGTGGGCGAAGCAGTCGGAGCCGCTCCTCGGCGGCCGACGGGTCGCCAGCCGAGGCCTCGTCGATAACAAGTTGCGACGTCACCAAATCGAACTTCGGGCCGTGCTTGGCCCACCACTCGCGCGCCTGCTGCTGAAGCGCCGCCATCTGAATGTCGGAACTCGGCCGTGCAGTAGCGTGACTGACGATCGACGTTTCGATGTAAACACTCTCCATCATTCGATCCCCGCCCTGTCTACCCGAAGGACTGGCCGCGTAGCCCCGCCAATTGTCTGACTCACAGTCGGCTCGGTGCGAACCGGATCAACGCTCCTTCGTAGTGGGAGCTTTTTCCGCGGTGCCGTTCTCCTCCACCGGCACGATCTTCCCGAACATGTGGCCGCCGACGGCGTCGTGCTGCCAGGTGCCGGCGTAGAGGGGGCCGTCGATGACGACGCGCGAGGAGAAGGTGCCAAGGCCGGGGATCGTGACGTTGTCGAGCGTGATCACTGGCGTCTTCCCTGCCCACTTCACTTCCACTGGCACCGGCAGCGTGAGATCGACGCTGCCGTAGCGGATCCGGGCCGACACGATCCACAGATCGGCCTCGCCGACTTTCGCCACCGACGAGATCGTGTACTCGTCGCGGATCGGATCCTTGTCGTCGTCGCCGGCGATCGTGAACCGGCCGACGAGCTTGACGTTCGTCATTGCCTTGGTGAACGCCGCAAACCGTGTGGCCTCGTCGTCGGTAGCTTTGACGTCGGCCGCCGGGGCATCCTGGGCAGGCGCGGCGGCCTCTTGGGCCAAGACCGGCGAAGCGACCGAGAGTGTCAGGCCCATGGCCGACATGAAAACCAGGGCCGTGCCGAGGACGCGGAGCGGAAACGGGCGCATGAAAGATCTCCGGGGCGACAGGGCTCTTGGGGCTGCACCATCTTAGCAATGCGGCAGCGCCGACGCCGCTACGGCGCCTTGATGCCGAGCCAGACGCTCTCGATTTGCTCGGGGCCGAAGCGCACCGGGAGCTGCGCGGCGTCGGCGACCCCGGCGATCCTTGCCGCCACCCGCACCGGCCCGGAGAACGGCTCGGCCGCCGTGATCGAAAGCCCGACCTTCTTCGCCGCATCTCCCTCCGGCGGCGACTGCACCGCCGCTGCTGTGATCCCCGGCGGCGGATCGACAAGAACGATGTCGAGCGATTCCTTGAAGCCATGCTCCCGGCCGATCGCGATCGCAAGCTCGACCGGCTTCCCCGGCTCCCCCGTGACTCGATCGACGTCACACGTGACCTTCACTTCGGGAAGATCGGGGCGGATTGTGAGCCGGTAGCCATGGGCTGGGCCCGATTGGCCGCGCCGGTCGCGGACGACGGCCGTATAGACACCATCAGCCGGCGCCTTCCAGGAGAGGGTTCCCGCTGGGTCGTCGGTGATCGCGAGCCGTTTTCCTTCGATGTCTTCAAGCGACAAGACCGGATCGACGGCCGTGCCAATCGCGATCCCCTCGACGAGGAGCGAATACGCCACGTCCTTGGTGGCAGTGAAGCGGTGCACGAGGCGCTGCTTCGGGGCCGTGAGCAACCCCGAAAACAGCACTGGCGGCGGGGGATTGAAGCCATCGGCCTGCGGCACGACGACCACCGGCATCTCCACGACTGGTAGGCTCGCGCCGCCGCCGATTCCGTTGAGCGCTACCGTCACGCTGCGCCGGGCGCCGGTCGCCGATAGGGCGAGCGACGCAGCAGGCACCGGAAGCGGGGTGTTCTCTGTGGGCAGTTTCCAACCGAGCGGTGCGAGCTGGGTATCGGCCCCGAGAGAAACAGCCGACGGCAGCGTGCCGACGAGGAAGCCGCGCTTCGAGAGCGTCAGCCGATACACAAACGCTTCGCCACCGGCCAGGCCGATCGTCGCGTCGGCGGTCTCGGGGAAGCCGTAGACGCGGACGAAATACTCCCCCGCGACAGGGGCCGTGAAGACGACGCGCGGATCGAGGCCGGCGGCGTCGAGATTCCGCGTCAGGAGCGAGTGGCGGGCGTCGGCGACGTCGAGCGTGAGATCGGCCGCGGTGCCGAGGAGCCGGTTGGCATCGGCCTGGGCGACGATCGTCTCGCCGGCCGCGAGGGCGACCCGGTAGAGATCGACATCCCCCCCCTTGCCGAGCACGCCATTGACGATGGCCACCGGCTCGTCGACGGCGGTCGCCGCGGCAGGCTTGTCGTTGGGCTCTGTCTCCTCGATCTCCGGCAGATGGCCGACGACGAACCGGCGCAGGGCTGTGGCTCCCTCCGGGGTCGTGAAGCGCACCAGATGGACACCGAGCGCCGCCTCGGGGGCGACCGTCACGGCAAACGTTCCCGATTCGGGCTGTGGCTCCCACACCGTCCCCGGCCGCTCCGTCCAGGCCGTTGCTGGCCAGACAGGGAACGATCCCGCCACTTTCACGGTGACGGTCGCGCCGCGCTTGGCGCCGGGGGGAAAGAGCCGTGTGGCTTCAGGGGATGCGGCCGACGCGGTAACGCCAAACGCGAGGAGCGCGACGAAAAGGTGCCAGCCACCAAATCTGGGTGGTTTGCGGCGGCCGTTTATCCATCTTCGCCAGATTTGGTGGCTGGCACCTTTTCTGACTTTTCTGACCTGGTGGCTGGCACCTTTTTCCATCAAAACAGCTCGCGGATCGGCGTCGGATCGCTGACGAGGAACGTCGGCCGGCCGGCGGGAGTCAGGAAGCTCTTTGACGGATCGATGCCGAGCTTTGTGTAGACGGTGGAGACGAAGTTCTCGGGCGAGAGGACGCGCTCGCTTGCCGAATGGCCGAGCCGGTCGGTAGCGCCGATCACCTGCCCGCCGGGAGCACCGCCGCCGGCAAAGAGGATCGACATCGCACTCGCCCAGTGGTCGCGGCCCGCTTTTGTCTGACCGGGGAGCGTGGAGAGCTTTGGGGTGCGGCCAAACTCACCCAGCGCGATCACCATCGTCGTCTCAAGGAGCCCGCGGGCGTCGAGGTCGTTGATCAGCGCGGCGACGGTCTTGTCCCAGGTGGGGAGCCGGGTCTTGAGAGCGTCAAACAGCGCGCTGTGGTGGTCCCAGCCGCCGTCGTTGATGGTCACGAACGGCACCCCCGCCTCGACGAGCCGGCGGGCGAGGAGGGCCTGCTGGCCGAAGGAGTTTCTCCCGTAGGCATCGCGGACACGGTCAGGCTCGGCGCCAACGTCGAAGGCGGCCTGGGCCGCGGGGGAGGTGACGAGGTCGTAGCCGCGGGCATAGTGCTCGTCGATGCCACGGACCGGGTCGCCGGCGGCCGGGTCGTCGAAGCGCGGCAGCCGGTCGGTGAGCGCCCGCAGGTCGCGGCGCTCGGCGAAGCGCGTCCCCTCAACGGAGCGCGGTGCGGCGAGATCGCGGATCCGGAAGCTGGCCGAGTTGGGATCGTCGCTGACGACAAACGGGGCGTACTTCGCGCCGAGGAAGTTCGGGCCGCCGGAGCGGGTCATGCCGGCAAGGGCGAAGTAGCCGGGGAGGCCGTGCGGCGCCTGGCGCTCGTGCCAAGCGACCGAGCCCATGCTGGGATGGAAGCTGACAAACGCGCCGCAGCCGACCGGGATCCGCGGCGGGGCGCCGGTCATCATGTAATGGTTGCCGGCGCCGTGGTTGCCTTGGTTGTGGCACACCGAACGGATGACGGCGAACTTGTCAGCGATCTTCGCCAACTCGGTCATGTGCTCGGAGAACTGGATCCCCGGCACGCTCGTCGAGATCGGCGAAAACTCACCACGGATCTCGGCCGGGGCATCGGGCTTGGGGTCGAAGGTCTCGAAGTGCGTCGGGCCGCCATCCATCCAGATCAGAATGCAGTTGGAGGGGGCACGCCCCGCCGGATCGGCCGCCCGCGCTGCGCGGACGAGGCGAAAGAGATCGAGAAAGCTCCCCCCGGCAAGTCCGCCGATGCCCAGCTGCACCCCGCGGCGCCGGCTCATCGGCCGCGCCCACCAGGGAGGATTCGTGTCTAAAGAATCGTGGGAATCGTGGTTGGCCATGAAACGTGCCTTTGCGGGAAACCGGCTGCTGACGATCAGTCCTTCGATCAATCCTTCGATCAATCTTTGAAGACGAACTCGGGGGAATTGATGAGCGACCAGAGTATGTCTTCGGTCGCCTGCCGGCGAGATCGTCCCTCACGAGCGAAAAGGGCCACCAGCGGCTCGCGCTCCGACGAGGTCGGAAACCGGGTGTAGCAGGCGAGATAGAGCTCCTCGACGATGCGCTCTGGGGGGAGCGCGGAGGCGGCAAGCGTCGCGGCGCGGCTGGTGTCGGCGGCGATCTTCCCCTCGATGGCGGTGCTGTTCATGAGATGGAGCGCTTGGACGACGGTGGCGTCGGGGTCGCGCTGGCAGGGGGGATCCTGATTGGGATCGGGGCGACCGAAGACGTCGAGAAACGTCGCCGGCGTGCGGTGCGTCCACAGCTGGGTGGCCCGCGACTCCTCCGGGAGCCCGGCGTAGGAGGTTGGCACGCCGGTGACGTCGTCGATGGCGTCGGCGAGGACCTCGGCGCGGAGCCGCTGCCGGTAGTGGCGGGAGAAGTTGCGGAAGTCGCCGGCGTTGGTGGCATTGGGGAGGCTCGAGCGATCCCACACCGCCGAGCGGAGGATCGTGGCGAGGAGCTTTTTCTGATCGGTGCCGCCGGCTCGGAACTCGGCGACGAGGCTGTCAAGAAGGGCTGGGTTTGTGGGGGGATTGGTGGCCCGGAAGTCGTCGATCGGATCGACGATGCCGACGCCAAACAGATCCCCCCAGATCCGGTTGACGGCGGCGCGGTGGAAGAAGGGGTTGTCGTGGGCGGTGAGCCAGTCGACGAGCGCCACGCGCGGATCGTCGCCGGCAGGGATCTCGAGCGCGGTGCCGAACAGCGGCGTTGGCGCAAGGACCGTGCCTGAGAGGGGATGACGGACCTCCCCCGACTCGCTGACGGTGACGATCTCCTCGCCGCCGGAGATCGGCGGGGAGAGACCGGTGCCGCGGTAGGCGACGCGGCCGAAGAAGGCGGCAAGAGAATAGAAATCCTTCTGGCCGTAGACCTCGAAGGGATGCTGGTGGCACTTCGCACATTCGAGGCGCACGCCCAGGAAGAGCTGGCTGACGAGGGTCACGATCTCGTCGGGGGAGCGGCGGTCGCGGAAGACCGTCGTGGCGCCGTCGCGCCAGGTGCTCCCCGTCGCCGTCAGCAGCCGGCGGACAAACTCGTCGGAGGAGAGATTCTCCCGGAAGCTGTCGCGGAGGAAGGTGTCGAGGGAGAGGGTCGCCTTGATGCCGACGCGGTAGGGATTGGGGCGGAGCAGATCGGCCCACTTGTTGGCCTGGAAGTCGGCATACTCCGAGCGGTCCAACAGCGCCGCCACGAGTTTCTCACGCTTCGCTGGATCGGGATCGGCAAGATACGCGCGGGCCTCGTCGGGCGTGGGGAGGCGGCCGATGAGATCGAGGCTCGCGCGCCGCAGCAGCGTGCTCTCCGCCGCCTGCTCGCTGGGGAGGATGTTCATCGTGGCGAGCTTCTGCCACACCGGCTCGTCGAGCGGCGTGGGGCGGGGGAGGGCAGCGACCGCGGCAGCGTCGATGCTCCCGGGCGGGACGACGCCTGTGCTCCAGGTGGCGATGCTGCCGACATAGCGGGCCATGATCGTCCCCTCACCGGCGAAGGCCCCGGCGCGGACTTGGCCGTCGGCGGCATCGAGGACGGCCGGTTCGCCGGCATGCCAGGCGCTCGTGGCGGTGACGTCGCGCGTCGCGCCGTCGGAGTAGTGGGCGGTGACCTTCAGGTCGAGCGTTTCGCCGGGGGCCAGCGGCCGCGGCGTGGGCGACAGCGAGATCCGCTCGAGCTGCGGGTCGTCGGGCCCTGCCTTCGGTGTCCCCTGCTCGATCCAGCGGACGAGTGTGCGGACATCTTCCCCGGCGGGATCGAGCTTCTTTCCGCCCCCATGGGGAACTGCTCCTGTCCCTTTTTGGATCAGGAGGCTTTCCCGCGGCGCGGCGGGGGCGAGGCGACGGCCGCGGGCGGCGGAGACGATCGAGGCATGATCCAAGGCCGGATCGAAGGCGAACAGCGACAGGGCGAAGCCGTTTTGCCCCCCCGACTTCCCATGGCAGCCGCCGCTGTTGCAGCCGCGAACGGTGAGGATCGGCTCGATGTCGGTCTCGAAGACGAGCCGGTCGGCCGGGGCTTTGACCCCGGGATCGGCGGCGCAGATCGCCGAGAAGCCAGCGCCGAACAGCAGGACACCCAAGGCCGCGGCGATGCGTCGCTTTTGGCTGTTGGGCCTCCGGGCACGGCAGTGGTTGGCAGGCGTGGGCATCGGCGTTCCAATTCCCCCAGGATCCGAACCGACAAGTCTACCCTCCCGCCAGCCGCCGACGGTGCCGCCGCCAAGCACCGGGCGTCGCCGCCTGGAACGGTTGCAAACAGCGGCCATTGCCATGTCAAAGCCGTTCCACCGCGGTCCGGTCGAGCTCATCGACTGCGAGGTTCATGGCCCCGGATCTGGGGCCGAGCTGTTTGTCGTCGAGGGGGAATCGGCGGCCCTGGCCGTGGCCCGCGTCCGCGATCCCCGCTTCCAGGCGTTGTTGCCGATGCAGGGGAAGCCGCTCAATGCCGTCAAGGCGACGCCGCGCCGCGTCGCTGCGCAGCCGCTGTTCCGGGAATTGAACGCGGCCCTCGGGGCGGGGATGGGGGCCGATTTCCGGGCCGCCGCCCTCCGTTTCGAGCGGCTCCTGATCCTCACCGATCCCGATGCCGACGGGATCCACTGCGGTATCCTCCTCCTTGCCTTTCTCCATCGCTTTCTCCCCCCCCTCCTCGACGCGGCCGGGCCCGGCCCCGGCCGGGTGGGGTGGGTACGGGCACCCTGGGGGGAGGTGATGCCGGCCGACGGGGGAAAGGCGCTCGTGGCCCATTCCGAGGAGGGGTTGGTTGCCCTGGCGGAACAGATTCGCCGGGAGAAGCCGGTGACCGTTCGTCGATTCCGCGGCCTGGCGGCGATCGACAGCGAACTTCTCGCCTGCCACTGCGTTCAACCTGGGGGCCGCCGGGTCGATTGGATGGACACCAGACAGGTGGAGGGAATGCTCGCGATGCTGGCGGCAGCGGGGGTGAAGGGGCCAGCTGGGATGGGTGAATAGCTTTTTTCGATCCCGGCCGGAGGGCTTCCTTTCGTTGACTCGAGGTCAGGGCCTCTCTATCTTAAGAGGGATGGGGGCACGGGGGGCTGCCCCCCGATGATCGCCCTTGTCGGGATTGTGCCCGCGGGCCAGGCCGAAATAGGAAGCCAATTCATGCAGCGCCATGCCCCCCACCCGACCGCCCGGACCGCGGGCTTCACGCTCGTCGAGCTCCTTGTCGTGATCGCGATCATCGGGACGCTCGTCGGCCTCCTCCTCCCGGCTGTCCAAGCCGCCCGCGAGAGCGCCCGGGCAACGAGCTGCCGCAACAATTTCAAGCAGATCGGCCTCGCGCTCCACCACTACCACGACCACACCCGCCGCTTCCCTTCCGGGTGGACCGGCATCGATCGCCCTGTCGGCGCCGCCACCGACGAACTCCCCGGCTGGGGCTGGGCGAGCGAGCTCCTCCCGCAGATGGAGCAGTCGAGCCTGTTCGACCGGATCGATCGCCGCCGGCCGGTTTTCGATCCAGCCAACTCGGCGCTCCATGCCGATGTCCGGAAGGCTTTCATCCCCCCTTTCGCCTGTGCCTCCGACACCCGCAGCCCGACCGAGGGTGACGGCTTCTTCGCGATCGGTGCCGATGACGGCGAGCACGAGGAAGAGGAGCATCACGGGGAGAAGGTCGACGGCAGCCCCCTCACGGCGCTGTGCGATGTCGGGAAGTCGAACTACGTCGGCGTCTTCGGCACGCTCGAAGTCGACGAGTTTCCTGCAGCCGGCGACGGAATGTTCTTCCGCAACAGCCGCCTCGGCATGAAGGACATGCTCGACGGCTCGAGCAAGACGCTCGTCGTGGGCGAACGCAATTCGAAGCTCGGTGGAAGCACCTGGACCGGCGTCCTGCTCGGTGCGAAGGCTTCCCTCCCCCGGATTGTCGGCGTGGCCGACCATGCCCCCAACGACCCCCACCGCCACTTCGACGACTTCACGAGCAACCATCCCACCGGGGTCAACTTCCTCCTTGGCGATGCCTCCGTCCGTCGCTTCGACGACTCGATCGACGTGATCGTCTACCAGTCGCTCTGCACCCGGGCCGGCGGCGAGTCGGCCGCGATCCCCGACTGACCCACGAAGCGGTTCCGGGCTCCGAGCCCGCGGGGGGCCGTGGGCCGCTCGCATCCGGTATTCGCCCAGCGGGAGGAAGGGTCGATCCCCCGTCGATCCTGCCCTGCGGCGCCACCTTTTTTCCGCACCCCCGTTACAACCTCCCCGCCGCTGCGGTTTGTTTCCCGTGGACTTGTCTCGTCTCCGAGGAGCCAGCCGTGATCGCGTCGGCCAAGATCCGTCGTCCGTCGAAGATTCGGGTCCGTTCTCGCGCCGCGGCCGCGATTGTAAAGCACCCCGACGCTGCCGCCACCGAGGAGCGCCGGGCCGCTCTGCGGGCCCGGCGAGAGGCGTTTTTTGCTCGTAAGATCGACTTCATTCCCTGCCGGGAGTTCCTCGCCCCCGAGGCCGAGGCCCTCGCTTCGACCCCCCCGGCGAGCGCCCCGGCCCGCCCTGCTCCAGCACCGTCCGGCAGGATCGATTCGTATCTCGCCGGGCTCTATGAAACTCGACTCCTCTCCAGGGAGGAGGAACAGTACCACTTCCGGCGGATGAACTGGCTCCGCTTCCGTGCCGCCACCGAGCGCGGACGTTTCGACGAAAAGCGGGCCACGGCTCGGCAGATCGATGTGGTCGAGGCAATGCTCTCGGCCTCCGAGGTCGAGCGGACGATCTTAATCACCTCGAATCTGCGACTGGTCGTCTCGATCGCGAAGAAGTTCGTCACGGCCGATGATCTCTTTGACGAGCTTGTCGCCGAGGGGAACGTGGCCCTGATGCGGGCCGTCGACAAGTTCAACTTCGCCCTCGGCAATCGCTTCAGTACCTACGCGACCTATGCCATCCAGCGGCACTTCTTCCGCATCTCCCATCGGGGGCGGCAGCAGCGGCGCCGATACACGCCGGCCGATGAGTCGCTCCGCTCCGTCCCCGCTGCCGAGCCGGCCCAGGGCTGCAATTCGGTGCAGATCGATCAGCTCAAGGAACTGTTCGCGAAGTTCCTCGGGGAATTGGAGCCGCGCGAGCAGCAGATCGTGGTCGCCCGTTTCGGCTTCGATGGCCGGGCCCCGCGCACGTTCCGTGAGCTCGGCGCGGAGATGGGCGTGTGCAAGGAAAGGATCCGCCAGATCCAAACCCGCGCGATGGAAAAGATCCGCGGCATGGCGACCGAGGCCAAGCTCGAGCAGACCGTTGGCGATTGGCTCTGAATGTCTTGTCGATGGAAGCGGAGGCTCGCAGGATGGCACGACGGGTGCTTGTGATCGGTGCTGCTGGCGGGATCGGCTCGGCGCTCGTCCGCCGCTTGGTCGCCGCGGGCGGGCAGGTCTTCCTCGCCGGCCGGGATGCGACGCGGCTGGAAACTCTCGCCGCTGAGCTCGGCATGCCTTGGAGCATCGTCGAGGCGACCGACCCCGATGCGGTCGACGCGCTCGGTGACCGGGCTGCCGCCGAGCTTGGTGGGCTCGATGGTCTCGCCAATTGCGCCGGCTCGATCCTCCTCAAGCCCGCGCATCTGACGTCGACCGCCGATTGGCAGGCGACGATCGCCACGAATCTGACGTCCGCCTTCGGGTGTGTCCGCACCGCAGGGCGGCTCATGAAGGGGGACGGAGGCTCGGTCGTTCTCGTGTCGAGCGCTGCGGCGCGGGTCGGGCTTGCCAACCACGAGGCCATTGCCGCCGCCAAGGCGGGAATCATCGGCCTAGTCCTCGCGGCGGCGGCCACCTACGCCAAACAGAAGGTGCGCTTCAACGCCGTCGCCCCGGGGCTCGTCCGCACGCCCCTCTCCAAGGGCCTGCTATCGAGCGAGCTTGCGGAAAAGGCCTCGGTGGGGATGCATCCGCTCGGCCGGCTCGGCGAGCCGGACGAGGTCGCCGCGGCGATTGATTGGTTCCTCGACCCCGCCCAGAGCTGGATCACCGGGCAGGTGCTGGGAATCGACGGGGGCCTTGCCGACCTCCGCGGCCGGGCCTGATAGGCCAGCCCACAGGCTGCTGAAATTGCCGCGGTCGTGTCGGTTTTGCCGGCTCCACGAGCCGAAAAAAACCCGATCTTCCTGCCGCTAAGACGGTGAGGGGTGCTTTCCGGAGGGTGGGGAGGGTATCCTTCGCCCCATGCACACAGCAACCAATGGCCACGCCGGTGGGGACGGCGTCGGTTCTTCCAAAGCCCCGACGTTCCGCCTCTGGCTGATGATGGTGCTCGAGTTCGCCATCTGGGGCGCCTGGCTCCCGCTCATCTTCGGCTACCTACCAAGCCTCGGCTTCACTGCGGCCCAGCAATCCTGGATTCTCAACGCTTTCCCGATTGCTGCCATCGTCGGCATGTTTTTCAGCAATCAGTTCGCCGACCGGACGTTCGCGGCGGAGAAGTTCCTGGCGTTCTCGCACCTCGTCGGTGGTTTGGCGATTCTCGGATGTGGATTCACCCGGTCTTTCTGGCCGTTCTTTCTTCTCATGCTCGTGCACTGCCTTCTGTACGTGCCGACGATCTCGATCACCAACTCCATCGCTTTCGCCGCCATGAAGGATGCGGCGAGGGAGTTCGGAATCGTGCGGATGGGCGGCACAATCGGTTGGATCCTGGCATCGCTGCCATTCACTTTCATCTTCGTCGATTGGGCGAAGGTGCGTGAGAAACTACCGGCCGATGCAGGGTTCGTTAACTGGATCGGGACCGTTCTCGCCAATCCGCTAGCCGGGGAGTCCCTCAAGGAAGCGACCCGTTGGACGTTCATCGTTTCGGGCCTGATTTCTCTGGTCCTCGCCGCCTACAGCCTCACCCTTCCGCACACGCCCCCAAACAAGAAGGCGGCCGAGAACGGAGGGCTCGCTTGGGTGGAGGCTATGAAGTTCCTCCGGTACCCGTTTGTGCTCGTTCTCTGGTTGGTGACATTCGTCGACGCGTTCGTCCACAACTGTTATTTCAACTGGACGGGGCAGTTTCTCGGTGCGACCCGTGACGATGGGGGTGTCGGCATCCCAGGCAACTGGATCATGCCGGTGATGAGCATCGGGCAGATCGCCGAGATTCTCACGATGTTCATCCTTGGAGCGACGCTCAAGCGGCTCGGATGGCGGACGACGCTCATCATAGGCATCCTCGGCCACGCGCTGCGGTTTGCCGTGTACGCATTCCTTCCGCAATACCCATGGCTCATCGTTGCGGTGCAGGTCGTCCACGGCATCTGCTATGCCTTCTACTTCGCCACGGTCTATATCTTCGTGGACGCGTACTTTCCCAAGGACATCAGGTCCAGCGCCCACGGTCTCTTCAATCTTCAGATCCTGGGACTCGGGGCGCTCGCGGCCAATTCCATTTGCCCGCTGTTAATGGAGTGCGCGAAGGGCAAGGGAGGAGCGTCGTTGTTGGGTGCCTGGCTCCAGGGAACGTTTTTCCGTGCCGCGGAAGCAACGCCCGATTACCGCACGTTGTTCCTGATCCCCACCTTCGCTGCTCTGGCGGCGGCTGCTGCTCTGGCGGTGGCGTTCTGGCCGCCCCGTTCCGTCGAAGCCGGAACCGGCGACTCCACGCACTGATCTCGCCGGTTGAGTCGCCACGGAGAGTTCTTGCTCGAGCGGGGCTTCGGGGTCGCCCGTGCCCCGTCGCCGGGCGTTCGCCTCGGCCTTCCATGGCCTCGGCTCTCTCCGCGCCGCTTGCGCTTCGCCCTCCTATCCTGCGCTGACCGGCGAGGCCGGCTCTCGGAGCACGGGCGACCCCTCGCTGAATCGCCAAGCCGCGTACCTCCATAGGTCAGCGCGTAGGCGAGGCGGGGATCGGCGAACGCTTGAGGAGAGAGGAGGTGCCTCCGACGAACGACGAAACTTTTGCCGGCCCCGCCGATGGGCCACTCACAGGCAATCCACCAAACAAGACCGGCTGTTGGCCCCCCCGATTCCGTCTTGCGGCAGCGGCCTGAAACTTCCTATCTTCCCGCCCCCTCCGCCCCGC
>JBBAVV010000022.1:0-70584 GCA_040397545.1 Pirellulales bacterium
AGGCCGGCCATCCGCTTCTGGAGGTCTTCCTCGCGCTCCAGCTCGACCCGGGCCTCTTCGGAGCGGGTCGTGAGGGCGTCGATCTCCTTCTCGTCGGTCATCGAACAGGATTCGAGCCCGGTGAGAGCTTCGAGCCGGTCGGCGATCTCGGTAATCTCGGTCTTGACCGTGGCGAGCTTGGTCTTCCGCGTGCGTGTCGGGCACGCCGATCCGCTTCGCGATCGCTGCGGCGTTGCGAACGTGGAGATCATTGATCGGCTTCGTCTTGAGTGTCACTTCGTTCGCCTGAAGCACCGTTCCGTGCGGGATCGACTGGACGGGGAGCGTGTTCCACTGGTCGTCAGAGAGCTTCCGGGCCTGCTCGGCGACCTTCTCGTTTCCGGGGGCGTATTTCATGCCATACTTCGACGCATGAGCTCGCCCTGCGGGGAGGGCCGACTGACCGCCGCTGCCGTCCCCCTTGGCGCGGGTGTTCCCCGGGCCGAACTTCCCTTTGTCGTCCTGGCCGCACTCGCCCGTGCTCCGGCTGGAAGGCCCCTTCGACTGGGCCCATTTCACGAACTCGATCGCCCGGGGGACGGCGACGCGAGACCCCGCCGGACGGGGGCCACCTCACCTTGCACCGGTGGCCCCAGGCTCTGCTGGGCATTGTGACAGGACTCTGAGCCGCGCGGGCTCGTGATGACATGCTGTGGCCTGTGCCGATTCCCCGCCGACAAAGTCGCTGCAATCGCTTTCGCCGAGATGGCACTTGGAGGAATCACTTGTCCATCGCAGGGACAACGTCGAACTCGAACCTCACTGGGACATCGTATACAACTCCATCTCGAGCCATGGCCCGAACGTCGATGAAATGTCTTCCAGGAGGCTTCCCTTTGCTGTTGAAAGCGACTCGAACCACAAAAGCGCTCCGAGGTGGGATGGTCATCGGCGTGACCGACGCCGATGAGCACGAACATCCTGCGAATACATCAACGAAATCAATGGTTTCTCGCCATGGGGAGCGCAGCGTGCTCGAAATCTCTGCGTTCTCGCCTGCAATCACCTTCGTTGACCGGGCATTGAGCCCGAACGACAGTTGCTCAACCAACAGCGGCACCATGAGCATAAATCCAATGGCGATCAGAAGTGCCGAGTGATAAACCGTCTTATAAAAAGCCCTCGGAAGTGTTATTCGTACAGCACGAGCAACTTGCGATTGCGACCACATGCCCAAACTCGCCCCTTTTAAAGTTCTTGTTAATCACCCGAGGAGTGGCGAGACATCTCGTTCCATGGCGCAGCGCCTGAAAGCACTCAAGCCGGTTCCACACTCGATCACTCACGAATGCCGTCGGCGGCGGATCGCGATTCCAGCCAAAACGATCAAGAGACCAACGGTCGCAGAAAGCGTGGCGCGCCTGAACCATGGCCAACGGGGCATTCCCGGTAGATATTGTCCGGTCACGACGTGAGGGCGGATGATTCCGGGTATGTCGGTCAAGTCCCGGGGCGCAATCGCACTTAACACGACCGGCTGCTCGGTGCGGTATGCCACGCCGGTTCGTGAATCACTGCGAAAGTCGTCGATTTCCTCGCCAGCTGGAATCACAATCTCGAACACCGTGGGATCCACCGGCTCATTCAGGGAGGCTTGCGTGACGTGCCATTCCAACTCATTGACGACTTCACCGTTGGATGATTGAAAATGGGTCTCTTTGGAGTGCCAGGGAAACCAAAGCCCATCTTTGCTCGACTGCCGATAGTCCGACGACTCGAAGCGGAGCACCAGTTGCCCGTCGTGGTACTCCTCTTCGAGAGGAACGATATAGCCCCGAGATGGATCGATCGTGAGGCTGAGGAGCCGTGTCTGCATCTTCAAGCCAGCCGGGGCGTTCCGCATTCCGTACTCGACCCGGAACACCTCTCTTCCCTCGAAGGTGTCTATCGAGACGACGTGGGGAACACGCTCGGCCCCGAGCTCGGGATTCTCATCGATAGCCGCGAACGCCTGCTTCAACGACACGATAGCAGTTGGAGAGAAGGTGAACGTGTCGTGATCGCCATCTCCCGCCAAGAGGAGTGCTGCGATGGTCGCCGCCATGGGGCTGCGCGCCCGGCCGCAGTATTCGATAGAAGGCGCTGCGTAGAAGTTTGTCTGTAACGACGTCAGCCGTGCGTCTGGAAGTCGCGACACGAACGAGGTGTCAGTACCAGAGTATTCGCCGATGATAATCTGCTCCGAAGAGACGCCGTTCTCCTTTGTCTTGAAGCTCCCGACCTGCCTTGATCGTCGTCGTGGATTATTGCCAATGAAGGTGTCACGACGGATCATTTCGGCCTGGTTGTGGGATTTCCCATCCGACTTTTTATTCGCTAAGCGAACCTCTTGAAGCTCCTCCTTCAACGTTTCCCGGGCAATGTCGGACGGCGCATTCTTTATCAGTTGCTCCAAATCAGCGATATGCCTCGCGTCGGACTCGGCACGACCTGCGTCAGGAGTCAGGGCGCGAATGCTGCGCTCTGAGTACGAAATGTCCCCCGATCGAATCAGAGCGGGATTTCGACCCTGGTGCTTCAGAGCCATCAGGAACATGTCGACGGCTTCGGTGCGATCGCTCGCTTCCGCGAGTGACTGCGATGAGACCAAGGCTACTGCAGCAAGCAATGCAGCAGCGACGCTCGTGCCGAAGATCGCTCTGAAGAGAGGTGTGGGGCCGCGACAGTAGCCGAATTCAGGAGCGGGCGAGGCATGAGAATCGGTCATGATCGGGCCCTCGAGTAATCTTGTTTGGAAGCACGCAGACGAAGGCTGATCACCCTCCGAAAAAATGACGCGCAAGTACCCAGTTTCGGGGCGGGCCATCTCTATTCGCCCTTTCGGCCGAAAGCGTCAGCACCACGGGCGCTCCCCGAGAGGCTGACCCATACCAGGCCGGCATTCAAAAAAACAGCACGCGTTATTGAAGATGCAGTTGTAGGCGGTGAGAGCGCAGTCCGAGAGCGTAGCTACAATGTTGACATTGACCAGCATACGAATCGTGTAGGCGGCAACACCCGCTGCAGGCGTCGGCGCCAATGTGCCCACGACGATCACCCCGCCAATCGCTACCAACGCCTCAGTGAGGCAACCAAATAATCCTAGATCCAAGCCTAGGCACATGAGTATCTGCAGCGTGGATTTTCCTGATACTGCACCTGACGCCGAGTACTCTATGTACCTCGGCGGGAATGTTATTTTCATGCATCGAATGCCTTGCGCGGCACGCACGCATCCGTACTGAGCCGGGTACTGTCGAATGCTTCCGCTGCATTGGGTGTCGGTGCTGAGGAACCCTGTGACGGGCGTGCAGGCGAGTGACCCGGTGCTGAAGGGTTTGAGAGATACGTCGCACTGCGTGTTCAAGACCGTCGCACCCGTAGAAGTTTCTTGTGCGACGGCGCTGAAAAAGGGGGTGCCAAGAATGAGCGGGGCAATGATCATGCCCCTTAGCAGCGCACCTAGGCTCCGCCATTGTGATCCGTGCCCCAGGCGTCCAAGCGTCTTCATCTGTGCCCCCTTGATGATTCCATTGTGGTGGTACGAACTCCATTTTATTCGGGGGGGGGGGGGGGGGGGGGGCGTCAAGGCATTCGGCGGAACGCCGATTTCCATTGGAGTGTTTTCCGCATCAGAGCTTTGGCTGAGGGTCATGGTGGCCGTCGTCCAGTGAGCCGGGATTTCCCAGATGCCCCCCCGAAACGCTTTGGGGCGGTTGGTCGTCTTGAGGGTTTCTCCGTTGGTCTGAAGCACTGTTCTATGGGGGATCGATTGGACGGGGGGATCGATTGGACGGAGAGTGTGTCCCACTGGTCTTCAGTTAGCTTTCGGGCCTTCTCGACGAAGTTCTCCTTTCCGGGGGCGTACTTCCTGCCGCACTTCGACGCATGATCTCGCCCTGCGGGGAGGGCCGACTGACCGCCGCTGCCGTCCCCCTTGGCGCAGGGTTTCCCCGGGCCGTTCTTCCCTTTGTCGTCCTGGCCGCACTCGGCCGTGCTCCGGCTGGAGAGCCCCTTCGACTGGGCCCATTTGAAAAACTCGATCGCCCGGGGGTCGGCGACGGGAGCCCCCGCCGAAAGTGACGAAAACTTGCCCCCGTTGCAAGGAGGCCCGTAGGCTGCCGTTGGGCGGGGGGCAGAGCCCCCATGGATAAGGATGCGACGGGAGGGGGGAGCGATGGCGCGAATGATTGTGGGGCGATGGTTGCGGACGCTCGTTGCGGGCTTCGAGATCATGCTTGTCCTGGCAGTGGCGCCGGCGCTTGCCGCGGGGGAGATCCGTACCTGGCGTGACGAGTCGGGGAAGTTCGAGGTCCGTGCCGAGCTCCTCGACTTCGATGGCGAGAAGGTCCGGCTGGCGAAGGAGGATGGCAAGGAGATCACCGTCCCCCTCTCCCGGCTGTGTGCGGCCGATAGGGCCCATGTCCGGCGCGTCATGAAGAACAACGACGACACGAGCAAGGACGGCGCGGGGAAATCGGGGCCCGATCGCTCTGGAAAATCCGCCGCCGACGACGCTGAGGAGGAAGCGGACGGGGAAGCAGGGGAGGCCGGCGCGAAGCAGGCCAATGTCGATCTGGTGCGGCTCCGCGACATCCCCGCGAAGCGAGCCGGAAAACCCAAGGGAGTGCTCGTCTGGCCGACCAAGCTTGCCACGCCGGCTGAACCGGTGGGGGGCTATGTCAGCGATCCGGGGGTAACGCTCGGGGCGATCAAGGCAGGTTTCGGCGCCTCTTTTGGCAAGTACTACGGCACCGAGCACGTGTCGCGCGCGGTGCCGCTCGACACGGAGGGACGGCGTTTCCTCATGAGCGTCATTAGGCGGGAATCGGCAAACTTGCGCTCCCGGATCTACCTCATCGATGCCTCCGCCGACACCGCGACGATGGTCCAGGAGACGAAGGAGCTCTACGAACTTCTCGATCATGACATCGAATCAGGCATGACGCTCCTCGGCGAGCGCGGTTCGAAGTACGGCATCATGGCGGCCGATAAGCCGACGCGGCTGGTGCTCGCCTCCGGCTTTCCCGAGGAGACGCCTGCATTGAAGCTCATCCGGGATTGCCCCCAGATTGACAAGGACATCGCGGCGGAGATCGTCGGGGCCAGGCTCCTCTCGGCCCGCCATGCGCTCGTGTCGTTCACGACCGCCGCCGGCGTCTGGGAGCTCGACACCTGCAAGGCGCTCCAGGTGTTTCCGAGCACCGGGCCGGCGGTCGCCAGCGGAGGCCTGCGCTATGCGGCGATCCCCACCGCCAATCAGGTCGTGGTCATCGAACCGGCCTCACGGCGCACGGTGGTGAGGGTGCCCACGGCGCTGACTGTTTCTGGTCTGGCCTTCGATCCCGCGGGGCAGAAGCTGGCGATCGTCGAGCCGGGATGGGTGTCGATCCAAGACTGTGTTGCTGGCGGGGATCCGGTCCGTTTCCAGTCGCCGGAGGCGACCGGCACGGTAGCGTGGGTGGGACCAACGACGATCCTCACCGGATCGGGAGCGCTGATCGATGTCGGGCGCAAGGCGGTGCTCTGGAAATACCAGATGAGCAGCGGCTGGAGCGTATCGGGATCGACGGTGGTTGCCCGCGTGGACGATCAACTGTGCTTCCTCACCGTGCCCCACCCGGCCGCGGAGGCCAGACGCGCCAGCTGGGTGGCCGTGGCCGATCCGATCTTGCTTCGCGCGGGGAGCGCGGTGAAGGTCGCCTGCGAGGTCTCCCAAGGGGTGCAGATCGATCAGGCGGCGCTCGAGCAGACGCTCGCCGGCCTCGCCCAACAGGCCGGCTACCAGGTCGTGGCGGAGGCCCCGACGAGGCTCGTCGCCCGACTCGATCGCCTCGCCCCCCGGACCGCGGCCCTCGGGGTCGTGTTCGGCGTCGGGCGCGGCAGCAGCCCGGGAGGGCCACCGACCATGGAGACCAATCCACTCGTGGCATCGATCGAGTTTCGGACGGCGGACGGCGTGGCCTGGTCGGAAAACCTCATCTATTCGTCCCTCCCCGTCGTCAGGCTCCAGCCGAATGAGTCGCTCGAGCAGGGGATCCGCCGCCTGGAGACGCCCTCGATCGCCACGTTTGCCGCCGTGGCCCTGCCGACCATGGTCGAGCGGCCCGAAGTGGTAGCGGGACAGGGGAGGAGCGAGCCGCAGGAGTCAGGCTGGAAGGACCTGCCGATCGATGCCTCAAAGAGCAGGCACGATCAGATCGTCAACGTCGACCGTCAACTGCGGGACACGATCGCCGAAACAAACAAGATCAGGGAGAAAGCCCTCGAACAGATCCGCAATCCGGGCGCCGCGTTCGATCCGAAGCAGTTCGAGGAGGCCGTTCGAGAGGGGGCCAAGCGTGACCTGGAGCGGCAGGGAGGGGGAGCGGCAGCGCCGCGAGCTGCCGCCGGATGGGTCGTCGCGGTTTTGGGTGTAACGCTCGTCCTCGCCTTTGCCATGGCCGCCGCGGTGTGGATCATCTTTACCAAGGCCGGTCGACAGGGCTGGGAGTGCGTGATCCCCTTTTACAATAATGTCGTCTTTCTCGACATCGCCGGCCTGCCCGCGTGGGTGATGGTGTTCTACTTCCTTCCACAGATCGGCGCGGTGATCGTGTCGGCGGCCGGCCTGGCGGGGACTTTCGCCGGCTTGGCGATCGTCGTCATCGGCATGCTCGCGAGCATGCTGGCCTACGCGCTCAACTGCCAGGGGCTGGCGAGAAACTTTGGCAAGGGGCTCGGGTTCGCCTGTGGGCTGTTCTTCCTGCCGTTTATCTTCCTGCCGATCCTCGCCTTCGGCAGCGCCCGCTACAGACGCCGGTGACGGGGCGACGTCGGTGGCTGTCCACGGCTGTCGAGTCACGCTCCGGCGAGGTCGAGCTCCATCCAGGTGGTCGGATCGCTCTCCCAGGGAAACTCGGGGGGCGCTCCGTAGGGGATCCGCCCGAGGCGGCGATCGATCACCGCGGCGAAGAATCCGAGCCGGGGGATCTCCGCCGGATCCCAGCCGGGGAGGGCTGCGGCGGTGATGAAAGCTTCGATGCTCCAGCCGTCGGCGTGGAGCTTGGCCTCGATCGGCACCGCCCCCTCGGGGAGCTCGGCCGGGATCTCGCTCGTTCGCGGGATGACTGCCGCCACGGCCACCGGCTTGTCGGCGAGCTTGCCGCCGCCGGTCGGGAGGAGGGCGAGCCGGCGGCAGAATCGGCCGGCCCGGTGGCTCTCGCCGGTGGGGCGGGTGGCGATCCAGAGATGGAGGCCGTCGCTATCCTCCGGTCGGGTCGGCTGGCACCAGCGCGCTGCTCCCACCCCCTTCATCTCCCCGCGCACCCGCAGGCCGCTGTCATTCCAGGCCAGCCACAGCGAGACGAGGTCGGGCACGCCGACGATATTGGCCAGCGACGGCAGCCGAAAGGCGTCGTCGAGCGGGGCCGAAGTGGGGGGCCAGAGTGTTTTCCGCTTCCGGCAGGGGAAGCGGAAGGTGAACAGGGAACCGGGGTTCACAAGCGGCACGGCACGGGCTCCGAGGAATGACCGGGGCTCCGAGGATCGGCAGGGGCTCCGAGGGCAACCGGGAGGCCCGATCGACGGGCCATACTATACTGCTGCGGTTGCCACGGGGAGCGGAATGATCGGCTGGTGAGGCCTCTTCCCGGTGCAGCGATTCACGATCCCTGAGGAGTTGCGATCATGGGGCGGTTCATTCCTGAAGTTCGGCACTCGGTTCGGCCGTCGCTCGGCGGTTGGTGTGGAGCCGCTGCCGGCATCGCGGCGATCGTCGCGTGGGCCTCCCTTCCTTCCGCCCCCGCCGCCGATCAGGGGTCGGGCTCGCAGCCGCTGTGGAGCAGCGCGCTTGTCACCGCTGCCACGCCGACCCGCTCCGTCGCCTTCGATGTTGAGCTCGGTGGCGCCACGTCGGTGTGGCTCGTGGTCGATGACGGCGGCGATGGGTTCGGGTGCGATTGGGCCGACTGGGTCGATCCGGTCTTCAAGGGAGCCGGCCTCGAGAAGCCGCTGGTCGATCTCGAATGGAAGCGCGCCGCCGCCGAGTGGGGCAAGGTGCAAAAAGGCCGGAACGCCGGAGGGGACGAGCTCAAGCTCGACGGCAAGCTTGTTGCCCGCGGCATCGGCACGCATGCCAATTCGGTGATCGAGGTGGCGGTGCCGGCCGGAGCGACGCGGCTGGTGGGACGGGCCGGGCTCGACGACGGCGGCGCCAATCAAGGCTCCGGGTCGATCCGCTTCGCCATTCACACCAAGGCCCCGGCGCTTCGCCCCAAGCGCGCGGAGGCCGGCGGCGCTGTCGCTCCCGCTGACGGCGCTGCCACGCTCGTGGTCCCGGAAGAACTCGAAGCGACGCTGTTCGCCGCCGAACCGCTCCTCTCGAGCCCCTCGGATATCGACATCGACGCGTCGGGGCGGGTGTGGGTGTGCGAAGTCACCAACTACCGCGGCCGCAAGGACACGCGGCCCGACGGCGACCGGATCCTCGTTCTCGAAGACACCGACGGCGACGGCGCCGCCGACACCTCGAAGGTTTTTTACCAGGGGCGCGACGTCGATTCGGCCCTCGGTATTTGCGTCATCGGCGACGGGCCGGGGCGGAAGGTGATCGTGTCGTGTGCGCCGGACGTGTTCGTGTTCCACGATGACGATGGCGATCTCGTCGCCGACCGGAAGGAGTCGCTGTTTACGAAGACCGGCGACCCGCAGCACGACCACTCCGTCCATGCCTTCTCCGTCGGCCCCGACGGCCGCTGGTATTTCAACTTCGGCAACACCGGCCACGCCGTCCATGATCGTGATGGGAAGCCGGTCGTCGACCGGATGGGAAATGTCGTCAACGACAGCGGCAAGCCCTATCGGCAGGGGATGGTGTTCCGCTGCAATCCCGACGGCAGCGACTTCGAGGTTCTCGGCAACAACTTCCGCAACAACTACGAAGTCGCCGTCGATTCCTACGGCACGCTCTGGCAGAGCGACAACGACGACGACGGCAACCAGGGGGTGCGGATCAACTTCGTCATGGAGGGGGGCAACTACGGCTATGTCGACGAACGCACCGGGCAGGGCTGGCAGGTGCCGCGGACGAATCTCGAGGCGGAGGTCCCGAAGCGACACTGGCACTTGAACGATCCCGGTGTCGTCCCCAACCTTCTTCAGACCGGCGCGGGATCGCCGACCGGGATCTGCGTCTACGAGGGGACGCTCCTCCCCGAACGCTTTCGCGGCTCGCTCCTCCACTGCGACGCCGGCCCGAATGTCGTCCGCGCCTATCACGTGAAGGCCGATGGGGCGGGCTACGCCGCCACGAGTGAAAACGTCGCCGACGGCTCGGCTGATCGCTGGTTTCGGCCGAGCGATGTCTGCGTCGCCCCCGATGGCTCGATTCTCGTGGCCGATTGGTATGACCCTGGTGTCGGCGGCCACGGGATGGGGGATGTCGAGAAGGGGCGGATCTACCGGATCGCGCCGCACGGCTCGGCTTGGTCGGTGCCGAAGGTCGATCTGGCCTCGATCGACGGCGCTGTCGCGGCCCTGGCGAGCCCGAATCTCTCCACGCGAGCCACCGCTCTCGAGCGGCTCGCGAAGGAGCCCGAAGCGGCTGCCAAGGTCCTCGCGGCGGCCCTCGATCGCTCCAATGACAGCCGGCACGCCGCCCGTCTGGCCTGGGCGCTGGGGGGGCTTCCCGGGAAGGGGGCTGCCACTGTGGCGCAGTTGCTTGGATCGAAGGATGAGAACCATCGGATCGTCGGCCTGCGATTGGCCCGCATGGCCGACGTCGACCCGCTTGGCGCGCTTGAAAAACTCGCGGCCGATCCGTCGGCAGCGGTCCGTCGCGAGGTGGCCGTGGCGCTGCGTGGCGTCGCTGGGCCACGGGCCGATGCCGTGTGGGCCAAGCTCGCCAAGGCGCACTCGGCCGGCGATCGCTGGGAGCTCGAGGGGCTCGGCATCGCGGCCCAGGGGCGCGGCAACACGAGCCTCTGGGACGGCCGCCTCGCCGCCTGGCTGGCGGCGGTCGGTGACGGCTGGAAGACCCCCGCCGGCCGCGAGGTCGTGTGGCGGAGCCGGGCCGCGGCGTCGCCGCAGCTGATCTGCGAGCTCCTTGCCGATCCCCGCGTCGGCACGTCGGAGTCGCTGGCGCTCATCCGCTCCCTCGACTTCCAGGAGAGCGCAGCGGCTGCCGTGGCGATCCGCGATCTCGTCACCCGCCTCGACGCTCCTGATGAAAAACTCCAGGTGATCCTCCCGGAGCTCGTTCTGCGGATCGACCCGGCCGGTGGGGTCGAAGGGAAGCTCGCCGAGCGGATCGCGGCGGCGGCGGCGGCCGTCCCCGGTACTCAAGCCTTCGTCGATATCATCCAGCGCTTCCGAATCAAAAGCCGCGCGGCTGAGCTTGTCGAGCTCGCCGCCGCCGGCGGCACGACCGACCAGGTGGCGGTGTCGGCGCTCGCCGCGGCCCTCGATCTCGGCGCTGCCGATACGGTGCGCGAGGCGATCGCTGCGGCGAGTGCTGCTCCTGATGAGACGATCGACATCCGTCGCGCGGCGGCCCAGGGGGAGACCCCCGTGTCACCGGCCGTCACCAAGGCCACGCGCCTGCTCTCGGCCTGTGGCCTGCGCGGCCAGGGGCCGGCGCTCGAGATCATTCTGGCAACGCTTGCCTCGGCCGAGGCCTCCCCGGAGATCAAGGGGGGAGCGATTCGTGGGCTAGCCCGCACCCAGGGGGGGGCGGTGAGGCTCGTCGAAATGGCCAAGGCGGGGGAGCTGACAGGCACCCTCCCGCAGGCAGCGGCGCTGGCGATCTCTGCTTGCCCGTGGGGAGACATCCGCCAGGCGGCGGCCGACGTGCTGCCGCTCCCCAAGGGACGCGGCGGTGAGAAGCTCCCGCCGCTTGCCGATCTTCTCAAGCGCGCCGGCAGCGCCGAGAAGGGGAAGGCGGTCTTCGCCGGAGTCGGCACGTGTGCGAAGTGCCATGTCGTCCAGGGGGAGGGGAAGATGGTCGGGCCCGACCTCTCCGGGATCGGGGCGAAGCTCTCGCGCGAGGCGCTCTATGAATCGGTCCTCGCCCCGTCGGCGGCGATCAGCCACAACTACGAGGCTTGGACGGGCTTGACGAAGGACGGCCGGGCGATCACCGGCCTGCTTGTCTCGAAGACGCCGCAGCAGGTCGTGATCCGGGGAGCCGACGGCGTCGATGCAACGGTGGCTGGCGACGATCTCGAAGAGCTCGTTCGGCAGCCGGTGTCGCTGATGCCGGCCGATCTCGCCTCGACGCTGTCGGCCGAGGAGCTCGTCGATGTCGTCACCTGGCTCGAGACGCTCCGGGGCCAGCGGTGAGCCGCCGACCGGCCGGGATCGACCCGGGAGGGGGGCCGGACGACCGTTTTTTTCCGGACGAACTTCCTGGTCGGAAATCCTGACCTAGAGTTGCCTGCGAGCGGTCCGGACCCCCGAGCCTCATGAAGACGTAGGCGGCCCATGCGTGTCCTCCAGGTGGCGAGCGAAGCGGCCCCCTTTGCCAAAACCGGTGGCCTGGCCGACGTCGTCGGCGCGCTCCCTGGGGCGCTCTCCCGGCTCGGTTGCCATGTCACCGTCGCGATGCCCGCCCACCGCGAGGCATTTTCGTCGCGCCGGCTCCCGATCGAGTCGACGGGGTGGGAGTTTGACGTGCCGGTCGGGACGCGAAAGCAGAAGGCGAAGATCTTCCAGTCGCACCTGCCGGGCCGGGACGGCTCCCCTGATGTCACCGTCTATCTCGTCGGCAACGATGCCTACTTCGACCGTCCGACGCTCTACGGTGGCGCCGAGGATTATCCCGACAACTCCGAGCGGTTCATCTTCTTCTCCCGCGCCGTCCTCGAACTGGCCAACCGCTTCGAGGAACCGTGCGACGTCATCCACAGCCACGACTGGCAGACCGGCCTCGTGCCCGCCTACCAGAAGGTGCTCGCCTCCCAGTGGCCCAGGCTGGCCCGGGCGCGGACGCTCCACACGATTCACAACATGGCCTATCAGGGCGTTTTTTGGCACTGGGACATGCTCCTGACGGGGATCGATTGGCGGTATTTCAATTGGCAGCAGATGGAGTATTTCGGCCAGCTCAACCTCCTCAAGACGGGGGTCGTGTTCGCCGACATGGTGAGCACCGTCAGCCCGACGTATGCCCGCGAGATCCAGTCGGCCCCCGGCGGATGTAGCCTCGAGGGGGTGCTCTCGGCGCGGGGCGATTCGCTTGCGGGAATTGTCAACGGCATCGACACCGCAGCCTGGAACCCCGGCAACGATCCCCATCTCCCCAGGCCTTATGGCGAGGCTGACGTCGCCGAGGGGAAATACGCCGCGAAGGCGGCGCTTGCCTCCCGCCTCGGCCATGTCGCCCCCGATCCGCGCCCGCTGATCGCGTTTGTCGGTCGGCTCGCCGAGCAGAAAGGGATCGGGCTCGTCTTCGATCTCCTCGAACGCTTGGCCGGAAGTGGACGGGCCCGGTTCCTCGTGCTCGGCACGGGGGATCCGCGGGCCGAGGACGGTCTGCGGCGGCTGGCCGCCTCCTACCCGGGAACGATCGACCTCGTCATCGGCTTCGACGAGGGGCTCGCGCACCTCGTTCAGGGCGCGGCCGACATGCTCCTCATACCGAGCCTCTACGAGCCCTGCGGGCTGACGCAGCTCTACGCCCTTCGCTACGGCACGATCCCGATCGTCCGAGCCACTGGTGGGCTCGTCGACACCGTCGTCGATGCCACCCCGGAAGCACTCGCCGACGGCACGGGGAGTGGCTTCCGATTCTCGGCCGTTGATGGCACCGCCTTCGCGCACGCCGTCGAGCGGGCGCTCGAGCTCCACGCCGACACCGACCGCTGGCTGTCGCTCGTCCGCCGCGTCATGCAAGAAGATTGGTCGTGGGATGCCAGTGCCCGGAAATACCTGCGGCTTTACGAGCGCGCCCTCGCCAGCCCGCCGACGCCGGTCCGGGTGCCGTGAGACCAGAGGCCTCGGAGGCCGGGGAATCCCCGCTCCTCCCAGATCTCGCCAGCGACTGGACAACTGGGCAACTGGGCAATCCGGGGAAACCCTGACGCTCGGTCTGAATGAGCGGAGCGTGACGGTTCTTCCGGCCGATACCGTCTGGCATGAACACTCTCCGCTTCGCCGGGCGGCGCCCGGCCTGCACCGCCGTGGTGCTCTTCGTCGTGGCCGTGGCCTTCGTCGGGCCGGCCCGTTCGGCCTCTGCGTGGCCCTGCCGCACCTGTGGGCCGCAGCCGGGCTTTCTCCGCTCACCCGTGGGCGAGACGATGCCCTGCGGGAGCCAGGGATGTGGGCCTCGTTATTGGGGACCGCGCGGCGAGGAGCCGTGCGGGCCAGACCCGTGCAGCAACTGCAACCGCTGGCACGACTGCCATGGCGTCAGCCGTGGCCCTGATCTGCTCGCGCCGTGGCAGTTGCCCCCCGGGCGCGGGTTCATGGACCCGGCGGAGGTCGGCTACATCACCGAGAATCCGTGCGACGACTGCAACAAGATCAGCGGCTGCCTGTTCGGGGGGCCGAGTTGCCTTCAGAAGATCAATCCCTGCCATCCCGACTGCATCCTCACGCTTTTCCCTTGGCCCTGGAAGCGCCGCGCCGCCGGCTGCGGTGAGTGTCAGTCGTGCCGCGAATGCCAGCCGGCGGTGACGGCCGGGAGCGTGGCGGCAAAATCAGCACCGGTCAAAACGGCTGCCGCCCAGACGCCTGCGACGAAGTGACGGCTCGCGCGCTTTGGCCGGCTCTGGTCAGGCTGTGGCGCGTTCCGCGGCGAGTGTGGCGGCGAACGTGATCTCGTCGCCGTGCTCCCGGCAGGCCTTCCGCAGCGGGCCGAAGTCGCCGGAGGCCGCCGCCATGTCGACCAGCGAGGGCAGCATCCCGGTGGCCTGGAGGAGGCTCGGTCCGGAATCGTCGCGCGGCCGATCGAGCGCGGCGTGGAGCGCCTCGGCGGGGCGGGCGAGCCGCCAGAGGAGGAGGACAAGCACGTCGCCGGGGAGTGATCCCTCCTGTTCCACCTTTGCCAGCACTGCCGCCTTGCGAAAGAAGGCGATCGCCCCCTCGACGTCGATCCCGAGCTGGGCGCCGTAGAAGAGCCGTGAGGCCGCGCCGACGTTCTCGAACGGGGGCTCGCCGGGGTAGACGCTCTCCCTCGGTAGGCGACAGGCATAGCAGGCGAGCTCCCACGCCCGGCGCAGCGTGACGTGGTCGGTGCAGACCCTCGCGATCCGCAGCACCGACTGGAGGTGCGAAACGTCGACATGGACGGCCGGGTCGTCGTTCAATCCACCGGCCGCCTCGAGGACACCGGTGAGCGAGGCATCGGGGCCGGGCTCGACCGGGATGCCCCGGCGGTGGAGATCGTGAACGAGCGAGGCGAGCACCTCACGGTGGAGATGGGCGACGAGGAGATCGGCCGCGGGACGCTGCCGCGCCGCGGGGAGCCGCGAGACCGCCTGCTCGTAGGCAGTGATCGTGTTGCAGGTGCCGTTGCGGGCCAGGAGCAGCTTCAGGCCGAGGGCCGGATCGGCCCCCTCCCACAGCGCCACATGGATGATCTCCTGGATCGTCTCGTCGGCCCGTTCGGCATCAGGGGCGTCGTCGGTGGCCGGCGGGGGATCGCTCGTCGTGGCCGGGACCTCGACGCGCTCGGCGAGCGCCGCCATCCGCCGCCCCATCTCCTCAGGTTCGACCGCCGCGCGGAGATACATCCAGCCGGCCGCCACCTTCCCCTCTTCGACGAGTGGCCAGCCCACCTCGCGGCAGGCCTCGAGCGACTTCGCCTCGAGCGCCGCCTGTTTCTCCGCGGGGATCGTCCGCGAGTCGCCAGCGAGCGGCAGGCCGAGCGCGGCTCGTGCCTCCATGAGGCGGGCGTCGAAGAGAGAGTGCCAGCGCTGCCGGGCGGCAAGCGAGGCGGTGAGCTCGGCGAACATCCCCTCCAGGCCGCGTGCGGCGACCGTGGCGGCAAGCGTGTCACACAGTTCGCTCGATCCAGTGGGGGAACCGTCGTTCACGGGGACCTCGGTAGGGGAGAGAGGGGATGAGGGGCGAAGCGTTGGTCAATCGCGCTGACCCTGCCGGAGACTTTCGTAGGCGAGGACGGCGGCGGTGGCCGAGACGTTGAGGCTGTCGGCGGCGCCGTGCATCGGGAGATGGACCGACTCGAGGACGATCTTCCCCGCATCGGCCGCTTCCTGCCAGGCGGGCGAGATGCCGTGGGCCTCGCTGCCGAGAAGGATTGCGGTAGCGCCGGCGAGCCGCGCCTGGTGCCAGGGGATCGATCCCTGCGGGCGGGCGGCGATCACGCGGCGCGGGGCGCTCGAACACCAGGCTATCGTCTCGGCAGTGTCGGCGCTCGAGAGCTTCACGGAGAAGACGGCCCCGAGGCTCGCCCGGATGACCGCCGGGTTGGCCGGATCGGTCCGCGCGTCGCAGGCGATCACGCCAGCGAGCCCGGCGGCGTCGGCGGTGCGGAGGATGGCGCCGAGATTTCCCGGTTTTTCGACCCCTTCAACGATCAGGACCGGACGGTCGGCAAGCGTCGTCCAGTCGGAGAGCGGGCCGGGGCGGAAGCGGACGATGCCGACGCAGCCTTCGTTGCGGCTGCCGAAGGCCAGTTTCTCGAACGCCGGCTTGGAGAGGAGCGTGATCCGCGTACCCCCCGCCACCACCTCGGCGAGCCAGGAGTCGAGATCGGCCCCCGACGGCAGGCCGGTGGCATCGGCATCGTGTCTGCCGGCATCGGCGCGGGCGAGGATCGATTCGTCCAGAAACAAGTCCACGAGGGGAATGCCCGCGGCCAGCGCCCGGCGCACCTCGCGGCCGCCGTCGACGGGCGTCAGGCCGCTATCGCGGCGCGCCTGGGGCTCACGGAGCCGGGCAGCTTCCCGCAGGCGGGGGTTGGCGGTGCTCGTGATGATGTCGTGCGGGATCATGGTGGGGCGGCGGAAGGAGTCCTGCTCAATCGCTCAATTGTATCAGCCGGCATTCCCGTCGATCGTGGCAACGATCCGCTCGCCGATCGCCAGGCTCGCGGTGGCCGCGGGGGAGGGGGCATTGACGACATGGAGGATCCCGTCGCCACGGACGAAATGGAAGTCGTCGACGAGCCGCCCGTCGGGCCACATCGCCTGGGCCCGGACACCGGCGCCGCCGGGAGCGAGGTCGCGCGGCGTCACCTCGGGAACGAGCTTCTGGAGTGAACGGCAAAAGGCGCCACGGCTCGAGGAGCGGTAGAGCTCGTAGGCCGACATCGAAGCGTGCCGCGCCACAAACCGCCACAGGGCCGGCGTGGTGAGTGATTCGACGAGGTCGCGGAGATTGATGGAGAGCGGCGTGTAGCCCTCGCGGGCGAAGGCGAGGACGGCATTGGGTCCAGCCTCGATCCCGCCGTCGATCATCCGCGTGAAGTGGACGCCGAGGAACGGGAAACGCGGGTCGGGGACCGGATAGATGAGGTGGCGCACGAGGTGCTCCGCAGCGGGGCGGAGGCGGAGATACTCGCCGCGGAACGGGACGATCCGCGCCGCCGGCTTCATTCCCGAAAGCCCCACGATCCGGTCGGCGTGCAGCCCGCCGCAATTGATCACCAACTCGGCGCCAACCTCGCCGGCGGTGCTCGCCAATCGCCAGGTGCCGCCGATCCGCTCGATCCGCGTCACCCGGGCGTTCACGACGACACGCCCCCCGAGCCGCCCGATCTCGCGCTCGAGGGCATCGGCGACCCCGCGGTAGTCGACGATCCCCTCCTGCGGCACGTGGATGGCGGCGATCCCCGCGGCATGCGGCTCGAGCTCGCGGATCGCCTCAGGGCAGTCGAGGCGACGGAGGCCGACGAGGCCGTTTTGGGTTCCCCGTTCCCAGAGCGTGTCGAGCCGGGCCACCTCGGCGGCGTCGGTGGCGACGACGATCTTCCCGCAGATCTCGTGACGGACGCCATGCTCCTGGCAGAACGCGACCATCTGCCGCAGGCCGCGGACGCTCAAAGCTGCCTTCTCGGAGCCGGGCTTGTAGTACAGCCCACTGTGGAGGACGCCGCTGTTGTGGGTCGACTGCTGCGAGGCGACCTTGGCATCCTTTTCCAGCAGCGTCACCTCGTCGCAGCGCCGCGACTGGAGGAGCCGCCAGGCCGTGGCCAGGCCGACGAGCCCGCCGCCGACGACCACGACCGACCGCGTTTTGAAGCCGGAATCCATCGGTGAAGTTTCGGTATACTCTCGAGATTCCGCGGCATCCGTACCTTGTCCAGGCATCGGGCGCATCGCCACCGACGCAGGCCTCGGCCGACATCCGTGCACCGATGAGACTTGAGACTGCGCCATGCGACGCCAAAGCGCTCACTATAGCCGCGGCGATCACCTTCAGCGCCGAGAAACCGTCGCCCGTGGCAAGCCGCTGACCGGCTGCTTTCGGCTGGAATCCCCCTCTGAACCCACGCTCTGAACTCCCCTGCTGAACTCCCCTGCTAGGCCCACCCTCCACCGATGAAACTGCTGGTCACCGGAAATCTGGGATATATCGGTTCGGTCCTCACCGAGGAACTGAAGACCTCCGGCCACGACGTGGCCGGGCTCGACATCGGCTACTTCCGCGACTGCCGGCTGGCGGAGGCACCGGAGCCGGCGCGGCAATCGGTCAAGGACATCCGCGACGTCGAGCTCGCGGACTTCGCCGGCTTCGAGGGGGTCGTCCATCTGGCCGCCCTGTCGAACGATCCCCTCGGCGAATTCGCGCCGACGCTCACCGAGGCGATCAATTTCGCCGGCACGGTCCGCGCGGCCGAGCTTGCCAAGCGGGCCGGCGTGCGCCGGTTCGTGTTCGCCTCGTCGCAGAGCATGTACGGCGTGTCGACGACGGATGACGAGCTCGACGAGGACGTGAGCGAGAAGAGACCCGTCACGGCCTATGCCCGGACGAAGTGGGAGGCCGAACTGGCGATCCGGAAGCTCGCCGCGCCCGGCTTTGTCGTCACGGCCCTGCGGCCGTCGACCGTCTTCGGCGTCAGCCCCCGACTGCGGAGTGACATCGTCTTCAACAATCTGGTCGGATGTGCGTTCACCCGTGGGCGGATCGAGATCAAGAGCGACGGCACGCCGTGGCGCCCTGTGGTGCATGTGCGCGACGTCTGCCAGGCGTTCCTCGCCGGCCTCACGGCGCCGGAGGAGATCGTGCAGGGGCGGTCGTTCAACGTCGGCATTCCGAATGGCAATTTCACCGTCCGCGATCTCGCCGAGGCGGCGAGCCGCTGCATGCCCGGATCGACCCTGACCTTCACTGGCGAGCACGGAAAGGACTCACGCAGTTACCGGGTGTCGTTCCGCCGCATTCTCGGGGAACTGGCGCCTTGGTTCCGCCCCTCGTGGGATCTCGACCGTGGTGGCCAGGAGCTCGTCCGGTTTTTCCGCGACATCGCCTTCACCGATCAGGACTTCACGGGCCGCAGGACGATCCGCCTGGAGCATCTGAAACATCTCGTCGCGACCGGCGCCCTCGACCGTGACCTCCGCTGGCAGGCCTGATCCCCGAGGAGTCCCCATGGAATTCGAACCCCAGTCGCTGCCCGGCGCGTTTCTCATCAAGCCCAACCTGTTCCACGACGAGCGCGGGGTGTTTCGCCGGCATTTCTGTGCCCGTGAGTTCGCGGCCCACGGCATCGCATCGCACGTCCTCCAGTCGAATATCTCGGAGAACCGCCATGCCTTCACCCTGCGTGGCTTCCACTACCAACTGCCGCCGCACGGTGAAGGGAAGACCCTCACCTGCCTGCGCGGCAAGCTCCACGACATCATGGTCGACATGCGTTCCGATTCGCCGACCTTCATGAAGTGGATCTCTTTCGAGCTCGACGGTGTGAACCGCCACAGCATCCACATTCCCCCCGGGTGCGCGAATGCCTTCATGACCATGGAGGACGACACCATCGTCTATTACGTCGTGTCGGAGTTCTATCAATCCTCCGCGGAGCGGGGGGTTCGATGGAATGACCCACGGTTCGGATTCCGCTGGCCACGCGATCCGGCCCACATTTCAGCGAAGGACGCCGGCTGGCCCGACTATGTCTCTCCGCAGGCATGAGCGACGAAGAGTTTTCCGTCTCGAGACGCCGATTGGGGCGTTGCGCCGGTGACTCATCGATTTGAAATGATAGGAGACCCCATGATCACGGATCAGGCCGTCATTCTCTGTGGCGGCCGAGGCGAGCGGCTCCGGCCGATGACGGACTCGTTACCCAAGCCGCTGGCGCCCGTTGCTGGTCGTCCGTTCCTTATGCATCTTCTTGGGCAACTTCGCGATAACGGCTATCGAGAGGCCGTGCTTCTCACTGGTTACCGCGGCGAGATGATCCATGAAAACCTCGGCGATGGCTCCGACATCGGCATCCGGCTCGAGTATCGCCATGGCCCCGAGGAGTGGCAAACCGCACGTCGATTGTGGGACGCACGGCCGCTCCTGAAACCGACTTTTCTTCTGCTTTACGGTGACAACTACGCGACCTATCAGCCGCAGCGGGTCGAGGAGGTCTTTCGAACGCACGGCCGTCTTGGATGCCTGACGGTTCATCCCCGGGAAACACGGGCAAACGTCGCCGTGAACGCCACCGGTCAGATCACAGCGTACGACCCTACCCGTCGCGTTTCCGGACTCAACGCCGTGGAAATCGGCTACGCCCTGTTTTCAGCGAAGATCTTCGACTCTTTCACCGGAGCGGACGAGTCCTTCAGTGCGGTTCTTGAACGGCTTTCGGCGGCCCGGCAACTCTCTGCCTACCTCCAACGCGACGCCTATCAAAGCATATCGGATCCGCTACGGCTCTCGGCTGCTGACGCCTATTTCACTCCCAAGAAAATACTCCTTATCGATCGTGACGGGACGATCAACTGCAAGCCCGAGCGGGCTCGTTACCTTTCGGCCTGGGACGACTGGAGGTTCGTGGTGGAAACGCTCGACGCTCTGAAGCGTCTGGCGGCAGCCGGATGGGCTTTCATCGTGATCTCCAACCAAGCCGGTGTGGGACGTGGGATGGTGACCGAGGAGCAAGTATGGGAGATCGACCGGCGGATGAAAGAGGCCCTCGGGCGCGTGGGCGTGCCGATCCTCGGGAGCCACTACTGCTTCCACCACTGGGATGATCACTGCCTGTGCCGTAAGCCGGAGCCGGGGATGTTTTACGCTGCGGCTCGGGATTTCTCGCTCCGGCTGGACCAGACGTGGTATCTGGGCGACGATCCAAGGGACTGCACGGCGGCTTGGCGAGCGGGCTGCCGCTGTGGCTACATAGGCCCCCCTAGGGAACTCGATTCGCTGCCTGTGGCAGAAAAACCCGCCGCGATGTTCCCCGACGCCACCGGCTTTGCGGAAATGCTTCTCCGATCATGATCATATCGCGAACGCCATTTCGGGTCAGTTTCATCGGCGGAGGTACAGACCTCGAGAGTTACTACGTGGCGGGTGAAGGCCGGGTGCTCAGTACGACCATTGACAAGTACATCTACGTCTGCGTGAAGAAACCCGTCGATATCGTGGAGCACCGGTATCGAATCGTGTGGAGCCGCTTGGAATGCAAGGACCGGATCGAGGACATCGAACATCCCATCGTGCGCGAGACACTCGATTTCCTGAAGATCGATCATCCGGTCGAGATCGTCACGGTAGCGGACGTCCCGGCTCAAACCGGGCTGGGGTCATCCAGTGCTTTCGCAGTCGGGTTGTTGAACGCGCTGTATTGCCTCTCTGGAAAGACGGTGACAAAGTACCGGCTGGCAAGTGAGGCGGCCCATATCGAGATCGAAAGGCTCGGCCGTACGATCGGCAAGCAGGATCACTTCGCGGCGGCGTACGGCAACATCAACACGTTCACGTTCTGTTCCAACGGCCGTGTGAGCGTCGATCCGGTACCGTACAACCCGACGACGAAGCGGGCGATCCAGGATCGCCTCATGCTCTTCTACACGGCATTGAAGCGCGACGCGAGCAAGGTGCTGGAGACTCAAAGGGGCGGTGAGGATTGTTCGCGGGTGGTGCTTGACGAGTTGGTCAAGTTGGTTGAGCCGGCAGCCGAGGTGCTCAGGTCAACAGGGTCGCTGCTGCGTTTCGGCGAATTGCTTCACGAGGCTTGGGTGCTGAAACGATCGCTGCCGGGGAGTGTCTCAAACCCTGAGATCGACGCTCACTACGAGGCTGCTCGGGGTGCCGGGGCGGTCGGTGGAAAGCTGCTCGGTGCGGGTGGAGGAGGCTTTCTCCTGTTCTATGTCGAACCCGACCGGCAGAGTGCCGTGCGGGCGGCTCTCGCGAGCCTCTTCGAATTACCGTTTCGGTTTGATGACTCTGGAAGCCGGATAACGTACTACGATGAAAGGTAGTTGCCGTGGGATGGCGATGCATTTTACGTAAGGAGCCGTTGTAGCTGGAGTGGGACGTGTTGGTCGCGAAGCGAAAGGACGTGGTTGCCAGTGGTCGTTGAGCCTGAAATCAGCGTGGTGGTGCCGGCCTACAATGCAGCCCGTTATCTGCAGCAGACGATCGAATCCGTCCTGTGCCAGACATTTGCAAAGTGGGAGCTCGTGATCGTCGATAATGCATCGACAGATGAAACGCATCGGGTCATCGATGATCTCCTGGCGAAGGCCAACGATTCGCGTATTCGGGCAGTGCGAAACAATGCTACCGTTGCCGCACCGGAGAATTGGAACATCGCGGTGTCGATGTCCCGGGCAGGTTTGCTGAAGCTTCTGTGTGCCGATGACGTCCTCGAGCCCGATGCGCTCGAGCGGCAGTATCGCTCTTTGATGGACCATCCGCAGGCCAGCTTTGCGACGAGTGCGAGGCTTCTTATCAACAGTTCAGGGAAGCCGCTTTTCGTGCGAAATGCCATCGGGAAATCCGGTTTCTATGATGGAAACGCGATGATACGCCGTTGCATCATGTCGGGCACGAATATCATAGGAGAGCCGGTACACGTGATGTGGCGACGCTCGGCCATGGAGCGAGTTGGATTGTTCGACCCGGAGGTGGCCTACGCCACGGATGTCGAATATTGGTTGCGTCTGCTCGGCGTTGGTGGCATGTTTCACGACGTCAAGCCGGTCGGCTGGTACCGCATTCACGCGGACGCCGCAACGACGCGCTTGGCCGCGGTCACGGTTGAGGATTTCGTACGTACCGCTCGGAAGCAGGTAGACCGAGGGACCGTCACCTTGAGCGCTTTTGATTTCCGAGTCGTACGTGCGAAATCCTGGTTGAAAAGCAAGGTGAGACAAGCTCTTTACAAAACGCTTGGGTGAAACGCCCGGCTACGGACCGCAAACAGGGCGTCCTTGGGGCGTTGATCCTGTGTTCCTGTCATGCAGCGTCGGGATCGCCGGTTCCAGGTCGTGCTTTTTTCCTCAGTGGGTGGCATCGGAGATCTCTGGAAAGTAGCATGCGGCAGCCCTGGTGACACGCAAGTTCGAAAGGGAGTGTCATGCATGCCATGTCCGGCACAGGAGGGCGAGCAGTGGCCCCGCGCACTTCGCAACTGGCTTTCGTTGAGGCCCCACTTTTTTGTCGGTCGTGCTCTTCCGCAGAAATGACATAGGAACGGTATGTGAAATGAAGAGCGCAATTGTGACCGGCGCGACCGGACGTCTTGGGTCGGCGCTGGTATCGCACCTTGCAAAGCAAGGCATCCCGACGTTGGGTGTCGGAAGATTGCCGCCATCCAGCGATACGGTCTTTCATGTGCAGACCACCGGGGAGTGTGTCACCCACGTGGGGCTCGCTCCTGCGGCTTACAGCGACACAGATTTCCTCGTTGCCAACGTTCCCTGGAAGCCAGCGGGGGAGTGTGTGTTGTTTCACTTGGCATGGGGCGCGGGTGGCCAACTCGCGACGCCTGACGTTCCCTTGCAGGTGGCGTCGGCGGCAGCGATCTCGGATGCAGTGAATCTGGCGGCAGCGTTCACCTGCTCAAAGCTGGTCAATGCGGGGAGCCAGCAGGAGCGATTCGTTCAGGATTACCTCGTTGACCGCTGGCCGGAGGTGGCCTACCCGACCAATCAAGGCATCTACGGTGCCGCGAAGTTGATCGCTCGCGATCTCGGCTCCATTCTTTGCTACATCAAAAAGATCGACTACGTGAACGTGCGCTTCTCGACGTACGTCACGCCGTCACTCGACGGGGCGGGATATGTCGCTTCCGTCCTCCGGGCGATCAGGGATCGCCGCGGGTATGAACCGCTGCGCAGTCGGCAGTGGACGGAGATTCTGCCCATCGGTGAGGTAGCCCGGGCGTTCGCCATGATCGGGGCCCAAGGCAAGAACAAAGCCGACTATTATATCGGCACCATCAGGCCGCGTACGCTGACGGAGCTTTTCCGATATTTCGAACTCGTCATGGATGGCTCGATGGCGCCGGAGTCGGCCTGGATGTCCGCGCCGCTGAGTGTCGAGGACAGATACCACTTCGATCCCGAGCCGTTGCGCCGTGAGGTTGGATTCGAACTCCGGGAGACGTTCGAAACTTTGGCTGCGGAGGTTGCTCGACGATGAAACAGGCGATTGTGAACGGGGCGACCGGATTCATCGGTTCCGCGCTGGTGCGGCAACTGGTGGCCGATGGGGTGGAGGTATTGGGGCTGGGCCGTCGGGCCGCCGATGCGTTACCGATCCACCGACTCCCTACCGCAGAGAGCTTTCGCTACCGTACGCTGCCGCTCGACGAAACGGAACGTCTGCCGGACGTGGTGCGCGAGGCGGGTTTCCCTGTCGATGATTGCGTGTTTTTCAACATTGCGTGGTGGGGCACCGAGAAGGTGTCGGACTTCGGCGTCCATGCGCAGCTGAGAAACGTCATCCGCGCAACGGCCTCATTGGCTGCGTCAGCTGCAGTCGGCTGCCGGCTTTTCGTGCACGCCGGTTCTATGGAGGAGCATTTTGCCGAGGCCTATGTTGGACTCGATTATCACCAGTCCAATGCCTCCAACCGGCACATTATCTATGCGTTGTCGAAGTGCGGGGCCAAGCGGATGCTCAAGATGCTCCACGCCGATTCACAAACACCGGTTGTCTTGACGACGTTCTCTCATGTCATGGGGGTTGATGACGGCAAAGATTCTTTTCTTCAGGTTGCCTTGGACAAGTTTCTTCATGGGGGGGATCTCTCTTTTACGTCAGGAGAGCAAATCTTCGACACGATCCATGTCTCTGATGTAACGCGCGGCTTGGTGAGCGTTGGCAAGCATGGCCGGCCTGGCCAAGATTATTGGATCGGGTCGGGGCATGCCCGGCGGCTGCGAGAGTACGTGGAGGAGATGGCAAGGCTCTACCCGCCCGGGCAGGAGCTCGGTTTCGGCAGGGTGAGTTTCAGCGACGTCATCCTGCCGAAGGAGCTTTTTGCAATAGATCTCATCAGGGAGCATACCGGCTTCGAGCCAAGGGTCTCTTTCGAGATGATGGTCAGGGAACTTGCCGTCTGGCTGAAGGAGCGCCGGGCGAAGGCCGGGCGCTGACGCTCGGCAGAAGAACGCTTCACCAGCTTCTCTCGCCAAGTGTTCGCCTCGGTCCAAACGATCGTTGAATGCATCGTGGCGACAAAAGCGGATCCCACCGCAAGGGTCTCGAATCTAACCAACGACCGGTGTTTTGTTATTATGGCATGGCGCCCGAGTCCGTCGCCGTTGGTGGAAGATTCTCGGGGCAGATACTGGTGGTTTTCTTTTCTCGCTGTCGAACCCGCCCAACAGGACGCCTTGCGACACTCGCTCGGATCGCTCATGGAATACCGCTTCCGGTTCGTCGTCGGGGGGAGCCGGATCACGCTCGACTCGAGCGATAGCCTGCCGTGGTTTGGTAGAGCCGCCGCTCAATGCGGCGAACAAGAGCTTCCGGGAGAACTCGGGGGTGTCGTGGGTGAAGGAGCGGTATGCAAGACTTTGTTTGTTGCCCATGCAGAGGAGGCCGTCCCTGATGGTCAGAAAGTTGTCGATGATTGCCACGGAGCGGGTGAAGTCCGGGGAATGGCTTCCGCCGTGGACTGTGGCCGAGCATGAGGCGAGGTATGCCTTCGCGAGCCGGTTCGTGCGCGGACTGGCGGTGGTCGACTGCGCATCGGGGAACGGAAACGGCGCTGCGGTGTTTCTCCGGAGCGAACCCGCCTCCCTCGTCGGCTTTGACGTCGATCAGGAGGCGGTCGATGCCGCCAACTCCGCGTTGGGGACTGACCTTGCCTCGTTCCGGCGGGCGGAAGCCACGGCGCTCCCCGCGGGGGATGCAACGGCTGACGTGTTCATCAGTCTGGAGACGGTCGAGCACATCGAGGACGACCGTGGATTTCTCGGTGAGGTGGCACGGGTGTTGAAGCCGGACGGGTTGTTCATCTGCTCGACACCGAATCGTTCGGTTACCAATCCGGGGACGGGCCTCACCGACCGCCCCTGGAATCCGTTTCATGTCAGGGAATACACGCCGCTCGAGTACCTCGATCTCCTCACCGAGCGGTTCGAGGTGGTCGGTTGGTACGGACAAAACAGGACTGCCGGCGCCAAGGTGCGATGGCTGGAGTGGATCGCCGGTATCTTCGGCCCGAAGGTGGCGGTGCGAATCAACCAGGCCTGGAAGTGCCGCTGGTTTCTTGTGGCCGGGGACGCGGTCCACCGAGTGACCGAATCGGCCCCGGATCACCACGACGAATATATGGTGGCCGTCTGCCGCCCCAAGGCCAAGCAGCCGGATCGATGACCACGTCGCCGCGGATCTCCGCCGTGATTCCTGTCTCCAACGCCCCGGCCGACGGCGAGGATACGTTCCGTGCGGTCGTCACCGGCACCGAAATCGAGTACTGGCTCCGAATCATGAGCCTGAGCGACGGCTTCGATGCGCGGCCGGTCGGCTCTTACGGTCGGCCCCTACCGGATCCATGCCAAGGCGGCGGCGACGGGACTGGCCGGCGTGACAGTGCGCGACTTCCTCCACCTGGCGCGACTGCAGGAGGCGAGGGAGAGCGCGTCGCTCCGCTCGACCTGCGGATCATCGCGTTGAAAACACGCTTCAAGAGTCTGCTGCGGCCGATGATCTTGCGTCTGCTGGGGTGACCGTGCACGGGGCGCCGGCCCCCCCCGACCCGAGGGCCGGTTTCCAGCGGACAGGCTCCGTTGGACTGGAACGCGCCGTTTCCGCGACGATGAAAATGGGCCTGTTCTTCCCCTGAAAGTAGACCCGGCTGACGTATTCCCCGACGATTGCCGTGGCGACGAGGTTCGCGCCGCCGAGCATGAAGGCGAGCACGAGCAGCGATGTCCAGCCGCGGACCGCTTGGCCGCCGAAGACGAATTGGCCGACCAACGTGGTCGCCAAGTAGGCGCCGGCGACGAGGCACACGACGATCCCGAGAATCAGCGACAGTCGAATCGGCACTTTGGAATACCCGAACAGACCGTCGAGGGCCCCTTCGATCCTTCTGGCCACGCTGTAGCGGGTGGTGCCGGCGTAGCGCCCGGGGCGATCGTAGGGAATGCCGATCTGCTTGAATCCCACCCAGCTCCGCATGCCACGGATGAGGCGATCGCGTTCGGGCATCTGGGCGATCAGCTTGGCGACCCGCTGGCTCATCAGCCCGAAGTCGCCGGCGTCGAGCGGAATTGGCCGCTCGGAGATGGCGTTGAAAAGTCGGTAGAACGACGCGAAGCAGAACCGGAGCCAGAGCGGCTCCTTGCGGTTTTTCCGGACACCGTAGACGACGTCGTAGCCATGCCGGAAATGATCGAGGAAATCGACGATCAATTCCGGCGGGTCTTGGAGATCGGCATCGAGGAACACGACGGCGTCCCCGGATGCATGCTGCATGCCGGCGGTGATCGCGGCCTGGTGGCCGAAGTTTCTCGAGAGTTGGACGAGCACCCACTGCAGATTGCCGACGACTGGCAGGGCACGGATGCTGCCGGGGGTGTCGTCCGTGCTGCCGTCGTCGACGAAGACGGCTTCGAACTCGACATCCGACAGGCCGGACGTGACGCCGCGCAACCGGGACCAGAGTGCCGGGAGGTTTTCCGATTCATTGAGAACGGGAATGACCAGCGAAACAAGCATGAAAGCACCAAGGGGACCCGATGGAGCGTGTCGCCGGACCGGGGGCCATTCTCGATCCGTATTTTCCGCGTAACATACCAGAAAATCGGTGTATTCTGCATGCCCCCGTCCGGGAAAGCCTGATGGGTCGGTGAGGGTCTTTTCATGGGAAGGGCGGTTGATGGAAAACTCGAGGGGACGCCGGACTTGGCCGCCATCGCGCGATCTCCTGGCGGTCGTGATCGTGGGTGTGATGGCGGTGTTGTGTTGGTGTGCCGCCAATGACAAATGGACATGGCGGTCGTTGACCTACCCCATGACGTATCTCGACGACCTGGAGCGATCGGACTTCTTTTCGACTGCCGCCTACATCAAGGCCTCCGACAACTGGCTCGGCCTGCCGTTCCTCTGGAAGACGGTGCCGGAACTGGGGGCCCCCTACGACGGCAACTGGAACGACTTCCCCTCGCCCGATGAAGTCGTGCTGGGGATTCAGGCCGTTCTCGTCAAGTGCCTCGGGCTGTTCGCCGGTTTGAACGCGAGCTTCGCGCTGGCACACGTCCTGGCGGCAGCGGCCTTCTATCTCACCGCCCGGCTTTCGGCGTGCAACAGGCTGTGGTCATTCGTCGGTGCGCTCGCCTTCGGCGTGGCGCCGTACATCTTCGCCCAGTCGCCGCACCACATGCAGGTCGCGTATGTCTGGCCGGTGGCTTTTTTTCCGCTCGTGTGGCGGTGGTGTGCCTCGGACGCCTTCGATCCTTCGGCGTCGCCACCCGGTCCGCGGCGGGCACTCTGGTTGGCGATCGGCATCGCCTTCGTCTCGGGGGTCCACTTCGTCTACTACACGAACGTCCTTTGTCAGTTGGTGCTCCTCACGTCCCTGGTCCGGTGCTGGCAGCGGCGGTCTCTGGCCCCACTGCGGCCGGGCTTGGCCATCATTGCCGCCGCCGCCGCCGGTTTCGCGCTCATGAACATCGACTCCTGGACCTACCGGCTCTTCCACGAGCCGAACGTCAACGCCTTCGTGCGCGAATACAAGTGGCTCGAGTTGTACGGACTCAAGCTCAAGGATCTCTTCATCCCGCCGATGAACCACCGCTCCGAGGTGTTCGCCTCGTTTTCAAAGGCGCACTGGCAGGCAGCGCCGCTGCTCGATGAACGGTCTTCGTATCTCGGGATCATCGGGATCGGGGCGTTTCTCTGGCTGTTGCTCACCGGCCTGCGGGCGATGGTCGAGCGCCGGGAGCGCGACGTCCCACTCGAGGTCTGGCAGATCCTCTGGATCGTGCTCATGTTCACCACGGGTGGGCTCAATGCGATCATCGGATCGGCTGGAATCACGATGTTCCGTGCCGGCTGTCGCTACAGCGTCGTCATTCTTGTGATTTCGCTGCTCTGGGCGGCACGGCGGCTGACCGTTCTCCAGGCGAGATCCGAGGAATCACACCCCGGAGAGGCGACGACATGGCAGTGGTACGCTGTCGCATCGGCAGTCGGAATGATGGTGTTGTGGGACCAGGTTCCCCGCCCTCCCACGGCCCAAGAGACCACCTCGATCATCCGCCAGGTCGATGCCGACCGCGAGTTCGCCGGGAAAATGGAGGCGGCGCTTCCCGCGGGGGCGATGGTCTTCCAGCTGCCGATCATGGAGTTCCCCGAGATGCCGGCGCCGGGGGTTCCCCCGTACGACCATTTTCGTTCTTATCTCTACAGTAAGAACCTCCGCTATTCATTCGGATCGATGAAGGGACGCCCGCGCGAGGCGTGGCAGAAAGAGCTCGGCAAGCGATCGCTCGAGGAGGCTGTTGCCGAAATCAAGAAGCGGGGCTTTGCGGCGATCTACATCAACCGCAACGGCTTCCCCGATCGGGCCCTGCCGGTGGAGAAGGCGCTGCGGGCGATGGGTTACACCAAGCCGCCGATTGTGAGCGCCACCGGCGACTTGGTCTGTATCCCACTCGAGAAGCCCTGATCGGTCCGATCGTCGAGACGGAGATGCGGACCGTTTGGCTCAAGGGGCTCTGCGGCCAGGCTGCGGCCCGCGCCGGGCGTGCGCACCGAACTCCAGGCTCCGCCCCGCGGCGTCGCTGCAGGTGAGAGGACCGGAGGTGATCCCTTGGCCGTCTCCCCCCGCGACGACGGCGAGCGCTTCGGCCAGCCGCCGCGCCGTCCAACCGGCGGAGTGGCAGGAGAGGAGCAGGGGGCCTGCTGCCGGCGCGGGGACGAGCCCGGCGAGATCGGCGAGGAGGAGAGGGAGATCGCGGTCGATGGCGAAGGCTTGCCCCTTCGGCCCGTGGCCCCAGGACGGAGGATCGAGGACGACGCCGTCATAGCGGCTGCCACGCCGCAGTTCCCGCTGCACGAACACCCGCGCGTCTTCGCACACGAACCGGATCGGGGCGGTTGCGAGCCCTGAAGCTTCTGCATTGCGCCGGGCGAGGCCGATCGCCTGTCGGGAGGCGTCGACATGGACCACCTCGGCGCCGGCCGCGGCCAGCGCCAGCGTGGCGGCCCCGGAGTGGGCAAAGAGGGAGAGGATCCGTGTACCGCGATGTGTCACTCGCTCGAGCCAGGTCCATTGCGGCGCCTGCTCCAAGAACAGCCCGGTCTGGCCGGAGGCGGCGGGGCGGACCTCGAGGTGGAGTGTCGTGGCATGGAGCGGGATCGCCACCCGCCAGGGGGCGGGAAACGGCCGGAATTGTCGCCAGCCACGGGGGAGTTCAGGCGCCTGTTCCCCTGTCCAGATGCGGCTTTCCCCCCCCGGTCCACCGGTGTAACTTAGAGAGGCTTCAGCCCACAGGCTGGGGAGGCGACGGGGGAGCCTCGCCTGGGGGAGGGGTCGATCGACGAGGACGCCGGCGAGGCGTTCGAGCCGGCGGCCCTGTCCGAAGTCAATGAGTGTCGCCGTTTTATCGCCGGGGGAAGACGGGTCTGGGGGGGTGGCCATGATGCCTCAAGGATACGTCGCCCCCGGGCCGTTCCCAATTCCACCACATTCCCTTCGCTCGATCCACGCTCGCAGCGGTGGTGCCGTTTTGCATCGCCCTCGAGGTTGCCCATCAGGAGACTTGTCATGCGCTGCTCGATCGATTCCTTGCTCATCGCCGTCCGTCGGGCTGTCGCCGCTGCCGGATGCGTGGCCTTTGTGACCACGGGAAACGCGACGTTCGCGGAGCCGGAAGCGCGGGCCGTGACCGCGCGGGGGCTTGAGCAAACCGCCGACGACGCGATCGCCAAGCTCGTCGACTTCCTCCAGCATCCTGAAGGAGGGCCTGAAGGAGGGCCTGAAGGGGGGGCTCGTTCTCCTCATCACGCCCCGCAGCCGAATCAAGAAGTGCAAGCCGGGCCCCCGGCGGGCTGGGGAGGGCCGCTTGTTCCGGGGCAGGGGGGAGCGATCGTCCTGCCGCCGAAGGTGGCGGTGTTCTCCTTCGATGTCGAAGTCGGGGCGGACGGCAAGGTGAAGCAGGGCTCCGGTGGACCCGCAGGCTTCACCTTCGACTCGATCGAAGGTCTCGAAGGGATTATCGCCCGGCACGTGCAGTCGATGCAGGGCCCGTCCCAGCCGCAACCCCAGCCACTCCAGCAGCCGCAGCCGCCGCAGGGACCGCACCATCCAGGGCAGCCCCATCATCCGCAGCCCAATCATCCGCAGCCCAATCAATACGGGCAGCCCCAGTTCCAGGCGCCGCTTCCGCCGCATGTCCCAACCCCATTCCCTCCGCCGGCGATGGCTCCCGTACCCTTTGATGTTCAGAACATCCGTGCGCACGCCCACGTCACCCAACAGCTCGATCAGATTCTCGGCAAGCTCGATCGCCTCGAGGCCCGTCTCGGAGGGCCCTCTCCGCAGGGCCAGCCGCCGTTTGCGCCGCTGCCGCACGGTGGTCCGCGTCAGTCGGGTCCTCAGCGCGGCGGCCCGGGGCCTCAGTTCCACGGTCGAATGGTGCCCCCCGGACAGCATCAGCCCGGCCCCGGTCCTGGTGGCCCCAATCCCGACGAGCTCAACCGCCGCTTCGAGGAGCACGCCCGTGATCTCCACCGCCACGTCGAAGAGATGGCCAGGGGGCTCGGTGAGAAGCTTAAAGGTGCGGCAGGTGGTGGCGAGGAGCTGCGGCAGATGCTTGAGAAGCTGGCAAAGACGCACGAGCAGCTCCAGGATCGGTTCCAGGACATCCGCCGCCGCTTCGCCGAGCAGCAGGAGCGGATCGAGCGCCTCGAGCAGGAGGTGAGGCGGCTCCATGAGGCGCACGGCGTCGGCCGTGCCGAGGGAGAGAAGCGTGATCGGAAGCACGGGGAGAAAGGTGCGAAGCAGAGGGACGGGGAGAAGGGGAAGAAGGGTGATCGGGAGCGCGACGAGACGGGGGCGAAGCGAAGGGACGCAGAGAAGCAGGGGGCTGCACCTGGAGCGACGCAAACGCCGAACGTCTCGTACGAAGGCGAGGAAAGCGCGTCGCTGTGAACACCCTCCACACCAGCCGGCGGCGCCGGTCCATCACGGCCCCATCGATCCGGCCACGGATGGGGGCCATGATTTTGGCGTGGGGTGCGTGGCTCCTCGTCGGCGCGTGGTCGCCGGTCGTCGCTGCGGAGCACGCTCCTCCGGCGGCGCCAGTGTCGCCGGTCGATTTCAACCGCGACATCCGTCCGCTCCTCTCTGACCGCTGTTTTGCCTGCCATGGCCCCGACGCGGCCAAGCGGCAGGGGGGCTTACGCCTCGATGAGCCCGCTGGAGCCAGTCTCGTGCTCGAAAGTGGCAGCCGGGCGGTGGTGCCGGGCGATGCGGCGGCCAGCGAGTTGCTCTCCCGAATCGAGTCGACCGATCCCGATCTCGTCATGCCGCCGCCGCATGTCGGCAAACCGGTGACGGCGGCCGAGGCAGAGCTGCTGGGCCGCTGGATCGCAGCCGGCGCCGCGTACCGGGGCCACTGGGCCTTCGAGAGGGTCACGCGGCCGGAGGTGCCGGAGACGCGCGACTCGCAGTGGCCGCGGACGCCGGTTGACCACTTCATCCTCGCGCGGCTCGCGGCCGAAGGGATGAGCCCCAACGGCGAAGCTTCCCGCGAGCTGCTCGCCCGCCGCGTCAGCCTCGATCTGACGGGCCTGCCGCCGACGCCGGAGGAGGTTGCCGCGCTGGTCGCCGATCCTTCCCCCGAGGCGTATGAAAAGTATGTCGACCTGAAGCTCGCGAGCCCGCACTTCGGCGAGCGGATGGCGATCGAATGGCTCGATGCGGCCCGCTATGCCGATAGCCATGGCTACCAGACCGATTCGAGCCGCTCGAACTGGCCGTGGCGCGATTGGGTGATCGCGGCCTACAACCGCAACCTCCCCTTCGATCAATTCACGATCCACCAACTCGCCGGCGACATGCTTCCGCCCGTGCCGGGCGACGAGGCGGCGACGCGCGACGCGATCATCGCCACCGGCTTCAACCGCAACCACCGGATCAACGGCGAGGGGGGCATCATCGCCGAGGAGTGGCGCGTGGAGACGGTCATCGATCGCGTCGAGACGACCGGCCAAACTTGGCTCGGCCTCTCGGTCGGATGTGCCCGCTGCCACGATCACAAATACGACCCGCTCACGCAGCGCGAGTTCTACGCCCTCTTCGCGCTGTTTTGTAACGTTCCCGAGACCGGCACGATCATGGGAAGCGAGACGCGCAGCGGCGGCAACTCCGATCCGCTCTATCCGCTGCCGTCGGCCGAACAATCAGCCGAGATCGCCCGGCTAGAGAAGACGATATTCGACGCCGACGAGGCGGTCCGCGCCGGCGAGAAGGATCTTGGATCCCTCGTTGCCGACTGGGAGCGTTCGATCCGCCCGGTGCTCGACCTGCCGGACGACATCTGGCAGACGCTCGAGCCGCTCGAATTGAAGAGCTCGGGAGGGGCGACGTTTCGCCGGCTCGAGGATGGCTCGTGGCTCGTCGAGGGGGCCAAGCCGCCGCTCGACACCTACGAGATCTCAGCCCTCCTTCCCGCCGGTCCGTTTGGAGGCGTCCGCCTCGAACTGCTTGCTGATCCGTCCCTCTCCGGTGGCGGCGGCTTCGGCCGCAACCACAACGGCAACGTCGTCGTGAGCCGGGTGGAGGTGGAGATCGATCCGCCGGGGGACGCGCCGGCTCTCCCAGTGGCGCTTGGCCGTGCCGAGGCCGACTACGAGCAGGCCGGCTGGCCGGCGGCGAGCGTGCTCGGGGGAGGGCAGGGCTGGGCGATCGACGGGCATCTTCCCGACAAGCGCCAGCCGCGTCGCCTGGCCGTATTTCCCGCAGCGACGGTCGATGTGCCGGAGAATGCCCGGCTGCGGATCCGCGTGCGGCAGGAGGTGATCGACGGGCATGCCTTCGGGCGCTTCCGGCTCACTCGGTCGTCGGCCCCGCCGGAGCTTGCCGGTGTGTCGGGGCTCGGTGTCCCGGCGCCGGTGCGCGACAGCCTGCGGATCGCCACCGCCGCGCGGACTCTCGAGCAGCAGGGGGTGATCACGGCGTATTACCGCGACAAGGTCGGGGGGCCGGTGAAGCAAGCTGAAGCCGCTCGCGACATGGCGCGGAAGGCCCTCGATGCGTTTCGCGATGCGCTCCCCAGCGCCATGGTGATGCGCGAGGGGCCGCCGCGGGATGCCTTCGTGCTCACGCGCGGCGAATACGACAAGCCGGGGGAGAAGGTCGAGCCGGGGCTGCCCGCCTTCCTCCCGCCACTCCCGCCGGGAAGGAAAGCCGATCGGCTGACACTCGCCGAGGGGATCGTCTCCCGCGATCATCCGCTCACGGCACGGGTGTGGGTGAATCGCCAATGGGAGCGGCTCTTCGGCACGGGCCTGGTGAAGACGAGCGAAAATCTCGGCAGCCAGGCCGAGTATCCGAGCCACCCGGAGCTCCTCGACTGGCTCGCGGCCGAGCTCATGGAGGGGACGAATCTGCCCCGGGTGTCGGGCTCCCCGGCCCGCCCCTGGGACATGAAGGCCTTTCTCAAGCTCCTGCTCACGAGCTCCGTTTACCGGCAGACGAGCCTGGTCACGGCCGATGGGCTGGCCCGCGATCCGGCCAACCGGCTCCTCGCGCGTGGCCCGCGGGTGCGGTTGCCTGGGGAGATCGTCCGCGATCAGGCGCTCGCCGCGGCGGGGCTTCTCGTCCCCGCGATCGGCGGCCCGAGCGTGCGGCCGTGGATGCCTGAAGGCGTGTGGGACGAGACGAGCAAGTATGGCAATCTGCGGGGCTATGTTGCCGACGCCGGCCCAGGGCGGTTTCGCCGCAGCATGTACACGATCTGGAAGCGGACGGCCGGGCCGCCGACGATGCTCCTCTTCGACGCCCCCAACCGCGAGACCTGTACCGTGAAGCGCTCGCGAACGAACACGCCGCTGCAGGCGCTGGCGCTGCTCAACGAGACGACCTTCCTCGAAGCGGCCCAGGGGCTCGCGCGGCGGATGGTAGCCGAGGGGGGCGCCGATCCCGCGGCTCGGATCGGCCGCGGCTACTCGCTCGCGCTCGGGCGGGCACCCGACGGGCCCGAGCTCGAGACACTCCTTGCCGGCTTGGCCGCCGATCGTGGTGCGTTTGCCGCCGATGCGAAATCGGCCGAGGCCTTCATCGTTGCCGGTGCGGCCGGCAGGCCGGTGGCGGAAGCGACGGCGGGCCTTGCGGCCGACGAGTTTGCCGCCTGGTGCCTCGTGGCCAACGTGATTTTGAACCTCGACGAATTCGTGATGCGGGAGTGAATCGATGGACCGTCTCATGAAGGGCTTCCACCTCCAAGACGCGCTCAACCGCCGCGTCTTCCTTGGCGGTGCTGCCGGCACCTTGGCTGCGGCCGTCGCCGGGCTCACTCCGCCGGCATCAGCCGTGGCGGCAGTGCCGGGCATCCCCCATCACGCGCCGAAGGCGAAGCGGATCATCTATCTCTTCCAGTCGGGCGCGCCATCGCAGATGGATCTCTTCGATCCCAAGCCGGCGCTGGCCACGCAGCGCGGGGAGGAGCTGCCCGAATCGATCCGTCAGGGGCAGCGGCTGACGACGATGACCAGCGGCCAGTCGAGCTTCCCGGTGGCGCCGACGATCTTCCCCTTCGCCCAGCATGGCAAGAGCGGGATGTGGTTCAGCGATCTGATTCCGGGAATCGCCTCGAAGGCCGATCAGTGGTGCATGATCCGTTCGATGCACACCGAGGCGATCAACCACGATCCGGCGATCACCTTCTTCCAGACCGGGAGTCAGTTGGCCGGCCGGCCGAGCATCGGCTCCTGGGCAAGCTACGGCCTGGGAAGCGAGAACGCCGATCTCCCTGCCTATCTCGTCCTCACGAGCTTTGGCAGCGGCCGCCCGGACGATCAGCCTCTCTACGACCGGCTGTGGGGAACGGGGTTTTTGCCGACGGAGCATCAAGGGGTGCGGTTCCGCAACAGCGGTGCCCCGGTTCTGTATCTTTCCGATCCGCCGGGGATCGCCCGGCAGACGCGCCGGGCAACGCTCGACCGGATCGCGGCGCTCAACGGCCGCCGCGCCGAGCTCGTCGGCGATCCCGACATCGCGGCCCGAACGAGCCAGTATGAGATGGCCTTCCGGATGCAGACGAGCGTGCCCGATCTCGTGCGGATCAGCGATGAGCCGAAGCACGTGCTCGAGGCCTACGGGCCCGACGTCGAGCGCCCCGGGAGCTATGCCTACAACTGCCTCCTTGCCCGGCGCCTCTCGGAGCGTGGCGTGCGCTTCGTGCAGCTGTTTCACATGGGGTGGGACCATCATGGCGGCCTCCCCGACGCGATCCGCGGGCAGTGCCGCGACACCGACCGGGCGACCGCGGCGCTGATCGACGATCTCTCCGCGCGCGGCCTCCTCGACGAGACGCTCATCGTCTGGGGGGGAGAGTTTGGCCGGACGATCTATTCACAGGGGGGAATCAGCGAATCAAGCTACGGCCGCGATCACCATCCGCGCTGCTTCACGACGCTCTTGGCCGGCGCCGGGATCCAGGGGGGGCTGACCTGGGGGGCGACCGACGACTACTGCTACAACGTGACGACGCCCGACGAGCATGTCCACGTCCATGATCTCAACGCCACGATCCTGCATCTGATGGGGATCGACCATCTCCGCCTCACCTATCCCTATCAGGGGCGCGACTTTCGTCTCACCGACATCCATGGCGAGGTCGTGAAGGGGATTCTGGCGTGAGGTCTTCTCCACCCGCCTCCCCGACCGAAAGTGGCCGCGCGTAGACGCGGGGATTGGTCCCGATGCGGACGAAGGCTGTCAGCACGGTCCAGCACAGGGAGACGGGATCATCGCCCGACAGCCGCGCATCCCACCAATCGCGGGCCGCGGTGTGCCGGACAGCCTGGGAGTCGTCCGCGTAGAGAAGCAGGTTCGCATCGACCAGGATCATCATCGGCTCCGCTGATCACGATCAGCTCCGCCCTTCGCCGTCGAGTAGTGACAACAGCTCCTGTCCAGACAGAGCCACCAACGGCTCCCGTGCCCGCCGATTCTCCCCCGGTTCCGGCCGTGTCGGGGCTGATGGGTAGGGGGAGACCTGCAGACCGATAGACTGCCGATCCTCCCTCCCGACACGAGAGGCGCCGCCCGATGGATCCGGATTCGACGTCGAGCCCCGCCCCCCACCACCCCCATGGGGCGGCCGGCCGGGGCGATCTCCTCCATCCGGCGTTCCTGGCGCTGGGCGTCGTCTTTGGTGACATCGGCACGAGCCCCCTCTACACGCTCAAAGAATGCCTTCATGTCGCCGCCGCCCACGGCGACACCGTCGACCGCACCGATCTGTTCGGCATCCTCTCGCTCATGTTCTGGGCACTGATCCTCGTTGTCACGGTGAAGTATGTCGTCTTCGTGATGCGGGCCGACCATGGCGGGGAAGGGGGGATCCTGGCGCTTTTGGCCCTCGTCCCTGATCGCTACCGCCACTCCGCCCACGGGATCGGCGGTGTCTCCGGGATGACGCTCCTGGCCGTCGTCGGCGCATCGCTCCTCTACGGCGATGGCGTGATCACGCCGGCGATCTCCGTGCTCTCGGCCGTCGAGGGGCTCGCCGTCGCCAGCCCCGCGCTCAAGAGCTTCGTCGTTCCGATCACCTGCCTGATCCTCATCGGCCTGTTCGCGATCCAATCGCGCGGCACCGGCGATGTCGGCAAGTTGTTTGGGCCGGTGATGCTCGTGTGGTTCACGACGCTCGCGCTGCTGGGGCTACGGCAGATCGTGCTGGAGCCGGAGGTCATCGGGGCTCTCTCCCCCGGGTGGGGCATCGAGTTCTTTCTGCGGCACGGCTTCCGCGGGATCCACATCCTCGGATCGGTCGTCCTTGTCGTCACCGGTGGCGAGGCCCTCTATGCCGACATGGGCCACTTCGGGCTCAAGCCCATTCGCCTCGCCTGGAGCGTGCTCGTCCTGCCGGCGCTCGTCCTTGCCTACCTGGGGCAAGGGGCGCTCATCCTCCGCGATCCCACCGCCGCCGACGAGCCCTTTTTCCGCATGGTGCCTCCCGGAGCAGCCACTTGGGCGCTGGTCATTCTCTCGAGCCTTGCCACCGTCATCGCCTCGCAGGCACTGATCTCCGGCGCCTTCTCGCTGACGCGGCAGGCGATGCTCCAGGGCTTTCTCCCCCGGATGACGATCCGCCACACCGCCCGCGACAACGAAGGGCAGATCTACATCCCCGAGGTCAACGCGCTGTTGGCCATCGGCTGCCTGGCGCTCGTGCTCACCTTCCGCGAGAGCGTGCGGCTCGCCGCGGCCTACGGCATCGCCGTCACCGGCACGATGGCCGTGACCTCGGTCCTCTATTACCTCGTCGTCCGCTACAGCTGGGGCTGGTCGAAGTGGCCGAGCCTTGGGCTGCTCGCCTTCTTCCTTGCCCTCGACATCCCCTTCCTTGCCGCCAACCTCTTCAAGTTTTTCGATGGCGGCTACGTGCCGATGCTCATCGGCGCGGCGCTGATCGCCGGCATGCTCATCTGGAGCCACGGGCGGACGGCGGTCATCGATCGCTACTCCCGGCAATTCGGCCCCTGGGAAGAGGAATGGCCGGTACTCAAGGGCCACGTGGCCTCGCGCGTACCGGGCGAGGCCGTGTTCCTAACGCCGAGTGTCGAGCACGTCCCCCCGGTCCTCGTCCACCACGTGGAACTGACGCGGGCACTCCAAGAGACGGTCATCCTCCTCACGGTCGTCGATGCCACCGTCCCCGAGGTCCCCGAGGGGGAGCGGTCGAAGGTCGAGCAGCTCACCGACGGCTTCTGGAGGATCACCGTCCGGTTCGGATACATGGAGGAGCCGCTGTTGATCCCCCTCCTCCGCCGGCTCGCCACGGAGCACCACATCCCGTTCGACGTCGACAGCGCCACGTTTTTCATCGGCCATTCGACGATCATCGCCGACGAGGGAGGGCGGCTGACCCACATCCCCGAGGCGATCTTTGCCTACCTCAAGCGGAATGCCGTCCAGGAGGAACGCCGCTACCAGGTCCCGGCCGATCAAGTGATGGAGATCGGCGAGCAGATCTCGCTGTAACGCACGCCGTTGGCCCGCATGGCTCCACGGGGCGTGGCGACGTAAACTTGCGGCGGGAGTCTTCCTATGCCAATTCCATCAGAGCCATCGGTCCGTCGCACCCGCATGGCGGGGGCCGCGGTGGCGATGATCGCGCTGGTCGCGGCAGTCGGGTCAGCCAGCGAGGATGATCGGCGAGTGGCCGAGGAGAACGCTGCCGATCAGGCGTTCTTCGAGTCACGCATCCGCCCGCTTCTCCACGACCATTGCCTGGAGTGCCATGCCGCCGGGGCCGAGGGGGGGTTGCGGCTCGACTCGCTTGGAGCGCTCCTCGCCGGAGGGGATTCGGGGCCTGCGGCGGTCGCTGGCCACCCCGACGGGAGCCTGCTGGTGAAGGCGGTCCATTACGGCGACCCCGCCCTCCAGATGCCCCCCGCTGGCCGGCTCGCGCCAGCGCAGATCGAGGTGCTCGAGGCGTGGGTGCGGCGCGGTCTCCCCTGGCCGGGTGCGAAGGGAGAGCCTGTCGCCGCCGTCCGCCGGGCCGGGTTCACGATCAGCGCTGACGATCACTCACGCTGGGCCTACGCGCCGGTCGTCAGGCCCGCCGTGCCGATGGCTGGAGAGGGAACCGATCAGGGATTGGGAGCCATCGACGCGATCTTGAGGGCGCGGATGGCCAAGGCCGGCATCGGCCCCAATCCCCCCGCCACACCGCGCGAGCAGGTGCGGCGGGTGTGGTTCGACACCGTCGGCCTGCCGCCGCCACTGGAAGTGGTAGAGGCGTTCGAGCGCGATCCCTCTGACGCCGCCTGGGAGGCGCTCGTCGAGAAGCTCCTGGCGATGCCCGCCTATGGCGAGCGACAGGCGCGGCACTGGCTCGATGTCGTCCGCTATGCCCAGACCAACGGCTACGAACGCGACGACGAGAAGCCCTATGCCTGGCGCTACCGCGACTGGGTGATCGGTGCGATCAACGACGACATGCCGTTCGACCGGTTCGTCCGCGAGCAGATCGCCGGCGATCTCCTCGAGCCGCGCACCGACTCCGCCGTCATCGCCTCCGGCTTCTGGCATCTGGGGACGTGGGATGACGAGCCGGACGACATCCGCCTCGCCCGGTACGACGAGCTCGACGACGCCCTCTCCACGATCGGTCAGGCGTTCCTCGGCGCGACGATCGGCTGTGCCCGCTGCCACGACCACAAGTTCGATCCGTTCTCGCAGGCCGATTACTACAGCCTCATCGGCATGATCCGGGGCGTGCGGCGCTACGAGCGGGCCCTGCTCCCCCCGAAGCCGGACGCGGCGATGTTCCTGCCGATCGCCGCAGGGGAGGAGTGGGCGCTGTCGGCGCGCGAGGCCGATGCCCCGACGGAGCCCTGCCACGTTCTGATACGCGGCAACCCCGCCACACCCGGCGTCGTCGTCGCTCCCGGCCTCCCCGAACTGTTCCGCAGCGGGGCCGCGGCTCCCTCGGGCCTCGAAGGGCGGCGGGCGCTTGCCGAATGGATCGCAAGCCCCGCCAATCCGCTCACGGCCCGCGTCGCCGCCAACCGCGTCTGGCAGCACAGTTTCGGTCGCGCTCTCGTCGCCACGCCGAACGACTTCGGCGCCGCCGGCCTCGCCGCCACCCATCCGGAACTGCTCGATTGGCTCGCGGCGGAGCTCGTCGACTCGGGTTGGAGCCTTAAACACCTCCACCTGAAGATCCTCCATTCGCGGGCCTACCGGATGTCGTCGCGGGCTGATCGGCCGGAGTGCCTTGCGGCGGACGAGCCAAACACGCTCCTCTGGCGGCAGAACCGGCGCCGGCTCGAGGCGGAGATCATTCGCGATGCTTTTCTGGCTGCGTCGGATTCGATCAATCCTGCAGTCGGCGGCCGCGGGTTCTTCATGCAGGTCGGGCCCGATTCGCTCTCCGGTCAGTCGCGCCCCGGTCTCGGCTGGGAGATCTCGCATCCGCGAGAGCAGGATCGCCGCAGCATCTACGGCTTCGTGAAGCGCACGCTCATCGTGCCGGAGCTCGAAGCCCTCGATTACACCAATACCACCAGCCCCGTCGGCGAGCGCGCCATCACCACCGTCGCCCCCCAAGCCCTCCTCTTGATCAACGGCGACTTCGCTCGCAGCCGAGCCCGGGCCCTCGCCGAGCGCGTCACGGCGGAGACCGGCCCGAGCGCGCCCGAGGGGGAAGACGGGGCGTTCATTCGTCGCCTCTTCGAGCGGGCGCTGTCGCGACGGCCGACCTCGGAGGAGGCTGGGATCGCCCTCGACTATCTCGACCGGCAGACATCGACCTGGGCCTCCCGTGCCGACGCGATCGTGCTGCGGCCGCTCGTTCCCAGCGCCCTTCAAGAGGGCTACCGGAAGATTCTCCGCCCGGAGCAGATCCTCGAGGTCAGCCCGGCGGAGGGATGGAGTGTGGGCGGGGGTGTTTGGGGGGGGAGTTACGAGGGGATCGTCAACGCCGACCCTGCCGCGGGTCCATTTACGCTGTTTGGTGGCGAGCCGTCGACCGTGCTGCCGGCCGGATTCGCCCCGGGAATGGCGTTTCGGGACGGCGTCATCGAGGCCGAGGTGTTTGTGCGCGACGCGGCTGACATCGTGGCCCTCGTGTTCGCCGGTGTCCCCTCCGGCGAGCCGGCCGCACAGCGCTCCACCGGCTACGAGCTGGTCCTCGTGCCCGAGGATGGCGTCGTCGAACTGCGGCGGGTGAATCCCGATGGCGTGGTGGTGCTCGCGTCGGTGAAGGCGCCGCTGCGGACCGATGCCTGGAGCCGGCTGCGGCTCGAGCGCCGCGGGGCGCATCTGGTGGCGTGGCTGGCCGACGGAGCGTCGCCGCTGCCGACGGTGCCTTTGCTCGAGGCTGTCGATCGAGAGCCGCTCGATCGTCCGGGGCGGGCCGGCTTGAGAACGCTCGGGGCCGGTACGATGGCCCGCCGGTTCTTCGTCCATCCCGCCGGTGGCGAACCGTTCCGTGTCGATCCAGCCGTGCCTCCGAGCCGCGACGAGGCCCGGCACCGTGCTCGCCGCGATCTCGCCCTGGTCGTTTTGAACCTCAACGAGTTTGTCACCGTCGACTGAAGCGGAGTCCTTCCCCGATGGATGATCGCATGCTCCCATCCTCCCGCACCGGGCTCCGCCGCCGGTTCCTCCTCAAGGCCGGTGCCGGCTTCACTGGCCTCGCCCTCACGGGCCTCCTCGAGAAGGACGGTTTTTTCGCATCGGCTGCCGGCCCTGCCGACAGCCGGCCGCTCGCGCCGAAGCCGGCCCACCGCAAGGGGGCCAAGGCGTGCATTTTTCTCTACATGTATGGCGGTCCGTCGCAGATGGACCTCTTCGACTACAAGCCCGAGCTCCAGAAGCGCGACGGGCAGGAGATCGAGCTCGAGATCCGCCGCCGCTCGCTCCAGAAGCAGACGCTCCTCGGATCGAAACGGACCTTCCGCCAACATGGCCAGTCGGGCCTGTGGATCTCCGACGCGCTGCCCAAGCTCGCCGCGCATGCCGATGAGCTGGCCGTCGTGAAGAGCCTGTGGGCCGATTCCTTCGCCCACGGCTCGGCGAATCTGCAGATGAACACGGGGAGGATTCTCCAGGGACATCCGGCGCTGGGGAGCTGGCTCTCCTACGGCCTGGGGAGCGAGAACGACAATCTTCCCGGCTTCGTCGTCATGCTCGATCCGCGCGGCGGGCCGATCCCCGGTGCCGCCAACTGGGCAGCCGGGTACATGCCCTCGGCCTACCAGGGAACGGTGTTCCGCTCGGCCGGCGAAGCGATCCCGGCCCTCGATCCGCCCGCCGGGGTGACGCGGGGGATGCAACGCGACGGCGTCGACACCCTCGCCGTGCTCAACCGGATCCACGCCGATGCCCGCACCGCCACCGGCGATCTCGACGCTCGTGTGGCAGCTTACGAGCTCGGTTTCCAGCTTCAGACGAGCGGCCCGGAGCTCCTCGATCTCTCCGACGAGAGCCCGGCGACGCTCGCCGCCTACGGGCTTTTCGAGAAGAAGGGGGCCCACCCGCTCTCGCTCGGCCCCGCCCCGTTCGGGCGCCAGTGCCTCGTCGCCCGCCGGCTCGTCGAGCGCGGTGTCCGCTTCGTGCAGATCTATTCAGGTGGCGGGCACCAGCAGCAGAATTGGGACGCCCACAACGGCGTCGAGGAGAATCTCGCCATCCACGCTCCGGAGATCGACCAACCGATCGCGGCGCTGCTTTCCGACCTCAAGGCCCGCGGGCTCCTCGACGACACGCTCGTCGTCTGGGGAGGGGAGTTCGGTCGCCAGCCGGTGGGGCAGGGGGCCAACGGTGGCCGCGACCACAACCCGAAGGGTTTTTCCTCCTTTCTGGCCGGCGGTGGCGTGAAGGGGGGGACGAGCTACGGCGAGACCGACGACCTCGGCCATGAAGCCGTTGTCGACCGCCATCACGTCCGCGATCTCCACGCCACGATCCTCCATCTGATGGGGCTCGAGCCCGAGCGGCTCACCTACTTCTACGGTGGCCTCGACCAGAAATTCACCGGCGTCCAACCAGCCCGACCGATTCAGGGAATCCTCGCTTGACTGCGCTGCCATCTTCGCCTCCGCTGCCATCCTCGCCTCCGCTGCCATCTTCGCCTCCGCTGCCATCCTCGCCTCCGCTGCCGGGCCGCCGTCTCCGCGTCGGCTGCGGCGAGTGGGGCTTCCGCGATCTGCCGATGGCCGATCACTTTCGGATAGGGGAGGAGTTCGGGTTTCGTGAGCTCGAGTTTGGAATCGGCGGCGGCCAGCCGGGCCGCCTGCCCGAAGCTCCCTCCGCGGCCGACATCGCCGCGTTCCGGTGCTTGGTCACCTCCAGCGGTATCGCGACCCCCGGCTGCTGCATCGAAAACGACTTCTCTGCCGGTGGGCCCGAAGCGGTGGCAGCGGCGGTCGTGAAGGCGATCCGCCAGTCACGGGCAGCCGCCGAGTGTGGCGCCAGGCAGGTCCGGTATTTCGCCGCTTTCACCCCCTGGGCTGCCATGGACGACGCCCGCTATGCCCGGATGGTCGATGCGCTGGTGGCCTGCGACCGGGAGCTCGAGCGCCTTGGGCTTTCGATGGCGATCGAGACCCACGGGGCGATCAGCCACGGCTCCGACGGCTCCGCCATCCACACCCACACCGTCACCACCCACCCCGCCGGACTGCGCCGGCTTCTCGCCGATCTTCCGGCCAGGATCGGCTTCAACTTCGACCCCGGCAATCTCCGCGCGGCCGATCCGGCCGACCGTTCCTGTGCCGTCGATCTCCTCCGCGGCCGGATCACCTACTGCCATCTGAAGGACTGGGCGCGGGAAGGCGAGGGCTGGCGGGCTGCCGCCGTGGGCGACGTCGCCGACGGCATCGACTGGGCTGATCTCCTTCCTCGTACCGGCTACGACGGCACTTTCCTTATCGAATACGAACCGCTCCACGACACCCGCGACGGCATCCGCCGCAGTCTCGCGGCGCTCGAAGCGGCGGGGTTTGTGTTGGAATACTGATCCGCTCCCTGTTGGGGGAAGACGTCGAGGCGCGCTCCACGATGCGATTCATTTGGCTTTTGTGTCTTCTGTCGGCGCTGGGAAACGCCGCGCTGCTGGCATCTGATCCGCCGGGAGATTCGCTCCGTGACGACCAAGGAGGTGAGCCGATTGCCGCCGAGCGGCTCGAACTGCAGTCGCAAAGCGGTGGTCGCGTGCCCTTTGCCGACCTTCTCGGGGCCGATGGGCAGGCGGTCTGCTTTGCCTTCCTCCATCCCGCCTGTCCGCTCGCTCAGGACTACGCCCCGGTGCTCGGGCAACTGGCGGACGAGTTCGCTGACAAAGGGATCCGCTTCGTCGGGGTGGTCTGTGAGGTTGACGCCCCTGACGACATCGAGGCTTATCGCCGCGATTTCAAGATCCCCTTTCCGATCGATCTCGACAGCGAGTTCCGCCTGGCGGAGGCTCTCGATGCGACGGTCACCCCCGAGGTGGTGCTCGTCGACCGCGACCGGCGTGTGCGGTACGTCGGCCGGATCGACGACCGCTACAAGATCCGCGGCGTGATGTCGCCGGGGACACCCGATCCTGAACTGCGCGAGGCGATCGTCGACCTCGTCGCCGGCCGCGCGATTGCTGTGCCCCGCACCAAGGCCGTGGGGTGCCCGCTCGACCGGCCGGAGCGGCCAGCGTCCGATCGATCTTCGAGTGAATCGCACGCCGTGACCTACTTTCACGATGTGCTGCCGTTTCTCCATGGCCACTGTCAGCAGTGCCACAGTCCGGGGCAGGCTGGCCCGTTCAGCCTCCTCTCCTACGATGACGCGGTCGACTGGATCGACATCGGGCTCGAGGAGATCGAGGCCCGCCGCATGCCGCCGGGGCAGATCGAAAGCGACTTCGATTTCTCCGGCCCGAAGGCGCCGACGGCAGCCGAGATCGCCATGCTGCAGGCCTGGGTGGCAGCCGGAAAACCGGAAGGGAATGCCGCCGACCATCCCGCATTCGAACCGCTGCCCGACTACGGGGCCTTCGAGGAGGATCTCGGCCCCCCCGACCTCATTCTCGAGCAGCCCGAGCCGACGCAGCTTGGCGCCCACGGCAACGATGTCTATCGCAACATCGTCTTTCCGCTCGCTCGGCCCGAGGATCTGCGGCTCCGCGCGATCCAGGTGCTCCCCGGGAATCGGAAGGTCGTGCACCACGCGCTGATCGGGCACCTGCCACGCGAAACGGTAAACGAAGCGGTCCGTCAGCATGGTGGGCGAGATGGCTTCAGCCACCCGGACGATTCCGCGGGGGGCTTCCAGGATCCGCATGGCATCGGCTTTCGGGTGCCACCGATCCGCGCCGACGGCCAGCCGCGGGCCTCGTTCGTTGGTGGCTACGTGCCGGGGGTGCGGGCGTTGGTCGCCCCCGCCGATGCGGGTGTCTTGATCCCAGCAGGCTGCGACATTACGGTGCAGGTCCACTACGTACGGACCGGCAAGATGGAGGCCGATTCGAGCCGGGTCGGCCTGTGGCTCGAAAAGCGGCCGCCGCGCAGCGTGACGAACATCATTTACCTCTCTGGCGATTTCGCAGTGGTGCCGCCGGGTGTCACCGACTTCCGCGTCACGGGTAGCTACACGCTCCACCAGGACGCCGATCTCGTGGGGGTCATCCCGCACGCCCACCAGTTGGCCCGCTGGTTGGCGATTAGGGTCCATGTGCCCGGCGAGGAGCAGACTCGCTTGCTGCTCCGGGTGCCGCAGTGGGACTACAACTGGCAGTCCCCCTACAACCTCGGAAAACCGGTCCGATTTCCCGCCGGGACCCGGTTTGAAGCCGAGTGTTCCTACGACAACTCCGCCGCCAATCCGCGCAACCCGTTCGATCCACCGCAGAACGTCTGGCACGACGAGACGATCAACGACGAGATGCTGCTGCCGATGTTCACGTTCGCCTCCGAGCGGCCGCTCGATCCCCAAGGCGACTCGTTCAGGAAATTCTACTCGACGATCGTGCGATCGCGGTTTTACAGGCGCCAGGTTGATCACCGCCACAAGTACGTCGCGGATGCCGAGGGCAACATCATCATCTCCCCCGACTTCGATCCCGACGATCACCACCTCGAGAACCAACTCCCGCGCCCATGAAGCTCGCTGCGCAGAAAGGCCTCTCGGTCGTGGCCGACGGATTGACCGTGACGGTGTCGGCTGGCCGGGCTGGCCGGGAGCGGAGGACGCTCCTCGATCGGTTGAGCTTTCGGATCGAGCCGGGCGAGTTCATCTGCGTGCTCGGCCCCAGCGGCGCCGGCAAGAGCACGTTCGTGCGGAGCTTGCTCGGCGAGCGGGAGATCGCCTCCGGCCGGTTGCTGGTCGGGGGGCACGACGTCTTTCGGGAAGCCGACGCGCTTCGCGGCGCGATCGGCTATGTCCCCCAGCGTGACATCAATCCGACGGCCCTGCCGGTCGAGCGGGCGCTCCAGTTTGCCTCGGAGGTGAGGCTTCCGGCGGGAGCGTCGGCGGCCGAGAGGCGGTCCGCGATCGACCGCGTCATCGCCGAGGTCGGCCTCGAGAAGGTGCGGCTCCAGGCGATCGGCGACCTCTCCGGGGGGGAGATGAAGCGGGCGAGTCTGGCCGCAGAAATGCTCGCCGCGCCGGGCCTGCTCGTGCTCGACGAGGCGACCTCCAGCCTCGATCCGGCCACCGAGGCCCGGATCATGGCACTCCTGGCGGAGCGGGCCCGGGCGGGCATGACCGTGATCGCGGTCACCCACCACCTCGACAACGTTGACGAGGCCGACAGGCTTCTGATTCTCGGCCACGGCGAGGTGGTTTGGTTTGGCTCCCGCGTGGAAGCCCTCGGCCACTTCGCGGTGCAGCGGCTCGCCGATGTCTACGTCGCCATCGAAGACAAGCCGCCCGGATTCTGGTCGGCCCGCTGGCGGGACAGGCGCGCTGAAGATCCGCGGCTGGCGGAGGCGCGGGAGACTGGCGGTGCAACCATCGATCCCGAAATGAGAACCGCGTCGCTCGCGGCGGTCTCGATTCCCGGTTTCGGACGGCAGTTTACCTCCTTCCTTGGCCGTGAGCTCGAGACGCTCCTCCGCGACCGCGTCGGCCTGTGGATGTCGCTGCTGCTGCCATTGGCGCTAGCGCTGGTCGTCCTCGCCGGCTTCTCCGCCACGCGATACAAAAATCCGCTCATGGTCACGCGGCTGCTCGACCCCGGCGAGAAACAGGTCTTGGCTGACGTCTGGGGCGAGGTGGCAGAGGCGATCGCCACCGACACGGTCGCCGATCAGGATGCGAGCATCCCCGCGCAGATCCGGGTGTTCCTCGACAGCCAGCCGAAGCTGCTCGCCCATCTCCGGGAGTCTTCGACCGAACGAATCATCCGCGATGCCCTGACCGATACCGTCCCGGTCGCCCCCGATCGGGAGATCATCGATCCGGGCGGCACGTTCAAGTGGCTGTCGCTGATGAGCATCTGCATGGTGATCCTCGGGTTCGTGTCCGGCTTCCGGGAAATCGTCAAGGAGCGTCCGATGCTCGACCTCGAGCGGCGGCATGGCCTGCGGTTTGCTGCCTACGTGGTCGCGAAGGTTGCGGCGCTCGCGCTGTTGCTCGCCGTCCAGGTCGCGATCTTCCAGACCACGGTCGAACTCGGGTGTCTGCTGGGCGAGGCGTTCGGCGGCGAGATTCCTGCCGCGATCTACCGGCGCGGGGCGATCGTTTCCGCCTCCTACAACTGGCTTGCGGCGGTGGCCTGCGCGACGATCGGCCTGATCGTCTCGGCCTGCGTCCGTTCGACCGACAAGGGCGTGCTTGCGGTGCCGCTGTTGATCACGCCCCAGATCCTGCTCGGAGCGACGATCCTGCCGATCAAGGGCGGGTTGCTCAAGGTCATCGCCATGCTCTTTTCGCCGCTCTATTGGGCCCATCGTGGCTGCCGCAGCGAAGGGCCCGGCGTGCCCGAGCTCTGGCGGAATCTCGGCGACTACAACCCGGCGCCCTGGATCCCGTATGCGGCCCTCCTCGCGGAGATTCTCGTGGCGACGCTCGTCACGATCTTCGTGCTGCGCTCTCAGGAGCGGTCTGCCCTGGGGCGCAATCGCCCCGTGCGATGACGGGCCGGTCGTGCTCCCCAGAGAATGCGCCGTGGCCTGTCGGCCCCGGAGCGACAGGCCGGTCATCCCCGGTTCCCGGAGAGGCTCACGTGGCAAAGCACCGCATCTTCACGACGCCCTTCGCGAGCGTCTATCCGCACTATGTCGCGAAGGCGGAGAAGAAAGGGCGCACGAAGGACGAAGTCGATGAGATCATCCGCTGGCTCACCGGCTACACCCGGCGGCAATTCGAGTCGACCCTGAAGAACAAGACCGACTTCGAGACATTCTTTGCCGACGCGCCGCGGATGAATCCGCTGCGGACCCTGATCAAGGGAACGGTGTGCGGGATCCGCGTCGAGGAGGTCGAGGAGCTTTCGATGCGGGAGATCCGCTACCTCGACAAACTCGTCGACGAATTGGCGAAGGGAAAGGCGATGGGGAAGATCCTCCGGAAGCCACCGGAGGCCTGATGGCGCGACGAATGATCGCTTGCTGTCCCTGCTGTTGTGTCTATGGCCTGTGGGTGGTTCGTCGGCGGGGCCGGCAAAAGTCTCGTCGTTCCTCGGAGGACCTCGTCACTCCTCGAGCGTTCGCCGTTCCCCGCCTCGTCTGAGCGCTGGGATTCAATCACATCCCTCAACGCCCCGCAGCGAGGGGTCGCCCGTGCTTCGAGAGCCGGCGTAGGATGCGAGCGGAGCCATGGATGGCGGAGCGAAGCAGGCTCCGAGCGAACGGAGGCCACGAAGGCCGCAGTGAGCGTCCGGCGACGGGGCACGGGCGATCCCGAAGCCGCGTTCGAGCCCGGGATTGGGAGGCCCGATGAGCTTCTGGCCTGTTGGGGGGGCTTCGGCTGGGCAGGTCTCTTACTTTCCCTTCTTCCCCTTCGCGGTCTTCTTCGCACCGCCCTTCGCGGGCTTCGCCTTCGGCTCGTCGCCGCCCTCGTCTCCCTCGTCGTCCGCGGCATCCCCTTCGACGGTGGCGATCTTCCCGCGCTTGCCCCTCGTCGGCGGCTTCCGTCCGGCGGAGATGTCGTCGTCGACCAAATCGGCGGCGGCCTGGGTGAGGCCGACCTCGCCCGGCGCGACGATGATGCAATGCTTGCCCAGATCGAGCTCGTCCTCCTCCTCCACGATCGGTCGGCCCCGGTCGTCGTAGCGGATGTCGGCCTGGGCGGTCTTCTTCTTGGCCAGCGCCAGGAGATCCTCGTAGAGCTTCTTGGCGTCGGTGCCGTTGATCACCGAGACGGCCTGGGCCACCTCGCCGAGGTAACGGAGGAAGATGCTGCGGCGCTGTCCTTCCTGGGCGACGCGAAGGCGGCGCCGCAGATACATGCCGAGGTTGCGCCCCACGGCCTGGAGGGCGAGGCGGATCTCCTTCTGGATCTCCGGGTAGGAGGCGATCGCCTCCTTCGATTCACTCGTGAACGGCACCCACACGCTCGCCATGTGAACCATCACCGTCACCGGCCCCGAGGGGAGGCTGCCACGCGACTGGGAGAGGCCGTAGGAGCGCCAGTTCGTGGCGAGGATCGTCTGGGTGACGGCGCAGGCGGAATGCTGGAACTGGAGCGGCACGCGGTTGGCGAAGCGCAGCACCGACATGTTCGAGCCCTCGTCCACGTTGACATGCTGCATCGCGGAGTGGAGCGTTGCCAGGGCGTCCTTCTTGAGCTTCGAGGGGGACTGGCGGCTGGCGAGCTTCGCCTCGTCGAGGATCTTGTCGGCCGCCTCGCCGCTCATTCCGGAGAACGTTGTCGTGAGGAACTGCCGCAAGCTGCGGGCGTCGCTCTCGCCGGCGATCTCCGTGAGCGCCTCGAGCGACACTTTCTGCGCCCCGGGCCCGCCGCCGTAGGCCAGCGACGCCTCGATCACGAACGGGTTGCCCCGGTAGACCCCCGGCGGCCGGGTGGCGGCGGTGAAGAACTCCCCCGGCACGACCTGCCGCAATCCCGCCAGCAAACGTGGCTCGCCGATCGGCACGATGCAGTCGGTGGCCGGCGGTGGGATCTTGGTCTCTTGGATCGCCTTGTAGAGGGCATCGGCCTCGCCGCGGCCGAGCTTCGCGCAGCTGACCCGCGTCGAGAGCTTCGCCGAGTCGCAGATCTTCCGGGCGATGCCGGAGGAGACGCGCGAGAAGGAGCCGGTGAGGAACTGGGCCAGCGTCAGCTTGGTGTGTTCCTGGAGCATCGTCACGAGGCGACCGAGCTCGATGCCGTAGGGATGCGGCTTGATCTCCTTCGGCTCCGGTGGCAGTTCGTGCGTCGATCGCTCGAGGATCCGCTCCGGGCCGTCGGGTCCCTGGAAATGGATGCGGCAATGGGGATTGGCGATTGCCGTCTGCTCGAGATACTCCTCGACGCTGCCACGGCCACGCTGGAACTTCGCCTCCATCTCGATCGTCACGCGTGTGCCATGATCGATCGCGTGGCCGAGATCGTTGGCGGCCACCCACTCGATGCCATGCTTGGCCATCAGGTCAGCGCCCGCTTTGCCGGGGGGAAGATCGACGCCCTCCCCCTTGCCGTTGAGGATCTGCGGTTCGTTGGTCTTCGTGTCGATCCGCAGTTCGTAGTAGTGGGCCGCTTCCTTGACGGAGATCTTCGAGATGATCTTCACCGGCTTGCCGGTCGTGAGCACGCCGTACATCCCGGCCGCCGAGATCCCGATCCCCTGCTGGCCGCGGCTCATCCGCAGCCGGTGGAACTTCGAGCCGTAGAGGAGCTTGCCGAAGATCAACGGGATCTGCTTGCGCACGATCCCCGGGCCGTTGTCCTGCACCCCCATGCGGAAGCGCGAGGTGGAGTCGCTCACGGCTTCGATGTGGACCCAGATCTCGGGAAGGATGCCCGCCTCCTCGCAGGCATCGAGCGAGTTGTCGACCGCTTCCTTGACGCTCGTGAGGAGCGCCTTGCGGGGCGAATCGAACCCGAGCAGATGGCGGTTCTTCGCGAAGAACTCGCTGACCGAGATGTCGCGCTGGCCGGCGGCAAGGGTCTGGGCCGTGGCACGGCGCTTCGTCGGCGCGGGAGGGGGCGCGGGGGCCGGTGTCGACGGCTCCGTGTCGGGCTGGTCCTTGACGGTTGCCGTGGCTGGGGCGGTGGCTTTCTTGACCGCCGTGACGGCACTCGACGCGGCGGAACGGGGGGGGGGCTGCTTGACCATGCTGCTCGGGGAAAACCTGGGAAAACGAGGGGAAAACCGGGTTCTTGGCCCGGTCTCAAACCGGGAACAGCCGTGTCGATGTCTGGGAAGTTGGGCAGAGTATAGCGGCTTTGCGGGGGGCAGTTCTCCGGCCACGGCGACCCTCCGGGGACCGGGGACCTTGCCTGCTGGGAAGAGGCGTCACAGGCGTCGTGCCGCGACTGATGCGTCGATTCGTCACCAGCCGAAACCCCTTTGGGCCGGTGAAGACCGGCGCACCAATCGACGTTCCGGAGGTGATGCGATGACTCTCTCTGCTTCATGGCGGCGCGTGCTGCCGGCCCTGCTCGTGGTGGCGGCCGGTGTCTGCGGATCGTCCGCGCTCCACGCGGCCCCCATCAACCACGGCATCGACGCCCCCACGCCGGACGTCTTCTCCAACTACTGGGTACCGCCGGTTCCGGCCGGTGCCTCGCCAGGTTTCGGCGCCCAACTTTACGTCGCCCCGCGGCCGGTGCCGCCGCGAGTCGGCCATACCTGGTACACGTACCCGCCGTTCATGCCGCACGAGTTTCTCTACAAGCACCATCGCAAGTACGTCCGTCCCGCCGGCGCCACCGGCCTCCGCAACGAGGTCCGTGCCGTCTGGTGGTGAGCCCTGGCGTTGCGGCTGGCCCCACCTTTCACCTCCCCTCTCGACTTCTCCCTGCAGGATCTGTCCATGAAACCGTCTCTTGCCCCTCGGCCGGATGCCCTGGCCCGCACCGTGATCCTCGTCGGCCTCATCGCGATCCTCCTCGCCGGACTCTCGTCGGTGGCCCGCGCCGGCGACAAGGCGACCGAGAAGCGCTACTTTCTCCGTGCCAAGGGGAAGAGCTGGCACAGCGTTTGGTATGACCCGTCGATCGGGCGTCCAATGGCGCTGGTCGTGCCGCCGACGGCGGAGTTCACCTCCGAGTACGCCTGGGGCGTGCCGAGCTCACGGGTGATGCCGCTCTATCACCAGTACCAGCGTCCCTACCCGGGGCCTGGGGCCGTTCCCGGACAGGGCGCCGGCATGCTCCCCACTCCTTACTGGCCCAGCGACACCGTCCAGTTCGGTGTTCACAGTGTCCGCGGTCCGTGGTGATCGGGCGCGAATGGAGGCGGGCGCGGAGGACGATCCGCCGGTCGATCGAGCGGCTCTTTCAGCAGCGGTCGGCGAGGCGTTCGATGGCCGTCCGCGCCCAGGGGCTGTCGGGGGCGAGCGCCACGAACGTGCGGAGGTGTCTCGTGGCGTCGAGCACCCTCCCAACGCTGTCGAGGATGCCGGCGAGATGCCAGTGGGCGTCGGCGTAGTCGGGCTGCTGCCGCAGGACTCCGTCGAGGGCCGCCTCGGCGAGCTCGGGGTCGCCCAGTTCGGCCAGGACACATCCCAGCCCCGTGCGGGCCTCGAGGTGGTCGGGGTCGAGTTCGATGGCGGCGTAGTATCGTTCCCGTGAGGCGGTCAGGTCGCCGACGCGGTAGAGCAGCTCCGCAAGCATGAACGATACCCGGGCGCTCGGCCCACCGGCCTGGAGGAGCGCCCGGAGCGCCTCGGTGGCGGGCTCGAGGTCCCCGCTGGCCTCGAGATCGGCCGCCATCGCCAGCAACTCGGCCTCTTCCGGAGGCGCTTCCCCGTCGAGGGTGAAGGCGCCTGACGCGGCGCCATCGGCCGGCGCGGACCATGCCAGCCCGGCCACAGGGGGGGGGTCTTCATCCTTCAGAGCGGGTGTGTAAAAGCTGAGTTGCCGTTGCCCGCCGGGGCCGAGCAGGTCGCCGCCGCAACGGAGGCTCAAGCGCCGGCCGTCGACGACGATCCGTTCGAGATCGCGGGCCGCCCCGGCCGCCCCCTGGGGATGGAGGGCCGCCAGTCGGCTGTCGAGCTCACGGAGACCGAAGCCCGCCCGCAGCAATCTCGTCAGACGTCGGCCCACGACGAGCTCGCCGAAATCGAACCAGTCGATCCCGGCATGGTGGTGGGTCGGCTGCAGCAGCCCCCCGCGGACCCAGTGACGGATCGCGGTCACTGGGACCTCGAGCACCCCCGCCATCATCGCCACGGTATGGTGACCACGGACGCCAGCCAGCGCGGCGCTGTCGTCGTCGATGATCGCGTCGAATTGGCGCTGGGTTGGGATCACGGGCGAAAGTCTGTCGTTCCCTGCGGTCTGTGGGCGGCCCGATCCATGGCCTGCCCAGACCGGAACGACCGGGGGAGACAACGAGGGCTTCCCGCGGTCGGTGGCCGCCACGTCCTGTGGCGAAAGTCGGTGTCCCTGCCCGCGCTACCGGCCAGCGAAGGGACGGCTGCTGATCCTGTCGGCGGTGGGGAAGTCGTCCGGTAGTTTCTGGGTCACCTTGCCGGTGGCCGCCCATTCCGCGCCGCGCTGGAAAACGGTGATGAACCCGACGCACTCCTGCGACTCGTCGGCATGGCCCATCGGCGTGTGGAAGACGCGCCCCTTGCCATGATCGACGACGATCAGCATCGGCTCATGGCGGTTGGTGACATCCGAGCGAGCGGTGGCGAGGATCTGCATGTTCCGGGCCGGGCCGCGGAGCTTGTCGTAGAGCTCGTCCTTGACATGGAGCCAGACCGGCGGCATCCCCGCCGTGATCGGATGGCCTGGATCGCGTACAATGACCGGAAAGGCCCACTGGGCGCCATGGTTCCCCCCGGGGCCGGGGGACTCGTCACGCACGGTTCGCCCCGCGTCGTCGAGGTAGACGTAGGGGCCGCTGCGCTCGTTGCGGTTCCCCCAGCCACCGAGGCCGATCATCTCGTTGTAGGCCGGCCACGAGGGGAACGAGTTGTCGGCGGCGTGGACCGCCACGAAGCCCCCGCCGTCCGACACGTACGCCTCGAAGGCCTTCCTGGTCTCCTCCGGCCAATCGGCGGCACCGTGGCCGAAGTTGCTCACGACCACGGCGTACCGGCCGAAATCCGGCCGGAAGGAGGGGTCTGGCCCCTGCGGCGCGTGGGTGACGACATCGACGGTGAACAGGCCCGTCTCCTCGAGGGCCGCCTTCATCATCTTCGTCGTCGTCGGCCAGTTGCCGTGGTTGTTCTGGCCATCGACGATCAGGGCCCGCATCGGCTCGGCAGCGACAGCCCCCGGCGCGGCGAGCAGCCCCACCATGGCCCATGCCATCATCACCACTTGGCGCATCACTTGGATCCCTCCGGTTCCCGCTATGCTCCATCCCCCCCAAACCATCGCCACCTGTCATCGCCACCTGTCATCGCCAGACCGAATTCAGGCCCGACCGGCTGTCACCGTGGCCCGCAGGTTTGCATCGATCGCCGCCAGGAAGGCCTGGGTGTCGAGATGCGCCTGGCTCGGACCGACGAGGATGGCGAGATCCTTTGTCATCTTCCCCGACTCGACCGTCTCGACGCAGACCCTCTCGAGCGTGTCGGCGAACTGGGTCACCGCCGGCGTGCCGTCGAGTTTGCCACGGTGGGCCAGCCCGCGGGTCCAGGCGAAGATCGAGGCGATCGGGTTGGTGGAGGTCGGCTTGCCCTGCTGGTGCTGGCGGTAGTGCCGGGTGACCGTGCCGTGGGCCGCCTCGGCCTCGACCGTCTTCCCATCCGGTGTCATCAGCACGCTTGTCATCAGCCCCAGCGAGCCGAAACCCTGGGCCACGATGTCGCTCTGGACATCGCCGTCGTAGTTCTTGCAGGCCCACACGTAGCCCCCCTCCCACTTGATGGCCGAGGCGACCATGTCGTCGATGAGGCGGTGCTCGTACGTCAGCCCCTTGGAGGCGAAGTCGGCCTTGAATTCGGCGTCGAACACCTCTTGGAAAATATCCTTGAAGCGGCCGTCGTAGGCCTTCAGGATCGTGTTTTTGGTCGAGAGATAGACCGGGTAGCTCCGCGCCAGACCATAGCGGAAACTGGCCCGGGCGAAATCGCGGATCGAGTCGTCGAGGTTGTACATCGCCATCGCGACGCCGGCCGACGGGAACTCGTAGACCTGCATCTCCATCGGCTTCGAGCCATCGGCCGGCGCGAAGGTGAGCGTGAGCTTCCCGGCACCGGGGATCTTCACGTCGGTGGCCCGGTACTGATCGCCGAAGGCATGGCGACCGACGACGATCGGCTTCGTCCAGCCGGGGACGAGTCGCGGGATGTTGCCGATGATGATCGGCTCCCGAAAGATCACACCGCCGAGGATGTTGCGGATCGTGCCATTCGGGCTCTTCCACATCTTGGAGAGCGAGAATTCCTTCACCCGCGCCTCGTCGGGCGTGATCGTGGCGCACTTCACGCCGACGCCATGCTCGAGGATCGCGTGCGCGGCGTCGATCGTCACCTGATCACCCGTCGCCTCGCGGTGCTCGATCGAGAGGTCGTAGTATTTCAGCTCGAGATCGAGATACGGGAGGATGAGTTGGTCCTTGATGAACTGCCAGATGATGCGAGTCATCTCGTCACCATCGAGCTCGACGACCGGACCGACGACCTTGATCTTGCCGGGCTTGCTCACGCGCTTCTCCAGGAAACCGGTGGGATGAGGAGTCTTGCCGCCCCTCCACGATCTCCTCCCCTCATCACCCCGCCGGTGCGACGGAGCGGGTCGAAGATCTCCAAACGTTGGGTGAAACTACCCCGTTGGCCCCGGCGTGACAACTCACGGAACGCTCATGTCGGCCAGCGCGACGCGCAATGACACCGACAGAAAACGAAATCAGCCCCGGACGCGCACTTGCTGCTGCGTCCGGGGCCGACGGTCTCGAGCGCTGAAAGCCGACCTGCGCAGGAGTCAGGTCGAGCGGTCGCCGAAGGGGGCGACGAAGCGCGAGGGGCGACTGCTCGTTCCCGCCGCCGGGAGATCGCGGCTGTCGGTCGCGGGAGGGGCCGGGGAAACCGACGGACCTTTCGGCGCGGCGGGCTGATCCTTCGGCGCGCCGAATTCGAGCGTCGGAGCCTCGGCCTGGACGCCCTTGGCAGTCTCCGCCGGCGCGGTCGTGGCCGGAGCCTTCGCTGCCGGGAGAGGGATGACCTCGATCTTCTCCAGCGGCAAGGGGGACGAGTCACCGACGATCACGGGCTTCTCAGCGACGGTCGGGGTGCCGGACGAAGCGGGTGAGCCCACGGCGGGATCGGCATGCTTCAGCGGCGAGGGCCCCCATCCCTCGGCGGCCGGCTTGCCGGTTTCGGCCGGAGTGACATCGCGGTAGGTCTTGAGGGGGAACGCCTCGGCCGGAGTCAGGGCCGGGGCGGCGGTCGCCGCAGGGGCCGGGCCGGCCGGCTTCGCTGACGGCAGCGGGGCGATGGCCGTGGCCGGAACGACAGCGCTGGTGGTCGCCGCGCTCCGCGGGGCGGCAGCGGAGACGGTCGCCGCCGGGGCAGCCGGGATCGGATTGCCGCACGGATCGAGCGGCACCCGGAGGACGACCGTGCGCGGCGCGCGGACGGTGTACGTGTAGGGGGTCCGCTTCTCGACCACCCGTGGCACCTGGGTCGTGCGTTCCTCGGTGACGAACTTGCAGACCTGCACGGTCACCGGCTCGACCTTCTCCTCGGTGACGAGCTTGTAGACCTGGACCGGCACCTTGCGGACCTGCTCCTCGGCCACGTACTTGCAGACCTGGACCGGCACCTTGTTCTCGACCCGCTCCACGACCTTCCGCACGGTCTGCACCGGCACCTGACGGACCTGCTCCTCGGCCACCATCTTCGTGACCTGGATGGGCACCTGCTGGACGACCTGCTCGTCGACATAGCGGACGGTCTGGACCGGGACCTGCTGGACGACCTGCTCGTCGACATACTTCATCGTCTGGACAGGAACCTGCTGGATGACCTGCTCGTCGACGTATTTCATCGTCTGGACGGGCACCTGCTGGACGACCTGCTCATCAACGTAGCGCATCGTCTGCACCGGCACCTTCCGGGTGACGACGCGGTTGACGACGGTCGTCTCGGGGACCTGCATCGCCACGACGTTCGGCTGGTAGACACGGTTGACCTGATTCATGACGACGCCCGGCGTCATCGTCCAGGCGTAGCCCCCAGGCTGCCAGTTCGCCAAACCGGTGTACGGGTTGACCGCCCATCCCCCCTGCACCCAGCCGAGTTGGGTGCTGCCGGGCGCGACCATGGGCGTCACCTGGTCGACATAGCCGCCGCGGTCGGCGTAGGCCGTTTTGTACGTGGTAACCGGCTCGGCGACGGTGTAGGCCTCCTCGCGCTCCGCGGTCTCGTAGACCGGCTTGCGGACGACGCTCACCTGCTGCTGCATGACCGTCTCGGCGACCGGCTTGCGGACAACGCTCACCTGCTGCTGCATGACCGTCTCGGTGACCGGCTTGCGGACGGTCGTCACCTGCTGCTGCATGGCGGTCTCGTAGACCGGCTTACGGACCATGCTCACCTGCTGCTGCATGACGGTCTCGGCGACCGGCTTCATGACGGTGAACCGCTCCTCGCGCGTCGAGGTCTCGACGACGTCGCGCACTTGGTCGTAGCTGCGGTCCTCGACAACGGTTTCCCAGACCGGCTTCATGACGGTGGAGCGCTCCTCGCGCGTCTGCGTCTCCCATACGGGACGCTGAACGGTGGAGCGGCGCTGAGTCGTCTGCGTCTCCCACACCGGCTTGGAGACGGTGTAGGTCTTCGTGTCGTAGACCGTCTCGTAGGTGACGCGGACCGCCTCCATCTGCCGTTCGTCGTACACCGTCTGGAAGTCGAGCCGGTAAGTCTGGGTCGGGGCCGGGGCGGCGGCCGTGACCGTCTCCCCGCAGCAACCGGCGTCGGCGACCGGTTGGAGCAGCGGAAGCGGCATGAGCTGCGAGAGGGCGACGAGCATGGCGCCGAGGGTGTCACGACGACGGTGCCGGCCAGACCGGACGGCCGGAACGGTCAACGTGGACTCCGCGACTCGGGACGGGTTGTGCATGGTGACGACCATCGGTTCTCCTCCTGGGAAAGCACTCCCGAGACTAATTCCGTGAACGCGGCCTTCAAGCGGTTTGTTCACTTTTTTTCCGAGGATTTCCCGGAAAAAACACCCCTCGAGCCGGCGCCAACGGTGTAATCGTTCCAGCTTACGGCGGCCGGCAAGGGGCGGGGCCGGCGGCGCATGGGGAGAGGGGGGCTGGGGGGCGTGGGGGGTGAGGGGCTGGTCACTCCATCGTTCGGTCGAGGAGGCGCCGGCTGTGGGAGTCGAGGGCGGCGATGGCGGCGATCCGGTAACGGACCCCCGACCCGTCGACGACGAACGCGCTGCCGTCCGCGAGGCGTTCGACGTCGTCTGGGGTCGCCACCTGGAAGCGCCGCGGGCCACGATCGGTGAGCACCGTCCATTCCGCCGGGTCGCTGTCGCTGATCGCCTCGATCCGGTCGATGACCGGGAGGAATTCCCGGGAGGACAGTTGCCGCAACAGCTCTCCCCGGAGGGGCTCTGGCAGGTTGCCGATCGTGTCGATCCAGGCCAGCTCGCTGCCGTCCGGGGCGACGACCGCCACCGGCCCGAGCGGGGCGCTGATCGGGAAGGCACGCAGAAGGTCGATGTCGAGATGGAGGTTGCCAGCGGCATCGACGACGTCGAGCCGGCCGTGGGGACGGGGGATGAACTGCCAGGCGGCGGGTTCGGCAGGTCGGGAAGGCGGGGCCATAGGTGTCCTCTGGAGGCGGGCCCGGTCAGGACGCCGCGGTCGTGTCCGCGGAGGCTGTTGTCTGGGCGTGGTAGAGGCGGGCATAGGCCCCATCCCGTGCGAGCAGGTCGTCGTGCGTCCCGATCTCGACGATCCGCCCGGCATCGAGGACGACCAGGCGGTTGGCGCGGCGGAGCGTCGACAGGCGGTGGGCGATGGCGATCGTGGTCCGGCCGGTGACGAGCCGGTCGATGGCCGACTGGATCACCACCTCCGTCTCCGCATCGACCGACGAGGTCGCCTCGTCGAGGATCAGGATCGCAGGATCGACCAGGAGGGCCCGGGCGATCGAAATCCGTTGGCGTTCACCGCCGGAGAGTGAACCACCGCGCTCACCGATGCGCGAGTCGTAGGCGTTGGGAAGGCCGAGGATGAAGCCGTGGGCTCCGGCGGCGCGGGCGGCGCTGACGACCCGCTCCGGGCCGGCATCGGGGCAGCCATAGGCGATGTTCTCGGCGACGCTCCCGAAGAACAGGAGTGGCTCCTGAAGAACGCAGCCGAGATTGCGCCGGTAATCCGTCACGGCCAGCCGCCGCAGGTCGGTGCCGTCGACGGAGACGGTGCCGCTGGAGGGATCGAAGAACCGGCAGACGAGATTGGCGAGCGTCGACTTCCCTGAACCGCTCGCCCCCACCAGGCCGATCATCTCCCCCGGCTCGATCACCAGATCGATGCCATGGAGGATCTCGCGCGTGCCGTAGCGAAAGTGGACGCCGGCAAACTCGATCCGTCCGCGCACCCGTCCGGGGCGGATCGGGTGCGGATCCTCGGCGACGGTCGGACGGCAGTCGAGGATCTCAAACAACCGTTGCGCGCTGGACGAGGCCCGCTGGGCGGCAGGCACCATCCTCACCATCGATTCAACGCGGCCGTAGAACCGGGCGATGTAGGCCAAGAACGCGGTCAGGCCACCGACCGTCACCGCTCCCTGGAACACCATCCAGGCACCGGCCGCCCAAACCACGAGCAGCCCGATCTCGCTGAACAGACTGACGAGCGGCCCGAAGAATGCCCACACGGTGTTGACGCGGTCGTTGGCCTCGAGGACATGGTCGTTGGCGCGGCGGAAGCGGTCGGTCTCCCGCGTCTCCTGGGCGAAGGCCTTGACGACGCGGATGCCCGGGATCGTGTCGGCGAGAACACTCGAGACCTCGGCCCAAGCGATGTTGGATCGCGAAAAACCCCGATGGAGCCGCTCGCGGACCGCGTAAACGAGCCACACGACGAGCGGGAAGGGAGCGAGCGTGACGAGGGCAAGGAGCGGATTCATCCACGCGAGCACGGCTGCCGTCAGGAGCACGAGCATCGTGTCGGAGAGGAAGCCGATGAGATTGAGCGAGAGGAAATTGTTGATCTGGTCGGTGTCGTTGCTGATCCGCGACATCAGGTCGCCGGTCCGCTTGGCGGCGAAGAAGTCAAGCGACAGCGCTTGCATGTGCGAATAGGTGCGCACCCGCAGATCGGCCGACACCCGCTCGCTCACCCAGGCGAGGACCCAGGTCTGGGCCCAGGAGAGGAGCCAGGCGACCAGCGCCGCGGCCACCAACCCCCCCAGATACCACCACACGAGGGCGAAAGGGACGTCCTCGCCGGCCTGCCTCGGGATCAGCACGCGGTCGACCAGCGGCATGGTCAGGTAGGGGGGGACGAGGGCCGCCACCGTGCCCGCCAGCGACAGGCCACACCCGAGCAGCGCCATCCCTGCATTCGGCCGCGCGAACGTCAGGATGCGGAGGAGCGACCGCCACGACGTCTGGGCATCCCCGACGGGAGCCTCGTCATCGATCTCGGCTCCGCCGAAGCGTGGGTGGGGGGCGGGGGGCGGCGGAGGGGGATCCTCGGCGGGGATGGTGTCGGACAGAGGGGGGCCGCCCGGCAGCGGTTGGCCGCGCGAAGCGGGGGCCTGCCGGTGGGTGCGGCGCTGGTCGAAGGCATCCTCGAGGACGTGGATCGGCTTGGCCTGCGCCGGCGTGAACAGCCAGCGGGCGAGCACCTGGCCGGCGCGGGAGAGCTCGATCCGGCCGACGCCGCCACGGACGCGGACGTCGAGACAACTCGCGTCGTCGAGCAGCCAGGCATGGAGGCCGTCCGGCGACGTCGTCGCCCCCTCGGCGGAAGCCGGATTGTCGCCGAGCAGGCGCTGGTCGGTGAGCGCCAACCATCCTTCCGTGAAACGCAGGTCGCAATCGAGATCGAACCGGGCGGTCGCCACCAGGCGCTCGCCGGGAAGGAGCTCGATCCGTTCTGCGATCGGCGCCGCCGGCGGGCGGCGGTGTGCGGCCGGGCCGCCTGCCACGGGACGGCCCGCGCGGTCGGGGGACGGTGGAGCAAGGGAGGATGAGGGAGGGCGGGTCACGGCGGGATTCGGCTCAAACGTGAGGGAAAACCCGGCGGAGGCGGCCGTGCCGGCGCGGCCCGGCACCGGCCACTCGGGAAAAGATGCGACCCGCCGCTGTCCGAATCAACCGTACACCATCCGCGGCCTGCGCCGTGGCCGGGCGTTGAAAAAAACGGGGAGGGAGCGGGGAAATAATTTCAAGTTTCTGGGAAGAATCTACCCGGGCCGACCGGCTTCGGGGGCTTCGTCGGTCACCGGATCGGCTGGCTGCCGACGGATTTGTCCCGCGGAAAACGCTCATTCGCCGGCCGGTTCGCCGTGCTGCGATGGGCTTGGCATGAAATCTGCAGATCTGGTTCTTCAGCGCCGACGATTCGCATTTCACTCATGGAAGCGTAGACTTGGCGAAGGTGTCGGCGATTCACCGGTGATCCCCGGTGGATCCTGGCACGCTCCGGTGCGGTGGCTGGTCGGCTCACGGTGATTGCGGTCGCTTCGGCGGCCCGATGGCCGGCAGGGTCGCCCCGATCCGAGCCGGGGTGTTTCGATTCAAGGTGCCGGAGGGAACAGGCATCGCGCTCAAGCGTGCGTCCGTGTGACGCACGGCGATGCTCGACGGCCCTCCGGTTGGGGAAAACTTCGACCCATGGCCATCACGGCCGGTTCGTTGTCGGTCATTCGTCGGCTGCCGCGGAAGGATCTCGATTCGCTCCGCGGCGACGACGGTCGGCTTCCTGCCGAGGGCTTTTCAGCCCCCGGGAGCGTTGCCAAAGTCTTTTCAGGCCGCTTCCGACCCCTCGTGGGTCGCGGCCGACCCGCCCTTCCAAGCCCTGGCGGATTCCGCCATGGCCCTGGGGGAAGTGGCTTTTGCGGGTGTGGCTTCGTGATGTCGGCCCGGCTCTTCGGGCCGCCAGCGGTGACGGGAGGCTCCTCCCGTCCACCGATCTCACTTCCATCGCCGGGGTGCTGGGCGCCGCCCTGACGGCGTCCACAAACACCTCGTTCGATGGTCCCTGCTACCAACCGCTCTGGTCCGGCGACGCGCCGGCCCGGAAGCCTGCGATCGGTGCAGCCTCCTCCCACAAGGGTCGCCGGAATGTCCGGTAGCCGGGAAGGGACGCACCCCCAACCAGCCGACGCACGCGTCTGCGCTCCGGCCTGAAGTCACAAGCCCATCCATGGAGATCACGTCTGTCCGGGTTCTGCGCGGTCCGAACCAGTGGACATGGTTCCCGGTCCTTGAGGCGATTGTCGACCTCGGCCGGCTCGAGGAGTTCCCTTCCAACACGCTTCCGAACTTCAACGAGCGGATCATGGAGTGGCTGCCGACGATGGTCGAGCACCGCTGCTCGATCGGCACCCGGGGTGGATTCTTCCAGCGACTCCGCACCGGCACCTGGATGGGGCATGTCCTCGAGCACGTGACGATCGAGCTGCAGTCGCTCGCGGGGTCCGTCGTGCAGTACGGCCGGGCCCGTGAGACCTCGACCGCCGGTGTCTACCGGGTCGTGGTCGAATACAAGGAGGAGGCCTTCGCAATCGAGTGCCTCCACACCGCCCACCGCCTCATCGGCTGCGCCATCTCGGGCGATCCTTTCGACATCGCGGCCGAGATCCGTCGCCTCCGTGCGATCCTCCTCGACGGCCAACTCGGGCCCAGCACCCGGTCGATCGTCGAGGCTGCCACGGCTCGCGGCATTCCCCACCGTCGGCTCACCGCCGGCTCGATGGTCCGGCTCGGCATCGGTGCCAAGCAGCGACGGATCGTCGCCGCGGAGAGCGACCGCACCAGCGCGATCGCGGAATCGATCGCCCAGGACAAGGATCTGACCCGCAAGCTCCTCGCCGAGGCGGGGATTCCCGTCCCTGAGGGGCGGCCGGTGACCGACGCGGCCGACGCCTGGGCGGCGGCGGAGGAGATCGGGGCCCCGGTTGTCGTCAAGCCGCGCTACGGCAATCAGGGGCGCGGTGTCTCGGTCAATCTTTCGACGCGCGAGGAGGTCGAGCAGGCCTGGAAGGTGGCCCGCGAGGAGGAGTCGACGATCGTTGTCGAACGCTCCTGCCATGGGCAGGACTACCGGCTGCTCGTCGTCGGCGGGGCGCTGGTGGCCGCGGCGCGGCGCCATCCGCCGACGGTCGTCGGCGATGGGAGGTCGACCGTGCGCGAGCTCGTCGATGCCGTCAATCAGGACCCGCGGCGGTGCGGCGACCACGCCGGCAGCTTGAGCCCCGTGCCCCTTGACGAGGTAGCGCTGGCGGTGCTCCGCGACCAGGGGCTCGATGTCGGGATGGTCCCGGCCGACGGTCAGACCGTGGTCCTGCGGCGCAACGCCAACCTCTCCACCGGCGGAACCGCCGAGGATGTCACCGACATCGTCCACCCGGAGGTCGCTGCCCGGGCGATCGAGGCGGCGAGGATCATCGGCCTCGACATCGCCGGCATCGATTGCATGGCGACCGACATCTCCCGGCCACTGGAGTTGCAGGGGGGGGTGTTCATCGAGGTTAACGCCGGCCCCGGCCTGCGGATGCATCTGGAGCCGGCGGTTGGCAAGCCGCGCAATGTCGGGGCCGCGATCATCGACACGCTCTTCGCGCCGGGGGATGACGGTCGGATCCCCGTTGCGGCGGTGACCGGCACCAACGGCAAGACGACGGTCGTCCGGCTCCTCTCCCACATCGCCACCGTCGGCGGCGCCACCGTCGGCACGACCTGCACCGAGGGGATCTGGGTGGGGGGGCGGAAGATCGACAGCGGTGATTGCAGCGGTCCGCAGAGTGCCCGCCGCGTGCTCGCCAACCCCTCGGTCACCACGGCGGTCTTCGAGACGGCCCGCGGCGGCATCCTCCGCGAGGGCTGCGGCTTCGATGCCTGCGACGTCGGCGTCGTCACGAACATCGGCTCGGGCGACCATCTCGGCATGGCCGATATCGATACCCCCGAGAAGCTCGCCTGGGTGAAGGGGGCGGTCGTCCAGTCGGTGCGGGAATCGGGTGCCGCAGTGCTCAACGGCGCCGATCCGCTCGTCGTCGACATGCAGAAGTGGTGCTCTGGCCAGGTCGTCTACTTCTCGCTCGACCCCGATCTCCCCTTGGTCGTCGAGCATCTGGCGAACGGGGGCCTGGCGGCCACGGTCCGCGACGGCTGGATCGTCCTCTGCGACGGCCCGCGGGAGACGCGCCTGGCGCATCTCGACCGCGTGCCGCTGGTCCATCGCGGGGCGATCGGCTTCCAGGTCGAGAACGTCCTGGCAGCGGCGGCGGCGGCCTGGCGGCTGGGTGTGCCGCTGGAGCTCGTTCGGCTCGGTCTGGAGAGCTTTCCTGCCGGCCGGACCGGATCGCCGGGGCGCTTCAATCTCCTCTCGCTCGACGGGGTCGGGATCGTCTGTGATTACGGTCACAACCCCGCCTCACTCGAGCAGATCTGCACCGCGATGGCACGCCTGCCCCACGATCGTCGCACCGCCGTCTATTCCGCTGCCGGCGACCGCCGCGACGCCGACATCCTCGATCAGGGGAGGATGCTCGCCCGGCACTTCGAGCGCGTGGTGATCTACGAGGATGCCTACACCCGGGGGCGCCAGCCGGGCGAGATCACCCGCCTGATCGCGCAGGGGGTGGCGGAGGGAGCTCCGGCAGGGCGGACGGTGGAGGTCGAATTCGGCGGTGATTGGGCCGCGTCTGCGGCCATGGTCCTCGACGCGGCGCGGCCGGGGGATCTCATCCTTCTTCAGCCCGACACGATCGAGCAGACCATTCCCTGGCTCCATGCCCGCTACGGCAGCCGGATGCGCGAGACGACCTTCGACGAGCTCGGCGGCGCCGCCATCGGCGGCCCGGAAGAGCGGCAGCCCGGGCCGAGCGAGCCGGTCGAGGTGCAAACGGGGCGGCTCGGGCACGGGATCCATGCCTCGCGGCCGATCGCCGCCGGCGAGACGATCCTCCGCGCGTGGGGGCCGATCCTGGCGAAGCGGAGCCGGCACACGATGCAGGTCGACGCGACGACGCACGTCCTCCCCGACGGGCTCATCGTTCATGCGAATCATTCCTGCGAGCCGAACTGTGTCGTCCGTATCCGCGCCGGGGAACGGGAGATCGTCCTCGAGGCCCTCCGGGCGCTGGCCGTCGGCGAGGAGCTGACGGTCGATTACGACACGTTCGAATACGAGGTCGAGCACCTCGGTGGACCGTGCCGGTGCGGGGCGGCGAAGTGCCGCGGCCGGGTGAGGGGCTACAAGCACCTCTCGGCGGAGGTGAAGGCACGGTGCAGTGCGATGGTGGTCGACTACCTCCGGGCGATGGATGCCGAGGTGCCGCTTCCCTATGGGGCCTGATGCCCCTCCTACTTGATCCCGGCAGGGCGACGGTCGAGGGCGCCGCGGACGCCGAGCTGCTCGGGGTGGCGGGCGATCTTGTCGGTGAACACCCGGACGTCGTCGACGATCGGCCGCAGTTCGAGCGTGAGGTGATTGACGTTGGAAACCGCCAGCGCCAGTTCGTCGTAGACCTTGGGATCATTGACGAGCTTGCCGAGGGTACCCTGCGAGTCGCCGAGGGCCTTGGCGAACGACGCGATCTCCTGGAGGACGGCATCGAGCCGGCCGATGGTCTTGTCGATCTGGGCGACCATCTCCCCGCCGCGCTCGCCGAGCGGCTTGGTGAGACCCTCGAGGTTTCGCAGGTTGCGGTCGGCGGTCTCGACGGTCGCGCCGATTCCCTTCACGGTGCTCTTGAGCTCGCCGATCACCTCCGGCAGGGAGCTGATCGTGTCGAGGATCTCCTCGCGGGCGGCCGCGTTGCCGACGACGGCGTTGATGTTGGTCATCGCCAGCGAGAATTCGTCGAGCGTCGCCTCAGTTTTCTTCACGAGCTGTTGGAAGCGGTCGCCATTCTCGGGGTTGAGGAGCGTGCGGTCGAGGTTGGCGGAGAGGCGGTTGACCGATTCACTCGCCTGGACGAGCGACTCGAGCGCCAGACCGAGCTTCGGCTCGAGCGACGCGAAGACGTCGAAAGGATTCCGGGCCGCAGTGCCGCGGAGAGTGTCGTTCTGCCCCACCTTCTCCCGTTGGGGCTGGATGATTCCGGGGACGAGCGAGATCTCGGCATCGCCGAGGATCGAGCCGGAGATCTGCGCTTCCTCGTCCTTGTAGATCGGGACGGCGGAGTCGATGTCGGCGACGACGTTCACCCCCCCCTTCTCGTCGAGGGCGACGTTTGTCACCCGCCCCACGAGGATGCCGTTCTTGCGCACGGGTGTCCCGGGCGTCACGCCGCGGGCATCGGAGAAGTTCATCCGCAGCGGATAGGTGCGCTGGACGAGCGACGGGAGGTCGCCGAAGAGGACGATCAAAATACCGGCGATGATGGCCGTGGCGAGCACCATCACGCCGACGCGGAACTGCATGACTCGGTCGTTCATGATTCGTCTCCGGACGCTGCCGCCCCCCTCCCGTCGGCCGTCGTTTCCAGCGCCGTCGTGGCCGCGCGCTCCTGTTCGTCCTGCAGTTCCGTGAGCCGGTTGCCGGCACGCCCCTCGACGAACTGGCGGATCCGCGGATCGCGGCAGCGGTCGAGCTCCGCTGGCGTTCCCTCGAACATGATCTGGGAATCGGTTGGACCCAAGCGGAAGAGAGGGTAGAGCATGATGATCCGGTCGGCCACCTTCCTCGCGGTGTGCATGTCGTGGGTGACGACAACGCTCGTCACCCCGCCGCGGTGGCTGACGCGCAGGATCAATTCGTTGATGACGTCGCTCATGATCGGGTCGAGGCCGGTGGTCGGCTCGTCGTAGAGGACGACCGGCGGCTCGAGGGCCAGCGCCCTGGCCAGGCCCGCTCGTTTCCGCATCCCTCCGGAGAGCTCCACCGGCTTCTTCGCCGCTGCCGACCGGGGGAGCCCGACCTCGGCGAGGAGATCATCGACGATCTCGACGACCCGCGACTCGGGGATCCGCGTGTGCTCACGGAGCGGGAAGGCGATGTTGTCGAAGATCGAGAGGCTGTCGAACAGCGCCGCCCCCTGGAACACGAATCCGTACCGGGTGCGGACGCCGGCGAGCTGCCGGTCGGTGAGCCCGGAGAGCGATTTCCCCTCGAAGCGGATCTCCCCTGCCGAGGGCCTGACCAGGCCGATGAGCGTCTTCAGAAGGACCGTCTTGCCGCAGCCGCTCTCGCCGAGGATCACGACCGTCTCCGCGCTACCGATCGAGAGGCTGATGTCGCGGAGCACCTGCTGGCTGCCGAAACGCACCGAGACATGATCAACCTCCAGGACCGGGCCGGTGGCACGGTCGGTGGCGGCGGCGGCGGTGGCGGCAGGGACGGGCATGGTGGCTGTCGGGGGAGGTCGGTCGAGCGTGGCTCGAGCGGATCAGAGGAGGCGGCGCGGCCCCTCCGGGCGGAAGAAGTCGTGAACGTTGTTGAGCCACATCCCCAGGAAGAGGTCGAGGACGAGGATCAGAACGAACGAGTGGACGAAGGCATTCGTGGCGGCGCGGCCGACTCCCTCGGCGCCCGGCTCGCTGTGGAAGCCGTGGTGGCAGCTCACCAGCGCGATCGCTGCACCGAAGAACAGGCTCTTGAAGATCCCCGTGAGGAAGTCGAAGGCGTCGACGTACTCGCGGGAGTTGTTCCAGTAGTGGTGGTAGTCGATCCCGAGGACGATGTTGGAGTAAAGATAGCCCCCCAGCACCCCCATGAAGTCGGCCATCACCGTCAGGGTGGGGATCAGAATCAGGCAGCCGAGGAAGCGGGGGACGACGAGGTAGTAGAGCGGGTTGGCCCCCATGCTCTCCAGGGCGTCGATCTGCTCGGTGACGCGCATCGTGCCAAGCTCTGCCGCCATGGCGCTCCCCACTCTCCCGGCGAGCATCGTGGCGGCGAGCACCGGACCGAGCTCGCGGACGAGCGAGAGGTTGATCACGGACCCCAGTCGTGTCTCGAGGCCGAGGGCCTTGAACTGGGCGTAGCTTTGGACGGCGAGGACCATCCCGATGAACAGGCCGGTGAGGGCGACAACAGGGAGCGAGAGGACGCCGATCTGGTAGAAGGCGGGGAGGAGGACATCGCGGCGCTGCCGCCGGACGACGATCCAGCCGAGCGTCCGCAGAGCGAAGAGGGTGACATCCCCGATCCCGGTAACATGGTCGAGGACGACCGCGCCGAGGGTGGCAATCAGACCGGCGAGCCAGTCGGCGACCCCACCCGACGGGGTCGGCAGGGGGCCGTTTTCGGCGCGATCGGTGGGGGCTGATGCCATGGCACTTCGGCCGCGCGTCCGGCGCGGTTCTCCTTACCGGTGGCATCGGATGGAACGGCTCGGCAACTTGAGCCGGTCGTGCCGGCGCGGGAGGGATCGGGTGGGCTGGGAAAGCCGGGGCGGATGGGGTGGCGGTCACCGCTGCCGGGCCGTCGCCCGAGCGTCCGGACGGTGATCTAATGGGCTCCGCCGGAACGACGGTCGTGTGCAAGGCCCCTGCCGACCTCCCATCGAGCCACCTGCCGAGCCGATTCTATGGAACAGCGATCCCCCACCGCCGCGGCTGTCCTCGCCATCCTCCGCCGGCATGCCGCTGCGGGGGGCACGGTGACCGAGGAAGCGACGCTCTTCGACGCAGGGGTCGGACTGGATTCGATCGGATTCCTCGACGTCGTCCTCGGGATCGAGGAGGCCGTTGGCATTCGACTCGGGGAGGAGGATCTCACCGAGGAGGTCCTGGCGACCGTCGGTTCGTTCGTCACGCATGTCGAGCGACGCCGTGCGGCGGTCCGGCCATGAGCGATGCCGCTCCACGGATGCGCGGGCCGTTCCCCACTGGATGGCGCGACGGGATCCGTTGCTTGTTTGCCGGGCGGAGGAGAATCGAGCCCGCCGTCGGCATTCGGGAACGGGTGCGCAGAGGGGACCTGCGGCTCGCCGAGGGGCTCGAGAAACTCCGCCGCACGGCGGCGTCGATTCGCCCGGGAGGGCTGCTCCTCGATTGGGGCCGCCGTCAGCTCTGTCTTTCTCCGGCGGCCGAGGCGGAGTGGTTCCAGCGCGCCTGGTGGGGGCTGTGGGCGGGGGAGATGTTCCGAGATCAGGTCCACTCCATGGCCTGCCATGACGATGCGATGACGATCATCGACCGGCCGTCCCCCGCCGTACTCGATCGCCTCCGGGCGACGGGGCAGGGGAGGATCCTTGCCGGTGCCCATGTCGGACCACCCCATGCTGCCCTGGCCTGGCTTCTCGAGCAGAAACTCCCTCTCCTTGCCTGGACGGCGGCAGCCACCGCCTCGTTCGGCGGCACGGCCGCGGGGGCCAGTCTGGTGGACGCCTCGTGTCAGCCCAACAGCCTGACGCTGGCCGCGTTCCATCTCCGCCGCGGCGGTGTTTTCTTCGCCGCCATCGATGGCGCCGCCGCGGGGCGCCTGATCCTCCTCCGTTTCCTCAACGGGGGCGTGCGCTGCTCGACGGCGATCCCCGCCCTCGCCCGGCGTCTCGAACTGCCGACGGAGCGACTCCTCGCCCTCTGGAAGGGGAACCGGATCACGATCGACTGCGAGCCGGTCGCCCCCGCTGCGGCCGGCCTCGACGAGGCGTCGTGGAGCCGAGCGTGGCTCGAGGCTTGCAGGCAGCCGATCGACGACGTCCTCCGCACGTCACCGGAAAACATCCGTCGACTCCGCTTCTGGTCGGAAGGCGCGATCTCCAGGGAGATCGGTCTGTGATCTGGCAACGGTTCATGGAGCGCGTCGATGTGGCCCCCGACCGTACCGCCGTGGTGTGGCGCGGCACCGGCTTCTCCTTCGCCTCCCTCGCCGGGATGGCGGAAGCACTCGCCGCGGAGATCGCCGGCTCGGGAGGGCCGGAGCGCGACCGCGGGCGACCGCGGCGCGTCCTCATCCGGCAGTCCGATCCGCTCGCGATCCTCCTCGGCGTCCTTGCTGCCTGGAGAACCGGAAAGACCCCCGTCATCCTTCGTGAGAGCGCCAGTGACGCGAAGGTTGGCGAACTGACATCGCTCCTCCGTCCCGACCTCCTCCTCACGACACCGCTGGCCGTCGAGCGGCTCCGCCCTGCCATCGCCCTGGGCAGCGCCACGCTCGCCGCCACCCCGCGGCACGAGGCGCTGGCGATCAGCACTTCCGGATCGACGGGCGATCCGAAGCTCGTTGTCCTCCCGGCCGAATCGGTGCTCATCAACGCCGACACGATCGCCTCCCGGCTGCGATTCACGACCGCAGACCGGATCGTCGTCAACACGCCGCTGACGTACATGTACGGCCTGATGGGGGGAGC